>DHYU01000078.1 GCA_002415485.1 Proteobacteria bacterium UBA5122
GAGGTAGGTCCAATAGGTGTGGCGTTGGTCTTGGCCATCGGATTGGGTGACCTTCTTCAGGCGATCGTTGCCTGGGTAGTATTCATAGTTGAGCGTTAGGCCATTGGGGCGCTGTTCGGATAATACCTTGCCAGTAGCGCTGTACTGAATATTGTCGCGTACCGCTACGCCGTTGGCATCGACCACTTTCTGCAGGCGAGCGCGATTGTGGCCTTGCGCTGGATCATTGGGGTAGTAGTGCAGGGTGGTGATGTCATCGACATCGCTGCGTGGGCCATCGATAGCGGTGAGCTGTTTAAACGGACCGTTGTAGCTCATGTTGACGATGCGCGATACGGGCTGACCATCGATGGTGAAGCCTTCGATTATTATCTGCGTGGTGTTGCCTGCTTCGTCGTAATCGTAGGTCGTGACTTTGTGCGCGCCGGTGAAGATCGATGGTTCGGTGACTGTGGCGACTTTGCTGATGAAACGGGCGTCATAAGTGTAGTCGGTACGGCGGGCATCGGCAGTGCCTGCGGCTTCTATCTTGTAGCCGTAGTTGCCGTTTCTGTCGTAGTTGCCGTATTCGGTGCGGAGGCCGTTGGTCACTAAAGCTGTAATTCTGGCTTTTGCATCGTAGCTGTATATGGTGGTGCCTTCTGGGATGCCGCAGGCAGAGCATGCGCCTTCGACGGATGAAATTCGTGGTACACCTAGGAGTGTTTTATAGCGATAGGTTGTAGTTTTACCCAGTGAATTTGTTGCTTTTTTTATTGAATCGCTAATGTAATTGAGATCCACTCTTTCTATCTCGCCTGCATGGCTAGTGGAGATCGCGAGTCCATTGTTGTCATACTCAAATGTGGAATACCGGATTGTCCTTTCGTCTGTTACGCCTGTTAAATGGTTGGGAAAGCGAGCGTCTTCGTAATGAAAGGTTTTATATGTGCCATCAGGGTGAAAAATCTGCTTAAGATTATTGTAGGGATCGTATTCAAATTGCCATGTGCGACCAGAAGAACTCAGAGTACTAATACGATTTCTATGGTCATACCCTAGGATAATTTGGGTGTTTTGTTTGTATGCGTTCGTTAAACGGCCACCCTCATCATATACGAAGGTCTCATCGATTCCGTTTGCGTCAATAGATTGTTGTATGCGCCCCTCAGAATCGTACTTTTCAATGCTGTTGTCAGACAGATGTAGCTGATATCCAGACACTGTATCTGAATTATCGTAGAAGACTTCAATTCTTTCATTTGCCCCTGAAGTGCTTTTCCAGTTCCCGTTGGTGTTAATGAAGTGAATGGCTCTTCCATCAGATCTGTGAGCAATGATTTTATCTGGCCCTTCTTTTCTGAAAGGGTCCATAGACATGAGACGACCATCATATATCGAGCGAATAGGCAAATACATCCGAGTTATTCCGGATCGGTCTGTGATTTTGCAATGATTTCCTTCACGAACAGATGTTGCGGATTCAACCCATGAGGCAGAAGAGTGTTGCCGAATGTTATACCAGCTTAGATGACATATGTCGCTCGATAGCGCAGAAAAAGTCCTTCCCCCGGTTACTGTGCCTTCAGAAATAGAGGTGTGATTTTCGGCGTAATCAACATGAATGCTTAAACTTCGTCCTTGAGCGTAGCTCCATTTATACCCCAGCTCTCCAGAATCACGAGATAAGCTATTGTAATATAGATTTAGTTTGTACGTTGAGTTTACTGAAATTGTGTGTTTTTCAAATTTATTTCCTGTGGCCGGCGTTATAGGGTTTCCCTCCTTTGGACATTGTTCACCTTCTAGAACGCCCAAATCTAGGATTGGTAACTCTGAATTAATTTCGTTAATGTTTGCTGTAACAAAAACTGTATTTGTGTATTTTATAGGATGCACCCCCCAACCCCAGTCTGTATGTGGGGCGTAGAAACGCAAGGGGAGCGTGTATTGAATTTCTTCTTGTTTGTATATTTCTCGTCTTTCAACTTGAAAGCCGTAGTCACTATAAACATTTTTAAAATAATTGTATGTACAGTCGCCTGCAAGGTACGGGTTTATCTCAAAACAACCTCCGGATGATACCCAGAAAGCATGGGAGCTTTTTGAAATGGCGCCGGTTATGCTAAAAGTTAGAAGTAGCAAAAATATTTTTTTGTTTACGAAAATCATTTCATTGTCACCTCTAATACTCTAAGCATACCGCCATCTTTTAGATCTATTTCAATTAAGTAAGTACCGTCTTCTAGATTTACGGTTTCTAGATTATGTAAATATTTCTGCCCGGAGCTTTTAATTGTGCTTATCGAGACAACATCTCCTCCTGAATTGACCAATCCAATAGTAGGCATCGCATCTCTCACCACACTCCCATCCGCATAAAACAACTGAAACTTCACCGGTATGGTTCTACCGACTTGGTGTGGTTTGTTGCTATCTAACGGTGACAACCACCCCCCAAATTGATAGCTGGCGGTGATGGTTTGTTGAGCTTGGCTTTGGTTGCCGTTGGCGTCGATGGCTGTCCAGGTCACGGTGGTGCTACCGACTGGAAACACTGTCGGGGCGTTGTGGCTGATGTCTACCGAAAAAATGTCTTCTGCGCTGGCGGTGCCTATATCGATTTGAGTTGTTGGGCCACTGGCAATGACGTTGATATCCGGTGGCAGTGTGAGCACGGGCGGTGTGGCGTCTTGCACGGTGACGATTTGTTGTGCGCTGCTTTGGTTGTTGCGTGAGTCTTGCGTGCTGTAGGTGATGATGGTTTGACCCAATGGGTATAAGGCCGGGGCGTTGCTGCTGACGGCAACTTCGCCATCAACGAGATCCACGGCACTGACGCTGCCCAGCGCTACGGTGCTCATGATTGCATTCGCTTCAGCCACAACGTCTGGCGGTACAGTGAGCCGAGGTGGTGTGGTATCTGTTAAGGTGACGCTTTGTGTTGCACTACTGCTGTTTTGGCTACTGTCTGTTGCAGTCCAACGTACGCTGTGATTCCCCACGCTGAATCCCGCTGCCGGTGCATTGTGGCTGAGAGTGGTTGGGAAGATGTCTTCGACGATGGCAGTGCCGAGCGCTACGGGCGTGAGCGGCGCGGTGGCTTCTTGCGTGATGGGCGCTGGGGCTTGTATGTGTGGCGGTGTGGTGTCTTGCACAGCGATGGTTTGTTGAGTCTGTGCTTGATTGCCACGGCTATCTTGCGCCTGATAGGTGACGATGGTGGCGCCCAATGGATAACTCACCGGTGCATCGTGGGTGATGTTGACGGGGCCGTCGACCAGATCGCTTGCAGAGGCGGTGCCGATATCAACCGTGCTCAACACGGCGTTGGCCTCTGTGGTGATGTTGCTGGGTGTGATGATGGTTGGTGGTGTGGTGTCGGTAATCGTGATGTATTGTTCGGCGCTGCTGCTGTTTAGGTTTTCATCTATGGCCCGCCACGTGACGGTATGTTCACCCACAGCAAATCCTTTTTGCGGTGCATTGTGGCTAATGATGATGGGGAAGATGTCACTCGCGGTGGCTTGGCCAATCGTGACGGCGGTGAATGGTGCGGTTGCTTCCATCTGAATTGCCGGTGGGATATGCAGTTCGGGTGGGGTGGTGTCGGTGAGGGTGATCAGTTGTTCGCCACGGCTGGTGTTGCCGCTGCTGTCGCTGGCATGCCAATTGACGATTGTCGCGCCGAGAGAAAAGGCTGTGGGTGCATCATGGTGAGTATCAACCGGCCCATCGCGATCATCGATGGCCGTGGCGAGGCCGATGTCAATGTGACTCAGTATTGCCGTTGCCTCGAACAGAATATCCGGAGGCAGACTTAACACAGGAGGAACAATATCATCGAGTGTTAGCAGGCCTTGGGTGATTCTTGCGGGTAATATGTGCGCATCGGTCGCTGTGCTGAAGACTATATTCTCAAGCAAGAGTTGGGTATCACCCTGAGCTGACGCTATGGGGCTAAAGGGGAGTGACAAGTCGATGTTGAGCGGTAACACGGGGTTTTGGAGTGGCGGCACGATCAGTATCCGTTGGCGGCCGGGTTCAATAAGCGCAGATTGTAGTTCGTGACCACTGTTGGTTAGCGCTGATGCACTTGGTTGTCCGATAGTGATAAGCGCTGGGTTAAATCTAAGATCGAACTGTGCGGCGACCAAACTATCGTTGTGATGGATTGTAATGGGAATCTCGACATTTGATCCCGTATAGCCGGCGGTGTTGACACTAATCTCGGGGGCAGCGTAGAGCTGTAATGGCAGGCATGCAAGTACCGATGAAATAAGGTTTTTTATATGTGTTCGAGTGAGACGGGAAACCAAATACGGAACAGCGCGCTGTGGGTACTTCATTACTCAACCTTTTTTGTCCGGCAAAATACGTTACAAAAAAAACGGTTGCTATAAATTTTTCTAGAGCTGACTGAATAGATAGGTTTTGCCAAGCGGCGTGAGAGTAGAACACTTCAGGTAGTTGAATAGGATGCTGTTTAGCAGTGCACTGAAGGAAATTTAGGGAACCTCCGATTAATTCGCCATTCCGGGCGAAACGAAGTGTAGATCCGGAATCCATATCTGTAATCTCAATGAGTTATGGATTTCCGCCTACGCGGGTATGACGCTGCACAGAATGAATCAGAGTTTCCTTAGGTGTTCCCCTTGAGCGAACGGTTTGTAATTCTAATGCGTAGCAGTAGATGATGAAGATTAGTGGTTAAATAATGGAAAGGTGCGCAGGGCGCACCGATCATTAGATTTAAAAACACATCATTCCGCAAGCCGCATCGCAACGATACGGCTGCCGATTAAACCTACCTGCGGATTCATGACGAGTTTGATGGGGATGTGATTCATCAGGCCGGCCATTTTGCCTTTGCGGTTAAAGCCGAGTTTGAACAGGTCGCCGTGTAGGCGTTCTTCCATGCGTGGGGCGATGCCGCCGGCGATATAGACACCGCCGAGGGCCAAACCTGATAGTGCGAAATTACCGGCTTGGGTGCCGTAGCAGTTGATGAATAGATTTAAGGCTTCGTCGGCGAGGCGTGATTTGCCAGCGAGTTCTGCGACGGCAGCGGCGGGGTCGGCGGCGGCTAAGGTTGCCTGTACTTCGGGAAGTTCGGTAGAGGCCTCGTATGCGGCGATGAATTCGTAGCAGTTGGCAAGGCCAGGTCCGGATAATACGGACTCCATCGAACTGCGGCCGTATTTATCGATTAAAAATTTAGTCAGCGCGACCTGCACGTCATCGGTGGGCGCGTAATCACAGTGGCCGCCTTCGGTGGGGATGACGCGGTAGTGGCCATCTTGCCAGATGCGATAGGCGACGCCGAGACCAGTGCCCGCGCCGATGATCAGTTGATTGCCGTGTTCGCGTGCCTCGCCATTTTGCAGGCAAACGAGTTCGGATGCTTGCAGACCATCAATGCCATAACCGATGGCCTCGAAGTCGTTGATCAGTTTAACGCGAGTGAGTTTGAACTGTTGTGCGAGCAATGCCGAGTCCATCTGCCACGGCAGATTGGTGATGCTCGCGGTCTGTTGTGTGCCTTGATCCATCACCGGACCGGCGACACCAAAACATGCGGCGGCGATCGCGTGTGGTTGGCAATGTCTATTCACGAAGTCGCCGATGATCAGATCAAAGCTCGCGTAGTCGCCGCTGACATAACGTTGTTCGGCGATGACCTGTTGTTGATCACAGGCGTAAAGTTGCAACAGCGTTTTGGTGCCGCCGATATCGCCGCAAATAATGTTCATAGCTGTAATTCCTTCGCTGCTGCTTGATCCAAAAACCAACACAGTTCATTGACGGCGCGGATGCCTTGCACCGGATAGTGTGTGGCGCTGGGGTGATTGAATATCTCGTCGATGATGGCGGCCTTACTATCACCAGCAACAAACAACCAGACGTGTCGCGCATGGTTGATCAGCGGATAGCTGATCGTCACGCGCCAGGTGTTCATCTTTTCCACCCAAACCGCAGCGGTGGCGGCGTCGTTGACGGCCAGCGCGGTGGTGTCTGGAAACAACGAGGCGATGTGGCCATCCGGCCCAAGGCCGAGCAACACCACATCAAACTGCAATTGACCGCTGGCATCACGCGGCAGATGTTGTTGCAACAACTCGCCATAATGTTGGGCCGCGAGTTGAATATCGGCGGCCTCACCTTCAATACGATGGATACGTGTGGCATCCAATGGCACATGATCAAACAGCGCCTCTTTGGCCATGCGGTAATTACTGTCGGCATGATCAGGCCCCACCGAACGTTCATCGCCAAAAAAGAAACGCAGCCGCGACCACGGCATCTGTTCACGATAAGGTGACGAGGCAAGGATTTGATACAGACGTTTGGGGGTGCTGCCACCGGCGAGGGCGATATTAAAATCACCGTGGCTGGCCTCGATCAAAGATAACAGCCGTTGAGCGGCGGCATGGCATAACTGCTCCATGTCGGCCTCGAGATGAATATTATCGTGCATGCAAACCCCGTTCAGTCGTGGTGGTGAATCTACTATATCGTGCCGTTAGCCCGCTGCAAACATTGCAACGCCGACGATGACGGCGATGATGCCGATGACAAGGATCAGCCAATCGCCTTGCGCCATGCCGGGTTCGAGTGTTGCGTTTTCCACATTGCCAGGCTCATAAAAGACATCCACCTGTTTGCCAACCGGATAGCGTTGCAGATATTGATTGTTAAACTCCGGCGTCGGCATGGTGCCGGACGGAAATTCAAAATTATGTTTCAACGACTGACCATCGACTTGATAACTGAATTCAATCAACGGCAACAGATCGCCGGTATCGGAGGCCGGTACTGAATGGGTGATGGTGCCTGCGACCTTCGGCCACTGTTTGGTTTGGCGGCCCTTGGCCATCACCATCCAACCCCACACCATCATGCCGATACCGCCCACCACACAGGCGCCGATTATTAAACCGTAAAGATTCATCGCTGCGTTCCTTGTTTAAACATTTTGCCCCGCGGCCCAGCCGGATGACCACGCCCATTGAAAATTGTAACCGCCCAACCAACCGCTGACATCCAACACCTCTCCGATAAAATACAGGCCTTTGACCTGTTTCGCCTCCATCGTCTTCGACGATACATCATCACAATCCACACCGCCCAACGTTACCTCGGCGGTGCGATAGCCTTCTGTGCCGTTGGGCTTTAACGACCAGACCTTGAGTTGATCGACGACGAATGATTGTTGTTGGCGACTCAGGTGTTGCATCGGTTGGTTCAATAACGCGTCGTCGATAAAGGCGGCGATCAAACGCTTGGGCAGGTGTTGCGTGAGCACCGTGCGCAGCTGTTGTTGAGGATGGTCTTGTTGCGCCGCCAATAACAGGCTGGCCAGATCGATGTTGGGTAATAGATCGATCGTTACACTTTCACCGGCCTGCCAATACGATGAAATCTGCAAGATCGCCGGGCCACTCAAACCACGATGGGTAAACAGGATGTTCTCGCGAAAGGTGGCGCGTGGATGGCTGACCACACTCTGAACCGCGATGCCGGATAAGGGCGCGAAGCGTTGTTTGTCTTCCACGTGTAAGGTGAATGGCACCAGGCCGGCGCGTGTGGCGTGTACACGCAGACCAAACTGTTCGGCGATCTTATAACCGAACGGCGTCGCGCCCATGGTTGGAATCGAGAGTCCACCCGTGGCTATGACCAACGACGAACAATGAAAATCACCGCGACTGCTGTGCACGATGAAGTGATGATCCGTCTGTTGTTCGATCTTGATGATGTCGCTGTTCAAACGGATCTCTACCGCGACGGCCTGACATTCATCCAACAACATGTTGAGAATATCCTTGGCGCTGTCGTTGCAGAACAATTGGCCGTGTTCACGTTCGTGATAGGGGATGCGATACCGCTCGACCATCGCGATGAAGTCCCACTGCGTAAAGCGGCTCAAGGCCGATTTGCAAAAGTGGGGATTGTGGCTGAGATAGTTGTCGGCGCTGACGCTGTAGTTGGTGAAGTTGCAACGGCCACCGCCAGACATCAAGATTTTTTTGCCGGCCTTGTTGGCATGATCGAGCACCACCACCTTGCGTCCGCGTTGGCCTGCGGTGGCGGCACACATGAGGCCCGATGCACTGGCGCCGATGATCACGACGTCTGTTTTATGCATGACTTATGGAACCTTTGAATCAGTCATTATTTCACCAACATTAACTGCACAAGCCATTGATGGAAACAGAGGGATAAATTTGAAGTTGGACTTAATCAGATGGTTCCTTAGATCACGCGGCGCGTTTGCGATATTGAGGCTCGATGTTGATGCTCTGTTCGGCATCGGTAATCAACAATTGTTCATCCTGAATCGTAAACTGCAGCCGCATGCTGCGCCGCGCCAGTGTCGCCAGTTGTTCGCTGTCGTGGTTGGCAATGCTGATCACGGTGAGGTTGTCGAGCGGGATTAGTTTGTTTTCGATCTTCGACCACCAGACATCGGCGCTGCGATTGTCGTAGGTGAAGATGACGACGTGCCGCGCGCGGTTGCACATCTTGCGCAGCTGTTTTTCATCGGGCTCGCCCAGCGTGATCCAACACAGGATGTCGTTGTTGAGATCCTTGCGCCACAGATCCGGTTCATCATCGCTCGACAAGCCTTTGCCGAATTGCAGGTCTTCATCGGCGTAGAGGGCGAAGGCGAGCAGCCGCACCATCATGCGAAGATCGGTCTCGGAGGGATGGCGCGCCAGCGTCAGCGCGTGATCGGCGTAATAATCACGGTCCATGTCTGCGATCTGCAGCGTGGCCTTAAACACGGTTGCGTTTTGCGCCATTACTTGGCGATCTCGACGATGTAGGTGCGTTCGATCGGCGTTTGCACGTAGACCTTTTTGCCGTTTTGAATCGCCCAGAAATAGTAATAACCCTTATCCGGTTCGCTGGTGACCTTGCTGTCGATCACGGTCCAGGTCTGCACATGACTGCCGGTGGCATAGGTGACGGTGTAATCGCCTTCGAGCCAGGTGACGCCGATGCGTGATAGTTTGTTTTGTTGTTCTTCCGAACAGGCGCTCAGCGCCAGCGCGGCGGTGAGGGTTAAACCGATAGCCGAGAGTCGTAACATGGTGCGCTCCTTTGAAATCGATGATGTGTGCGCATTATGCCCGAAAGCCGCCGCGTCCGTGCGGCGGTGTTGCAGCATTAGGTCACCACGATCACGCGTATGGCATCCAGCCGCGGCGCGGCGGATTCGAGGGTCTGCGCCAGTTGTTGCAGCTCGGCCTCGAAGAAGGCGATCTCGGCATCACGCACATTGGGGTTGTGTTGCTGCAGCGCCTTGAGGCGATTGATCTCGCGGCTCAGGGTTTGTTCGGCCTGTTGTTGCGCCTTGGCCAGTATCGCCGGGGCCTTGCTGGCGGCGAGGGCATCGCCGAGTTTGACCATGTCGCGCAGTTGTTGATTGTAGGCGCGCACGATCTTGCCGACGGTGGTTTTGTCGACCAATTCGCGTGACTGTTGGATCGCACTGTTGCTGAGTTTTTCGCTGTGATCGGCGCCCTGCGGATCGACCACCAGCCGTACCGGTGTTGGTGGCAGGTAACGGCTGGAGTGCTGGCCGCTGCTCTCGACCACGTAGATGCACTCGAGTAACAGCGTGCCCGCTTTCACGCCGCGGTATTTGACGGTGTTGAGCGCGGTGTTGCCCAGCTCGCTGCTGAGGACCATGTCCATCGCATCGGCCACCATCGGGTGTTCCCAGGTCAGGTAATGCATGTCTTCGTTCGACAGCGCCGTGTTGCGGTCATAGGTCACGGTCATGCCGTCATCGAGCAGGCCGGGGAATTGCGTTTGCATACGATCGCCGGGGCGCAGGATGTAGCTGTGTTCACCGTGTTCTTCGCTATCGACGCCGTAACAATCGAAGACCTTCTCCAGATAGGGCCAGAGGAATTTTTCGTCGTCGGCCTGACGCGCACGTTGTTGCAACTCGGCGGCGCGGCCGGGGCGGCATGAGTTGTATTCGAGCAACCGGTCGCGACCCTCGTGCAGCGCCTGGTTGAGGCGGCTGTTGAGTTTTTGACTGGTGGCGATCAACGCCATCAGTTCGCTGCTGTCGGTGGCGCGTTGGTGCAGCGCATCGTCGAGCAGGCCCTGCACCTCAACAAACACGTTATGCCCGGCCGGGCAGGTGTGTTCGAAGGCGGCCAGCCCCTGGTGATACCAATGGAACATCACCTCCTGCGCGCTCTGTTCGAGATAGGGCACGTGGATCTGGATGGTCTGCGTCTGGCCGATGCGGTCGAGACGGCCGATGCGTTGTTCGAGCAGGTCCGGGTTGAGCGGCAGATCGAACATCACCAGGTGGTGGGCGAACTGGAAGTTGCGGCCCTCGCTGCCGATCTCGGAACAGATCAGCACCTGTGCGCCGTCCTGGAAATCGGCGAAGAAGGCGGCGGCGCGGTCGCGCTCGACGATGCTCATCTCCTCGTGGAAGACGGCGGCATGGATGCCTTCTTTGATCCGCAGCGCGGTCGCCAGCTCGATGGCGGTGTCGGCATTGTGGGCGATCACCAGCACCTTGTGCGGCCGCAGTTGTTTGAGTTGATCGGCCAGCCATTGGACGCGCGGGTCGATCAATGTCCAATCGGTCTGGCCCGGCAGTTCGCTGGCCTGGTAGACCAGCTCCGGGCTCAACAACAGCTGCGGTGAACTGAGCGTGGACTGATCGAGCGCGGCCAGACTCTCGCCATAGGCCGCTGGCAGCGGCAGCGGATGGGCGACGACGTGGCGGCCGGGGAAGCCCTGCACCGCGGCGCGGGTGTTGCGATAGAGGATGCGGCCGGTGCCGTGGCGGTCGAGCAGGTGTTCGACCAGCTCGGTGCGTGCGCGCTGGCGGCTGTCTGTGTCCGGACTGTCGATCTGGTCGAGCAGGGCCTGGTTGTCGCCCTCATTGATGGTCGCGACCAGGGTCTGGCGCGCCTCTGCGCCCAGCGCCGCGCCGGCCAATAATTCCTCCACCGCCTGCGCCACCGGTTGGTAATGCTGTTCCTCTTCGAGGAAACGTGCGTAGTCGGGGAAACGATCGGGGTCGAGCAGGCGCAGCCGCGCAAAGTGGCTTTGTTTGCCCAGCTGTTCCGGCGTCGCGGTCAGCAGCAACACGCCCGCGGTGACGGCGGCCAGTTGTTCGATCAATTGATATTCGAGGCTGACGTCTTCCGGCGACCACTGCAGGTGGTGGGCCTCGTCGACGATCAACAGGTCCCAACCGGCCTCGGTCGCCTGGCGATGGCGTTCGGGGTGTTCGCGCAAAAAGTCGAGGCTGCACAGCGCCAGTTGTTCGGCGGCGAAGGGGTTGTCCTGACCGCTGCTGGCCTGGATCGCCTGACAGCGTTCCTCGTCGAAGATGCTGAAGTGCAGGTTGAAGCGGCGCAGCATCTCCACCAGCCATTGGTGGACCAGGCTGCTGGGCACGACGATCAGCACGCGCTGCGCGCGTTCGGTTTGTAATTGGTGGTGCAGGATCAGGCCGGCCTCGATGGTCTTGCCGAGTCCGACCTCATCGGCCAGCAATACGCGCGGCGCGAAACGGTTGGCCACTTCGTGCGCGATGTAGAGCTGATGTGGGATCAGACTGGTGCGGGCGCCGCACAGGCCGCGCAGGTCGCTGCGCGCCAAGCGCGCCTGATGCAGGCGGCTGAGGTAACGCAGGTCGAAGTGTTTGTCCTTGTCGACTTGGCTGTTGAACAGGCGCTCGCCGGGGCGGTTGAGCTGCATGAAGTTGTCGAGCTGACCCTCGGTCAGTTCGGCGGCGCTGCCGTCATCGCGCACACCTTTATATAGGAGTAGCGCGTCGGCCTCGTGTACCGATTGAATGGTCAGCGTCCAACCCTCGTGTGACTTGACCTTGTCGCCGGGCTCGAAGCGGACGCGGCTGAGCGGCGCGGTGCGACGGGCGTAGATGCGCGTCTCGCCGGTCGACATAAACAACAGCGTGACCGAACGTTCGTCACAACTGAGGATGGTGCCCAGGCCCATCTGTATTTCTGCTTCACTGATCCAACGTTGGCCGGGGACAAATTCTTGCACCGCGATGTTCCTCTAACTGCTTGAAAAACGGGCGGCTATTTTAGTCGATTTGCATATAAAAATCTTGTCGCTTGCTTTGCGCTGATGCTGGCTAGCGGTAAGCTAGTCGCCCCTGATGAATGGAATCGGTGTATGAACATAGAACTCACGCCCATTGAGGCCCGCATCATCGGTTGTCTGCTGGAAAAAGAGACGACCACGCCGGAGCAATATCCGCTGTCGTTGAACAGCCTGACCACGGCCTGCAATCAAAAGACCAACCGCGAGCCGGTGATGAACCTCAGTGAACACGAGGTGCAGGAGGCGGTGGATAGTTTGATGAAGAAGCATTTTGTGTCGGAGGCCAGCGGTTTTGGCAGCCGCGTGGTGAAGTACAAACACCGTTTTTGTAACAGCAGCTTCGGTGGTGTGCAGTTCAGCGAACGTGAACGCGGCCTGTTGTGTGTGTTGATGTTGCGCGGGCCGCAAACGCCGGGCGAGCTGCGCACACGCACTAACCGGCTGTGCAGTTTTGATGATGTCAGTCAGACCGAGCAGGTGCTGAATCAACTGGCCGGCCGCGACGATGGTCCGTTTGTCGTCAAACTGCCGCGCGAGGCGGGGCGACGCGAGTCGCGTTACATGCACCTGTTTTGCGGTGAGGTGGATCTGAGTGAGCTGGCAGCAGCACCGGCACATGTGTCGGCTGCGGGCGGTGGTGACCTGGAGGCGCGGTTGGTTGATCTGGAGGCGACGGTCGATGAACTGCGCGCAGAGTTGTTGGCGCTGAAACAGCAATTGGGTGCGGAGTGAGCGAGCCGCCGCTCGAGATCCTGTATCGCGACGACGATCTGATTGCGATCAACAAACCGTCGGGCCTGTTGGTCCATCGTTCGCTGATCGATAAACACGAGACGCGGTTTGCGATTCAGTTGCTGCGCGACCAGATCGGTCAGCGCGTCTATCCGATGCACCGCCTGGATAAGCCGACCTCGGGTGTGTTGTTGTTTGCACTGAATCAGGCGACGGCCCGCCTGCTGACGCAGCAGTTCACCGACGGCCTGGTGCAGAAGGAGTATCTGGCCGTGGTGCGCGGTTACACCGATGATGCCGGTCACATCGATCATCCGCTGAAGGAGCAGCTCGATCGTATCGCCGATGCCCAGGCCGATCCGAACAAGGAGGCGCAGGCGGCGGTGACCGATTACCAGCGCCTGGCCACGGTTGAACTGCCGTTTGCGGTGGGTCGCTACGCGACGGCGCGTTATTCGCTGGTGCGGGCCTGGCCGCGCACCGGCCGCAAACACCAGATCCGTCGTCACATGAAACACATCTTCCATCCGATCATAGGTGATACCACCCACGGCGATGGCCGGCACAATGATTTTTTCCGTCAGCAGTTTGATAACCAGCGCCTGTTGCTGGCGGCGCGCAGGATGGAGCTGACACATCCGCTGACGGGGCTGCGTTTGGTGATTACGGCGGGACTGGATGCACCCTTTGCCGCGCTGGTGCAGAGCTTGTGGGGCATGGAGATAAAAAAACAGGACGACCTGATTTGACGGCGGTCGCCCTGTTTCGGCGGCTTAGATTTTGAACTGCTTGATCAAGGCCTGTAAGTTTTCCGCCAGCTGGGCCAGCTCCTCACTGGCGGTGGTGGTTTGGTTGGCGCCTTCGGAGGTGTGCTCAGCCATTTGATTGATCTGCACGATGTTGCGATTGATCTCCTCGGTAACGGCGCTTTGTTCTTCGGCCGCACTGGCGATCTGGGTGTTGTAATCGTGGATCGTCGCCACGGCCTGCATGATTTGACTCAAGGCATCGCCCGCATGGTTGGCGTGTTTGACGCTGACATGAGCCTGGTTGCGGCCTTGCTGCATGGAGGCAACCGCAGAGCGCGAACTGGATTGCAGTTTGCTGATCATCGCCTGAATTTCTTCGGTGGACTCCTGGGTGCGGCTGGCCAGTGTGCGCACTTCATCGGCAACGACGGCGAAGCCGCGGCCATGTTCGCCTGCCCGCGCCGCTTCAATGGCTGCATTCAGCGCCAGCAGGTTGGTCTGTTCGGCAATGCCGCTGATCACATCCAACACGCTGCCGATGGCTTCGCTATCCCGTTCAACGGCACCGATGGTCTCCGCACCTTTCTCCACTTCGTCGGCCAGGGTTTGAATCGCCTTGATGGTGTTGGCGACGACCTTTTGGCCATTGCTGGCTGCGTGTTGGGCTTCGTCGGCAGCATTGGCGGCGGTCAAGGTACTGTTGGCCACTTCCTGTACGGTGCTGGACAACTCGGTGACGGCGGTGGCGACCTGGCCTGTTTCATTCAATTGCGTTTGAATCGCCAGGTTGGTGTCGTTGGTGGTTTGAGTCAACTGACTGGAGGCGGCGGCCACCGATGATGTGGCGCTGGCGAATTTTTCGATGCTGTTATGGAATTTATCCAGCATGGCGTTGAGCGCCTTGGCCATGGTGCCGAGTTCATCGTTCGAGCGCGTGTCGATACGGATGGTCAGATCGGAACTGCGTTCGATCTTGCTGACGGTATCGACCAACGCCAGGATGGGCTTGGTGACGCGCGTGGCGGCAAACCAAGTGGTGATCACGGCGATGATCAAGATGATCAGCGCGGTGGTGAGGGCTGAACTCATGATGCTGCTTTGCAGTTCGTCGATGGCGGCGAAGGCCTCGGCCTCATCAATTTCGGCAAGGATGCCCCATTTCAGGCCGGGGATGTT
The DNA here is from genome assembly GCA_002415485.1 of Proteobacteria bacterium UBA5122. Taxonomy (GTDB): domain Bacteria; phylum Pseudomonadota; class Gammaproteobacteria; order Tenderiales; family Tenderiaceae; genus UBA5122. Next base: position 14,757 of record DHYU01000078.1, read on the forward strand.
CAGCGGCGCATATGCCGACAACACAGGCACGTTGCGGTAATCCGGGATGATATGAACGCCGGACTTACCCTGGATCGCCAGCTTGGCCGATTCGCTATCGATGCGGTGCAGGCCGATGCTGGTCTCCTTGGCCAAAATTAGATCCGCGGTATCTTGTGTGACCCCGGCCGTTTGTATGGCGTTGAGATAACCTTGGCGGTCTTCGATCAAAAAGCGGCTGTTGCTGCGCATCAACTGGTTCGGACCCACAAGATACACCTCACCGGAGCTACCGAGTCCGGCATCGGCCCATTTCTCGTTGTGGGTCATGATGGCGTTGATGTTGTCGACGGGCATCTGGAAGATCAGCACGCCGGTGCGTTTATCGCCATTGAATATCGGTGTTGCGATAAAACTGGCGTGACCGCTGTAAGAGGGCAGATAAGGGTTGAAGTCTTCGAGCGCGGTTTCACCGGCAGGCAGTCGGTTCGCGGCCTTGAAGACGCGGGCGATGCCGGTATCGGCGTAGGGGCCTTTGCTCAGAGAGGTGGCGAAATCGGCCTCTTTGAAGACGGAGTAGACGATATGACCAGTGTCAGCATCGACCAGGAAGATATCGTAGTAGCCGAATTTATCCAGATAGTCGCGGATGTGGGGGTGGTATTTGCGATGGGTTTCGCTATAACGTGAACCATCGTTGGCCGCATCCAGTTCGTGTTTGCTACCGAGGGGTTTGGGATTGGCGGCGATGTAGTGATATTGCAGCGCAATGCCTTCCGCATCGAGGGCGGAGACCAGGGGCTTAGTGTCGACAGAGTCGCCGTTGTTCAGTTCTTTGTAGCGAGCGGCGAACTGGGTGCGGTAGAAGGTATTGACGCTGGACTCCATCTCGTCGGCATCGTCATTGAACAGCGGTGCCGAGAATGAGTAGAAACCATCGGAAAAGGCCGCCATTGAATCGATGATCATTGTGTTGTTGGCCAAGGTAATGGCCTGATTGTGAATGGTGGAGAAATAATTCTCGATTTGGTTCTGTTTGATGTCCCGCACGGCGATCAGACGTTGTGTGGCCTGGTCCTCGATCGCCTTGCCGCTGATGTCGATGGCAATCAGTTCGGTTGATATGGTTGTGACGACTAGCGGAACTGTAGTTAAAGCGATACCCGCCACTAAAAATTTGGTTTTGAGATTCATGATTTCCACCCACGAGAAGTATTGAAACTAAACTGGGCTATATAGCGGCAGACACGGACGGAGACAGATGCTTGGTGACACTTGTTTACATGAATTTTTTGGTTGGATTTAATCTTGGTTTTTAAAATTTGACGTCAGTTTGCATGGGAGGTGATGGATGTCTAAGCAGATCGTGATCGACCACTTTTCGGACCTGCTGTGTATTTGGGCCTATGCCGCGCAGATCCGTGTCGATGAACTGAAACACGAGTTTGGCGACGAGGTGTCGTTCGATTATCACTTTGTGTCGGTATTCGGTGCGACGGCCGAGCGCATCGGTGAGGGCTGGGCCGATCGCGGCGGGTATGCCGGGTTTGGCGCGCATGTGCTGAAGGTGGCGGCGGGTTTTCCGCATGTCGAGGTGCATCCACAGATCTGGCAGGGCGATGCACCGGCCTCGTCGGCNNGCGGCCTGGCGGCTGCGCCTGGCCTTCTTCCGAGACAACCGCAATATCGCTCGTCGTGACGTGCAATTGGCGGTGGCTCAGGAACTGGGGCTGGCGGTCGACAAGGTAGAGGCAATGATGGACAACGGTGAGGCGATGGCTGCGTTGTGTCGCGATGCCGAGTTGTGTCGTGAACGCGGCATCTCGGGCAGTCCGACCTATGTCCTCAATGAGGGGCGGCAGACCCTGTACGGTAATGTGGGTTACAAGCTGATCGCCGCCAATGTGAATGAGGTGTTGCATCGACCGGAGCATCAGGCCAGTTGGTGTTAGGGCCTGTTAATAGATCCTAGAACACCGATAGCCGTGGGCCAGCGGCGGATCAGAGGGACAAGATTTGCAGGAAACGGAATTATCAGCGGCGATGCCGCCGGATGAGATGGAGCGACAGCGCACGGCAGCGCCTGCGGAGCCGACCTATTATCCGCTCTCGTTTCGCGGCACGGCGGCGGAGTATTTCAATATCTGGGTGGTGAACATCACGCTCAGTATTCTGACGCTGGGCATCTATTCGGCCTGGGCCAAGGTCCGCACGCAGCGTTATTTCTACGGCAACACCTACGTCAACGACAGTTGTTTTGATTACCTGGCCGATCCGGTGGCGATCCTCAAGGGGCGGCTGTTGGCGGTGGCGTTTTTTCTGGTCTATTGGATCGGTGTGAATTTTGTGCCGATTCTGGCGGTGATCTCGATAGTGGCGTTTGTGATTTTGTTTCCGTGGATCATCAGTCGTTCGATGATGTTCCGCGCGCGCAACTCGGCCTACCGCAATATCCGCTTTAATTTCACGGGCCGTTATTGGGATGCGATGAAGGCGTTTATGCTGTGGCCGATCCTGATCCCGTTCACGCTGGGTCTGATCTGGCCCTATGTGCAATACAAACAAAAACGCATGCTGGTGGAACACAGCAGCTTTGGCGCCGGGCAGTTTGAGTTCAGCGCACAGCCGAAAGAGTTTTATGTGATCTATGTGATCGCGGTGCTGTTGGCGGCGGGTTTGCCGATCGCGGTGATGATCATCGGTGTCTTTATGGGCATGGGTGGCATGGCGGGTTTGAAGGGTGCGGAGCTGGGGCTGTGGGCGATGTTGATCCCGTTGTTGATCATGTTGCCACTCTTTCTGGTGCAGTATCTGGTCTATGTGTATGTGCAGACCCGCGTCACCAATCTGGTGTACAACAACAGCCACCTGGGTCGCGGTCGGCTCGATAGCCGTTTGCAGGTGCGGGCACTGATGTGGATCTATTTCACCAATACGCTGGCGATCATGGTCTCGATCGGTTTGTTGATCCCGTGGGCCAAGGTGCGGTTGGCACGCTACCGCGCCGAGCATACCTATTTTGTCTCGGAGCAGGACATGGAGCATTTCCTCGCCGGTCATTTTGATGAGTTGTCTGCGCTGGGTGAAGAGGCGACGGAGATTTTCGACATGGATGTGTCCATATGATCAACATCGAAGGGTATGTCTACGACGGCAGTTCGACGCGCAAACATCCGGCGACCTTGTTGGCCAGCGGTGGTGGCCAGATCAAGGTGATCTACGAGCGCGGCGAGATGGCTGCGCAGTTGGAGGATGTGCGGGTGTCGCAGCGGCTGGGCAATATCGAACGCCAGTTTCGGTTTGATAATGGCGCGGTGTTTGTGACGGCGGACAATGACCGGGTCGATCAATTTTTAAAACAGGCCTTGGGCAAACACCCGGGCGGCCTGATCCATATGCTCGAGACCAAGTCGCGTTATGTGGTGTTGTCGCTGCTGATCCTGGTGTTGGCCATGGTCTGGTCGGTGACGATCGGCATCCCGCGTCTGGCCCAGCACGCGGCCGAGATTGCCCCCGAGGCCCTGGTCGAACAGATCTCGGCCCAGGCGATGGAGGTGTTCGATGATCACCTGCTGGCGCCGAGCGAGCTGCACCCCGAGACCCAGGCATGGCTGCAGCAGGAATTCGCCAAGCTGGCGGCAGACTATCCGGATTACCGCTTCACGCTGCATTTTCGTGATGGCGGCGATATCGGCGCCAATGCCTTTGCGCTGCCCGGCGGTGATCTCGTAGTGACCGATGCGCTGGTCGAACTGGCCGAGGTCGATAAAGAGGTGCTGGCGGTGTTGGCGCACGAGATGGGCCACGTGGTGCATCGCCACGGGCTGCGGCGCCTGTTTGAAGATTCGATGATGGCGGCGCTGCTCTTTGGCGTGACCGGCGACATCAACAGCTTTGCCCAGACCGCAGCGGCCCTGCCGACGCTGTTGGTGAGCCGCTCCTATGCCCGTGACTTCGAACGTGAGGCCGATGAGTTCGCGCAGCAGGTGATGCAGCGTCATGGCATCGATGACATCCACTTTGCCAACATCCTGTCGCGGATCGACGACGAGGGTTTTGGTAGGCATGGCAGCGATTTTCTCTCCACCCATCCCAATACCCGCGAGCGGGTGCAGCGCTTCAACGGTGAATAGCCCGGTGGAGTGGAGTGTCTACATGATCCAGTGTGACGACGACAGTCTCTACACCGGCATCAGCAACAATGTCGCGCGCCGTCTGCAACAACATGCCAGCGCGCGCGGCGCCAAGTACTTTCGCGGCCGACGGCCGCAGGCCCTGGTCTATCTGGAGGAGGGCCATGATCGCAGCACCGCCAGTCGGCGCGAGGCAGAGATCAAGAAGATGCAGCGGGTGCAAAAACAGCAATTGATCGGGCAGATGGCCGACCCGGTGCGCCTGCAGCAGTTGTCTGAGGTCCTGAATGGTACGGAATAAGATCACACGCCTTTTATCTGATTGATTCTTCAACTATAAATAAAAAGGAGCCGTCGCCATTGGGCGGCGCAAGACAGGAGATGGCTGTGATAGGTTTCAAACAGATACCCCAAGTAGCACTGGAGTTCATGAACCATGATCACGCCGAGGCGATTGTGCTCCTAAGCCAATTGACTGATGCGGTTGAAGTGCAGGATGGTCCCACCATCACCCAAGCCTTGCAGGCCCTGTTGGACCACAATCGCGAACATTTCGGCCGCGAAGAGGCACAGATGCAGGCCTTCCGTTTCCCCCCGTATCCGGTGCACAAAGGTGAACACGATGCCGTGCTGGCCGAGATGCAGCGCCAGCTCGAGGCCTGGCGACAAACCGGCGATATCGAGATGCTGCGCGAGTACGTCGATCGAACCCTGCCTTATTGGTTCGTGAATCACATCAGCACGATGGACATGGTCACGGCCCAATTCATCGCCAATCAGGGCGGCCCCAAGGCCGAACTGTTGGCCTGACCAGGGGTTACAGGTTTCCAGCCGATCGGGGCCCTGTTAAAGCTCTTCCCCCCCTGCGTCGATGAGGTGTTAGGTGCCTTGGCACATCACTGGACAACCCTGGAACCTCATCATGCTCGAATCCCTCTATTTAATCATGCTCATTGTCAGCCTCCTCTCGCTGGTGGCCTTTGGCTTTGTGTTGGTGCCCGCGTTCAAGAAAAGTGTGTTGTGGGGCCTGGCGGTTCTGTTAATCCCTCTGTTCGGTTTTCTGGTCTTTGCGATCAAGTTCTGGGCCGAGGTCAAAAAGCCGGTGCTGGCCTATCTCGCGACGATCGTATTGCAGCTCGGTGTGGTGGGGGTGATGTTCACTGAGCTGGGGGGTATGGAGGCCATCACGGTGGCGCAGGGCATTCAGGATGGCACCTTGACCGAACAAGAGGCGGCGCAGTTTATGGTGGCGTCGATGGCGGGTATGGAAAAGATGGGCGGTCCCGGCAAGGAGCAGATGCTGGCTGAGATGCGCCAGGATCCCAATGTCACGCCGGAACAGATGGCGCAGGCCGAGCAGTTGTTTTCGCAGATGGAGAAACTGGCCGCCGGTGAGATCCAAAGTATGGAGGAAGGCTGGGTTAATTCAGAGGATCAGCCAAAAGTAGAGTCTTCATCAAAAATACATTTAAAGCCAGAAGGGGTCGTTGAGGCCCATTCTGAAGAGGTTTCGGTCGACGCGATGGTTGAGGTGGTCGCACCTGAGGAGACCGAGGTGGAGGTGGCGACTGCAGCGGCCGAGGTTGCACCTGCGCCAGAGGTGGCATCGCCGATGCCGGTGAATGCGAAGCCTGCCGAGGTTCATATCGGTTTTAATCAGGCGCGGGATCATATTGGTAAAGACGTCTTGCTGACGACCGTCGAGGGTATTCAACGCGAAGGCATCATTGTCGCGGTCAGCAGTGAGGTGATAGAGATTGAGCGTCGCGAATTCAGTGGTGCGATGTCATACAAGATCAATGTCGCCAAGATCAAGGATATGCAGCTGAAATAGATTTGTCGCCGTGAAATGAAAAACGGGGCCATGAGGCCCCGTTTTTGTTTGGTGCTTACCGAAGCTTAGTCTTCGATCTGCTGGATGCCTTCGAGGATCCAGGTCGGACGGGTGGAGGTGCTGCTGCGGCTGAAGTGCCACACCTCGCTGACCTCGACCTCATTGCCGTTCTCGCTGAGGCGGGCATTGAAGACGACGACGGCCTCTGACTTGGAGCCCAGCTCAACCACGCGCATCAGTTCTGCATCCAGGTCCAGGATCTCGGTCTTGTTGCCGCCGATGCGGTTGTGCAGCTGGCTTTGGATCTCGGCAAAGACATGGTCGCCGGTGAACTGGCGGATGTCGGCCAGATCGCCATCATCCCAGGCGCGTTGCAGGCGGGCGTAGCAGTTCTTGGCACCTTCGAGGAAGGCGTCGCCGTCGAAGCCCTTGGCAATGTCGCCGCGCAGGCTGTCGAGACCGAGGCCATCTTGGCTTGTGGCGCTGCTGCCACCCATGACATCACCGGCGTTGTCACGATATTGCGCATTCACCTCTTCGTGATCCATCTGTGGACCACCGGCGGTGGCGGGCTGTTGTTTGCGTTGCATCAGCATCTTGACCAGCATGAAGGCGGCGAAGACGAACAGCGCGATCATGATGAAGTCGAAGAAGTTGAAGCCTTCAAAGGCGCCGCCGAAGAACAGTGCGCCGAGCAGGCCACCGATGGCCAGCGCGCCGATCATGCCCATCATGCCACCCTTGGCGGCCATGCCTTGTTTGGCGGCGGCGTTTTGAGTTTGGGCTGGGGTTTGTGGGGCTTGTTGACGCTGCATGGCGCCGTTGTCACGCTTGACCGGCTGGCTTTGGCTGAACTTGCCGCCGAAGGATTGACCGCCGCCCAGGCGTTTGGCCTCGGCCACGTCGATGCTGGTAAAGACCAGCAACATGCTGGTGAAAACGGCGACGGTAAAGGTCGAAAGGGCTTTCATGGTATTGATCTGCTCCGAATTAACGCTGTTTAGGGGGTGTTGTCTGGTGCTGCCGCTGTGCCTGGTTGGCACATGCCCTCATCGTACGGCGCACCTTTTTAGTTATCTGACCGGCATTCTACACAATTTATGGCAGATGTCGCGCCTGGCGGCTGAGACCACCTGCTGCCTGGCGTTGTGCCGGTTGAGTCTCTTCCTTATACCGCGCCATCGGTAAAAAGTTCGGTTTGCCCTTGAGGCCGCTGCGTTGGAAGTCCAGCCACAGGGTGTCGATGGCGGGATCCGTGTCGATGGCGAGTGGTTCGGTCATGGCTTGGAATACGAGTTCAAACAGGCGGCCGAGGGCGATCTTGTGGGTCTGGCCGCTGGTCTGCATCAGCCATTCACTGAGTTGCATGAAGCGGGCGTAGGGTTGGTCGCCGAGGATCAGCGGCAGGCTGTGGCTGAAACGACCGGCGTTGGCGATCATGTCCCAGTAGCGGGCGAAGCGGCCCATGCGCTGGGTGGTGGCGAAGTCGAGGTCACGGTTGCTGAGGATGTTGTAGGGTGGCAACGGGTTGTAGCGCATCGCGAAGCCATCGGTGTGGCGGATGATGGGCGAGCCGCGCAGTCGCTTGAGGATGCCGACCTGGATCTCGTGCGGGTTGAGGGCGGCGAGTTTGTCGAAACCGGCGGCGAAGCTGGCCTCGTCTTCGCCGGGCAGGCCGATGATCAGGTCGGCGTGGATGTGGGCCGGGCTCTGTTCGCGCAGCCAGCGCAGGTTGGCTGCGGTCTGGGCGTCGTCCTGGCGGCGGCTGATCAGTTGTTGCACCTCGGGGTTGAAACTCTGGATGCCGATCTCGAACTGGATCTGACCGTGCGGGAAACGGGCGATGGTCTCTTTGAGGCGCTCCGGCAGGTGGTCGGGGATCAGCTCGAAGTGCAGGAACAGCTGCTCGTCCATGCGCTCGAGAAAGAACTCCATGATGCGCACGCTGTGTTCGACCTTGAGATTGAAGGTGCGGTCGACAAACTTGAAGTGGCGCACGCCGCGGCGGTGCAGGTGATCCATCTCGCTCAGGAACAGGTCGAGGTCGTAGGGCTTGGCGGTCTTGTCGAGGGCCGACAGGCAGAATTCGCATTTGAAGGGGCAGCCACGTGAGGCCTCGACGTAGATGATGCGGTGGGCGACGTCTTCGGCATCATATAAATAGTAGGGCAGGCGGATGTCGGCCAGCTTGGCGGGCAGCGGATGGATGATCTTCTGCGGTGGCCGTTTGCCTGCCAGCAACTCATGGCACAGCTCGGCGAAGGCCAGGTCGGCCGCGCCACAGATCACATAGTCGGCCAGTTGCGCCGCCTGCTGTTGTTCGGTCTCGAAGCTGATCTCGGGGCCGCCGAGGATGATGAGGGTCTCGGGGCTGACCTGTTTCAGGATTGCGACCAGCTGGCTGATCTCGACTGTGTTCCAGATGTAGACGCCGAGGCCGATGATGGCCGGCTGTTTGGCCAGCAGCTTTTCGGCGATGTCGATCGGCCGCTCGTGGATGGTGAATTCGCAGATCTCGGTGCGACTCTCCAGCTCACCCATATTGGCCTGGAGGTAACGCAGGCCGAAGGCGCTGTGGATGTAGCGGGCGTTGAGGGTGCTGAGGACGATAGTGGCCATGTGCGGCAGCCGTTGTACCACTGCTGTCTAGCGGCTGAGATCCGCTAGCGGGATGGAGAGCGCAGACATCAGATCGGAACGGTGGATGCCCTGGTTGATGATGTCGCTGAAGACATCGGCGATGGCGTAGGTCAGTTGCAGATAATGCTGGCCATCACGGCTGCGCAGGAACACGGTGTATTGCTGTAGGTCTTCATCGCTGATGTCGCGGTAGATGTAGTGACTGAACATCAGCATCTGTTCACTCATCAGTTGTTCGATCTCACTCCCCATTTGCGCCATCAGTTCGTCGATGGTTGTGTTGAGCTCCTGATCACTCAGGCGTTGGTCTGTGGGAAGTAGGCCGTTGAAGGTGTGGATCATGCCCTTGGTGATGACCTTCATCAGCGCCAGCAACAATTCTGTTTGGCGTGAGGCGGCGGCATAGTCTTCGATCAGCTGGCGGCGTTGTTCGGCGGGTGGATTGGTTTGCAGTGCCAAAAAGAAGGCCTCGAGTTTGGCCTGGCCCGTTTCAGCCGAGGCCATCTCCGCCTTGGCGATGCGTTGGGCGGTGGGGGTGTCGTACCACTCGAGCAGACGGGCGACGGTGCCGGGGTCGAGGATGTCACGCGTGCGGCGCTGCATGATGTCGAGCGCCCGCTCGTAGTCATAACCCGTCAACATGACGTTGAGGATATGGGCCTCCAGCTCTGGTTGCTGGCTAAACAACTGGCTGTGGTAGAGCTGTTCTTCGAGCTGCTGTGGAAAGCGGCTGATGCCGTGGGCGATGCCGCTCTTGTGTAACAGTTGCAGCACGGGGTCGTCTGCGGCGTGGCTGTGGCCGCCGATGAGTAGCAGCGCGATCATGATGAGGCGACGGATGAACATGCGGTCTCTCCTGAGACAATTACCAACGTAGATACTATATTTCCTTGTTTAAATAGAGACAATTATCCTTCGGTATACGTCTCTATTAAGGGTGTTTCATGCCGCGCCCATTGTGGTCTAACTCTCTTGGACGGCGGCGACGCGTGGCGCCGGTGGGCGTCGGTTGGCGAGGGTAAACCAGTCGTCGGCGCCGATGTCATGAAAATGGTCGGCGGCGTCGATCAAACAGGCGGCCGTGGTGCGGCGCAGCGCTGCGATCTCAACGCGCACACCTTCCGATTTCAGATGCTGCACCAGCTCGTAATAATCAGAGTCGCCGGACATGATGATAATCGTGTCGACCTTGCTTGCCAGCTGGGTGGCCTTGATCGTGATCGGGATGTCGGCACTCTTGTGGCAGGGGCGCACAGATCCGTGATAGCGACTGTGCAGGCGCTCGCGTAGCTTGGATGAGATTTGTTTGCCTTCACGAAAATAGACCAGGCGATTGAGGCCGCGGTTGTCGAGCAACTTCGGGATCAGCGTATCGAAGTTGAGCATGGTCTGTGGGTCGCCGGTGATATCGTGAATGCTGCGTTCGATGTTATTGCCGTCGACCAGAATAGCCACAGATTGATTAATGGTAACGCTAGGCAGATCTTGATTTGAGTAGTTCATAAATATAATTGTTTAGTGTGGGTATGGGACTTTATAAAAGCACAATCGGCGCAGATTACAACATCATGCCAGTAGGGATATTTAGGCTGACGATAAGCCTAATTGTGCAGAGGGGTGAGTGTGGCCTGATCAACAGGCCACTATAAAAATTGGTAGAGAAACGCGTTTTGATGCCGGAGAGGATTAATCCTCATCCATGTCATCCATGTCCATGTCATCATTATCAACATCGACGTCCATATCGTCATCGTTGTTTTTCTTCTGTGACGATGAGCCTGTTGCGCGCTCAGGGATATTAACGTTTTTGGAGATACGCGGAACGAAGCCAGTGCGGGCATCGTTGAAGGCCTTGTTTAGGTCCTTGCTGTATTCGTCGGTTTCAGCGGCGCTGAGTTCGCGCAGTTTGGGCTCAATAATATCGCGACGATATTCGATGATGCTGTTGCGCTTGAGATTGAACAGATAAACCGTTTGTGGGTTGCCGGTGTTCAGTCGGTCATCGCGTACAACCGGGCTGCTTTTGTCGCCGATATTCAAATAGCCTAGCCAAATTTTATTGTTGCTCATCTACGCAGTGACTCACTCTATAGGGGTTAAAGATGCTCAGGTCGAGTTATGCCAGTGCTTCATAATCTGGCCCGGATGGATCGGCATAATTATTTCCAAATTTTAAGCAAAAGCAAGCGAAAAATTTGCAAGCGCAGGCATGGATTTGGTGTGAGTTTGTCAGATTGTTAAATCAACCACGCTCGGCGATTAATCATGTGGCGTGGTGCGGCGTGATAGCATTGGCCGATGACAAAGAATTCTGCATTGCAAGACGCCGGCCGTTTGGCCCATCGCCGCTTATGGGTATTGACTGGAACGGCGGCGTCGGCGTTGCAAAAACTGCAGCCGTATCTGACGGCTGCCCACCGTTGTCTATGGATAGGAGATGCCCAGTACGCGGCGATGGACTGTATTCAGGCCGCGGCGATCAAGACCATCCTCGGCCGTGAATATGATCTGGTGGTATTCGATGCCCATGCCGGTTTTGACCCCGATGCCTTGGGCGCGGTGGCGGGCACCTTGTGTGCCGGCGGCGTGTTGGTGCTGCTGACGCCGCCGCTCGCGTTGTGGCCAGGCTTTGCAGATCCAAACTATCAGCGTATTGCCGTGCCCCCGCACGAGCCGCAGTCGATGGCGGGGCGATATCTGCAACGCCTGGCGCAACAGGTGGCGACGTGTCCGTGCGGACAGGTCATTGCAGTCGATGAGCCACTGCCGGCCTTATCGCTGGAGACCTCAGGCCGGGCCTTGCTTGAGGGCGAGGCGGTGACGCCGGACCAGGCCGCGGCGGTCGCCGCCATTCTACATGTGGTTGAAGGTCATCGGCGACGGCCGCTGGTGCTGACGGCGGATCGTGGTCGTGGCAAATCGGCTTCATTAGGGATTGCCGCCGCGCATTTAATGCAGCAGCGATCAGCCCACATCCTACTGACGGCCCCCGCCTTGGCCAATTGCGACACCCTCTTTCAACACGCCGCGGCCTGTTTGCCGCAGGCGACACTCACGCCTGGTTGTCTCGAATGGCAGGGGGCGAGTCTACGTTTTGTTGCCGCCGATGCCCTGTTACAACAACTGCCGACGGCGGATGTGTTGCTGGTCGATGAGGCGGCGGCGATTCCGGCACCGATGTTGGAGGCGATGTTGCGTCATTACAGCCGCATCGTGTTCGCCAGCACCGTGCATGGTTATGAAGGCACCGGTCGCGGTTTCGCGTTGCGTTTTGAACAGACGCTCAATGCGATGACGCCAGCATGGCGCAAGCTGCACATGACGACGCCGATCCGTTGGGCCGACGATGACCCGCTCGAGGCGTGGATCAATGATGCCTTGTTGCTCAATGCCGAACCTGTCGCCGATAGCGAGGTGGTAGCGGCCAGGGTCGAGACATGTACGATCGAACGGCTCGATCGTGATGCACTCGCCGAAGTGGATCTCAAACAATTGTTTGGTCTGCTGGTGCTCGCCCACTATCGCACGCGGCCGATGGATGTGTGGCAGTTGTTGGATGGGCCGAATCTTGAACTGTATGTCATGCGTTACCAGGGCCAGATTGTGGCGACGGCGATGCTGGCGTTTGAGGGCGGTTTTGACGCGGCCTTGAGTCAGGCGGTGTATGAGGGCAAACGCCGACCGCGTGGTCATTTACTGGCGCAGTCGTTGGCGACACATGCGGGCATCGCCGATGCGGCCACGCTGTCTTATGCGCGCATCATGCGCATTGCGGTACACCCGGCCGTGCAACGGCGTGGTCTGGGGCGGGCCATGGTCCACCATCTGCATCGCGAAGCAGCAGTTGGTTGTTGTGATGCGCTGGGCGTGAGTTTTGGTCTCAGCGTGGAGGTGAGCCGTTTTTGGCAGCGCCTCGGCTTTAAACCCGTGCGCTGTGGTTTGAGCCGTGAACATACCAGCGGCAGTCATTCGTTATTGATGCTGTTGCCGTTATCAAGCACGGCCCATGCGGTGAACGTGACTGCACGTCAGCGATTCATCGAGAGTCTGCCGCTGTTATTGAGCGAACGTCTGGCCGATATGCCCGCCGCGCATGTGGTGGCGTTGTTGGCATCGTTTGTCGATCACGCCTCGCCGCTGTCGCAACAGGATAGACAGGAGCTGGAGTATTTTGCGCGTGGTGGCGGTGGTTACGACATCAACATTGCGCTGTTGAATCGATGGGCACTCTGGACCTTGCAAACCCAGGCCGGGCAATGGACTGAACCACAACAGGCGCTGTTGGTGCACAAGATATTACAACGCCAGTCCTGGCAACAGGTTGTGCAAGGTTTGAATCTACGTGGTCAGGCCGAGGCGTTGGCGCAACTGCGGGCGTTGGCGATGCAGACGGTCAGGCAGGATACTCAACCGCACTGATGTAATAGATCATCACGCCCTTGGGTGTGTGGACCTCGACATCATCATCCACCGCCTTCTTGAGCAAGGCCTTGGCCATCGGTGAGTCGATGCTGATCAGGCCCGACTTGGGATCAATCTCATCCGGGCCGACGATGCGAAAACGTGTCTCGTTGCCATCGTCATCTTCCAGGGTTACCCAGGCACCGAAAAAGATACGACTGCGATCAGTCGGCGGTTCGCGCACGACCTTGATATCGGGCAGGCGTTTTTGCAGATAACGAATGCGGCGATCAATCTCGCGCAGTTCTTTCTTCCGATAGATGTACTCGGCGTTCTCTGAACGATCACCTTCTGCGGCTGCAGCTGATAAAGCAGCTGTCACATGGTGGCGACGTTTCCACAATTCATCGAGTTCGGTTTGCAAACGCTCAAAGCCTTGCGCGGTGATATATAGCGAGGGTTTGGGTTGCGGTGGACGGTAGCGCCCCATCGTGGCTTCCTGTGCTGGTGTGACTAACGGCTGGTTAAGGATTCGCAGCGCGATATTGTTTTAATTCTTGCAGTAACCACAGGCGGCTTAGTTTGACCGGCTTGTCCAGACACTGAATCAGATAGGGGCGGCCGGTGAGCGTGCTCTTGGTGGCCGTCAGTTCGATAAAGGTTTCAGCGTCTTTGATGTCGTCACGAAAGTAATCAAGTTTCTCTCGAATATGGGCAACGGCTTCTTGTTGCGAATGCCCGCGACCATTACGCACAAACTGGCATGGATTGTTCGCGATGACGTTGATCAGATGGTCAATCTCGGCCTGGCTGCGCTCGCTGAGTTGAGCGCCCGCGCCATGGGCGGTGAAAGACAGACACATCAATAGACAAGTGGTGGTGAACAAACGCATGTTTAAACCTCATTGCTGGTGCTTGCGCGCACGCATTGTAATATCCCGTAATCATAAAGGCCATCCAGGCTTTCATAGGCGGGCTTGAGTTTATTGTCCGCTTGTTCGAGCGCAAAGTGAATCTGCTGTAAGGCCTTGGCATCCAGTTGTACCACATCTTCCAGGTCGATTTCTGCACGTGAGATGGCGGTGGCGAGATGGTTGTAGATCGTGGTCACGGTCAGGTCGCGCTGTTTGGCGATCTCCAGTACAGATATGCCCATCGCCAGCAGGTCGATGGTCTCGTGGACGGTGTCGCTGCTGCGAGTGTGAAGCTCGCCGCCGTACTCGCAGAGGGTGTCCAAGAAGGCATCACCATAGGCCTCGAGTTTACGCTCGCCTACGCCTGAGATACGGCTCAGTTGTTCGAGCGTTTGTGGCTGGCGTTCCATCATCTCCATCAAGGTTGCATCGTGGAAGATCATGTAGGCCGGTATGCCTTGTTCATCGGCCAGCCGTTTGCGACATTCACGCAATGCATTCCACAAGGCCTTGTTTTGTACATTGGCCATTTGTGGTGATGCCTTGCGTTCGCGTTTTTCACTCGTGCGCAGTTTGCGCAGATGCAGTGTTTGTTCGCCCTTTAAAACAGGTCGCGCCGATTCGGTTAGATGCAGACCACCAAAGCCTTCGATATCGACACTCAACAAACCGCGTGCGATGAGTTGTCGATATACACCGCGCCACTCGTTATTGCTCAACTCCTTGCCGATGCCATAGGTGCTGACTTTATCGTGGCCAAACTGTTTGATGCGTTCCTGTTCGCTGCCACGCAAGACATCAATCAAATGATTGACGCCGAAACGCTGACCGGTGCGATGCACACACGATAAGGCCTTTTGTGCAGCAACGGTAGCATCCCAGGTCTCGGGTGGTGTTAAACAGTTATCACAGTTGCCACACGGCTGTTCCATCGTGTCGCCAAAATAACGCAACAGCGCCTGGCGACGGCAGGCGGTGATTTCACACAGCCCCAACATCGCATCGAGCTTGTGTCGTTCGATACGTTTGTGTTGTTCATTGGCCTCCGAACTTTCCTGCATCTGCCGCAGCGTGATCACATCCTGTAGGCCATAACTCATCCACGCATCAGCGGGTAGCCCATCGCGCCCGGCGCGACCGGTCTCCTGATAATAGGCTTCGATACTTTTGGGTAAATTCAAATGCGCGACAAAACGCACATCGGGTTTATCGATGCCCATACCAAAGGCAATCGTGGCGACGATGATGATGCCGTCGTCTCTTAAGAATCTTTCCTGATTCAGTTGTCGTTCTTGTTGCGACATGCCGGCATGATAGGGCAGTGCCTTTAATCCTTTTTGTGCCAACCAGGCCGCCGTTTCATCGACCTTCTTGCGTGACAGGCAATACACCACACCCGCTTCGCCTTCGTGATTGTTTTGAATAAATCGAAACAAGGCCTCGCGTGCGTTGCCGCTCTGTTCCTGAATTTGATATCTGATATTGGGTCGATCAAAACCGCTGATAAAACACTTGGCATCGTGCAAGGCGAGACGATCGATGATCTCGCGTCGCGTCGTTTCATCGGCCGTCGCGGTTAAGGCTATGCGTGGAATGTTTGGAAAGCGCTCGTGCAATACCGACAGTTGCACATACTCCGGCCGAAAGTCATGGCCCCATTGTGAAACGCAGTGGGCTTCATCAATCGCGAACAAAGAAACATTGAGCTGTTCGAGCAACGACAAAGTACGCGGCAACAACAAACGCTCCGGCGCCACATACAACAGCTTCAACTCACCGGCCATCAATTGCTGTTCGATGCGGTAGGCCTCGTCGCGACTGAGGCTCGAATTCAAATACGCCGCCGCGACACCATTCTGCCGCAACGCCGCCACCTGATCCTGCATCAAGGCAATCAAGGGCGAGACCACAATCGCCACACCCTCACGCACCAAGGCCGGGATTTGATAACACAGTGATTTGCCGCCGCCCGTCGGCATCAAGACCAAGGCATCGCCACCATGAACGACTTGATCGATGATCTCAGCCTGTTGGCCACGGAAGTGGTCGTAGCCGAAGGTGGATTGGAGGGTGGAGAGGGGCGTATTTGTGAGCATGAGGGGATTATACAGGTGCAGGTGAAAATCGAAAAAATGGTGGTGTTATGTTCGCTCTAAATGTGTAGGTTGCCCGCTTTAGCAACAATATGGGGGTACTCCGTCAGGAAGTTTGAACCTTGCTTTATCTGTGGCCCTTTGCATGAGTCTTCAATAGACTTTTTTCGAATGGAGTCAATGATTGTTTTTCCAGTTTTTTCATTCTCGCTGATATGTGCTGGCAATCTATTTGAAAGACTAATGTACTCTCGAATAATGTCTGACATGGGTAACTCGAAAGGTCGGGTTTCATAATGTTCCCTTTGATTAAACTCAACGAAGTTTGATGTGATAGTTGGCAGGCGAACAATGTTATGAATAATTTCCATTAGGCTATTTTCTTTTGGTTTTTCGCCATCGTTTAGATAATTCTGGAATAAATCGTAAGGGTATCTATGTTTTACCATTATTAAGTACATCATATAAATCAAATGTATGTCTCTATCGTTCTTCCAAGTTAGCGCTATAGCTTTAAGTACCGAGTAACATTGATCTATATCCCGCGGTGTAAGCTTAAACATTTCAGCGAGTTTTGAAATAATTTCAATGGATTTATTTTTAGTTTCTTCGTTGTTATCGAAGTAAGTGAAAATATTTCGATAGTTATCTAAACGGTATTTGTGGTAACTATGGCGCGAAAAATCCAAGTAGCTTGGGTCTGGCAATAAATACTCTTGATCGAAAAATCGTTTTAGATACCTTGGAGAGTCAAATTTTTCTCCATAAATTGACCTAATAGCGCTACACAATTGTTCAGAGTCAGTTGCGATTACGAAGTAGACCCCTTTTATTCTGAAAAGGTGCTTTATATTTTCCAGTAGTTCGATCGCATAAGAAGGGCGGCACCTGTCTAGTTCGTCTATGAAAATAAATAGAGGAAGGGAATAGTTTTTTCGCGCGCCAATTTTTTTGATCAAAAAAGCTAGACTTTGATTGAATTCTTCGATGGTTTCCTGAATGGTTTTGTGGCGATTCAGCGCTTGTTCTGCAGCTTTGGAAATTACGGTTGAAACTAGCTCATGAGAATCGTCGTTTTCAGATTTTTCATCTGTGTCTGAATCGCTCAGCATCTCATTAGCCTCATCAAGAGAAAGCTTGGTGAGTGCTGCGATCACCGTTGCGGCAGAAGGTTTGACCAGCTTTTTACCCAGGTCATATGTTTTACGGAGTAGTTGTTTGTTTTTCTCTGATTTATACATAAAGTCAGAGAGTTGCTCGTTGATCTCAGAGATAAAGGCTATTAACGGGTCTTTGGAGTAGTCAGTCTTCCATGCGTCAAAATAGACGCACGGGTGTTTGGGAATTGAGTTTGTCAGCTGCTGTTGCCAGTTTGTTAATAGAAATGTTTTTCCTCCACCCCATTCCGAATTGATGTTGAGCGTTAGGGTTTCAAAATCTGCATTCGTCTTGGATTCTTTGTAACGGTTAACCATATATTCGGTTAGGAAGTCGGCGACCTCTTTGCGTTGCAAAATATCGCCTGGCCAGTTATCGATGGTTTGTTTGGATTCGCTCATGGTTATCGGGGCGCAAATTGTATGGATGGCCTAAGTCTACTCTGTCCTAGCGCTTTCGCGTAAAATACCCGGTTCCATTAAATATCCGAGCCTTTGCGAGTTCCAGACCCCATGTTTTACCAAGACCAGTTTGATGTGATTGTTGTCGGTGGCGGCCATGCCGGGACCGAGGCGGCGTTGGCGGCGGCGCGCATGGGGGCGAAGACTTTGCTGTTGAGCCACAATGTCGAGACTTTGGGCCAGATGAGTTGTAACCCGGCGATCGGTGGTATCGGCAAGGGCCATCTGGTGAAGGAGGTCGATGCGCTGGGTGGGGTGATGGCGCGGGCGGCGGATAAGGCCGGGATTCAGTTTCGCATTTTGAATGCGCGCAAGGGGCCGGCGGTGCGGGCGACGCGGGCGCAGGCGGACCGGGTGCTGTACAAGGCGGCGGTGCGCGAGACCCTGGAAAATCAGCCTAACCTGTTGATCTTCCAGCAGGCGGCGGATGACCTGATCGTCGAGAATGGCCGCGCGGTGGGTGTTGTCACGCAGATGGGGCTGAAGTTCAGCGCCAAGGCGGTGGTGCTGACGGTGGGGACCTTCCTCGGCGGCCGCATCCATATCGGCCTGCAGAATTACGAGGGTGGCCGCGCCGGTGATCCGCCATCGAACGCCTTGTCGCGCCGCCTGCGCGAGCTGCCGTTTACCGTCGATCGCCTCAAGACCGGCACGCCGCCGCGCATCGATGCGCGCACGGTGGATTTTTCGGTGATGGAGGAGCAGCCGGGCGACGATCCGCTGCCGGTATTCTCTTATATAGGGCGCGTCGAGGATCATCCGCGCCAGATCAGCTGTTTTATCACCCACACCAACGAGCGCACGCACGACATCATCCGTGGCGGCCTGGATCGTTCGCCGATGTACACCGGTGTGATTGAGGGTGTGGGGCCGCGTTATTGTCCGTCGATCGAGGACAAGATCCACCGCTTTGCCGACAAGAGTTCGCATCAGGTCTTTATCGAGCCGGAGGGCCTGACCACGCACGAGTTGTATCCGAACGGCATCTCGACCAGCCTGCCGTTTGACGTGCAGCTGGCCTTGGTGCGCTCGATGCGTGGCATGGAGAACGCGCACATCATGCGCCCCGGCTATGCCATCGAGTATGACTACTTCGATCCACGCGAGCTGCGCGACAGCCTCGAGACCAAACACATGGATGGCTTGTTCTTCGCCGGTCAGATCAATGGCACGACCGGTTACGAAGAGGCGGCGGCGCAGGGCTTGATCGCCGGCATGAACGCGGCGTTGCAGGCGCAGGGCAAGGATGCGTGGTGCCCGCGCCGTGATGAGGCCTATGTCGGCGTGTTGATCGATGATCTGATCACGCGCGGCACCCAGGAGCCGTATCGTATGTTCACGAGCCGTGCCGAGTATCGCCTGTTGCTGCGCGAGGACAATGCCGATCTGCGGCTGACCGAAAAAGGGCGAGAGCTGGGGCTGATCGATGATGTGCGTTGGGCGGCGTTTTGCGCCAAACGTGAGGGCATCGAGCGCGAACAGCAACGATTGCACGCCACCTGGTTGCGTCCGGGGGCGATTGACGAGGCTTGTGCCGAGCAGGTGCTGGGCAACAAGCTGACGCGTGAGCTGCGTGCCGCCGATGCGCTGCGCCGCCCGGAGGTGACCTATGCCTCCTTGATGTCGCTGGAGGGGGTTGGGCCGGGGGTAGATGATGCGAACGTCGCCGAACAGGTTGAGATCCAAGCCAAATATGCCGGTTACATCGAGCGTCAGCAGGATGAGATTTCCCGCCAGCGCCAATATGAAGAGACGGTGTTGCCAGAGAATATCGATTACGCCGATGTCGGCGGTCTGTCGAACGAGGTGCGGCAGAAGCTGGCCCATCATCGCCCGGCGACGATCGGCCAGGCGAGCCGGGTGCCGGGCGTGACGCCGGCGGCGGTGTCGCTGTTATTGGTCCATCTGAAAAAGATCGGCAGCAAGTTGTCGAGGTCGGCCTGATGTCTGAGCGCGATATCTTGCTGCGCGGCGCCGAGCAGATGGGTGTTGCGTTGAGCGACACCCAGGCCGAACAGTTGTTGGCCTATCTCGGCATGCTGCTCAAATGGAACAAGGTCTATAACCTGATTTCGCGCAAAGACAGCGACAATCTGGTGGCACTGCATCTGCTCGACAGTCTGTCGGTGTTGCCGTACATTAACGGGTCCCGTGTGATCGATGTGGGTACTGGCGCCGGTTTGCCTGGTATGCCGTTGGCGATTATGCGGCCGGATTGTGCGTTCACGCTGCTCGACAGCAATGGCAAGAAGGGGCGGTTTCGTACCCAGGCGGCGATAGAGTTGGGGCTGAAAAATGTCACGGTGGTGGCGGAGCGGGCCGAGCTGTTTGAGCCGGGCGATGGCTTCGACAGCGTCATGAGTCGGGCCTTTGCCACACTGGCGGACATGCTGAATGTGGCCGGCCACATGGTGGCTGACGGTGGTCGTTTCCTGGCGATGAAGGGTGTTTATCCTGAGCAGGAGATGGCCGAGTTGCCCGCAGGTTTTGAGGTCGAGGCGGTGCATGAGCTGTCGGTGCCGGAGCTGGGCGCCGAGCGACACCTGGTGATTATCAGGCGTGAGGCCTCATGATTGATGCTCTGCTTAAAATCAGAGTTGACTATAAATTTATAGAGCGCTAATACCCAATGGCAAAAATCATCGCGGTAACCAATCAGAAGGGCGGGGTCGGCAAGACCACGACCAGTATCAATCTCGCGGCCTCATTGGCGGCGACCAAGCGTCGGGTGCTGCTGGTCGATCTCGATCCGCAGGGCAATGCGACGATGGGTAGCGGGGTCGATAAGAGTGCGGTTGAGGCCACGGCCTGTGAACTGTTGTTGGGCGAGTTGCCGCTGCGCGAGGTGCGTGTCAGATCGGAGGGGGCGGGCTTTGATGTGGTCCCGTCGAACGCCGATGTGACCGCCGCCGAGGTGCGATTGATGACGGCCGATGACCGCGAGCAACGGCTGCGTCGTGCGCTGACCGAGGTCGAGCATGAATATGATTATGTGCTGATCGATTGCCCGCCGTCGTTGAACATGCTGACGGTCAATGCGCTGGTGGCGGCCAAGTCGGTGCTGATCCCGATGCAGTGTGAGTACTATGCGCTGGAAGGGTTGACGGCGTTGATGGAGACGGTCGAGCAGATCCGCGACACGCTGAACCCTGAACTGCATATCGAAGGCCTGCTGCGTACGATGTTCGATGCGCGCAATAATCTGGCCAACGATGTGTCGGCGCAGCTGACCCATCATTTTGCCGATCGCGTCTATCGCACGGTCATTCCGCGCAATGTTCGTTTGGCCGAGGCGCCCAGCCATGGTCTGCCAGTGATCGCTTATGACAAAAACTGCAATGGTGCCCAGGCCTACCTGGCGTTGGCAGGTGAGATGTTGCGTCGGGACGAGCCGATCAAGAAGAGCGCCTAGGGCGCGTCTGCAATATAAATAGTAGGAATTATGGCGACAAAGAAACGTGGACTGGGGCGAGGCCTCAACGAATTGCTGGCCGGTGCCAAGGCAGCGGCGGTGCCGGTGGAGCCTGAAAAGGGTAGCGCGGTAGAGCTGCCGCAGGGCGAGCGCCTGCGCTATCTGGCGGTGGAGTTGATGCAGCGCGGCAAGTATCAGCCGCGGGTGGATATGCATCCGGAATCGCTGCAAGAGCTGGCCGATTCGATCAAGGCGCAGGGTGTTGTGCAGCCGATCGTGGTGCGTCCGATCTCCAAGGATAAATACGAAATCATCGCCGGTGAGCGTCGTTGGCGGGCATCGCAAATGGCGGGTCTGCAAGAAGTGCCGGTCGTGGTGCGTGATGTGCCTGATCAGGCCGCGATGGCGATGGCGTTGATCGAAAATATCCAGCGCGAAAACCTCAATCCTATGGAAGAGGCGCGGGCATTGGAGCGTCTGATCAAGGAATTTCAGTTGACCCATCAACAAACGGCCGATGCAGTCGGGCGCTCCCGGGCGGCGGTATCCAATCTGTTGCGTCTGCTGGAGCTCGATGGTGAGGTGATGACCTTGCTCGAGCATGGTGACCTGGAAATGGGGCATGCGCGGGCGATTTTGCCATTGACTGCTGAGCAGCAGCGCGAGGCGGCGCGGCAGGTGGTGGAGCAGGGTATGTCGGTGCGTGAGACCGAGCGCCTGGTCAAGCGCATGCAAGAGCCGCCGAAGCCTGCGCCTGCCAAGGCCATCAGCGACCCGAATGTAGCGAGTTTGGAGCGGCAGTTGTCAGAAAAGCTGGCGGCGAAAGTCAACATTCAGCACAGCCCGAAGGGCAGAGGAAAATTGGTGATCCAATACAACAGCCTTGATGAGCTGGATGGAATTCTGGAGCACATTAAATAGTATAAGTCGCCAAAACCATCAAACAATTCATGAGTTTTGCCGATTTTTTGCCCATCGCGACATTGACCCATAGGGTAGTTGTCTTTATACTGCGCGGCGTCCGTGGTGGAGCGGGTTTGTGCAGGCTGTGCGTCGATAGGCGCTGAGCCCAAAAAAAGAAGAATCAAACCCTGGTTTTATGCCTATACATCGTGAAACGCGAAATCTGCTACTGGGACAGCTGCTTGTTGCAGCCACGATCGCCACAGCGGCGGGGGTCCTGGGTGGCAAGCCGGGAGCGCTGGCAGCGCTTTACGGCGGATTGATTGTAGTGACCAATACGTTGCTACAGCTCTGGCACATGAAGCGTGCCGAACGAATTGCAAAGGAAGACGCAAATCGCATCCTGCGGATAGTATATCGCTGTGCTGCAGAGCGTCTTTTCTCGACAATCGCCCTGTTCCTGATTGGGTTGATCAAGCTGAAGCTTGATCCCTTGGTCCTGCTGATTGGATTTATCGCAGGTCAGGCATCGGTTGTCATGACAAAGTATTTTTTGAAATTTAATGTGGAAAAATAACGATGGCTAGTGAAAACGAAGCGCTTACATCCGCAAGTTATATCAAACATCACTTGACCAACCTGACCTATGGCCAGCTGCCTGATGGTTCCTGGGGGATTGCCGGCAGTGCAGAAGAGGCTGCTGCGATGGGGTTCTGGGCGATCCATATCGACACCATGTTCTTCTCTCTGGGGTTGGGTGCACTCTTCCTGTACATCTTTAGTCGAGTCGGCAAGACCATGACTGCCGGCGTGCCGACGGGTATGCAGAACTTCGTTGAGTGGATCGTTGAGTTCATCGACACAAGCGTGCGTGGCTCCTTCTCTGGCAAGAATGACCTGGTTGCCCCTCTGGCGCTGACCGTCTTCTGCTGGATTCTGTTGATGAACCTGATGGACCTGGTGCCCATCGACTGGGTTCCTTCGCTGGCCACTGCCCTGGGCATCCCCTACCTGAAGATCGTACCTACCACTGATCCAAATGCCACCTTCGGTATGGCCCTGGGTGTGTTCTTGCTGATCCTTTACTACAGCATCAAGGTCAAGGGTGTGGGTGGTTTCGTGGGCGAACTGACACTGCAGCCTTTCGGTAAGTTTGGTCTGCCGGTGAACTTGTTCCTGGAAGGTGTGTCTTTGATCTCTAAGCCCATCTCACTGGCACTGCGTTTGTTCGGAAACCTGTATGCAGGTGAAATGATCTTCATCCTGATTGCGGTCATGTTCAGTGCCGGTACAGTGCTGGCTGCCTTTGGTGGTCTGCTGCAGCTGGGTTGGGCGATCTTCCACATCCTGATCGTAATTCTGCAGGCGTTCATCTTCATGACGCTGACCATCGTCTATATGGACATGGCGCATCAGGAACACCATTAACAAAGATTTTCGTTTCAACTTTAACTTTTAATTTTTAACTTTCTTTTAGATAGGAGAAAAAATGGAAACTGCACTGCTATATATTGCTGGCGCAATCATGATGGGTCTGGGCGCACTGGGCGCTGCTGTTGGTATCGGTATCCTGGGTGGCCGTTTCCTGGAAGGCGCTGCTCGCCAGCCTGAGTTTATCCCAATGCTGCGTACTCAGTTCTTCATCGTAATGGGTCTGGTTGACGCGGTTCCGATGATCGCTGTTGGTATCTCCATGTACATCCTGTTTGCGGTCGCTGGCGGCTAACAAGCCATACCGGATATACATACACAACACATCAAACGGACAAGCTTAGGTAAGGTTCTATCATGAACATAAATGCTACCCTGATAGGGCAATCTATCGCTTTCTTCGTGTTCGTGTGGTTCACAATGAAGTTCGTGTGGCCACCGATCATGGCAGCGCTGGAAGCGCGCAAGAAGCAGATTGCTGATGGTCTTGCTGCTGCCGAGCGTGGTAAGCATGAGCAGGAGCTGGCCGAAAAGGCCGCCAAGGAAAAGATTGCCGAAGCCAAGCAACAAGCCGCAGATATCATTTCTATGGCACAGAAACGTGCCAACGAAATCGTTGAAGAGTCTAAGGACAAAGCCCGCGTTGAGGGTGATCGTCTGCTGACTGCGGCCAATGCTGAGATCGAGCAAGAAGTTAACCGCGCCAAAGAGCATCTGCGTGGTCAGGTCGTTGACTTGGCTGTGTCTGGTGCAGGGCGTATCCTTAATAAAGAGATCGATGCCAAGGCACACGAAGCTCTAATTAAGGACCTGGTTGCCCAGATATAAGGTCTAGACTATGGCGGAAAATACCACAATCGCACGCCCCTATGCCGAGGCCGTCTTCAAGCTGGCTCAGGAACAGGGTGATCTGAAGGGTTGGTCGGCCAAGCTGCAGCTTCTCGCTGCAGTGGTTGCCGATGCCGAAATGGCAGCAATTATTGCCAGCCCTAAGGTGGCCAAGGATCAGCTGAACAAGTTGATCATTGACATCTGTGGCGACAAACTCGACGCAGGTGGCAAGAATCTCGTAAACCTTCTGGTGGCAAATGGTCGTATCAGTGTTGCGGCTGAAATCGCTGCACTCTACGAAGTGTCACGCGCTGAGGCTGAAGGTAGCGTAGAGGCTGAGGCCATCTCCGCCATGCCTTTGACCGAGGAACAGCAAAAGGCCATTACGGCAGCACTCACACGTCGCCTCGGGCGTAACGTTGAGCTGGTCTGCAAGGTCGACAAAAGTCTGCTCGGTGGCGCGATTGTTCGCTCCGGCGACTTGGTGATCGATGGCTCAGCCGTTAGCCGCCTGTCGCAGCTTGCCAAGGCAATGTTGCCCTAAAACGAATCGATATAGAGGACGAATGTAATGCAACTCAATCCCGCAGAGATCAGTGATCTGATCAAATCGCGTATCAAGAGTTTCGAGGCTGTTGCCGAGGCCCGCACTGAGGGTACAGTAGTCAGCCTGATGGATGGTATCGCGCGCATCCACGGCATGTCTGATGTCATGGCCGGCGAAATGCTTGAGTTCCCAGGCAACACCTACGGTATGGCTCTGAACTTGGAGCGTGATTCTGTTGGTGCAGTAATCTTGGGTCCTTACCAGCATCTGGCTGAAGGTGACACTGTAAAGTGCACCGGCCGTATCCTGGAAGTTCCTACCGGTCCAGAATTGATGGGTCGTGTAGTTGATGCACTGGGTAACCCGATCGACGGCAAAGGCCCAATCAACACCAAGCAGACCTCTCCTATCGAGAAGGTTGCTCCTGGCGTACTGTGGCGTAAGTCTGTTGACCAGCCTGTTCCAACCGGTATCAAGGCAATCGACGCCATGGTGCCAATCGGTCGTGGTCAGCGTGAGCTGATTATCGGTGACCGTCAGACTGGTAAGACTGCTGTTGCTATTGATGCGATCATCAACCAGAAGGGTACAGGCATCAAGTGTATCTACGTTGCCATCGGTCAGAAGGCTTCTTCTATCGCCAACGTGGTTCGCAAGCTGGAAGAGAACGGCGCACTGGAGCACACCATTATCGTTGCTGCGACTGCGTCTGACTCAGCAGCCCTGCAGTTCATTGCCCCTTACGCTGGTTGCGCGATGGGTGAATACTTCCGTGACAACGGTCAGGACGCCCTGATCGTATACGATGACTTGACCAAACAGGCTTGGGCATACCGTCAGGTTTCCCTGCTGCTGCGTCGTCCGCCAGGCCGTGAAGCCTATCCAGGTGACGTTTTCTACATCCACTCACGTCTGCTGGAGCGTGCTGCTCGTGTAAACGTTGATTATGTAGAGCGTTACACCAATGGCGCCGTGAAGGGCAAGACCGGTTCTCTGACCGCCCTGCCAATCATCGAAACCCAGGCGGGTGACGTTTCTGCATTCGTTCCGACCAACGTAATCTCTATTACCGATGGTCAGATCTTCCTGGAAACCGACCTTTTCAACTCTGGTATCCGTCCTGCGATCAACGC
>DHYU01000006.1:0-33621 GCA_002415485.1 Proteobacteria bacterium UBA5122
TCTTTTTCTTCATGAAAAATACGGCTTTGTGATCCAAATCACGAAGTCCTAATTGCGAACCGTCGATATCTTCAGTAAGGCACGGCGGTAACTTCCCCGCATCCACCCCGACGCTCCGTTGTCGACCGTGCCGGTTCTTCAAACCCGAATTCGTTCCCCGGCGAGTTCGGGTTTTCTTTTTCATAGCCTCCTCTGCTGTGGAGTGATGCCTAATCCAGACCCACGCCATTCATTGCCTATCAAATCCGTATATTAGTTTTTGATTATATTTTTAACATTAATGCCGATATGGTTTTACCAAACAAACCCAAGCGCGGAGGCTATGCACATGCTTTTCCTGAACAAACTCTCCCTCGGGCCTCGACTGATGATCAGCTTCGGAACCATATTTGTATTAACAGTGATAGGAGTGACTTGGGTAGGCATGTGGAAGATGGGCGACATCATCAATCAAGCCGAGCAACGAGAGTTACAGGCCCACTATCGCGCGGTACAGACAAATATAGAAGCGGAGGGTCGACTGGCTGAGGCCCTAAGCACGCTCGTCGCCAGCTCCCCCATCGTCAAGGAGGCCATGGCCAATGGCGACCGTGACACGCTGATGACCCAATTCGGGACCGCATTTGAAACACTCAAGAAGAATTACAGCGTCCGCCAGTTCCAATTTCACACCGCGCCAGCCATCTCATTCTTGCGGGTTCACAAACCAGAGAAATTCGGCGATGACCTATCTTCATTCCGCAAGACCATCCTCGCCACCAATCGCTCACTGATCCCCGTCACGGGTCTGGAACGGGGCGTCGCCGGCATCGGCGTGCGCGGCATCGTACCTATCATGGATGGACAACAACATCTCGGCTCCATCGAATTCGGCATGAGCTTTGGCCAGGCCTTTTTTGATCACTTTAAAGAGCAGCACCAGGTAGATGTCGCCCTGCACCTCAATGACGAACAAGGCTTCAAAACCTTCGCCTCCACCTTTGGCGAACAGGCTGCGCTCGCTCAAGATCAGCTGACCCTTGCCCTGCAAGGGAATGCTCAATACAACACCACCAAACTAAACGGCACCGCTTACGCTGTACAGGCACAGGTCATTCATGACTTTTCCGGTAATCCACTCGGCGTGCTCGAAATCGCCATGGACCGCAGCCGCTATCTCGCCAGTGCGGCTACCTCACGCAACCTAACCCTTGTCAGCGGCTTGATCGCCTTGATGATCGGTTTATTCGTCGCCTGGCATCTTGCCCGCACCATCGCCAAACAACTCAAGGCCCTGGCCATCAAACTTGATGACATCGCCAGCGGCAATTTGAGCATGACACTCACCGCCAATAGCCGTTGTGAAATCGGCCAGCTCACGACGGCCGCTGGCACGATGGTGACCAAGGTGCGTGAATTGGTCGAACGCATTAACCAATCTGCCAATCAGCTGGCCCAAGCGTCTCAACAAGTGGCAGCGGTGGCAGAGCAAAGTCGCGATGCGATGACGCAACAACAACATGAAACCAATCAAATCATCGATGCCATCAGCCAGATGCAAACCACGGTGACCGATGTCGCGCACAATGCAGCCTCGGGCGCCACTTCGGCCCAACAAGCCGATCACCTAGCAACAGCTGGCCGCGATGTATCCAGCGAAACCGTCGCGGCCATTAGCCAACTGGCCACGGATGTCGAAACCACCGCACAGGTCATCAGCAAGCTCAACGAACATGGCAATCGAATCGGTACCGTCGTCGATGTCATCAAAGACATCTCTGAACAAACCAATCTTCTGGCCTTAAATGCCGCCATCGAAGCCGCCAGAGCGGGTGAACAAGGCCGGGGCTTTGCCGTTGTCGCCGATGAGGTACGCACCCTCGCTGCCCGCACCGGTGAATCCACACACCAAATTCGCGAGATGATCGAACAGCTACAAACCCATACCCGCGATGCCGTCAGCACAATGCAGCGCAATCAGCAGCAAGCCCAACGCGGCGTTGAAAAGGCACAGCAGGCCGGTGACTCATTAAAACAAATCGCCAATGCAGTCTCCGACATCACCGACCGCAGCACCCAAATTGCCAGTGCCGCTGAAGAGCAAGCCGCCGTCGTGCAGGAGATTAACGTCAACATTGAACATATTCACCAAGCCACCCAACACACCACGCGCGGCGCCGACGAAACTGCACGCGCTAGCGAATCGATGTTGCAGCTCGTGACCCAACTGAACCAACAACTGCGACAGTTTAAACTCAGTTAGAGCAACAACGAGTCAATGTGTACAATGGGCCCATGCAATCGGTACACATGGAGGTTTCCTATGTCAGATGAATTAGCGCTGGGACAAGATTCGCCGCCACGCCCACTGACATCGAGCACTGAATGCCAGGCGGCGTTGCTTGCGCTAACGAGCCAGGCAAGACGCAGCCTGCTTATCTTCAGTCACCGACTCGACAGTAAACTCTACGACGGCATCGAGATGTACGATGCGATCCGCACCCTCGCCACCTCCAGCCGCTATGCCGATGTACGCATTCTGGTACGCGACACTCAATCCCTCATCCAACAAGGCAGTCGTCTACTCCAACTCAGCCAGCGCATCAGCAGTCGTATGCAGATCCGCGTGCCACCGGTCGAATTCCAAACACGCAATGAAGAGTTTTGCCTGATCGACGAACGTGGCCTGATGTACCTGCCAAACGCCAGCCGCTATCAAGGCGAGATAGAAACCAATGCCGCCTTGCGCGGGCGTCAGCTCAAACAGTTTTTCGACGATTGCTGGGAGAAGAGCAGCACGCCGAGCGACCTCAAGCGGTTGCATCTATGAAGCACCTGAGCTGGAAGCTGTTGACGATGGGCATGCTCATTACAGGCATGGCCAACCCTGTCAGCGCGGACGAGGTGCAGATTCAGGTCTACACCATCGAACAACGCCCCGCTGCCGAGGTGATGGACGCCATTCAACCGTTCATCCAGGCCGACGATACGATCAGCCTCGATGGCAGACGCATCATCCTGCGCAGTTCACCCACGCAACAGGCCCTCATTGGCGACCTGATCCGCCAGCTGGATGCAGCATCCACACAATGGCAGATCCAGCTGCAACAATTACCCGCCGACGCACCGCCGCCCGGCTCACGCATCGTGGCCACGACCAGCCGTGACCCGGCGATCGAATACCAACAACTGATCATCAGCGACGGCCAGCCCGCCATGATCGAGGCCGGACAACTGACGCCGATGGCCTCCAAGACCCGCGATCAACAGGGCAGCCGTACCGAGATTAAACAACAGAAGAGCAGCAACGGTTTTCGTGTCATCGCCCATGCGCTCGGCAACGACCTGGTGCGGGTGCAGCTGATGCCCTACACCGTCAACCCATCGCGCGCCGGCGGCGGCATGATCTCATTGCAACAGAGCGAAACCGTGCTCACGGTTAAACCCGGTGAATGGACGCTGGTCGGTGCCAGCAGCAATCAGCGTCCGTCAGAAGGTAACAGCAAGGTCTATCGCACCGGCGAGCGCGATGAGCGGGCAAAACAGATCTGGATCAGACTCGATTCGCGCTGAGCCTTAACGCCCGCGCATAAACAAGGCATCCAGCTCGGTCATCGTCAGCTGCACCCAGGTTGGACGGCCATGATTGCATTGACCACTGCGCTCGGTGCTCTCCATGTCGCGCAGCAAGGCGTTCATCTCAGGAATGGTCAGCTGACGGCTGGCGCGGACCGCACCGTGACAGGCCATCGTCGCCAGGATTTCATTACACCGCTCCTGTACCCGCTGGCTATGGCCCAGCTCATTCAAATCGGCCAATACGTCACGCACCAGTTGTTTGACCTCGGAGGCCCGCAGGATGGCCGGCACGGCTCGGATCACCACCGTCTCTGGCCCAGCACAGTCCAGTTCCAAACCGAGGCTGTGCAGGGTCTCTCTGTGTTCATCAACCAGCCCTGCCTCCTTGGGTGTGACCGCCATACTCTCCGGCACCAAGAGCGGCTGACGGCGTATGCCCTCTCCCCCCCAGGCCTGCTTCATGCGTTCATAGGTGATGCGCTCATGCGCGGCATGCATATCGACCAGCACCAGACCCTGCGCGTTCTGCGCCAGGATATAGATCCCGTGCAATTGCGCCACCGCAAAACCCAGCGGCGGCGCCTGCTCAGGGCCGTGATCAGCCATGACCGTGGCTGCAGCTGCGGCTGCGGCTTGCGGCGCAATGGCGACGGCCTCGTCACTGCCATGCAAGGCCTCATAACCGCGCATCTGCTCGGCCATCGCCAAGCCCAGGCCCTGTTGCCGCCCCGGGTTGTAGCTGTAGTTGCTGCGTACGGCTGTCGTTTGCAGGGATGCGACTGGCGCCGCGGATGACGGAAACAACGGGGCCGATTCTGTAACGGGTAAGGATGTACCGTCAGCCACAGCGCCTTCCGGCCGCACTTCGGCCAGGGAACGGTGCAGACTGCTGAACAGAAAATCATGCACCATGCGGCTCTCACGAAAACGCACCTCGTGTTTGGTCGGATGCACGTTGACATCCACCTCGCCCGGCGCGATCTCAAAGAACAGCACAAACGCCGCATGGCGGCCGTGATACATCACATCGCGATAGGCCTGGCGCACCGCATGGCCGATGACCTTGTCCTTGACCATGCGCCCGTTGACGTAGAAATACTGCAGATCGGCCTGGCTGCGCGAAAAGGTCGGCAGCCCCACCCAACCCCAGAGGCGCATGCCGCTGCGCTCGATATCGATCTCGACCGCGTTTTCCAAAAATGCGCTGCCGCAGATGGCGGCCACACGACGGCGACGACCGTCCTCATCGTCGGCACGACGCCAGTGATGCACCTGCT
This sequence comes from Proteobacteria bacterium UBA5122, assembly GCA_002415485.1. Lineage (GTDB taxonomy): Bacteria > Pseudomonadota > Gammaproteobacteria > Tenderiales > Tenderiaceae > UBA5122. Next base: position 4,836 of record DHYU01000006.1, read on the forward strand.
TGCGATCATGACTGAGTTTGAAGCCGACATCGAAACGACAGAGCCCTATCCGCCGCACCACGTCTTCCAGATGCGCGAACTCCGTACGCTCGGCACGCATGAATTTACGCCGTGCGGGTGTGTTGAAGAACAGGTCGCGCACCTCGACCGTGGTGCCCCGCGGATGCGACGCCGGCTCCGGCTCGCCGCTGGCGACGCCGCCATCCACCGCGACCTTCCAGGCCTGGTCTTCGCCATCAAAACGTGACGTAATCGCCACCCGCGCCACCGAGCCGATACTCGGCAAGGCCTCGCCGCGAAAGCCCATCGTCGCTACCTGCACCAGGTCTTCGAAGCTGGCGATCTTGCTGGTCGCATGGCGGCTCAAGGCCAGCGCCAGGTCATCACGATGGATGCCGCGACCGTCATCACGCACGCGGATCAGCGCAGAGCCTCCCTTTTCGATCTCGATCTCAATCTGGTGCGAGCCGGCATCGAGGCTGTTCTCGATCAATTCCTTGGCGACGGAGGATGGACGTTCGACCACCTCACCGGCGGCGATCTGGTTGGCGAGATGGGAGGATAATTTTTGTATGCGCATGAGCCAGGCAACTTTGTCAAAACCTGGCGGGGATTATACGGGAAAGCACCGGTCGCGGTATGGACCACGCCGGCTCAAAACGGCTTTAACTGCCGATGGGGATCTGCAACACCTGGCCAACGTGGAGCGTATCGTCCTTCAGGTTATTCACTGAACGCAGCTGGCCAGTACTGACCTGATAACGTTGGGCAATGCCGCTGAGGGTGTCACCACGTCTGATCACATGCTCACGTTCACGTACCGCGGCGATGCGTGTCCCTGGCAACGGATTGGCCGTGAAGTAACTGCGGACACCGTCGAGCATGGCCACCGCCAGCTTCTGCTGGTGATTCTTCGAGCGCAGGTTTTGTTCTTCACTGGGATTGGAGATAAACGCAGTCTCGACCAGGATCGATGGAATATCCGGCGACTTCAGCACCGTAAATCCCGCCTGCTCCACATGGCGCTTGTGTACCTTGCCGACCTTCTTCAAACCACCCAGCACGCGCTCGGCCACATCCACACTGGCCTCGATGGTTGCTGTTTGCGACAGATCCAACAATACCGAGGCCAACATGTCGTCCTTGTCACTCAACGTCACCTCGCCAAACAGGTCAGACGCGTTTTCACGATCGGCCAACAGCTTGGCGGCCTCGGTCGTCGCGCCACGATCAGACAAGGTATACACCGATGCGCCACGCGCACGCGGATCGTTAAAGGCATCGGCATGGATCGAGATAAAGATGTCGGCCTTCTGGTCGCGCGCCTTGGTGATCCGTTGGCGCAAGGTTAAAAAATAATCGCCGGAACGAATCAACACAGGGCGCATGCCCGGTTCGCGCTGCACGAGTGCCTCCAGCTCCTTGGCGATCTCGAGCACGACATCTTTTTCGCGTGTACCACTGCGGCCCAGGGCACCGGGGTCCACGCCGCCGTGACCGGCATCAATGGCGACGATGATGTCGCGCAACTTGGCCTCATTCTCTATCCGGGCAGAACTGATGGTGGGTTGTGGTTTGGCCACAACAGCGGGGGCTGGCCTGGGTTGCACCTTGGGCTCTGCCTTGGCGGTCACCTGAGCAACCGGCTGATGAACCTGATATCCAGGGAAGGTAATGATCAGGCGCTGACCTTTGCCACTGGATTCCATGTGGACCCTGGCATCCAGGCGCTGCTTCATGTCAAACACGAAGCGCAGGTCGTCGCCCTGACGTATCCCTGCACGAACTGACTTGAACGGTAGTTTGTTCAGGTCCAATCCATGGGAGTTGCCTTCCAGGACCGTGTCATACACGTCAAGCACAAAGCGCTCGGGCTGGTGTAAGGCAAAGTATTTGAACTGAGAAGAATGACGCAGGTCGAGCACGACCTTCAGACCATCCGCCTCCTGAAAGGCCTGCATGGAGCTATATTTGGCTACGTTATTTGCGGCCCACACCACTGACGCCGGAAGCAAACATAGCAATAAAATGCTGATGATACGCTTCATGTAACTATCCCCCAGTTCATGGCTACCGGCACGGGCTTATATCCGCCCGAAACACTGGCACCGTTAGCTTTCGACTTTTTCTCATATTTTTCGGAAAGATACAACGTCTTTATCAACAAAAAGACAAGAAACCGCCCGTTCTTCCTTGTTTCTTCGTCAGCCCCTCTGATTACTTTAGTCTATAACCGGAAATTGATTTGCCCACTGCGCCACACTCTGACGCATGGACTCATCGCGAATATCAAAGCTCACTTTACGGCTCTCGCCAGCGTATTCGATCAGAATCCGTAGATCTGCGGCCGGCAATACACCGGTGCCATGATCCGGCCACTCGGCCAAAATCACCGCATCCCCTTCCAGCCAATCACGCAGGCCCAGGTATTCCAACTCCTCCGGATCGGCGAGACGGTACAGATCCAGGTGGTAGACCTGACGCGTCGCCAGCGCATAAGGCTCGACCAAGGTGTAGGTGGGGCTACGCACCGCCCCCATATGTCCCAAGGCATGCAAAAAGCCACGTGCGAACGTCGATTTACCGGCGCCTAAATTTCCTTCCAGATAAATCACACAACGTGGCGGACAGTCCTGGGCCACGCGCGCGCCCAGCGCCCGCATATCCGCATCAGTGGCAATCAGAATGGATGCCATATGCCGTTTTGACCTCGCAAATTAAATTGGCGCCTATTGTATGCCAAAGCCGCCCCCACAGAAAAAGCCGCCTCACTTACGCGAGGCGGCCTTTTACTTCCAGACCAACGCTAAGCCAATAACTTATACAGGGCGATGGGGGTGTTCGTGATCATCCACGCGGACATGATCGACATCACCTTCGCGATCCGGCGCCACGTCCTTATGCCCATCCACCATCGCCTTCACCAGATTTTCACGGTGAAACAGGCTTTCGAAGATCACACCCGCGATGTGGAGCAAAATCAACAGCACGGTAAAGTTGGCGAAAAACTCGTGTGTCTCTTCCAACACCTCATTCTCACCATCACCGTGTTCACCATAGGCCCCATGCTCGTCATCATCGGCCTGAGCGGTGCTGATCAACTGTGGCAATTGTACATCCTGTGACGCAACGACACCTGCCAACGGCCCTTTGCCCTCTTCCACACCATACAGTGCCATACCGGTAAAGGTGGTCATACCCAGACTGAAGATCAGCGCCAACACCATCAAGCCACCCAGGGGATTGTGCCCGATGTAACGCTTGGCACGCCCGGTCATCAAACCTTTGGCATAGGCTTTTACTTCACCAGGGCCATAGACAAAATCAGAAAACCGGGCATGGCGAGTACCAATAAACCCCCACACAATGCGAATCAACAACAACGCCACAATCGCGTAACCCGACCAGACATGCACCCATGATTCCTCTTCACCCGTGGCATACGACAATACAAAGAAGAACACCAAGACCCAGTGAAAACTGCGCACCCCGATATCCCAAACCTTGATTGATTGAGTATTATTTGTATGACTCATAATCCATCTCCTCAGATAATTAATGTGTCTCTGAGGGTTAGATTAGAGGGGAAAACTTAAATCAAACTTAAACGTCTACGCGTTGAATTTCGGCACAGGTTAACACTGCCTCAGAGATGCAATCACATCGCTCGCCATGAGGCCCCGCTCACCTTCCGCAGCCGCCTTGTCACCCGCTGCTGCATGTAAGGCCACGCCCACACGCGCCGCATCATTTAACGTCAAGCCTTGGGCCACAAATGCGGCAATGATGCCGGTCAAGGTATCCCCCATGCCGGCGACGGCCATGCCTGGATTACCGGCAGTACACAACGCAATCTGCTCGTCAGGCCCCGCAACCAAACTACCTGCGCCCTTCAGTACGACATGTGCATTGAACTTAAGCGCCAATTGTTGCGCCGACTCAACGCGCTGGTGATTGATACTTTTGCTATCCGTGCCAAGCAAACGCGCCGCCTCGCCTGGGTGGGGCGTCAAAATCCATCGACTGCGTTGATATGGCTCGATCGCCAGCATATTCAACGCATCTGCATCAACGACCAACGGCAGGTGGCTATCAAGCACAGCAGCCAGCATATTCTGCCCCCAGGTCCCCAGCCCCAAGCCGGGGCCGATCGCGATCACGCTGGCCTTGGTCATTAACCGTTTCAAGCTGGCAACATCCTCAACCGCCTGCCACATCACCTCCGGCAAGGCTGCAGCCATCGGAACACAGTGTTCACGCCGGGTCGCCACGGTCACCAAACCGGCACCCACGCGCATCGCCGCCTCGGCGGCCAGCTTCACCGCCCCGGCCATCCCATGATCACCACCAACGATCAGTACATGACCATAGTCGCCTTTATGGCTATTGCGTGCGCGCGGCAACAACCGATGTTTGACACCCGCCCAATTAAGACGCACGGCACTGACCTGAACTTGATCGTAGACCTGCGCCGGCACCTTGAGATCATGGAAGACCAAGTGACCAACGTAATCAGGCGCCTCACCGGTAAACAAGCCTTGCTTTAAACCGATGAAACTCACCGTATGCGCAGCGCGCACCGCCACACCCAGCACCTTGCCGCTATCGGCATGGATACCCGATGGGATATCAACGGCGATCACGGGGACGTTTGCTGCATTGATCGCATCGATCATCTGCGCCCATTCGCCATTAATGTCACGATCCAGGCCTGTGCCAAAGATTGCATCGACAATGACATCCGCGTCATTCAACACATCGATATTAAATGCCTGGATACGCATGCCATCGGCCTTGGCTGCCCCCCAGGCCGTGCGCGCATCGCCTTTGAGCTGGGCCGGATCGCTGCAACTGAACAGGGTCACCCGGCGATTGTCTTCGTGCGCCAAACGGGCAATCACATAACCATCGCCGCCGTTATTGCCACCACCACAACAGACGACGATGTGCTGCGCATCCGGATAGTGCTGCAGCAACAGCTCGTAACAGGCCGCACCCGCCCGGTTCATCAGTTCTATGCCGGGGATATGAAACTGTTCAATCGCAATGCGATCCAGCGCCCTCACCTGAGCAGCGCGATAGAGTGTGTAGGGTAAATCGTCCATGAGCGTTATCATTGTCGTTATGTCGATAGATTCAACACTACCCCAAACACCTGACGGCGTCGATGGCGCTACTCTCAAGGCCAAGATTCGAGGCTGGGGTAGTGAACTCGGCTTTCAGGCAGTCGCCTTCAGCCAGCCTCAGTTATCGGCTGCCGGTGACAATTTCCAAACCTGGGTCGAGCAAAATTATCATGGCGAGATGGCCTTCATGGCGCGCAATATCGATAAACGCCGCACCCCGGCCGAGCTGGTCGACAACACCCGCACGATTATCAGCGTACGCATGGACTACCAGGTCCCCGCCGCCGACAGCTGGCAGGTCATCCATAGCCCAGAGCTTGGCTTCATTGCGCGTTATGCCCTCGGCCGCGACTATCACAAACTGATGCGCAAACGCCTGCAACACTTGGCCGACAAGATCAGCGACACCATCGGCCCATTTGGCTACCGCGCCTTCGTCGATAGCGCACCGGTTTTGGAAAAGGAGATCGCACAACAGGCGGGGCTGGGTTGGGTCGGTAAACACACCAATCTATTGTCACGCGAGGCAGGCTCGTGGTTCTTCCTCGGCGAGATCTTCACCGATCTCGACCTCAGCCCCGACCCACCCGGCGAGGCACACTGTGGCACGTGCAGCGCCTGCATCGACATCTGTCCAACCCAGGCCATCATCGCCCCGCACCAACTGGACGCCCGCCTCTGCATCTCGTATCTGACCATCGAGCTGCGCAGCAGCATCCCCGAACATCTACGGCCCTTGATGGGCAATCGCATCTATGGTTGCGACGACTGCCAACTGGTCTGCCCGTGGAATCGTTTTGCGCAGTTGAGCCAGGAACAAGACTACCTGCCGCGTCACGGCCTCGATGCGCCCCAACTACTGGAGCTATTCGCCTGGGACGAAAACACATTTCTGACCAACCTTGAAGGCTCGCCAATACGCCGCATCGGCCACGAATGCTGGCTGCGCAACATCGCCGTCGCCCTCGGCAACGGCCCTGCCAGTGATGCAGTGATACTGGCCCTCAACGAAAAACTCGCGCATCCATCAGAGATGGTGCGCGAGCATGTGCAGTGGGCATTGGCGCGATTGCGCCCTTAACGATTAAGGCTGCGGCAGCTTAATGAAGTGCTCGCGGTAATACTGCAATTCACGGATAGAGTCGCGAATGTCATCCAGCGCCAGATGCGCCCCACTCTTGCTAAAGCCCTTGCTCAACTCTGGCGCCCAGCGGCGCACCAGTTCTTTTAAGGTGCTGACATCCAGATTGCGGTAGTGGAAGAAGTTTTCCAGCTCAGGCATGTGGCGATACAAAAAGCGGCGGTCCTGACAGATACTGTTGCCACACATCGGCGAGGCATTCGCCGCAATGTGTTTGCGCAGAAATTCGATCGTTTGTAACTCGGCCGCACGTTCGTTGATCATGCTCTCGCGCACACGCTGCGTCAGCCCTGAGCCACCATGCTGACGGGTATTCCACTCATCCATCGCATTGAGCACGTCATCGGTTTGGTGTACGGCCAGCACCGGCCCCTCTTCGATGATATTCAGCTCGGCATCGGTGACGATGGTCGCGATCTCGATGATGCGATCGTTATCCGGATCCAGCCCCGTCATCTCCAGGTCGATCCAGATCAGGTTATTGATATTCTGTGTCATGCCATCCTCAATATATTTAGTTTTGTGCATTCTACGTCGATGTCGCTAGAATGTTGAACCTTAATTCCATCGGAGCCATCGTATGCGCCTCGCCATCACCCTCGCCAGCCTGCTTGCGCTGACCAGTCCCCACGTCTCGGCCGAGATCGATGGCGGCGGCCTGCTGCAACAGAGTTGCCAGGGCTGTCACGACAACAAGATCTACCAACGNNGGCTGGAACGATGAACAGTTCGAGGCCGTCGTCGATTATCTGAACACGCAATACTACAACTTCAAGAAACCCTGGTAGGCATATGGGCCGCAGACGCACCCCCCCACGCGACAAACAACAGCAACAGCACGACGTCCAGACAGCGGATGGCGAGCGCCACTGGGGCCGCGTGGTCTCCCGTTATGGCGCAGGCCTGGACGTGGAAGATGAACACGGCGTCATCCGCCGCTGCAGCTCGCGTCGTAAATTCGGCGCCGTGATCTGTGGCGATCAGGTCATCTGGCAACCGGCCCTCAATGATGAAGGCATCGTCATCGAGCTTTTGGAACGCAAGACACTGCTCGCCCGCCCCGACGACATCGGCCGCGATAAACCCATCGCCGCCAATATCGATCAGATCATCATCGTCGTCACCGCCGTGCCCCGCGCCGGCGATGACTATTACCTGTTTCACAACCTGATCGATCGTTACATCATCGCCGCCGAGCACATGCATATCCGGCCGGTCATCGTCATCAACAAGTACGACCTGCTGGATGAGCCCCAACGTCAGCACCTGCGCGACGACACCGCCGTCTACCGTGAGCTCGGTTATCACGTAATCGAGACCAGCGCCAAGATCGAGCGCGGCATGGAGATGTTGCTGGCGCAACTGGCGCAAGGCACCAGCATCTTTGTCGGTGAGTCCGGCGTCGGCAAGTCGTCGATCATTCAACAACTGTTGCCCGAGATCGAGATCAGGGTCGGTGAGGTCTCCAGCCACAGCGGCAAGGGCAAACACACCACTACCACGGCGCGGCTCTATCACCTGCCACAGGGCGGCATGTTGATCGACTCCCCCGGCGTGCGTGAATTCGGCCTCGGCAGAATTGGTCAGCCTGACCTCGCCTGGGGCTTTGTCGAATTCCGTGATTTGATCACGCAATGCAAATTCAACAACTGCCGTCACATGGTGGAACCGGGTTGCGCCGTCATGGCAGCCGTTGAGCACGGACAGGTGCATCCGCGTCGTTATGAGAACTACAAGGAGATGGTGTTGGCAGAGGCTGCCAACGAGCAGCCTCTCTATCCAACTTAAGATGTTTTATTCGATGCGGGTTCCGATGCCGGTATTATTGCGCCCGATGTAAAGATACTGGCTCAGTTCATCGCCATTCTTCACCGCATCGGCCAAGGTAAAGCTATCCAGCACGTCCAGAAACGCCTTACGCGCGACCTTCAGCCCCTTGATCAGAATACAACATGGCGAGATCGGGCAGGTGTTGGTCTCTTTATCGAAGCACTCCACCATATTGAAGTTGGGTTCGGTACGACGCACCACCTCACCGAGGCAGATATCCTCAGGTTTGTGCGCCAGCATCATGCCGCCCCCGCGACCACGGGTCGTTGTGATATAGCCCCAGTTGGCCAGGTTATGGACCACCTTCACCAGATGATTGCGCGAGATCTTGTACGCATCTGCAATCTCGGTAATCGTCGCCTGCTGACCGGGTCTTATCCCCAGGTAAATCAATACTCGTAACGAGTAATCGGTATATAGAGTCAGCTGCATGTTCCTCTCCCAAACAATAAAACCACAGACTGATTAGAATTATTATTAGTCTACTTCTTTTTGTAACATTATGTTGCTTCGCCTGGCTCTATCAGCATCGCCGCTGACAGGATGACCAATGCGCGGGCAATCAGAATCCCCTTACCCTGCACCCGGTGCTCTTGACGCACCACGTCGGCATCACCCTCGCCTTTGAGCATCTTGCGCGCAGTCATGACCTGCAACACATACAACGCATACAAGGTAAGCACCAGGATGAAATGCATCCAGATCATGAACGACAGGATCTCTTCCTGTTCGATCAATCGCCGGTACCAGTCCTTATTTAACACTAAATAGATGGGAAATAGCATATCTATTATCACCACCGTCACCATCACCGGCATATGAAACTTGCGCAGGTGGTTTAACTTATATGCCGCCAACATGATGATGTAGGTGATGATGGCGAAGATCAGAGTTGCTTCTAGCATGACTGCTCCAAAGGTTTATATAACCTGTCTACCCGACAAGGCATGAGACAGCGTGTTCCCGTCTACGTATTCCAGCTCACCGCCCATCGGCACCCCGCGCGCCAGGCGGCTGGCCTTGACGCCATGGGCCCGCGCCAGCTCGGCGATGTAGTGGGCCGTGGCTTCACCCTCAACCGTGGAGTTGGTGGCCAGAATCACTTCCTCGACCTCGCCGGCAGCAAAGCGACGCCCCAGCAAATCGAGTCCCAGCTGATCAGGCCCCACGCCATCCAGCGGCGACAGGTGCCCCATCAGCACGAAATAGAGACCACGATAGACCTGTGACTGTTCCACAGCGGCGACATCGGTAGGCATCTCGACCACACACAGCAGGCTGTGATCACGACGGGGATTGGCGCAGATCGCGCATTCTTCGAGCTCTGTCAGGGTACGGCAACTGCGGCAATGACCCACCTTATCGGCGGCCATGGTCAGCGCCGCAGCCAGGCGGTGGGCGCCATCGCGGTCGCGTTCCAGCAGATGGTAGGCCATGCGCTGGGCCGACTTGGGACCGACGCCCGGCAAACAACGCAGCGCCTCTATCAATTCGCCGATCAGCGAGGTATCTCTCATCTTCGATCTTTCTAACTACCTGGGATACATACAAACAGGGGAGCCACTGGACTCCCCTGAACAAACATCTAGAACGGCAGCTTCATGCCCGGTGGCAGCCCCATGCCCGCCGTCATGCTCGACATGCGCTCCTGGGTGGTCTTTTCGATCTGGCGCACCGCATCGTTCACGGCTGCGGCCAACAGGTCTTCCAACATCTCTTTGTCTTCGCTCATCAGGCTGGGATCGATGCTGACACGGCGCACATCGTGACGGCCCGTCATCACCACACTGACCATGCCGCCACCGGCCTGGCCGGTCACTTCCATATTGGCCAGTTCTTCCTGTGCCTTCTGCATGTTTTCCTGCATCTTCTGCGCCTGTTTCATCAGGCCGCCGAGTCCACCTTTCATCATGGTTTCTTTACCTCAGTTAACGTAATGGTTAGTTGGTGGGCTGGATACTATCCGGCACCACTTGAGCATTAAATGCCTCACGAATCCGGCCCAGGTCCGGATCGTTGTTGATCTCATCCACCGCTGCCTGCTGGCGACTGGCACGGTCGCGTTGCTGCAACAGCGCCGGGGTCTCAACCCCGCTGGCGGCGACACTGAACTGCAAGCGCACAGTCTCACCGAAATAACCGCTCAACGCCTCCTGCAGACGCGACTCCAGTTGCGCGCTGCGCAATGTCGCGTGCTGGGCATCGATCGACAATTGAATCTGCTGGCCATCGCGGCCGGTCATCACACAGTTGGCCGCCAACTGTGCCGCCATACCCTTCAGACCCAGTCTGGACACCAGTTCAGGCCACGGCAAATCCGGGGCGCGAGAACCTGCCGCAGGCCGGGGCGCTGCTTGCGTCGTTTGCATCGGCGCTGAAACGGCGGGGGTCGGTGGTACGGGATTGGCCGGGGCAGGCCGAACTGGCGCCGCCGGGGCCATCGGCGCATCCGGTTCGTCCCAATCGGGCATCGACGAATAGGGCATCGAGGCCTCGGTGTGCGGCGGTGGCGACAGTTCAGAGTACTGGGGCGTTGGTTCGGGCTCAGCCACCGCCGCTCTGGCCGGGGCGGCATTGCCCTTGAGCGCGGCGCGTGCCTGCGCCAGGCCCGCTGCAGGCGACGTGGCGACGCCCTCCGGCCGCGGCGCTGGTGCAGCGCTGGCGGTATTCGTCGGCGCGGCGGCAGGACGAACCGGGCTCGACGCCTTGGGCGCCTGCCCCCCCCCCGTCGGTGGCAACACCGGTTGGAAGGCCAACATGCGCAACACCACCATCTCGAAGCCGCTGCGGCCATCGGGGGCATAGGGCAGATCACGGCGGCCGATCAGGCCAATCTGGTAATAGAGCTGCACGTCTTCACTGCTGATGGCTGCCGCCAGTGCACGCAACTGCGTCTCATCGGGGTGACCGTTGATCGCATCGGGCGCAACCTGGGCCAGTGCCACACGATGCAGTTGCGACAGCAGCTCGGCCAATACGGCAGCGAAATCCACGCCCTGCTGCGCCAGTTGATTCACGGTTTCCAACACCGCCACCGCATCAGCGTTGGCGATATGCTGCAATAACTGGAAGACATAACTACGATCGATGGTGCCGAGCATGGCCCGCACCTCGGCCTCGGCCAGGCCACCACCGCCATAGGCGATGGCCTGATCGAGTAGACTCAGCGCATCACGCATACTGCCATCGGCGCCCTCGGCGATCATGCGCAGCGCCGGCGCATCGTATGCGATGCCCTCTTCGCCCAAGACATGTTCGAGATGACCGATGATCATCTCCGGCGACATGCGTTTGAGGCTGAACTGCAGACAGCGCGACAGGATCGTCACCGGCAGCTTCTGTGGATCAGTGGTCGCCAGCAGGAATTTCACATGCGGCGGCGGTTCTTCCAGCGTCTTCAACAGCGCGTTGAAGCTGTGGGTCGACAGCATGTGCACTTCGTCGATGAGGTAGACCTTGTAGCGACCGCGGGTCGGTGAATACTGCACGTTTTCCAGCAGCTCGCGCGTGTCTTCGACCTTGGTGCGCGAGGCCGCATCGACCTCGATCAGGTCGACAAACCGCCCCTGATCGATCTCGGTACAGGCACTGCACGTGCCACATGGCTGAGAGGTGATGCCCTGTTCGCAGTTGAGCGACTTGGCGAAGATACGCGCCACGGTGGTCTTGCCCACACCGCGCGTGCCGGTAAACAGATAGGCGTGATGCAGACGGTCGTTATCCAGCGCATTGATCAGCGCCCGCAACACGTGCTCCTGCCCCACCATCGCCGGGAAGGTCTTCGGCCGCCACTTGCGCGCCAGCACTTGGTAGCTCATCGCGCCACCCCACCGCGCACGCGCGCACGCAAACTCAATTGACTATTATTTCGCATAGCGGTCGATTCTAACCCAAATCCGTGGCAGCCTCACATCCATCATGCGTATTTTTTGCGCAAAAACAGCGGCTAAGCCACACAAAACGAGAATACAACTAGCAGATCGACACAACAAATAAAGGGAGATTAGGTGGCAGCCCACGCCCGCCGCTCCCCGGCACACGAATCCAATACTACCGTTGCTCCCTTCCGGGCCTGGCGGGGTTTGCAATGTATCGTTGCGGGGTGACCGACGTGGGCCACCATAAACTTGGCGACGTGCGCATTACGTTGCGCAGTTTGATCGGGCCGTGGAGTATACCGGTTCGTTGAGGCGGATACCAGCCAAGCGCCGGCTACGAGGAGCAACTGACACTGATCGACTGCGCCCATGCCGGCGGCGGCGCGGCGTAATGTGCATTCCCCAGCTGTTCGTCGAAGGGCCTCTGCAACAGTTCCATCAAACGTGCGATCTCGCTAAAATCACCGTTATCTTCGGCACAACGAATGGCCACCTCGGCCATGTAATTGCGCAAGACGAACTTGGGATTCACCTTGTTCATTGCTGCCGCACGCTGGCCATCATCACTCTGTTCCTGCTGCAGGCGCGCTGCGTAGCGTTGGGCCCAGGCATCAAAGCCTTCGCGGTCGACAAACATATCTCTGAGGGCAGACGGCTGCGTGATTTTCGAACTGTCAAAACCGGCCAGCGCACGAAACGCCAAAGTGTAGTCGGTACCGCCCTCCATCAGCGCCAACAGCGATTGCCACAGATTTTGATCACCCTCGTGCTGCGTCTGCAACCCCAGCTTGGCACGACTAATGTCGGCCATCTGTTGATGAAACACGGTCCAATATTCCTTGATTTGCGCCTGGAGTTTTTCAATGGCCGCGGACTGGTCGACATCGATCAGCGGCAGCAGCGCCTGAGCCAGACAGGTCAGATTAAAGGCTCCGATGTAAGGCTGTTGGTCGAAGGCATATCGACCGCTGTGATCCGAGTGATTGCAGATAAACCCGGCCTGGTAGGTATCGAGGAAACCGAAGGGGCCGTAGTCCAGCGTCAGCCCGAGTATCGACATGTTGTCACTGTTCATCACGCCATGGGCAAAACCGACGCCCTGCCACTGGGCGATCAGCCGCGCGGTACGCTCGACGACGATCTCGAACAGGGCCAGATACGGATTCACCCGCTCCCGCGCCTGCGGCAAAAACTCATCGATCACATAATCGGCCAGCTGTCGCAGATAGGCATGCTGCCCCGTGTGATAGAAATACTCAAAACTGCCGAAACGCACATGGCTCTGCGCCATGCGCAACACCATCGCCCCCGGCTCTGGCTGTTCACGATACACGGCTTCATCGCTGGCGATCAGGCACAAGGCGCGTGTGGTCGGAATCCCCAGCTGATGCATCGCCTCGCTGCACAGATATTCACGGATACTCGAACGCAACACCGCGCGCCCATCGGCGCCACGCGAATAGCGCGTCGGCCCGCTGCCCTTGAGCTGCAAATCCCATAGCTGCGCATCCGCGTTACGCACCTGACCGAGCACAATCGCCCGCCCATCGCCCAGGCGCGGCACATACACGCCGAACTGATGGCCTGAATAACACATCGCCAAAGGCGCCGCCGTCGGCAACGCCTGTTCACTCAACAACTGGGCGATGAAATCCGGCTCCGCCGCAACGCTGGGCGCCAGCTGGATCAGCGCCGCAGCACTGGAATTAAAATGAGCCAGCCGTGCGCCACGCAACGGCTGTGGCGCGACCCGATGGAAAAACTCATCGGGCAAACGACTGTAAACATTATCGAAACGAAGATCGGAGACGCGGCCAACGGCCACATCCGCCTCACACAGGGACAGCGACATAAAACACCCACAAACCAGATCGGACACAATTATCCGACCATTTTGCTCGGACTTTGTTTTATGTTAGCGCGCCAGCCGCCTCAGTGCCAAGCCGTTTAATTGCAATAGGTGATCAGATTGACCACGGCCCCCTGTGGGTCCTGGAGCACACAAAACCGCCCAACGTCAGGAATATCCGTCGGCGGTGGCAACATCATCCCGCCCTGGGGGATATCGCCCGATTGCACATAGGTACAGTCTCCGACCGGCGTCTCCACATCGACCAGCGCCCAGCCAAACAACTCGCGGTAAAAGGTTTTCGAGCCGGCCAAATCGGGCGTGGTCAGTTCATTCCAGCTAAACAGACCGTGTTTCTTCAGTGATTCGATCATCTCTTTCTCCTTTAGGAAGTGCATGGAACCAAGCCACAGCTTAAAACACTGCTCATGACAACGTGCTGTCAGGAACCTTCAACGCTTTTTTCAATCAGACCTTCCTGTTAGGATTCGCCCGGTTGCAGCTCCACCTGCACAAACTCAATCCCCCTATCGTTACAAAGGAAAAACGATGAAAGCACTCTACGTAGCCGCCGCCCTGGCCGTTGTTACCGCCAGCGGTTGCTCTAAGACCAATGATTTCACCCCGAAGGCAGGTGCCAGCGGTGAAGACATCTTCAACACCGGTTGTTTTGAATGTCATGACTACCGTGCAGATCCGCTGTTTGTCTTGAGTAAAGACATGGGCAGCGCCCAAGCGATCGCTGAAAAGATTGGCAAAGGCAGCCTCGGCATGCCCTCCTTCCCCAACATCCAGGGTGAAGACCTGCAAAAGCTGAGCGAGTACGTACTCAGCAAGAGCAAGGTTGAATAAGAAGAATCGCACCACAGCGACGAACCATCGTCCTGTGGTGCTTCTAGCTTGGCGGCAATCGTCTCAACTGAGCACGCCAACGTATCAATATGTAACTCAGCACTACTGTTGCAACCAAAAATCCGTACAGAAATAACTTGGTATTAAAGGGCAGCTCTAGCGACTGCCATAGTCTCATCGCATCATTGATGACAAACGCACCTATCAGCACATTACACAGCGTGACGTAATAAAAACCATTAGCCACCCGACCATCTTTAACCTGCACAGAAAACACCGACAGCAACAATGCGGCTGCGGACAGCAACAAACCAATCACCGACATCGCACCCGGCATAAAGCTTGGCGCCCAGGCCAAGAGTGATGTCAGCACTGCCAGCCAACCCAACACAAAATGCTTATCCTATTTTGCAACGGTGCACGCGGGCACCCGACCCGATGCCCGGGCCTGCTCATACACGCCCATGGTCTGAAACAAGCCACTATTCAAATCACTGATCCGCGTATCATGTGCCGGATGGGTCGACATAAATTCCGGCGGCGCCTTGCCTCCGTCCTTGCCCATGTTTTTCCACAGTTCAGACGCCTGCCGAGGATCAAACCCGGCCCGCGCCATCAACATCTGGCCAA
This sequence comes from Proteobacteria bacterium UBA5122, assembly GCA_002415485.1. Taxonomy (GTDB): domain Bacteria; phylum Pseudomonadota; class Gammaproteobacteria; order Tenderiales; family Tenderiaceae; genus UBA5122. The sequence goes on from DHYU01000006.1 coordinate 20,142, forward strand.
TCTCATCGGCCTCGCTCTCGTGCAGACGACTAAATGGCAGCATGATGCCCACTTGGCTCCCCAGCCCCAACAAGGTCATCGCCTTATCGCGCTGATCGGCATGATTCTTGTCCAGCCAGTTATTCAGCAAGGCCAAACTTTGACCAAGCGCCAAATTCTGCGACACCCGCTCATTGCCATGACGCGCCATCACATGCGCCACCTCATGGCCGATCACCGCCGCCAGCTGATCCTGATTCTCCGCCACCGACAACAAACCGCGGTAGACGCCGATCTTGCCGCCAGGCAACGCAAACGCATTGACGGTTGCATCCTCAAAGACCACCACTTCCCAATCGCTGCTGAATTCGCGCACCTGAGGCAGGTCGGTAATTGCCTTGGCCACGCACTGCACATAGGCATCCACCTGTTTGTCTTGGGTCGCAGGTGTCTGCGCCTGAATCTGATGAAAGGACTGCACCCCCATCACCACCATCTGCGAACTGGGCAACATCACAAACTGTTTGCGCCCACTCGGCGTCACCGAACAGCCAACCATCAGTAACGCCACCACACCCACTGTCAACCATCGCGCCCACATAAACCATTACCCCTTCATATCGCACGCCTTTAAACCCGCCCAGCATACCCTACAAAATCCGTCAGGGACTGGACAGCTCTTCATACGCCTATTATGGTAGCGCCGGGAGTGAGAAAAAAGAGGAGGAGCACTACATGAACTACAAAGCACTATGTTTATCGATCATCATCCCACTGGCGATCGCCGCACAAACCGCCCAAGCCGACGCACCTGTCACCATTCAACAAATGGCGCAGATCCTGCTCGACATCAAACAAAAACCCAGTAAAGAGCAGATCAAGACCCTGGAAGGCATCAGCCCCAGCCGAGGTGTCACCGCCAATGAGCAGCGCCTGGCCAAGGCCATGCTCGGCATCGACGGCAAGCTGACCGACAAATCGGCCATCTGGGAAGTCCTGCGCAGCGTCAACGCCAGCGAGGGTGAACGCGAACTGGCCAAGATCCTGAACAGCTACAACACCAAGGCCGCAGCGACTGAAAAGACTCGACTGAAATCACTGCTGCCTACACAGGTCATCGCAGAAAAAGACGCTAAAAAAGCAGACAAAAAAGTCACCGCTGCGGCAGACAAAAAACAATAACAAGCTGTAGCACTCACGTTAATATCCAGCCCTCTGCGGAGGGCTTTTTTGTGTCCGTTACTCCACCGCTTCGGCAATCACCATTCTGTGCAGTTTCAATAATTCAAGAAGTGCATGTCATTTGCCGCCACAGTAAGTAACTGAAAACTGGATGCATTACATGAACCCAATCCGTATCGCTGTTACCTGCATTGGCAGCGGAGTAGCTCAATCCATTATCGACTCAATCAAATTATCCAATCTCGACATCTATACCATCGGCCTAGGCAGCACTCCATACGCATTTGCTGCCTATGATTGCGATGAGAACATCCTGCTGCCCACGGTATACAACAACAACTATATCGACCAACTATTCTCCGCATGCATCAATGCCAACGTAGATATCTTGTTGCCCGGGCATGACGACGAGCTACTATTACTCAGCGACCATCTACAAACGTTTGAAACAGCGGGCATCCACATTCCCATCTCACATAGGGCTTTATTGGAGCTGTGTCGAGACAAGGGCCGTATGTCTACCCAGCTCAACACCGGCACCCCGTATTACGTCAATAGTTATTCAAAAAACCAATTACTGAATTCCAAAACAAACGAACCAAACATTTTCCCCCTCATAGCCAAGCCCAATGCAGGCTTCGCCTCTAGAGGGCTTTCCGTTGTCCGCAGCTTAGATGATGTCATCGCACTCGACGGCGATATGGTTTTTCAGGAAATTGCTTACCCCCACCCTGACTCCCCTGAATATGGCAAATTTGTTTCTGCTCTGAATAAAAACCAAGTATTGCAACTCGACGAACTATCACTACAAGTCGTGATTGGACGTCATGGTAACGAACTGGGCCGATTTGCCAGCTGTAACCGCCTCCATAATGGAGTTCCAATTGAAATTGTTCCAGTGGATGCGCCCGCCGCCTGGACGGCCATTGATGAATTGCTGCCCACACTCATTGATCTGGGACTACGAGGCCCGCTCAACCTGCAAGGACGCTTGACCGAACATGGACTCAAGCTCTTCGAGATGAATGCACGCTTCACCGGCATCACCGGTTTGCGAGCCATGTGTGGTTTTAACGAGGTTGAAGCACTTATTTACGATACGCTGGAACTCTCGGTGCCTCCGAGACACTTGGCCCAAAACCATCGAAAAATTGGTATCCGACAATATAAAAATCGCGTCGTCGACTTCAAACACACCACCATCCTGGAGAGTGCCGTTCGCCAGGTGGCCGGATTTCCTGCTGACCATGGGCAGACGGTATTGGTCACTGGTGCCAACAGTTATCTCGGCCGTGCGACCATCGACGCCCTGCTCGACAACCCCGACGTCAGCCGTGTCATCGGCCTGGCTCGCGACATCGATAGGTTCAACGGCATCGATAGTCCGGAACTCCCCGCAGGTGCAGATATCTACCCGATATCCGCCTATTACGACGGTACACTCAACTTTGGCGACATAGACATCGTATGTCATCTTGCCTCTTCCCGGCCGGTCCACAGCCAACAGGAAATCGCCAACTCACTGGCATTCAGCCAACAGCTCATTCGCTCCGCGCATCAACACCACACCCCCCGCTTCATCTATGCCTCAAGCCAGTCTGTTTACGGTACAAAACAACCACCGTTATGGCGCGAATCCCAAGCGCCAGCCCCGGAGTCTGCCTATGCCATGGCGAAATACTCCACCGAACTGATGCTGGAACAAATCCAGGCATTGAACCCCAGCTGCCAAACCACATCACTGCGTATCTCGCGCCTCTTTGGTCCCAGCCCGGTCTTTCGCCTAGATGAACTGCCCCATAAATTCGTCGCCAGTGCTTTAAATCAGAAACCACTTACGGTGATGGGTGGAGAGCAAACCATGGATTTTATCGATGTACGAGATGCCGCCACGGTCATATCCACCCTCGTATCTACGCCACACCGACAATGGCAGCCAGTGCTTAACGTATCCGCTGGCCAACCTATCAGTATTCTGGATCTGGCCAAACAGGCACTTGAGGTTGCCGGGCATAACACCGGGTTTGAACATTGGATCAATCAAGATCTGAGCTTCCAAGCCCCGAATTTTGGTTTGGACATCTCCCTGCTCAGTGAAACGCTAAACTGGCGACCTACGTACGATATACGCGCCACCTTAAACGCCATTTTCCAACAACTCAGACAAGCAGGCAGTTAACGCTTCCAAATCCACCTTGCGGTAATACTCCTTACGCCACACCAGCGCCAATTCCCGATGCGGTCCGGCCTCAGCCAGCGGCCGCAGCTCGATATCCTTGTGCTGCATCAGGGCCGAGTTAACAGCCATATTTGGCAAAAAGGTGATGCCCTGGCCACCGGCGACCATCTCTATCAGCGTGTAGAGGCTGGTGCCCTGAAAGGCGGCCTTTTGCTGCAGGTCGCGGCGGTGACAGGCGGACAAGGCGTGATCTCGCAGGCAGTGGCCCTCTTCCAATAGCAGCAGTTCGTCGTCTACCAGCTGGGCGGGGGCGATCGGCCCGCCACTGGCCAGACGATGCCCCTTGGGCAGTGCGACCCAAAAGGTCTCGCTGGCAAACACCTGAGATTCCATGCGCCCCAGCTCATACGGCAGCGCGAAGATGGCACAATCCAGATCGCCCTCTTCCAGCTTTTTGAGCAACACCGCGCTCTCGGCCTCGACCAGATACAGCTCCAGCTGCGGAAAGCGCTCGCGCACCGACGGCAAAACCTGCGGCAGCAGAAACGGGCCGATGGTCGGGATCACGCCCAAGCGCAACGGCCCACTGAGCAGCGGCCGGTCCTGCTGCGCCTCCTCCACCATCTGCGCCGCCAGCGACAATAGCTGCTCGGCCTTGTCCGCCATCGCCAGCCCCAGTGGCGTCGGCAAGACCTTGCGTTTACTACGCTCCAGCAACTGCGCCCCTAACAGGCCCTCCAGCTCCTGAATGCCGGTACTGAGGGTGGACTGCGTGACATGGCAGCGCTCGGCCGCCTGCGCGAAATGGCGCAGGCTGACCACGGCCTGTAAATATTGCAGCTGACGTATCGATGGCAATCTCATTAATCGATTTTTCCTATTAATTATTTTTTTATTATCAATTGGATCGAATTATAGACCTCAACTACTATTACTTCCAGACAAGAGACCAACCCCTCACCAACAGGAGAAACACCATGAGCCACCATACCGACTCACTGACCATTAAAAACCTCGAAGCCGCCTTCGCCGGCGAATCGATGGCCAATCGCAAATACCTCTACTTCGCCCGCCTGGCACGCAAACTGGGCGCCGATGATGTGGCCGAGGTATTCGAGCGCACTGCCGAGCAAGAGACCGCCCACGCCCTCGGCCATCTGGAACTGCTCTACCCACCGGAGAGCCTGACCGTGGAAAAGATGCTGGAGCTGGCGATCGAGGGCGAGACCTACGAGTACACCGAGATGTATCCGGCCTTCCGCCACACCGCGCTGGAAGAGCGAAATCACGCCGCAGTGGCCGAGATGGACGAGCAAATCGCCGAATCAAAGGAACATGCGGAGATGTTTGCTGCCGTACTGGAAAAGGCCGCCAAGCGTTTTGCCGCGCTGGCAAAGGTGGAAGAGCGCCACGCCAACCACTATCGCGACACCCTGGCCAAAGTGAAATAACGACTACGTTTTTTATAGAACATTAAGGAGAAACACCATGAAAAAGTATCAATGCATCGTATGCGGCTTCATCTATGACGAGGCCCAAGGCCTGCCAGACGAAGGCATCGCCGCCGGCACACGCTGGGAAGACATCCCTGACGACTGGAGCTGCCCCGACTGCGGCGTCGCCAAGGAAGACTTCGAGATGGTGGAGGTATAAACCATGACACGCATCGTCATCATCGGAACCGGCATGGCCGGCTATGGCCTGGCACGGGAGATCCGTAAACTCGATACAGATGTATCACTGACACTGATCTCGGCCGATGCTGGCGATGCCTATTCCAAACCCATGCTGTCGAATGCCGTCAGCAAGGGTAAAACACCCGAGACACTGATCACGGCCGATGCGACGGCAATGGCACAGCAACTATCGGCCAAGATCATCACCCAGGCCAAGGTTGAACGGATCGACCGTGCGCAGAAAACCGTCGTGCTCGCCGAACAAGTGATCGTGTACGACACATTGGTGCTGGCGGTCGGTGCCGATCCGATTCGTCTACCACTCAACGGCAATGCCGTCGATCGGATCATATCCGTGAACGACATCTACGATTACGCCCGCTTCCGCGAATCACTGCCTGCCAAGGGTAGACTGGCCATCATTGGCGGTGGTTTGATCGGTTGCGAATTCGCCAATGACCTAGCGGCGGAGCATAAGGTACATGTCATCGACCGCAATCCACTGCCCTTGGGGCGTTTACTGCACACAGCCATCGCCACACCACTATTGGACGCGCTCAGCTCACTTGGCATCCAATGGCATGGCAATGCTGCAATTGACTCGGTGGATCACCACGGCGATGGCGTACAGATCCGGCTGAACGGCGATGAAGTCATTGAATGCGATGCAGTGCTATCAGCGGTCGGCTTAAAAGCACGTACTGCACTGGCACAGGCTGCGGGTCTTACCACCAATCGCGGTATCGTCGTCGATCGTTATCTGCAAAGCACCGATCCGCACATCTATGCCCTCGGCGATTGCGCCGAAGTAGAAGGCCAATTTTTACCATTCGTAATGCCCTTGATGCGCTGCACCAAGGCACTGGCCGCCACCTTATGTGGTGAACTCACGGCCGTCAATTATCCAGCCATGCCAGTGACATTAAAAACACCCGTCTATCCTGTGGCCGTGATGCCACCGGCAAACGACTGTGGTGATTGGCATATCGATAATACTGAGGATTGTTTACGTGCACTGCACTATAACAACGGCAAACTCACTGGCTTTGCCATTGGGGGCACCAAAGCCGTTCAACAAGCCAATATTTTAGCGAAGGAACTCGCAGCTCTTTTTTAGAGAGGATCTTTCTTCATTGGAATGTAAGACAAAACTTGCGCCAGCAATTCATCATTACTCGTCGTGGCCTTGGACAAAACAGCATCCACTTGTTGTGCAATGTCCTCGGCCACATCCTGGGCAGAGAAAATGACTACCCGCGGCGGATGGTCTGCGGCTTTCAACTGACTCAACAATTCCAAGCCTGAACCATCGGGCAGACCAACATCAAGCACAATCAGCTCAAATGATTCCTCCGCTAACACAGAGCGCGCCTCATTGAGACTCGATGCAAGCGTAACATCTGCCTTGGCATCAATTACCTGGATCACAATCTCAGCGATAGCGCCATCATCCTCAACCAGCAATATTTTTGGTTTGATCTGACTATTTAATGCCTGTGCCAATGCCAGATCCAACCGTACGACATCCACCGGCTTCGTCAACCAGTCAACAATGCCAATAGCGTTGCCATTCAAACTCTGGCGCGTCTCATCTGCCTTGGCCGAAATCACAATCACCGGCACATCGCGATATGCCTCCTGCTCGCGCATATAACGCAACAGTGACATTCCATCTTCATCCGGCAGCATGATATCCAAGGTCACCATTTCATAACGCTGGCATTGCATCATTTCACGCGCCTCGGCCGCTGTCTCAGCGACATCACAGGTAAAACCATGCTCGGTAAGCATACGCAATAACACGACGCCCACATCAGCCTCATCTTCAACAATCAAAATCCGAGGATGCAGGCCTTTTGAAAAACGAGCATGGACTGTTGAAATGGCTGCATTTTCTCCCAAATGCTGCATCGGCAGATCAATATAAAACATGCTGCCAATGCCTTCATGTGAGACAAAGTCAATGCGCCCCCCATGGCGTTCCATAATCGACTTACTTATGTTGAGACCAAGTCCCGTCCCCCCTGCCTTACGGGCATCGGAAGCATCCACTTGTGTGAACCTATCAAACATCTTGCTATGGAAGGCCGCAGGAATACCTACGCCATAATCCTTGACTGAAATACGCACATTATTGTGTTGCAACGCAGCAGCCACCTCTACCCGACCACCCGCGTTAGAAAACTTCACTGCGTTCGAAATCAGATTCGTCAACACCTGAGTCAACCTTGCCTGATCGCCATACACTGCAGCACTATTTGGCAAATGAGTCGTCAGCAGCATCACACTATGTTGATGTGCAAATCCATGATTCTCCTCAACCACCTTTTTTACAAAATCACAGACATCAAACATGCTGTAATGAAATTCGAGCTTACCCGACTCGATCTTTTGCAGATCCAAAATATCATTGATCAATAACAACAAGCGTTCGGTGTTATTACTGGCAATAGTCAGCATGGCCCGCAGCCTCTCAGGGACTTCGCCACTAGCACCGCCTAGCACCAATCCCAAGGCACCGCGAATGGATGTTAATGGGGTTCGCAATTCATGACTGACCGTCGAGACGAATTCGTTCTTAAGCTTTTCTACCCGTTTACGCTCAGTGATGTCGCGCACCATGCCGGTAAAGTAACGCCCCCCTCTCAAATTCAATTCACTGACCGCCAAATCCATTGGAAACAAGGTGCCATCTTTACGCCGACCGACCACTTCGCGCCCCACGCTAATGACCTTTGCCTCACCTGTCTCCATATAACGTTTCAGGTAACCATCGTGCAAACGTGCATCTTCATGATTCATCAGCATCGAGACGTTACACCCCACCACCTCACTCGCCGTGTATCCAAAGATCCCTTCCGCAGCTGGATTAAAACTTGACACCAAGCCACGCTCGTTAATCGTGATAATGCCATCCACCGCGTTATCAACAATCGCCTTTTGCTGTGCCGTGGCATTTGCCAGTTCTTCAGTACGTGCAGCCACGAGCGATTCAATAGTCTCGGTATAACGCTGTCGACGATAGGAATACACCAGCGATAAAAAAGTCGCCAGCGTACCGAATACAACTGCCCACCAAGGCTGCACGCGGCTATGCTGTTCAAAGAATTGCTCAACCGGCTCGAAACGGATCTCCAACCAATGATCCGCCAGGCGTATTTTGGACGTGAATTGAAAGTCCTCATTGACGAAGGCCAAACGATCACGTTGATTGAATTCTTTGGCCTGATGGCTATATAACAAGCGCTGGCCATGGGCGGTATCTTCATCGAACAAGTCGACATGAATACCTCCATCACGCAATCGTGCTATGGAATACTCAAAGCTCTCACCCACATCCAGATATGCCACTACAAAACCTAATAAGTGATCCAGACTGGATTGTTCTGTGAATATGCCACCGTCCACATATACGGGCATGACTAAATAAGAAAAACGGGATTGCGCGGACAACGGGTCAGTTCCTGCGGAAACAAAGTGTGCTCCCCCCTCCTCAGCAAAACTTAGCAGACGTGATTGCCAGCCACCGATACTGGCAATATCCAATCCTTGTGATGCATCTCCTTGATCATTACTGACACTAAACACTATCGGAAAATAATGTTCCCGTGATTGTGCCGCCTGCATCCCGCTCCCAGTCATTTCCAACACCGGCAAGGAGGCAGAACCATCTCCAGTCCCCCTGCCTTCCAAGGCAGACCGCTGGTCTTGTGGCACATGAGCCACCCAATGAACTACATGAATCTCTCGGTAATTTTGGATGATCGGCTCTACAAACCGTTTGAACTGATTTTGAGAAAACGCATAATTGGCGCGAAAGCGGGCAATCGAATCGAGCTCGATCATATAAGCGTTCAGGCGCTCCTGAAACACCGCCTCATAGGCCGATACCGAGGCCAAAAAATCCCCGCTAACCCGGTCATTCTCCCAAGCCTTCAACCCAAGGTAGGCAAACATGGTTGCCAAAATTCCGGCGCAACCAATCAACCAACATCGAATACTAATCGCCACACCACAACCTTCGACAAAGAATCTGCACCCTCTCGCGGCCAGACACACCGCCCCCAATGAGGTAAGCATGTTTAATCTTTTTAACACATTTTGCTATTTTTAGAACGAACTTACATTTTTGTTAACGGCCAGATTAGACCTCATTCTTAATTCCCGCTCATGCCATCCACCGGCATTCGCGTTATGATCAATACAGCACTGGTGAAGAACCTGACATCAAACCCAACACATAAGGACGGATCCCGCATGATTATTGAAGTAGAAGGTGACATCTTATTCAGCAAGGCTCAGGCCATCGTCCACGGTGTGGCGGCCAACGACCCAATGTCTCAAGGCCTCGCCAAATCACTACATGAACGTATGCCATCCATGCACAAAGACTTTCATCACTGGTGCCATCAACATCACCCAAAACCCGGTGATGCATGGGTATGGACATCGGCAGACGGCGTCCGCATCGTCAATCTGATCACACAAGAAGGCGGCTACGGCCATGGCAGCCGTCCCGGCAAGGCCAGCCTGCAAAATGTTCGCCATGCCCTCAAGGCCCTTAAAAAAATGTCGCTGGCAGAACACTTTAGCTCGATTGCACTACCACGACTCGCAACTGGTGTAGGCGGTTTGAACTGGGAAGACGTCAAACCCATCATTGAAGAACAATTGGCCGACCTGGACATCCCCGTCTACCTCTACAGCAAGTTTGTCGCCGGCCAAGCCGCCGACGAGGACTAGAGCCTGTTAACACTAATTGAAATTTCGCATTGCTGCCCCTCGCCCGGGGCATTGCTTCCACGCTTGTAAGGAGATGCAAATGAAACACCCTTATGACGAGTTCAAAACCAAATTAATCGAAATGCGCGCCGAACTCAGCCAACGCGAAAACCAAATTGAAGATGACCGTCGCCGTCATCAGCAACCACTGAATGCGGACTCTGGCGAGCGCGTCGTTGAAACAGAAAATGATGAAGTACTGGATGCCTTGGATGCCGCCACGCTGCAACAACTTCAGGCCATCGATGATGCACTCGCCCGCATCGACAGTGGCAACTATGGCATCTGTAGTGACTGCGGTCAGACGATCGCAATCCAGCGTCTGGCCGCCATCCCACACACGAAGCTCTGTATCGATTGCGCCACCCGTATGGAAGCTTAACGACTGGCTCTGGCCGCGACCTGCTGCATTGATTGTCGGGGCACTAAGATCGTGACGCGTGACACCTTCACCAGCGTCTATTGAGTCCAGCCTATCTCGCTGGCGGTGCGCAGTCCAATCAAAGCCTGTTCAAGGCTATCCGGCATTATGGCTTCTGAGGCAGAAACCGCACGCTTACCGGCCATGATTTCTGCATACACCTGGGGATACAACGGTGATCGTTGCGGATCGGCATAACCATCCGGATAGATTGGTAAATTGCTGCTACGATCATATTTGTCCGAGGCACCCAAGGTGTGCAACATCTCATGGGCGATGACCACATGATTCTGATCGCGCAAGCGTTCCGCGGCAAAGGCATGCACAACACTGATCATGCCCTTCTCCAGGCCGGTTGAATGTTTGAGTGCCTGAGTCACCTCCGGATCGTGATAGATCACAAAGATACGGATGTGCGGCGCGGGGCCATCATACTCATCCACGACAAATGACCAATAACGAAACTTCAGACTCCACAACATGATCTGCCAGGTATCGCCGCCCACCGGCGGCAATGGCGGAATGCCAGCCACCTGCGGCCCCATGAACAGGTCCACCGGCTCTTTGATGCCCAGTCCGTAACGCGCCGCCTCGGCAGCCATAAAGTCCGCCACCGGTTGAAAATCCGCGGCGCGCAGGCCTCGGATATAGTCGGTGGCAACGGCACTCTGATCAGGATTGATCGGATAGATGACCACTCGCAGAGGTCGGTCCCAATCCGTGGTACGCACCTTGGTCAACCAGGCATCGGCCACCACGGCGGCAAGAATGATCAGCAGAAAGGTGATGCGCAGATGGCGAAAGCTAATACCGCGTTTTACGGGCCGCTGCGGGCGGCTGGTATCCGTGAGCCGGATCTTGACCGGAGTCTTGATCGGAGAGTTGATCGTTTCGGAATCGGCCTGCGGCGCAACCTCATCCGCCTTGACCTTGTGATAGGCAACGCCGCATTCCGGACACTGCCAGTCCGGCACGTCATCCGTCAGCTTGCGTTGATAACCGCACTTGGGGCACTTCATTGCCATGCCCCAAGCACGCGTGGGAACCGGCGCTTATTCGCCGTCGGCAACCCACTTTTCCAGCGCTTCGATGATACCCTTGGCCTGGTCGGCACTGGAGATATTGAATTTGGATTTCTGCATGTATTCACCGTTACGCTTTTGGTAACGACGAATCGTGTAGCGATCCTTGCTGAACTCTTCCTTGCGTGCATCCCAATCCTGATAACGATAGATGACGGTGGCCCAAGCCCCCTTGGTCAGGACTTGTTTATCCAACTCTTTAACGACCTGTTGATCGCCTTCGTAATAGTTCACAGTCAATTCGTCTACAGTCTCAGCCATGATTTTTCCTTTTTAAGAAATTTACTCGACGCCGCCGAAACTCAATTGGCGCGCCATTACCAAAGCATCCTCACGGCCACCAGCCGCAGGATAGTAGTTTTTACGCAAACCGATCTCATTAAAGCCCATCGATTCGTACAAATTAATCGCCACCGTATTCGACGGCCGCACTTCCAGCAACAACATGTCTGCCTTGCGACGCAGGGCCTCGGCCTCCATCAGATGCAACAACTCACGGCCTAGCCCGCGCCCACGTTCAGCGGGATGTACACAGACATTCAGCACATGGGCCTCACCAGCACCGGACGACATCACGCCATAGGCGCGCACGCGGTCATCTGTTTCGAGCACCACCGCATAATAACCGCTGCGGATACAGTCGTTGAAAATCCCATCGCTCCACGGAAACGGATATGCCTGGCGTTCTATCTCCATCACCACCGCCACATCCGTCGCCTCCATGGCGCGCACCCGGTAAGCAGACTCAGACATCGTGTGTCGCGCTATACCGCCGCCTGCAGGATTTGGCGCGCGCGTAACAGATCCAACCAGGCTTGACGCTTGTCCTGCGGCGAACGCAGCAGGTAGGCCGGATGATACGTCACCACCACCGGAATCCGCGAGCGTCCAATAAAATGCTCACGTTCGCGCAGTGCGCCTACCCGTTCATCGGTCTTGAGCAGATTCTGCGCCGCCACACGCCCCACAGCCAGGATCACCTTCGGCTTGACCAGGGCAATCTGGTTATACAGATACGACTCACAGGCCGCCGCCTCGCTGGCGTGCGGGTCACGATTATTCGGCGGCCGACACTTGATGATATTGGCGATATACACCTGCTGCCGCGCCAGTCCAACCGCCTGCAGCATTTGATTGAGCAACTGACCGGCCTTGCCGACGAAGGGTTCACCCTGCAGGTCTTCATCCGCACCCGGCGCCTCACCGATCACCATCCAGTCTGCCTGCTGATTGCCGACGCCGAACACCGTTTGCGTGCGCGTCGCACTCAGATCACAACGCTGACACTGTGCGACCTCGGCCTGAAGCTCAGGCCAATCCAACAGCCTGCGCGCGGTGGCCGGGGCTACTGCGGTCTGCATCAAGGATGATGACGCAGATTCTGGAGATGAAGATTTTGGAGACGACGACGCTTGCTGCGAAGACGTGCGGGCCACGGATGGCTCCGGCACCTCGTTCGACACTGAGGCCGGCAGTTCATCACCCCCAGCCGCCTGCGCCACCGCCTCACCGGTATCCGCCGCACGCGCCTGCCACACCTGGATGCCCATCGCATCCAGGTAGGCTTGATGAGCGGCTTGGCCCTCGCGGCGACTCATTACAGCTGCGGGTGCGCGCGTTCGGCCTTGGACATGATCTTGTTGAGACCGTTGATATAGGCCTTGGCCGAGGCGATCACGATGTCCGTGTCCGCACCCTGGCCGTTGACGATGCGACCTTCCTTCTCCAAACGCACGGTCACCTCACCCTGGGCATCGGTGCCGCTGGTNNTGGTGATGTTGTTGACCGAATAGAGTTTCAGATCGGTGCCGCTCTGCGCCATCACCTCGATGGCCTTGAAGACGGCATCCACCGGACCACCGCCTGCGGATTCAGCACGTTGCTCTTCACCATCGACACTCAGCGTCACGCTGGCCGTCGGCGTCTCGCCGGTCTCGGAGCTGACCTTGAGCCACACCAGTTTGAGGCGTTCGTTCTCAGACTCAGTGGCCGTGTCCGTCACCAGCGACTGCAGGTCTTCGTCGTAGATCTCGTGTTTCTTGTCCGCCAGTTCCTTGAAGCGGGCAAAGGCCGCGTTCAATTCCTCGTCGGTCGCAAAGGTGATGCCCAGTTCCTGCAAGCGGGTGCGGAAGGCATTACGCCCGGAGTGTTTGCCGAGCACCATGCGGTTGGCCGACCA
>DHYU01000006.1:33637-44497 GCA_002415485.1 Proteobacteria bacterium UBA5122
ATGGCCTTGTTGGGCTGCACCGGAAAACCGGTAATGCTCGACACCAGACGGCTGCAAGGCACGATCTGCGTCGCATCCAGCGTAGTATCGATCTGGAAGATGTCCTGACGCGTGCGCACCGCCATCACTACCTCTTCCAGCGAGGCGTTACCGGCACGCTCACCGAGGCCATTGATCGTACACTCGACCTGACGCGCACCGTTCATCACCGCAGCCAGCGAGTTGGCCACCGCCAAACCCAGGTCGTTATGGCAATGCACCGAAAACACTGCCTTATCAGCGTTAGGCACCTTCTCGATCAGATTACGAATCAGCTCGCCAAATTGCTGCGGTACGTTGTAACCCACGGTATCGGGGATATTGATCGTCGTCGCGCCGGCCTTGATCACCGCCTCGATCACGCGGCACAGAAAGTCCAGCTCTGAACGGCCGGCATCTTCCGGCGAGAATTCAACGTTGTCGGTCCAGTTGCGTGCGCGTTTGACGGCAAACACCGCCTGCTCGACCACCTGATCGGGCGTCATGCGCAGCTTGGCCTGCATGTGAATCGGCGAGGTTGCGATGAAGGTATGAATCCGCGCCGAGTTGGCGACCTTGAGCGCCTCACCGGCGCGATCGATGTCTTTTTCCAGCGCGCGGGCCAGGCCGCAGATCGTGCTGTCTTTCACCGCCTGCGCCACCGCCTGCACCGACTCGAAGTCACCGGGGCTAGCCATCGGGAAACCGGCCTCGATCACGTCGACACGCATCTTCTCCAGCGCCTTGGCGATGCGGACCTTCTCTTCCTTGGTCATCGACGCACCGGGGCTCTGCTCACCGTCGCGCAGCGTAGTATCAAAAATGATTAATTTGTCGCTCATGGAATGTCTACTTCACAGATTGAATATTGTCATTATAGATGGCCCGCATAGTACCGCAGCCCCTCTGGCGCGGCAAACCACGCGCCCTGCCCTCGCCCGCAAAAATGTGTGTCACATCAATCGATTGGCAAAGATTACTGCGTATCGGTCGAGGACTTGCGCTCGGCCCGGCGCTGACGCAACTGCCACAAGGTCAGCAGCAGGCCAGAGGCGGCATAGGTGAGGAAGATCAAGAACAACACACGCGGCGGGTCCAGCGCGACCAGCACAAATACCGCCACCACCACCAGGATCTTGACGAACGGCACCCGGCCCTTCAGGTCCTGATCCTTAAAGCTGTTGTAGCGCACATTGCTGACCATCAACACACCGGCACCGGCCGTGACAAAGGCCGCCAGCCAGGCGATATCACTCGGGGTCCACGCCGCATCCACACCCCACCAGATAAAGCCCACCACCAGGGCCGCAGCCGCCGGACTGGCCAGGCCCTGGAAATAACGCTTGTCGACAATGCCGACCTGGGTGTTAAAACGCGCCAACCGCAGGGCCGCGCCTGCGGCATAGATAAACGCCGCCGCAAACCCGATCTTGCCCAAGGGCTCCAGCGCCCACAGATACATGACCAAGGCGGGCGCCATGCCGAACGACACCATGTCGGCCAGGCTGTCATACTCCTTGCCGAAATCACTTTGGGTATTGGTCATACGTGCGATACGGCCGTCGATACCATCCATCACCATCGCAATGAACACCGCAATCGCCGCCGCCTCAAAGCGATCATTCATCGCCGAGATCACCGCATAAAAGCCGGCGAATAGACCCGCAGTAGTAAATAGGTTCGGCAATAGATAGATGCCGCGACGGCGTTTCTTTTCAGGTTCCATTCGTACTCAATTCCAATACTTTTATGTTTGTTCGTGCTTTAGTTCGGGAAATGATCAATGAAGCGTTATATTTCGGGCCTCAGGCGAGGCAAGTTTACTTCCATTCACACTCCACCCCAACTCTGGCACTGCTAGATACACACCGGGAGACAATGCATCACCATTAAAGTTTACGCCTGTCCATTCTATGGAGTATGTATGCGTTTTCTTCGCCTCTATCACTCCACTAGTCACCACTTGTGAATAAACCGTGTCGTGATTCGATCGCCATACAGCGCTGTCATTTGCATTTATTGTAAAACTATATCCGGGTGCGGTGTATTCATAAGTCACATCAATCGCAGATCGATTCGTTACCTGTAGTTCTAGCACAACGGTCTCACCAACCGTAAAACTATCCACTTCCTGCCCGAACTTATCTTTCATCACAAACTTGCTTGTAAAAGACAGCTCTACTTCAGCATCCGGGTTACCGTCATTATTATTGCAGCCCGCCATAAATATAACGACCAACAAACACGCCCACACTCTATTCATCTTACAACTCCATGTTTAGGATAAATATAAAATTGTATAACGCGCGCACCTCAAACCAAGCCTAGCTAAATCATACCCTCTCTATACAAAAAAGGGATTGGGCCGAAGCGCCAATCCCTGTCTTTATTTACCGCCAACTGCCGGCTTAGTTCTTGGTCTTATCGACGATCTTGTTCGCTGAGATCCAAGGCATCATCGCACGCAGCTTCTCACCGGTCTTTTCGATCGGGTGCTCGGCATTGATGCGACGCATGGCAGTCATCTCTGGGTAACCAGACTGACCTTCCAGGATGAACTGCTTGGCGTATTTGCCTTCTTGGATGTTCTTCAGCGCTTCGCGCATCGCCCAACGAGACTCTTCGTTGATAACGCGAGGACCAGTGACGTACTCACCGTACTCTGCGTTGTTAGAGATCGAGTAGTTCATGTTGGCNNAGGTCGACGATCAGCTTCAGTTCGTGCAGACACTCGAAGTACGCCATCTCTGGCGCGTAACCCGCTTCAACCAGGGTTTCGAAACCTGCTTTAACCAGCTCAACCGCACCACCACACAGCACCGCTTGCTCACCGAACAGGTCGGTTTCGCACTCGTCACGGAAGGTAGTTTCGATGATGCCGGTACGACCACCGCCCACGCCGCAGGCGTAAGACAGTGCAATCGCCTTGGCATTGCCAGAGGCATCTTGCTCGATTGCGATCAGGTCAGGGATACCGCCGCCTTTGACGAACTCAGAACGCACGGTGTGGCCTGGTGCCTTAGGCGCGATCATGATGACGTCCAGATCCTTACGCGGAATGATTTGGTTGTAGATGATAGAGAAGCCGTGAGCGAAGGCCAGTACTGCACCCTTCTTCAGGTTAGGCTCGATCTCTGCCTTGTACAGTTGAGATTGGAACTCATCTGGGGTCAGGATCATGACCACGTCAGCTGCAGCAACGGCTTCAGCAACCGGCGCAACCTTCAGGCCAGAGGCCTCTGCCTTGGCGATAGAAGAAGAACCTGCACGCAGACCAACAGTGACGTTTACGCCAGAGTCTTTCAGGTTGTTGGCGTGGGCATGGCCTTGTGAACCGTAACCGATGATCGCAACCTTTTTGCCTTTGATGATCGAAAGGTCGCAGTCTTTGTCGTAATAGATATTCATGTAGAGGTCCTTGTTAACTAATAGGTTAAATAATGACGAATGGATTCAAAAAACTACAGCGACAACCGCTTCTCGCCACGGGCGATGCCCGAGACGCCGGAACGGACTGTCTCCAAAATATCGCTGACGGTCAGTGCACGCAGGAATGCATCCAGCTTGTCACCTTCGCCAGTCATTTCAATCGTAAACGTGGTTGGTGTCACATCCACCACATGGCCACGGAAGATTCCGGTCAAACGCATGATCTCATCACGCAGTTCAGGCGTTGCCGCCTTCACCTTGACCAACATCATCTCACGCTCGATATGCGGGCCTTCGGTCAGGTCAATCAGCTTCACCACATCGATCAGCTTGTTGAGCTGTTTGGTGATCTGCTCGATGATCTCGTCAGAACCACGGGTGACCAGGGTCATCCGCGACAGCGAAGGATCTTCGGTCGGCGCCACGGTCAACGACTCAATGTTGTAACCACGCGCCGAAAACAAACCTGCCACACGTGACAAGGCACCCGCTTCATTTTCCATCAAAATCGAAATTATGTGACGCATCGACTTACACCAAAATCATTTCGTTAAGACCTGCCCCGGCCGGGATCATCGGATAGACGTTTTCAGTCTGGTCGGTGACAAAATCCAGGAATACACAACGATCCTTATATTTGATCATTGCATCCTCCAGCGCACCACGCACATCTTCAGGCTTCTCGACGCGAATCCCGACATGGCCGTAAGACTCCGCCAGTTTGACGAAATCAGGCAAGGCATCCATGTACGACATGGAATAACGACCTTGATAGAAAAACTCCTGCCACTGACGCACCATGCCGAGGTAACGATTATTCAGTGCCACGATCTTGATCGGCAGACCGTATTGCAGACAGGTCGACAGCTCCTGAATACACATCTGGATGCTGCCCTCACCGGTCACGCAGGCCACGGTGTCTTTCGGATTGGCGAACTGTGCGCCCATCGCCGCGGGCAGACCAAAGCCCATGGTGCCCAGACCGCCGGAGTTGATCCAACGATAAGGCTTATCAAACTTGTAGAACTGTGCGGCAAACATCTGATGCTGGCCCACGTCTGACGTAACGATCGCATTGCCCTTGGTCACTTCATACAGCTGCTCAACCACGTATTGCGGTTTGATCACATTGTTATTGCTGCGGTCATATTTCAAGCAATCAACACTGCGCCATTCTTCAATCTGCTTCCACCACTCGGCCAGGGCCGTCTGATCAGGCTTGCCGCCATTTGTCGCCAGGGCCTCCAGCATGTCCTTCAGAACGCTGCTGACGCCGCCGACGATCGGCACATCAACCTTCACATTCTTTGAGATGGAAGCCGGATCGATGTCCACATGGATGATACGCGCCGTCGGGCAGAATTTTTCGATATTGCCCGTCACGCGGTCATCAAAACGCGCGCCAATCGCGATCAGCACATCACAGTTGTGCATCGCCATATTGGCTTCGTAGGTGCCGTGCATGCCGAGCATGCCGAGGAACTGTCTATCGGTCGCCGGATAACCACCCAGGCCCATCAGCGTGTTGGTGATTGGAAAATTCAGCTTCTTCACCAGATCGGTCAGCTGCTTGGCGCCGCGATCGAGAATGACACCGCCGCCGGTGTAGACCATCGGCCGCTTGGCCTCGAGCATCAACTCAACAGCCTTTTGGATCTGGCGCTGATTGCCCTTCACCACTGGATTGTATGAGCGCATCTTGACGCGCTTCGGATAGCTGTATTCACACTTGTTGGCGGTCACGTCTTTCGGGATATCGACCACAACCGGACCAGGGCGGCCGGTGGTCGCGATATAAAACGCCTTCTTGATGGTCTCCGCCAGATCCTTTACGTCTTTGACCAGGAAATTATGTTTGACGCACGGACGCGTGATCCCTACCGAGTCCACTTCCTGGAAGGCATCGTTACCGATCAGACTGGTCGGCACCTGACCGGTAAACACCACCATCGGGATCGAGTCCATGTAAGCCGTAGCGATTCCGGTCACCGCATTGGTCGCACCTGGACCAGAGGTCACCAGGCAGACGCCGGGCTTACCACTCGAACGTGCATACCCATCGGCCGCATGCGTTGCCGCCTGCTCATGCCGCACCAGAATGTGCTCTACTTTGTCCTGTTTATAGATTGCATCATAAATATGCAGCACCGCCCCACCGGGATAGCCGAAAACATACTCGACTCCCTCATCAGCAAGGCAACGGACAAAGATCTCGGCGCCTGTCAGTTCCACTTCGGTAATCTCCTAACCTGAATCCAAAACCGAAAAAAGCCCGCATTCCGGGCTCTAGTCGTACACTAGTCGTCAAAACCCAACATTGGGGGTCTGCGCGCGCTGCTCTAAAATCGCACGCAAGCCAAGGGAATTCCTTACAAAATTGGAGCCAAGGCCCCGGCCAGACGAACGCCGGAGTATACCAGATAATTTTGGCCGTCGCCGCCCTCAATATGCACCGAATATATCCAGATAAATGACCCGGGTATAATGCCCGGCGAACTCACACCCTCCCCAGGAGAGAACATGCCCTATCTATCCGTACAGACCAATGTCAGCCTGAGCGATGACCAAAAACCCGCCGTTTTGGCCGAACTATCCCGCAGCGTCGCCGACCTGCTGGGCAAACCCGAGAGCTACGTCATGGTCGCCCTCGACGACGGCCGCCCCATGCGCTTCGCTGGCAGCGACGCCGCCACCGCCTATTTACAACTCAAGAGCTTAGGACTGCCCGAAGACAAATGCGGCGCCTATTCAGCGACGCTGTGCCAGCTGATCCAAAGCCAGTTCGGCATCGACACCGACCGCATCTACATCGAATTCAGCAGCCCATCAGATCACATGTGGGGCTGGGACATGGGAACCTTCTAGGGCCTGTTATCCGCCTTATTTACCCAGGGTCGCCAGCAGAAAACGATCCACCTCCTGCCATACGGTCTCTGCCGTGGCAAAGTGGTATGTCGGCGACCGCAAATCCATGAAGCCAGAATCCACCTCGTACACGTGCGGCCGGTAGGTAATAAACCCCTTTCGCATCTTGATGCGGTATTCCTCGCGCATCTCGGCCGTGACCCGCTCATCCCTGGACGCAAACACCGCCATCACCGCGCCTTCCAGGCTCCGCACCTGCTCAACATCGGCATCGAGGCTTGAATCAATGACCACCGTCGCAACCACCTGTTTAGGTGCCATCACCGCCGCCTGAAACGACTGCCAGCCACCAAAGCCCGAGCCCAAGGTCGCCAACTTACGATTCGGTGCCTGCAGATAACGCAAGCCCGCCAGCACGTTTGATTTCACCATCTCGCGATCGGTCTCGCGCAACAGCTCATCGGCGCGCCAGCGTTCGTTCTCGGTCGAACGGCCGTCATACATATCCAGCGCCAGCACGCGGTAACCATTATTGCCATAACGATCCACCGTCGCCCGCACCGCATCGTTCAATCCCCAGCGATCATGCAACACCAACAGCCCCACCGGCGAATTCTCCGGCCCGGCCACATAGCCATTGAGCTCGGTGCCGATCACATTCTTCACCACCACCGCCTCACCGGCCGCCGCCACAGCGCTCATCGCCCACAGCATCACCGCACACGCCGCCCTGAAACCCCGCATCACTAATCTCCTTCCGATTTTGGCAGACCTTATCACGCAGCCAAGAAACCGAACAAGAAACAGACCCTATCGCCTTGCTACAATACCGCCGCATGTCCGTCCTGACGCCGCAACCGTTCAACACCCCACTGCCGCAATGCTTCCCGCATCCGCGACATGAACTGCCACACCCCGTCGCCCTGGAGGCCGCACAGCACCTGCAGCAGCGCCTGCCATCGTTACTCGGCAGCGCATTCTCGATCACCGAGCACGGCCACATGTTTGGCGTGCTGGTCGTGCAAGACGCACACGGCCAAACTGGCTACCTCGCCGCCTTTGCCGAACAATTGCACGGCCACTGGCAGATGCCCGGCTTTGTAGGCCCGATCTGCGCCAACACCGAACGCCTCTCTGATCATGACCACGAAGAAACACAGCTCAGTGAACGCATCGCATCCAGCCGCAACGAGCTCCAGCAACAACAACTCGACTACACGCAAGCACTGACCGACCTCAAGCGTCATCACCAACAACGCAAACAACAGCGCCACCAACAGCGCGCGCAACAGGCAACGCCCGAACAACTGCACCAGCTCGCCATACAAAGTCAGCACGACAAACGCGAACTGCAGGCCCTGCATCAGCACTGGCGACCACGCCTCGCGCAAACACAGACAATCCTCGACGCACTCAACGCAGACCAACGCCGTCACCACAAACGCCAACTACAACAGACACAAGCCAGTTACCGACTGATCAACGCCCGCGGCGAACACGCCGAACTCAAGGCCGCCTTTCCCGGCCTACCGATCCCGACGGGTGCCGGCGACTGCGCCGCCAGCAAACTGGTCCACCACGCCTTAACGCACGGCCTCACCCCTATCGCACTGACCGAATTCTGGTGGGGCGCCACCGACGACACCCTGCGCCGCCACGGCCACAGCTACCCGCCGTGCCGCAGCAAGTGTCAGCCGCTGCTCGACTTCATGCTGCAAGGCCTCGCACGCGAAACCACACCACCACGCGTCGGCCACTACACACACATCGGCGAACTGGAATACATCTACGAGGATGACGACATCGTCATCGTCAACAAACCCGCCGGCATGCTCTCCGTCCCCGGCACCGACATCACCGACTCCGTCCTCACACACCTGCAACAACGCTACCCGGAGGCCAGCGGCCCGTTACTGCTGCACCGCCTCGACATGTGCACCTCCGGCCTGCTGCTGGCCGCCAAACACAGCCGCGCGCACACGCATCTACAACATCAGTTTGAAAACCGCAGCATTCAAAAACGCTACGTCGCCCTGCTCGACACACACCACCTGCCACAGCCCATCGCCGACCGTGGCAGCATCTCCTTGCCCCTGCGCGTCAACCTCGACGACCGCCCACGACATCAGGTCTGCCACACACACGGCAAACCCGCCCTCACGCACTGGCAAGTCATCGCGCGTAACGACCACACCACCCGCGTCCACTTTCACCCCGTCAGCGGCCGCACCCACCAACTGCGCATCCACGCCGCCCACCCACAAGGCCTCAACGCCCCAATCACCGGCGACAGCCTCTACGGCCAACCCGGCGAACGGCTGATGTTGCACGCAGAACAGCTTTGCTTCACCCATCCCATCACCGGCCAACGACTACAGTTCGAAGCGGAAGTGCTGTTCTGAGGCCCGTCTTCGCAACCAAAGAGGCCTCACCGCCTTTCATATCTATGAGGCGTATACATAAAATCCTCCTTGCAAATGGCACCTAAAAGCAGTGAACAATAACGTTTCTAGCAAACGCACGAAGTACTCGTTATTGAATTGATCCACCCCTGGCTCAATTCCGCAGCGTTGAGCGACATCTTTTTATACCTCAGTCATCTTCGTCGCCCCACCATCACATCGAATCTCAAGTAACTGACGGGGCCTAGATGCAATCGCTACACATCCTTAGCTGCCTGTTCGGCGGTGAACGTCGACATTGATAGTGCTCTGCAATTTTTTTCTTTCTTAGCTGCCTGTTCGGCGGTGAACAAGGCATTACGTGCGAAAGGACGGCGAATGCATTTCTTAGCTGCCTGTTCGGCGGTGGACAGGAGTATCGCGCCAATCGTCTGGGGCAGGCTTTTCTTAGCTGCCTGTTCGGCGGTGAACTACACGTTGCGTGGCGAGTGCTACGGCCGTGTTTTCTTAGCTGCCTGTTCGGCGGTGAACAATTGCAGCGCTTTACCGTGCTCGATCTGGAGTTTCTTAGCTGCCTGTTCGGCGGTGAACTTGCCGTAGTGGATTTGGCCTTGGCTGTTTTCTTTCTTAGCTGCCTGTTCGGCGGTGAACTGAACTGTGCTTTACAAACCGCCGTCCGGGCTTTTCTTAGCTGCCTGTTCGGCGGTGAACCTTAATGGTCGCTGCTGGCATTTACGCCATTTTTTCTTAGCTGCCTGTTCGGCGGTGAACGCTTTACTGGGTTAAACAACACATCCGCACTTTTTCTTAGCTGCCTGTTCGGCGGTGAACTGCTGTTGTCGATCCATGCCAATGCTGGCGGTTTTCTTAGCTGCCTGTTCGGCGGTGAACATCTGGTCCGTCAAATTGACGCGCGTACGCCTTTTCTTAGCTGCCTGTTCGGCGGTGAACTTGCGCAGGCTGCGGGCGGCGATCGGCAGTTTTTTCTTAGCTGCCTGTTCGGCGGTGAACAAAAGGTATAGGCTACCTGATGTAGCTCTATTTTTCTTAGCTGCCTGTTCGGCGGTGAACGTTCGTTTTGTTGCTGGTGGCTCGCCCAGTGCTTTCTTAGCTGCCTGTTCGGCGGTGAACAGACGGTTCAACCTGCTGTTACGCATCAGTATTTTCTTAGCTGCCTGTTCGGCGGTGAACGAGGTTATCTCGCTGAATTGGATGCGCTCAAATTTCTTAGCTGCCTGTTCGGCGGTGAACTCGAAAAGGTCAAGGCACACGGCTAGAGGTTATTTCTTAGCTGCCTGTTCGGCGGTGAACCTCTTGAACTCCCCGAGCAAGTCGAGCAAAACTTTCTTAGCTGCCTGTTCGGCGGTGAACATAATTCTGTCGTGATTGCAGGGTGGGCAGTATTTCTTAGCTGCCTGTTCGGCGGTGAACACGTGACCGCATACCGATTGCCCGCACATCATTTTCTTAGCTGCCTGTTCGGCGGTGAACGAGGATTGGCCTAGAGAGGTCGTCACGGCTAGTTTCTTAGCTGCCTGTTCGGCGGTGAACCTTGTGTCCGGTCTCTCCGCTCTTATCGTCGATTTCTTAGCTGCCTGTTCGGCGGTGAACTAACGTACCGTCCCATAATGTGATGTTGTCGTTTTCTTAGCTGCCTGTTCGGCGGTGAACAATTGCTTCAAAAGTTTGAACGTGAGCCCGAATTTCTTAGCTGCCTGTTCGGCGGTGAACGTGCTGCCCCGGGCATATGCGTTCATCGGAGTTTTCTTAGCTGCCTGTTCGGCGGTGAACTCGATGTTGACCACCGCGAAGCGGCACTCTGATTTCTTAGCTGCCTGTTCGGCGGTGAACTCGCCCTGTTCGGACAGGGCGGCGGTGATGGTTTTCTTAGCTGCCTATTCGGCGGTGAACCGTACATTTACGACGTGTTCAATGGTCGATATTTTCTTAGCTGCCTGTTCGGCGGTGAACGTGCTGTGTTGTTGCTGTATCAAAATTATCATTTTCTTAGCTGCCTGTTCGGCGGTGAACTTGCGGTGAGTGTTGCAATTGTTGCAATACATTTTCTTAGCTGCCTGTTCGGCGGTGAACATCAACTGATGTCAACGATTATAGGTTTATTGTTTCTTAGCTGCCTGTTCGGCGG
>DHYU01000014.1 GCA_002415485.1 Proteobacteria bacterium UBA5122
GGCATGGTGGACGACTTCATCAATCGTAAGCATGGCCGCGCCAAGGTCGAATATCCGTTCCCGGAGACCGAAGACATCCTCAGCCCCACCTACGGTGTCATCGTCTACCAGGAACAGGTTATGCAGATCTCGCAGGTCATCGGCGGTTACTCGCTCGGTGGCGCGGATTTGCTGCGCCGGGCGATGGGTAAAAAGAAACCCGAGGAGATGGCCAAGCAGCGGCTGATCTTCATGGAGGGCGCCGAGAAGGGCGGCTTCGATACCGAAAAGGCTGGTGCGCTGTTCGACTTGATGGAGAAGTTCGCCGGTTACGGTTTTAACAAATCGCACTCGGCGGCCTATGCCCTGGTCTCGTATCAGACCATGTGGCTCAAGGCGCACTATCCATCGGCGTTTATGGCGGCGGTGATGTCGGCGGATATGGACAACACCGACAAGGTGGTGACGCTAATCGATGAATGCAACAACATGAAGTTAGTTGTGCAACCACCTGATATCAATAAATGTTTTCCGCAGTTTACCGTCGATGATGATCAGTCGATCCTGTACGGTCTGGGCGCAATCAAGGGCGTCGGTGTTGCCGCGCTGGAGATGGTGGTTGAGGAGCGTGCGGCCCATGGCAGGTTCAAGGACCTGTTTGATTTTTGCCGTCGCATCGATTTGCGCAAGGTCAATCGACGGCTGCTGGAGGCGATGATCCGCGCCGGTGCGCTCGATAGCCTGGGCGCCAATCGCGCGACGCTGATGCACAACCTGACGACGGCGATCCAGGTTGCCGAGCAGCACAAGCAGAGCCAGAACGCCGGGGTCACCGATATGTTCGGCTTTGATGCGCCGGCGGAAGATACTGGCGGCACCGCTGAATATGTGGTGGTCAAGGAGTGGCGCGACGACGAACGGCTACAGGGCGAAAAGGAGACGCTGGGGCTGTATCTGACCGGTCACCCGATCGATCGTTATGCCGCCGAGCTGGGCAAGATCACCAGTGTGCGCATCGTCGATCTCAAGCCGGATCGTAAACAGAATGTGGTTGTGGCGGGGCTGGTGATCGCGATTCGCACCATGATCAGCAAGCGCGGTGACAAGATTGCATTCATCACGCTCGACGATAAGTCGGCGCGACTGGAGGTGCCGGTCTTCGCCGATGCCTACCAGCGTTTTCGTGACCTGATCGCCAAGGACGTGGTGCTGGTGGTCGAGGGCAGTGTGTCGCTCGATGATTACTCCGGCAACATGAAGATGAGCTGTGAGCATATCTACGACATGGATCAGGCGCGTGAGCGCTTTGCGCGCCGGCTGGAGATCCTGGTCGACAAGCAGACCGCGGGCAATGGTTTTGTCGATTCGTTGAGCGAGATTTTGCTGCCGTTTCGCGAAGGCGGTTGCCCGGTGTGGCTCAATTTCGAGGGCCATGGTGCGCGGGCCAAGGTGGCGCTGGGCGATGAGTGGCGCGTGAAGCCCACCGATGAGCTGGTGCACCGCCTGCAAGAGATGGCGGGCAAGGCGCAGGTGCGTGTTGTCTACGGTTAGCGCCTTTTAACCACCCGCCCAAAACTGTACACTACGCCGATTCATGACAGGACGATGATTGACTATGCGTTTTTTAGAATTTGAACGACCGATCGCCGAGTTAGAGGCCAAGATTGAAGAGCTGCGCCACATCGGCACCGACAGCGATCTCAATATCAGCGAGGAGCTGGCTCGGCTGGAGAGCAAGAGCCAGGCGCTGATCGATCAGATCTTCGGCAACCTGGATGCCTGGCAGGTATCGCAACTGGCGCGCCATCCGCAACGTCCCTACACCCTCGATTACATCCAGCACATCTTCACCGATTTTGAAGAGCTGCATGGCGATCGCACCTTTTCCGATGATGCGGCGATAGTCGGTGGTGTTGCCCGTCTGGAGGGGCGGCCGGTGATGGTCATTGGCCAGCAGAAGGGGCGCGATACCAAGGAAAAGGTCAAACGCAACTTTGGCATGCCGCGGCCGGAAGGTTATCGCAAGGCCTTGCGCCTGATGAAGATGGCCGAGCGTTTCAAGCTGCCGATCCTGACCTTTATCGATACGCCTGGCGCCTACCCAGGCATTGATGCCGAAGAGCGGGGCCAGAGTGAGGCCATCGCGCGCAATCTGTTTGAAATGTCGGATCTGCGTACGCCGATTATCTGCACCGTGATCGGTGAGGGTGGCTCCGGTGGTGCGCTGGCGATTGGCGTGGGCGACCGAGTGATGATGTTGCAATACAGCACCTATTCGGTGATCTCGCCGGAAGGCTGTGCCTCGATTCTCTGGAAAAGTGCCAGCAAGGCATCGGAAGCGGCTGAAGCGATGGGTATCACGGCTCATCGTCTGCTCGAGCTAGGCTTAATCGACGAGATTGTCAGTGAACCGTTGGGCGGAGCACACCGTGATATGGATTCCATTGCCGCCACACTCAAACAGTCACTCTTGGCTGTGCTGGACCAGCTGGACGCACTTTTCCAGAGAATCGAGGCACAGCCTTCCGGCGAGATC
>DHYU01000017.1 GCA_002415485.1 Proteobacteria bacterium UBA5122
TATCCGCATGAGTTCTCCGGCGGTCAGCGGCAACGTATTGGTATTGCCCGCGCCCTGGTGCTCAAACCTAGTTTTATTGTCTGTGACGAAGTGACCAGCGCGCTCGACGTGTCGGTGCAGGCCGAGATTCTGCAGATCCTGCTCAAGCTGCGTGATGAACATGATCTTACGTTGTTGTTTATTACGCATAACATTGGCGTGGTTGAATACATCGCCGACGAGATGGCAGTGATGAACGGCGGCCGCATCGTTGAGCGTGGGCTGACGGCCGATGTGTGTCATCGGCCACAACATGAATATACCCAAAAATTGCTGGCCGCCGTGCCGAGGGTGCGTTTTGACTAAGCCACTGTTACAGGTCCGTGATTTGAAAACATGGTTTCGCGTGGGTGAGCGCGAAGTGCGTGCCGTCGATGGCATCAGTTTTGACATTCACAAGGGCGAAACCTACGCGCTGCTCGGTGAGTCGGGTTGCGGTAAGTCGATGACGTCGCTGTCGGTCATGGGCCTGGTGCCGCCGCCGGGGCGGATTGTTGCGGGCAGCATCGTGCTGGACGGACAGGAACTCACACAGGCCTCCAGCGATGCCTTGCGCAGCATGCGTGGCCGCCGCATTGCGATGATCTTTCAGGAACCGATGACCTCGCTCAACCCGGTATTTACCGTTGGCCAGCAGATCATCGAGTCGCTACAACTGCATAAACACTTAAACGGCAAGGCTGCGCGCCAGCGCGCCATCGAGCTGCTCACTCAAGTCGGCATACCTGCGCCTGATCAGCGTATCGATGAGTATCCGCACCAACTCTCCGGCGGCATGAAACAACGGGTGATGATCGCCATCGCCCTGGCCGGTGAACCCGAGTTATTGATTGCCGACGAGCCGACCACGGCGCTGGATGTGACGATACAGGCGCAGGTGTTGCAATTGCTGCGTGACCTGCAGGCCGAGACCGGCATGGCGATTTTATTGATCACGCACGACCTGGGCGTGGTGGCCGAGATGGCCGATCGTGTGGGTGTGATGTATGCCGGGCAGATCGTCGAGCAGGCCACACGTCAGCAGTTTTTTAGTGAACCACGTCATCCATATAGTCAAAAATTATTCAGCTCATTGCCCAGCCTGGCGAAGCGTGGCGAGGCGCTGGAGGTGATCCATGGCCATGTGCCGTCGTTGGCGCAGGTGTTTGCGGGTTGTCGTTTTGAAGGGCGTTGCGATCAGGCCTGGGTGCATTGCCGGCAGCACGTGCCGAACTGGATAGACGATGCTCAGGCACATGGTGTGCGTTGTCACTTGTATGATGCTGCTGTTGTGGCGAACAAAGAAGAGGGGAGATGCCTGTCCTCGACGGCTAATGTGATTCGTGCTGAGTTAAGTCAGGCACACGCGCCCAGCCAGTTGTTGCAAGTCGAGGATCTCAAGATTCATTTCCCGATACGCAAGGGTTTGCTGGGTCGTACCAGTGGTTATGTGTACGCGGTGGATGGGGTGTCGTTCGACGTGCCTGCCGGTAAAACACTGGCCTTGGTGGGCGAGTCCGGTTGCGGCAAGACCACTGTCGGCAAGGCCATTCTGCAATTGATTCAAAATAGTGGTGGTCGTGTATTGTTCGGTGGTCAAAATCTGGCCGAGCTGAAGGGTGAGGCGCTGCGCCTGCAACGCAAGGATTTTCAGATCATCTTCCAGGATCCATTTTCATCGATGAATCCACGCATGAAAGTGATTGATATCATCGCCGAAGGTTTGGTCGCACAAGATATCGGCGGCGATAAGGCCGCGCGTGAGGCCCGTGTCAAACAACTGTTGCAACAGGTTGGGCTCAACCCCGAGATGGCACAGCGTTATCCTCATGAATTCTCCGGTGGACAACGGCAACGCATCTGCATCGCCCGCGCATTGGCGCTGGAACCGAAGCTGATTATTTGCGATGAGCCGACCAGCGCGCTGGATGTGTCCGTGCAGGCGCAGATCTTAAATCTGCTCAAAGATCTGCAGACCAAGCTTGGCATCAGTTTTCTATTTATTACGCACAATATATCCGTTGTCGCATATCTGGCGCATGAGGTTGCAGTGATGTATTTGGGGCGCATCGTTGAACGTGGTAGTGTCGATGAAGTTCTATCGAACCCGCAACACCCTTATACACAGGCACTGCTTTCTGCAGTGCCAAGTATCGAGCCGGTTAGTGGTCGTGAACGCTTGCAAGTTATAGGCGATATGCCTTCGCCAATCAATCCGCCGGATGGGTGTTATTTTCATCCTAGATGTATAAAGGCCAAGCATGAATGCAGACTGGTCTATCCAAATGCACATAAAATAGATGGTTCTCACATTGTAAATTGTTGTCAACTAGGATAGTTGATTATTACTTTGAGATGAGAATATGTTGCCCCCATATGACGGGGTCGATATTTTCTGACTCATATTTTATGAAATGCACATTCCTAGTGGCGAAATACCGACAAAAAAATTAACCGAATTTCCAAGTTAATACGCTAATTAATATTGCCACAGGAGACGATGTAGGCAGGGAGAAGTATTCTTTAAAAAGAGTATTTATAAGAGGGCATTTAATGCCAAACTTCCATTCAGCTCATCATCGCATGGTTACACTAATAAGTGTGATTTCTGTGTGTGTGTTGGGAGCTGCGTTTTCTGCGATTGGATTGCTCTATAAGGCAGGTTATGAAAACCAATCAAGGCAGTTGCAGTTGTCGGTCATTAGTCAAAAAGAGCTTATCGCTGCGGTAGGGCGTTTTGATGCGCAAAATAGCCGTGATGATCATGCCGGTGGTTCTTTAGGCGGCACGCTTAGTCAGGTAATAGATGCTCATAACCAGTACCGTTTGTCTGGCAAAACCCATTCATTTTTATTTATAGAGCGTGCACTAGGTGACTTTGCTGTCATCTTGGTGCAAGACGCAGGCTCTGTGAAGGTAACTAATCGCCACCAACTTGGAGGCGATCATATACCTATTCCCGCTTGGTTCGAGAGTGTTCGCCCAACAATAGAGGCCGAGCACAATGCAATAATTCTGATTAAAGGCATGTTGGTTGCCTGGGATAGTCTTGCGATCGATAACTCAAGATTTTTTCTTGTGGAAAAAATGGATGTGGCTGAAATAGCAGCGCCCTATATTCATGCTGCTATTGTGTCGCTCTTGATTTCTGTGGTTCTGTTGGTGATAGGTGTGAAACTCGTAACTCGTCAAGTGAACCCGCTTATTAGGCGCTTGAATAACGAGGCCGCCTTTAGCCGTGCGGTGTTGGATACCGCAGTTAATCCCATCATTACAACCGATGAATTGGGCGTTGTACAAACTGCAAATCGGGCAGCGGCAGACATCTTTCATTGTCAGCCTGGATCTTTGTTAGGAATGAAGATTGGGGATGTAATTCGCAATCTTGAAGACCTTGATGTCAATGAATACATTGGGGTGTGTGAGGATGGAGTGGAAATACCCTTGCAGATATCGCGAGGGTTAACGCGAATCGAAAACAAAACCATACATGTCTATATTGCGACTGATCTTACCAGGAGAAAAGAGGCAGAAGTTCTCGTGCGCGACACCATGGCCCGCACTGCAGCAATTATAGACACAGTCAAAGACGGTATTTTTACCATCAATGATCAAGGGCTGGTACAGAGTGCTAACCCTGCTGTGGAAAAGATATTTGGTTATTACCTGGGGGAAATTGAAGGGAAAAATATCAGCCTCCTGATGCCAGAGCCATATCGTAGCAAGCATGATTCATATATCAAACGATATATAGAAACAGGTGAGAGAAAGATTCTCGGTGAGACGGTCGAGTTTTTAGGGCTCCATAAGTCAGGTCGCACATTTCCAGTGGAGCTGACGATCAATGAGTTCTATTTAGGGGTGGACCGATATTTTACTGGTGTAGTGCGTGATATTACCGCTCGAAAAGATGCCGAGATGGAGTTGGAAAACCATCGGGATAATCTACAGTCGATGGTGGCCGATGCGACCAGGGAAATTGAAGCCATAGTGAATACTGCTGTAAATGCAGTCATTTCGATTGATCAACTCTGCGTAGTGAGGACGTTTAATCCGGCGGCGGAAAGAATGCTGGGGTGGAAGGCGAATGAGGTGATAGGCCACAACGTGGCGATGATAATCCCTGGTATCGATGAAGATACTCATAATGGATATGTGCATCGATACCTTGAGACACGTGAGGCACACGTAATCGGCACAGGGCGGGAAGTCGATGCCAAAAGAAAGGATGGGAGCTTATTTCCCGCCCATTTGTCTGTTGGTCACAGTTCGCTTGGTGATGGCAGACATATGTTTGTTGCATTCATTGCCGATATAACCGCGCAAAAGAATTCAGAGGCCGAACTGGTTAAGGCCAAAGAACGGGCCGAGCAGGCGGCTACTGTAAAGGCAAACTTTCTCGCAAACATGAGTCATGAAATCAGAACACCTATGAATGCAGTGATAGGATTCTCAGAGGTGTTGTTACAGGACAAAGGATTGAGTGAGGATAGCCGTCAGCATGTGGCGACCATTCTTAATTCAGGAAAGAATCTATTAAATATCATTAATGATATTTTGGATTTTTCCAAGGTCGAAGCGGGAAAGATCCATCTTGAAAGTGTATGTTTTCATTTGCCTAATGCCATTCAGGATGCGCTGAAAACACTTGAGTTCAAGGCCGCAGAGAAAGATCTAAATATTCATTTTAGGATGGAGCCAACACTCTCTCCACGGGTGATCGGTGATCCTACACGCTTGCGGCAAGTGATTATCAATCTGGTCGGTAACGCCATTAAATTTACGCCCACTGGAAGTGTTGATGTCCGGGTGTTACGAGCGGATGAGTCTGGTCAGCTCCATTTCAGTATCAGCGACACAGGGATCGGCATGAGTTCTGATCAGGTCAGTAAGGTGTTTGATGCATTCTCGCAGGCGGATGCCAGTACAAACAGGAGGTTCGGCGGAACTGGCCTAGGTACGACTATTAGTAAGCAGATTATTCAGTTGATGGGCGGGGATGTCTGGGTCGAGAGTGAGCTTGGCAAGGGAACAACATTTCATTTCACTGTAGAGCTTCCGGTGGCGACCCAGTATGAGATGTGTCTGTTTGAGGAAGGAACGTATGTCCATGCAAATTATCGTTCACCTAGAGGCTTTAACGTGTTATTGGCTGAAGATATTGCTGCCAATGCGGCACTGGTAACGCTAAGGCTGGAGCAGCAAGGGCACCATGTATCCTGGGTCAAGGACGGTAAAGAGGCTGTTGATGCCGTTCGTGCCGGAGATTACGACATCGTGCTGATGGATGTGCAGATGCCAGAGATGGATGGCATCACTGCGACCCGTCGGATCAGGGGAGATCTAGGCCGTTTAAAAACCGACCTGCCGATTGTCGCACTTACTGCAAGTGTAATGAAAGAAGACAGACGATTATGCCTGGATGCTGGCATGACAAGCGTCGTCGGAAAGCCTATAGATTTTGCTGAACTGTTAGTTGTCATGGAGGATTCTGTTCCGCAAGGGCGTGGCGTCATCAATCTGGAAATTGTTGATGAAGTTGATGTCGCGGGTACGAATATCGATTTCTCTGTTGTAACCGACGTTGTGGATTACGAAAAGGGGTTGTCTATTTGGGGGGACGGCGTTTTATATGCACGAGCACTTATTGAATTTGCCAGTCAACGTAAGGACAGTGGTCAGAGGATGCGTCAATTAATCACGGTGGGCACAGATGTTGAGGCGGCCAGAGAGATTGCACATGCATTGAAAGGATTGGCCGGGAATTTATCGATCACCAAAGTTGCGACGATGGCGACAGATATCGACTTGCTTCTTAAAAAAGGACATGTGGATGAGGCGTTGCATATTGTCGAAAAAATCGATAAAGAGCTTCAAACAGTATGTCAAATGATAACCCTGATATCGATCCCTGAAAACAATGAAGATCGCGAGTGTGAAGATGTTGATACTGATGTGGATGCGTTGTTTGACCGCGTGTTAAGTGCATTGGATGAACTCAATCCGGATGTCATACGCCCTCCGTTTAATAGTCTCAAAAGATTTATTGGTCAGGCTGTAGCGACAAAGATAGGTCGAGCCATAGATCAGTTCGATTTTGAGCAAGCGAAAGAGTTGCTGATTGAGTGTCGACAAGAATCCGGTGTATGGATCGGTAAGGAGGAGGTATGAAAAGACAGGCAAAGGTGTTGTTGGTCGATGACGAGCCTAACAATTTAAAACTCCTACAACAAATACTGAAAGATAAATATCTTTTAATATTTGCCCCCAGCGGACAAAGAGCAATAGATGCTGCGATCAAGCACCATCCAGATCTAATATTGCTCGATATCATGATGCCAGATATGAATGGTTATGAGGTGTGCCAAAAACTAAAAGAAATGCCTCAAACCGAGGATATTCCGGTTATTTTTGTAACGGCCATGGGTGAGCAAGACGATGAGGCAAGGGGGTTCGATGTAGGTGCTGTCGACTATATCCAAAAGCCCGTGTCCGCACCGATCGTTTTACGGCGTGTTCATACCCATCTTTCACTGGTCAGGGCCAAAGACCTGGAGAGCTTGGCAATAGCCTCTATTAAAATGCTGGGTGAAGCTGGACACTATAATGATACCGATACCGGTGATCATATTTGGCGTATGGCCGAATATTCCGCCACGCTTGCACGTGCTGCAGGTTGGTCTGAAGATAAAGTCGAGATGTTGCAGCTGGCCGCTGCCATGCATGATACAGGTAAGATAGGTATTCCTGATAACGTGTTAAAGGCACCACGCAAACTCGATTCCGAAGAATGGGGTGTAATGAAGAGCCATTCACAGATCGGGTTTGATATTCTTTCTCAAAGTACCAATCCTATTTTTAAACTGGCGGCAGAGATTGCATTGGGGCACCATGAGCGGTGGGACGGAGCAGGCTATCCCTCCGGTGTGTCGGGTGAAAAAATTCCAGAGTGTGCCCGAATTGTGGCTATTGCAGATGTATTTGATGCATTGACGATGAAACGTCCCTATAAAGATGCATGGCCAGTTGAGGATGCGGTCGCAGTGATCAAACGAGATGCGGGGAGTCACTTCGACCCCCGTTTAGTGGAGCTCTTTTTGAATTCATTGGATGATGTTTTAGAGGTCAAGGCACGGTGGGGTGAGTGAGGTTTTCCATGGGGCTGGAGATCATCATGAGTCTTTCAGGGTCGATGAACGTTTGTATTTGATCTGTTCGTGGAAAATGTTGTTGGCACGCGTTGGCAATCGGTCGTTGTTTTATCTTTTCCATTTTATCTTTTTCATTGAGCTGGCATAGAATGCTGTGCATGGTGCGTCAATGGATTAGCCTGGATTAGGCTGTGTTAGGTGGTTTTCTATAGGGAGATAGAACAATGTCAGGGAAATATTTATGGCTCTTGGATAATGGTCACGGTGGTGTCATTGACGGTTTGTATCAAACATCCGGTAAGCGCAGTCCCGTTTGGCAAGATGGGGCGGTGCTCTATGAAGGGGAGTGTAATCGCGGCGTCGTCAATCGCCTGATGGAGATGATGACCCGCGCTGGTTATCGTTACATCAATATTGTGCCCGAGCTGGAAGATGTTTCGTTGCATGAGCGTGTGCGGCGTGCCAATAGTTATCATGCCGATAACGAGTGCATCTACGTGTCGATTCATTCAAATGCCGGAGGCGGGCGAGGGTACGAGGTATTCACATCAATCGGTCAAACTCGGTCTGATGCGATCGCATCTGTTTTTATCGAAGAGTTTGCCCGTGAATTCCCCGAGGCCAAGATGAGGTCTGACCACTATAGTGACGGCGATCTTGATAAAGAGGCCGACTACTATGTGCTGAAAAGGACCAATATGCCAGCGATCTTGACCGAGAGTTTCTTCATGGATAACGAAGATGAGTGCAGAAAGTATCTACTGACCAGCGAAGGTCGCGAGCGGATTGCAAAGGCGCACTTTATGGCGATTAAGGCGATAGAGGATATGGCCTAGATCGCGCGGCTCACGATAAGAAAACGGCTGCCTCAGGCAGCCGTTTTCTTTTGTATTTACCGAAAAATGGCTTAACCAAACTTCTTATAGGTAATCCGTTTCGGTTGAGTAACGGCATCGTCACCCAGGCGTCGCTTCTTGTCTTCTTCGTAATCGGCGAAGTTGCCTTCAAACCATTCGACGTGTGAATCGCCTTCAAAGGCCAGCATGTGAGTGGCGATACGGTCGAGGAACCAGCGGTCATGCGAGATCACCACGGCGCAGCCGGCGAAGTCGAGCAGAGCCTCTTCCAGTGCGCGCAGTGTTTCCACGTCGAGATCGTTGGTCGGTTCGTCGAGCAACAGCACGTTGCCGCCGCTTTGCAGCAGTTTGGCCAGATGCAGACGATTGCGCTCACCACCGGAGAGTTCACCAACACGCTTCTGCTGATCGGTGCCCTTGAAGTTGAAACGGCTCAGGTAGGCACGTGAGTTGATCTGCACACCGTTGACGGTGATGATGTCCTGACCACCGGAGATCTCTTCCCATACGGTCTTTTTCGAATCCAGATTGTCACGGCTCTGATCCACGTAGGCCAGCTGTACGGTATCGCCAATCTTCAGTTCACCGCCGTCCGGCTTCTCGATGCCCATCAGCATCTTGAACAGCGTCGATTTACCGGCGCCGTTGGGG
>DHYU01000050.1 GCA_002415485.1 Proteobacteria bacterium UBA5122
CTCTAGAAA
Organism: Proteobacteria bacterium UBA5122; assembly: GCA_002415485.1. GTDB lineage: Bacteria > Pseudomonadota > Gammaproteobacteria > Tenderiales > Tenderiaceae > UBA5122. The sequence continues at coordinate 10 of DHYU01000050.1, forward strand.
AGTGGGGTCGATTCAAATATCGGAGTAGTTAGACACATATAAATCGGTTCCATTGGCGTCTGGATTCGTAAACTTCAACACATGCGTTACTTTTTGAATTTTCTCTGCTTTATCTGCAATAGAATCCAACCAAGCATGCCTTTCTTCAACCGATAAAGTCACTCCATCGGTGGTAGTGCCAAGATCATTCTTTATAAAATTTCGGATAACATCCTTGATTTGTTCCGCTGAAAATTCACTCTTTTGATCTACACCCATCTTTCCTCCTTGGTAATCTACATACCCTTTCCATTTTTATCTCCAAAACCCCAACGCCGGATGGTAGTTCCAGCGCTTGCCATTATTGTCCTGCGGTAAATCCAGATAGCCAAACCGTCTGGCGCAACGTGCCGGTTCTATATCTAACTCTTGGGCTAATTGATTCAACGCGTCGAGATAGTCTGTTGCGCCCCAGAAACTGATGTTGCTGCCTTGTTCGATTTTGTCTTGCTTTTTCTGCAGCAAATAGTTCTGATTGATAGGTTCAGCCTTGGGCACCATCATGTGGAACACCGGCTGTTCGTCTTCATCCAACAATAGTGCGTAGCGTTGCTTACCCTGCGGGTCATCGCGAAAGCGCTGCTTAATTTGTAGATAGGCGATCAGGTGGGCATTGCTTTGCCACCACAGTGACACGGCTAGTCGCTGTTGATTGATTGCCCCCAGCATCAGGTCATGCAAGCAGGCGTGTTCCAAATCCACTAAGTTATGTTGCGGATGGAATTCATTACGTTGTTGTATGCGACTGCTAGCATCGAGCACGTTGTATTGTTGCTCTTCTAAAAGTTCTGTCAGTCGGTGGCTTTGTAGTGGGAAGGCCTCACTTTCAAATCCTGGACGACAAAAGGCGGGCTTAGCGATGCCGTTTTCTAAATGCCGTACGTTGGTATCCAATAAATAGAGATTCGGAATATCGACATTGCCTTTACGATGACGGCGCACCCGCCCTGCCAATTGGATAATGGAACGCATGGATGAGGGTTCGACAATGGCCCAGTCATAGTCGTGGTCGCGCCCCACCTCCGCTACCGCCGTGGCGAGAATGACGAAGATGTGATTTTTCTCCGGGTAACGCTGCAGCAGTTGTCGCACCTCGTCATCCGTAAACAAATCATGACCTTCGTTGCGATTAAGCAATCGATCAAGTCTACGCTCAACGGCGGAGCGCACCAGCAGCGGATGTTTGGCGTGGTATACACACAGGTGAATATGGCAATCGCTCTGCGCACCCAGCCGATACAAGGCTTGCGCCACGTTCACCAAGGGATTGATGTTGGCCATGCGGATCAGGCCAAAACTCACCTGCTTGCCCGTTTGCGGATCGACTTCATGATGTGCGTGATGAAGTTGGTGCAACTGGTGATTGAGGGCTTCGCCCAACTCTGCAAAAATTTGCTCACGAGATTGCGCAGCCTTGATCTCCAACGGTTGAATCTGTACTCGGCGGCGCTGTTCATCCAGGGCGGTTTTGCTCAATTGCTGCAAACGTTTGGTAACAAACTGCTGATGCGCATCTAAATAGGATTCACCACCGGCATACGTCCCGCTTTGTGTGCCAAATTCATCAAACCATGCACAGCACACATTCGCGCTCAGCCCTTGTTCGCCTCGATTGCGCTGGAAGCTCTCGCGCCCAGCTAAGTAGGCCTGAAACAAACCTTGAATTAAAGCCGGTGGCAAGGTGGCGGAGGAAAGAAGCACTCGACTGCCTAACATCCCCACCCAATGCACCAAACGGGTAAGTGCGGGAAGGTCTTCCAAGCCAAAGTCATCGGGTTCATCGAGAATTAAGTCTGAACTCATGAGGCGCAACATGGGGGCGATTTGCCGACCGCCGCGTGTGCTTTCCGTAGCTGGCACCAAGTGGTCTATGGTGCAGACGAGAATCGGCGCGTTGAGCAGTTTCTTGGCATCCTGATTACTGCCCAGCCATTTGTTTAGCGGGCCATCCTCCAGACTGCCTTCGAAATGAACATAGTGGTTTTCAGCCAACAAGTCTTCACTGGACTCTGCACCCTGTTGAGCTGACGGGCTATCTTCTTGCTGCTGGTGTTCAAACAGTTCACGAATCGCACCGCCGCCTACCAATACGGCAAGATCTTCCTCACCCAAGGCCAAACGGTCACGATAGGCTTTGCCGGTTTGTAGTGTCAGCGTGCGTAAACCCAAGGCGATGTTAAAGCGCGCCCCACGAAGCGGGTCGGCCAAACCATACATGATACGGCCATTCGCCAAGGTTTTGCCGCAGCCGGTAGAAGCCATATTCACGCCGAAAAAACCGTATCGATCACTTTGAGCTTGCAGGCTTACGGCCAAATCATAGGCACGATCCTGCCAGCGAAAACATGAGTTTGTGCTGCGCTGGCGAAACCCTTTGTGGCGAGCGATGCGGGGTAGCTGTTGAGCCATTCGCGGCAATGCTTGCACAACACGACCGGCATTCACTTCAACGCCGATAAGATGTTCGTCGAGACGTTGATTGGGAGCGTTATTTTCATGCCACAGAGTGTTGGCGATCAATGCAAAATTCGCGTCGCCATAACGAGCGTGGCTCGGTTGGGAAGAGTAGTAGTGGTCTGCCAACATTAACGATAGGCGCGAAAGATGTACCACATAGGGGTTATCAAACCATTGCGTCGAAAACAGTGCTGAGCGCTTTAACATTCGCTCCGCCAACTTGTTTGCATGCTCACACCAATGTTTGCTCGCAAACGGCAGACCTTTCTTAAACTGCCAACAGGCTTTTATCTCTTTATCGCTAGCTTCACGTGCGCCGCACCAAGCGGCCGGTATCCCTTCTGGCAGCAGATACAGGTTATCTAAATCAATATTGACCGTATTTGGCAGACGATGGTGACTAACAATCAACCAGCCAAGAAGATTGGCGAGTGGCGCCTGTTTAAAACCATTAAAAGGGCTTTTGGGGCGATAATCGACACCATCTTTGCTCAACTCACCTAGCCATGCAGGCAATTTTTCAGGCTTCAATTCGGTGAATCGCTGCAACCAGCGTTCGTCAGTATCATTTCCAACAAAGGCTTCAAACAATCGTAGTGACACCCACTCATGGCGATAGGCATCGGCTTGGTTCTTTTTACTTTTGTTCGGTTTTAGCTTTGCTTGAAACGCATCATTCGCTTTACCCAAATCATGCAGTAGCCCAGCCATCGAGGCGAGTAGTCGAATATCTTCAGCCGTATGCCAATCGTTTTCGTCTTGCGTCCTCAGCACATCGCGCTGAGTCGTATTGGTCGGTGTTGCACCCTGGGTATTAAAGCGAGAAGCATCGCCGACGATCCACATCAGTTCGCTATGATCTTTGCCTCGTATCCAATGACATGCCACGGCGGTATTTCGCCGCGCTGTTTTACGCAGCATTTTGTGCAGCGTTTGCAGACCCTGCATCGTAATCGGCGTTTGCCAGGTGCGATCACCACGACGCTCTGCAAACTGATCGAGTATGCGGCGCGTTTCGTTCAATGCGTTTTTATTGCATTGGGAAATGAGTAATACATTCACTTTGCCTGACTCCCGACTTCTAGGGCGATAGCTTTGAGGGAGTCGATCATAAAATCGAGTGATTCAGTGCGGGTGAGACTTTCGATACAGGCTTGGCGAAATTCTTGTTCATCATGGCCCGCCATGGCGGAGATAAACGCTTGGGGCAAAATCACAGCATCTTTAACTAAATCCGCCGCATCAAATACCAAACCACCGCGGCGTGTTTTGCCATGCAGTACGGCCAAACCATGCGGTAGACCTAACACCCAAGTCGCCGTTGCACCTAAACCATAGGCAAGATAGTTACCATGATCAAGAAAACGATTTGCGGGATCAGTACCACTCCCCCCCTTGGCGCGGGCAAAGGTGTCATCATAGCCTGTGGTTTTAACGGCGATTTTGAAGAGGGTTTTGGTGAGTCGTGCTTCTAAGGTGAGCAGTTCGTTAGTATCTACTGCAGTTTCTATGGCTGTGCGTGAGCGTTCCAATGCGGGAAGTAACTGTTCTGCTGACACATCAAAACCCGAATCTCGTAACGCACGACTTTTTAACCAATGATTCTCAAGCCGCGCCAGGCGAGCAAGCTGAATCTTTTTCGCGGCGCTTAACCTTAGTTCATCATCAAACCAAAATTTCACCCAGTGCTGTAGATACTCAGTAGGTCTGTATTCACTTTGGGGGGACATCCAAGCGACTTCAATATCCACTTCATTAGCACTGAACAGCGGCGTTCCTCCTCCACCACAAAAACCAACCAGCACCCCCGCTTTGGCTAACTCGCGCATAGCTGCTTGAGTAATGGAGGTACCCGTCCCCAACAAAATACTGGTGGTATTGGCGATAGGAATATTCCAATAGAGTGAGGATTTCCCTTGATCTGTGACGTATTCTACTCGGCCTCCATTCACCAGCAATCGGCAGTACTGCAGGTAATAGATATTAGCGCGTTTGGAATGAAGAATACTTTTCAAGTCGCTCGGAGAAATATCATCCATACGCGCGCCCTATCGAACTTAACGTAACAATAAATAAAAACATGATTTGGTTAAATATCACCCCACCACCCTCACCTCAAACTGCCATGGGGCCCAGGGGTTCATGCCTTTTCGCAACCGAGTAATCTCTGCTTCAAGCGTTTCGCCTTTATCCAGCATTTGCGCGATGACTCTGTTTTCGCGTTGCGGGACGAAGCCGACTTTGTGGCCTTGCCAATAAACGGCGACGGCGCGAGGATCGTAGGGGTTGTAGGGTTCGCGTTGCAGTGTCAAGGCTTGCCCTTCGTCGAGATGAGACCAAAGTTTTGGGCCATCGTAATGTTGAAAACCTGCGATTTCGCTGCGTTGTAAAAAGATGCTTTTGGCTTGCGGCTGCGCCTGTGCTGGTGCGATGGAAAACAGCGCTGCAAAAGGCGTAGCCACCAAAAAATGTAGAAATGTGCGTCGTTTCATAAGGGGCCCCTGCTATTTCGATCTACGCTCTGGACGAGGTGAGCGATACTCAACATTGATCCTACGCCCCCTGGTGTTCCATTTCGCGATACACCCCATCAATATTTTCCCAAGGTGTCCGTCAGGCGCTGAATTACGGCCCGCTTCAATGCCTTGGGTTCGATGACTTTGACCTCTGGCCCGTACTTGAGGATGTCCATCAACAACTCACTGGCGTTGCCGTATGGCAGGATGAGTTCGTATTCGCCGTTTTCGAGGAAACGCCCCTGTTGCTGCGGGTGCCATATCTCATCGGCCACCCAGCGGGCGACTGTGGCACTAAAATGGAGTACGGCGCTGTGCTCGGCCTGGCCGGAAAAGATGCCATAGGCATCGGCGTAGTAGGCATTTAACTGCTGTTCGTCGATATCGGTCGAGTGTTGGTTTAACAGTTCGATTTGCTTGATTCGATCGATGGAGAAGGTGCGTAGTTGATTGCGATAGTGGCAGTAGGCGTCGAGATACCAGTTGTCGCGATAGTGAACGACCCGCTGTGGCGATAGTGTGCGCTGGGTGAGTTGGTCATCACTGCGGCTGTGGTAGTCGATGATGATCTGTTTGCGTTGCAGCACTGCCTCGGCGACTGCCTGGAAGGCATTACCGCCACTGCGCGCGCCCATGGTGAGGATACGAATCCGTTGCGGCGCCTCTCCCCTGCCAAGCTGCTGGCGTTGCAGCAGCGCGTCGATCCGTTTGTAAAACGGACGTAGCTGCTCTTCCAGCAGGCCCGGTTGTAGGTCGTTGATCACCTTGTTGATTGCGACTAGGGCCTGTAGTTCCTGCGCGGTAAACCAGAGGCCGGGCAGTTCGTAGGCCAGTTCAACTTCACCTTTATATAGGTAGCCATTTGCCTTGGGGTCATATTCGATGGGGGCACCGAGAAAGTCGCGCATGTAGTTAACGATACGACTAACGGTAACGCGCTTGCATTCCAGCGTCTGTTCAATGCGGCTACGCGGCACCGGGTAACGGGCAACACTGAGCAGTTTGTGCAGGGCATAGATACGATCGAATTTGTCCACCAGTCCCCCTGATAACCACCGCACCAGCGGAGGTGTTTACGAGCCAGGTGAACAGGAATATCCGATCCATCGCCCCTGCACAACCTGACTAAAAGTGCAGAATCCGACGCGCGCGTCGTATGTAGCATTGGACCCAGCATGACTGCGTGGTATTTCGCAGATACAACCTGTGCCTGGTCCGTGGAGATTGTCCTGTAATCCAAAAGGGTCGATAGAGGTCTTTCCAATTAGTGTTAACAAGCTCTAGGATAACCTTGCGGCTCTCATACACCCAGGACAGAACATGACTGAAAAACGACAACCAGACTGGCACAGCCTGGCGGAGAAGTTTGATATTTGGCTACCGCATCTCGCGCCGGTCGGCGAGGCGATGCTGGCGTCCTTCCCGGTAAAACCGGGTGATAAGGTCCTCGACGTCGCCTCTGGCACTGGCGAGCCTGCGCTGACGCTGGCGCGACGCCAGCCTCACATCGATATCACCGGCATCGATGCCGCGGCGGGCATGGCCGAGGCGGCGCAGCGCAAGGTGATCAAAGAACGCCTAAGCAATATCCGCTTTCAGGCGATGCCGGCCGAGACGCTGACCTGGCCCGACGCCAGCTTCGATGCCCTGCTCTGCCGCTTTGGCATCATGCTGTTTGCTGATCCGCAACAGGGGTTGAATGAAATGGCGCGCGTGCTTAAACCCGGCGGCTGCTATGCGTTCGCGGTATGGGATGAGCTGCACCATCAAACGACCTTTCGTTGGGGTGCGGAGGTCTTTCGTGGTCGGGTTGCGCCCGAGCAAGAGCCCGCCTACGACAAGGGCACCTCGCTCGGCGCGGAGGGTGTATTGGCGCCGATGCTGTCACAGGCGGGCTTTAACGAGATCCACATCGAGCGTCATCGCTTCGATTACCACTTCCAATCGTTCGCTGAATACTGGGACATGCTGCTTGCATCCGACATCATGAAACAGCAGTTCGATGCGATTGATGATCGACAAAAGGCTGAGGTCCGCGATGAGCTATCGCAGTTCGCCAGCGAGTTTGTCACGGATACAGGCCTGGTGACGCCTCATCAGTTTGTATTGGCCTACGGGCGCCGTTGACCACGCCCCCTTCTTAATAAAAAGAAAGGACAGCGTTCGCTGTCCTTTCTCGTTTGCCCCATCTCGGTCGTTAAATCTAGACAAACATCACCGAGGCTAAGCCACCGACCAGTGTCACCACCATCGCCAGCCCAAACACGATCGACAAATCTGAATCCCCTGCGCTTTTACCAGTCCCCGCTTGATTGTTGTTCATATCAACATGTCTCCTTTCATTAGATATTTGCAATAAACAAACACACCGATGAATCGAAACTACGAGAGTGGTCAGTCGCAAAATTCCAGCCCTGCTTTTGCGCACCCCTACATACCTGATCACTATGATCAACTATAGGAAGTTTTGCGGGAAATACAAATGAGATTTTACACCCTAGCCAAACAGCCAGGGTTTTGGTGCTTTTGAGGCCAAGTCGACCTGAGTACTACCTTCGGATAATTGTGGCAATCAAAGGTATCAAAAATAATGCGCAGGTGTTTTACATCAACCAATGGAGAATCAACATGGACGTACGATATCCCTCTCGTTTCGCACTAATCGCAACCGCAGCCATTGCCATCACTGCATGTGGTGGTGGCGGGGGTGGCGGTGGCGGGGGTGGCGGTGGTGGTAGCGATCAACTCCCTTCGCCTAATAGCACTCAAAACCAAGGCTTCGGTGAAGCCTCTTATCTGTTTTACCGGGGCAGTCTGGTTGCCGTTGATCCGGACAACCCTACGGCACCGATCACGGTTGAGTCTGGCGAAGTGGATGGGGCAAAGGCCGTCCTCACAGCACACCTCGATCCAGTAACCAAGGTATTCAACAATGTACGGACCGACAGCGTTGTCTACATCAAGGACGGCAAGATTTATCGCGTCAACGCCCACAAGGCAGCATCATTGACGCCGACACGCGTCTCTTCGGAAGCGCACGCACATCAAGTATGCAAAACGGATGTGGACAACTCACTGGACACCAATTTGACCGCCTATTTCTTCTACCAGACAGCAGGCACAGACACCCTGTGCAACACCAACGATGACATATGGAAAGTAGTACGCACCAACGACGAAGAGACAGTTGCCCCGCGGACGATCACGACAGCACCATTGACAAGCCTGCAGTCCGATGGCTGGCTCGTGGCCGACAAAGGTCAGCTCAAGACCACGGATCTGAACTTCGGCGCAGAAACAGTCCTCAAAAACTACACTAACATCAGCCTTCTTCACTCTTCACGGCGCGACATATTTCTAAGCATCGATAACGGGCTCTACATCTATAACGATGAAACCGACACCCTTTCGGAATCACTGCACAACATTCAACTGTATGCGAATGTGAATCCTGGGCCGCGTAACAGTGACTACCATTATTTCGCCGATGGCCTAAAAATCTTTCGGGTCAAAAAAGACGGCAGCACACCCGCCACTGTACTCGCCACACTGCCGTTGCAGACCATCATCACCGGTTTTGCGAGCAATGACAATTACGTCTATTTCAGCTGGACCACCCCCCAGCCAAATCAACGTGTCGTGATTTCTCGCATCGACGTGGCCACACATACCGTTAGCGAGGTCGCAGAGTATGCCGGGGAAAAAGCACCTCAACTCCTCGGTGCCAGCAATGACTTTATTTATCTCAACACTGAGCTCAGCGCCGGAAACGACTTGATCGCACGCATCCTCGATGCGGATGGTGCACCGCTACAACAGTTCGATAGATCAACCTGGACCATGACCGTCGCCTTGCGCAGTCGTAGCGTCGATTGGCATACCGTCCAGCCAGGCGACACCCTGGTCTTGATGGAAGGCGTTACGCCTCCTTTGATGCAGCCATCGCCTGGCAGAACCATCAGCTCCTTCGATCTGCACACTGGACAAAAGATCGCCACGCTCGGCAGTCTTCCCAACGACACCGCGACACTCGTGGGGCTGGGATATGGCAGCAAACTACTATTGCTTTCATTTACCGTCCCAGAAGCGGGAAGCAGCGGACTGCCTATCCAGCATGACATCTTCTACCTGGATCTCGACAAAGATAATTCGTTGTATCGTGTCACAGACACCGATAACAAGAGTGAAAACTACTTTTTCCATTAAACGGTGCCCCCCCGGTGTCGGAATAGACACCGGGGGATCTCAGGTCCGATTGGCACTCAGCCCGGCGGCCACGCCATCCCACGCCCACCGAGTACATGCAGATGGATGTGGAACACGGTCTGACCACCATCGCGATTGCAGTTCATCACCGTGCGATAACCTGACGCTTCGATGCCTTCCAGCTTGGCCACCTGCTTGGCGGCAAGAAACATTCGCCCCATGACCTCGACATGCGCCTCGTCCAGGTCGTTCAAGGTCGAGATATGCACCTTGGGGATCACCAGCACATGCACCGGCGCCTGTGGGTGGAGGTCGTGAAAGGCCAACACATGTTCATCCTCGTACACCACGTTCGGCTGAATCTCGCCGCTGACCATTTTGCAGAACAGACAATCGCTCATCGCTACTCCAATTCACTTGATTGACTCAAGGGTATTATTAAGACTGGGCCATCATAGGCAGATCAGGCTAAAATTCAAACCTATTTCAGCACACCGACAGGGATGCCATGCACGTGACACTGGTACATGTTCGAGTCAAGGCCGAACATATCGAGGATTTCATCGCCGCCTGCAAGCTCAATCACGAGGCCTCCACCCGGGAAGACGGCAATCGCCGCTTTGACATCCTGCACTCGAAAGATGAGCGCGGTTACTTTGTGCTCTACGAGGCCTACCGCGATGCCGCTGCGGCGGCCACCCACAAACAAACCGCCCATTATCTGGCCTGGCGCGACACCGTCGCCGACTGGATGGCGGAACCCCGCCAGGGCCAGGGCTTCGATGGTCTATTCCCGCAAGGATAATGCGCGATGATGAATTTTTCTGATTTCTCGATCTCGCGCCTGCCGCGCATCCTGTTCGGCAACGGCCGCGTCACAGAACTGCCCCAGCTGCTCGCCCAATACGGCCGCAATGCGTTGATTGTCACTGGCCAACAATCGTTTATCAACACGCCCCGCTGGCCGCAGTTGACCGATGCCCTGACCGCCGCCGGCATCACCTGGCAGCGGGTCAGCATCAGCGGTGAACCCTCGCCCGAACGCGTGGACGAGATCGTCGGCCAGTTTCACTCACAGCAGATCGACGTAGTGCTGGCCATCGGCGGCGGCAGTGTGCTCGATGCCGCCAAGGCGATTGCTGGGCTGCTGCCGTTCGGTAATTCGGTGATGGATCACCTGGAGGGTGTGGGTAACAACCTGCCCTACCACGGACCGGCGCTGCCCTTTATCGCTGTACCGACCACGGCCGGCACCGGCAGCGAGGCCACCAAAAACGCCGTACTCAGCCGTCACGGCCGCGACGGCTTTAAAAAATCGTTTCGCCACGACACGCTGATCCCTGAATACGCCGTCATCGATCCGCAGCTGATCGCCAGTTGTCCGCCTGCGCTGATCGCCGCCGACGGCATGGACGCCTTCACGCAATTATTGGAGGCCTATGTCTCGCTGCGCGCCAACCCGCTGATCGACGCCCTCGCCTGGAGCGGCCTGCAGGCCTTTGCCGAGGGTTTCTTCGATGCCTGGCGTGGTGCAGAACCCGCGGCCACGCACGGCCGTGCCTGCATGGCCTATGCCTCGCTGGTGTCGGGCATTTCGCTGGCGCAGGTCGGCCTCGGTTCGGTACACGGGCTGGCGTCACCGCTGGGCGCGTTCTATCCGATTCCGCATGGTGTGGTCTGCGGCACGCTGGTCGGCAAGGCCACCGAGGTCAATATCCAGGCCCTGCAGGCGCGCGCACCACAACACCCGGCGCTGGCCAAATACGCCCGCGTCGGTCGTCTGCTGACGCATAAAGGTCACACCCCCGACACCGTGGCCCAACAGCAATTGGTTGCACTACTGGCGGAATGGACCGAGACGCTGCAACTGCCGCGTCTCGGCACGTTTGGCATCGGCAGCGATGACCTCGACCACATCGTCGCCAATAGTCGCGGCAACAGCATGTTGACCAATCCACTCGTACTCACCGATGACGAGGTCCGTCAGATCCTCATCGCCCGTTTATAGCCCGTTATAAAAAGAAGGCCCGTTCATGACATTCAACCAACTTCGCAACAGCCTGCTGTTATTCGTCGCCTGCAGTGGCCTCGCCCACGCCCAGACCCTGCCCCGCTGGGAACTGGGGGTAGGCGCCACCGCGATCACCATGCCCGCCTATCGTGGCGCCGACAGCAGTGAGAATTTTCTGATCCCGTTCCCATACCTGATCTACCGCAGTGAGAACCTGAACGTCGATGAGGGCGGTATCCACGGCAAACTGTTCCGCTCGGACAACATCAAGCTCGACCTCAGCATTGCCGGCGGCCCGCCCGTCTCCAGCAGTCAGGACGGCGCCCGCCGCGGCATGCCTCGCCTGGCGCCTACCTTCGAAGTCGGGCCTTCGTTTGAGGTCCGCATCTGGCAACAAGGCAAACAACAAAGCCTGTGGTTCAACACCCCCGCCCGCGCCGTGTTTTCAGCCGGGGAAACCGCCGAAGGCAATGGCATCCGCCATCAGGGCTGGTCGGTCACCCCGTACTTCAACTACACCTATCAGACCTTCGGCCCTCGGCGCTGGAAGAGCAGCATCGCCGCTGGCCCCCTGTTCAGTGACGACAATTTCCACGGCTACTATTACGAAGTCCCTGCGGGACATGACACCCTCAGCCGCCCCCTCTATCAGGCGGGTGGCGGTTACAGCGGTAGCCGCATCACTGCCATCGTGCAACATCGCCTGTCGAAGACCCTGTCAGTGGCTGCCTTCGCCCGCTACGACACGCTCAAAAACGCCCGTTTTGCCGATAGCCCGCTGGTCGAATCCGAGCATTACCATTTAGCGGGGATCGCGCTGACCTGGATCTTCGCCGAATCGAGCAGCCAGATTGAAGTACCGTAGGCCGCCCCCTAATGCAATCACTGGCCGTGTATTCATATTTTTGTAACAGAGTTACATTTAAATGACCGGCAGTGAACTAGCGTAGGTACTGAACCATGAGCACCAAACTACTTGTCGTCGATGATGAAGCGCCGATTCGTGAGATGATCCGCTTCACGCTGCAGCGTAACGGCTTTGACATCATCGAGGCAGAAGATGGCCGCAGCGCCCAGATCCAGCTGAGCGAACACCGGCCTGACCTGATCCTGCTCGACTGGATGCTGCCGGATGTCAGCGGCGTTGATCTGGCGCGTCGTTTCAAAAAAGACAACAACACCAGCGAGATCCCGATCATCATGCTGACCGCACGCGGCGAGGAAGATGACAAGGTGCGCGGACTCGAGGCCGGGGCCGATGACTACATCACCAAACCGTTTTCACCACGCGAGCTATCGGCCCGCATCAAGGCGGTATTGCGCCGCAGCTCACCGGCCCACGCCAGCGACAGCCTCAAGGCCCACGAACTGGAGCTGGACCTGCAAAGCCACCGCGTCACCGTCGGCGACAACGCCGTCGAACTGGGCCCCACCGAATTCCGCCTGCTGCAGTTTTTCATGAGCCATCAGGAACGCGTCTACAGCCGCAGCCAGTTGCTTGATCAGGTCTGGGGGAGTAATGTCTACGTCGAAGAACGCACGGTCGATGTCCACATCCGCCGCCTGCGCAAAGCGCTCGCCGACAGCGGCACTGAACGCTTCATACAAACCGTCCGCGGCGCGGGATACCGCTTTTCGACCAAGGCCTAAGTTGGGCTTTACCAGCCCCAGCAGCAATCAAATAGGAAAGGAGCGCTTTTGAACGAAGAACTGTGGCGTCTGGCCGGGCTACTGCTGCTGGCAGTCCTCGTCGGGCTCATCTTCGACTCAGTGACCCTGCTCCTATTGCTGGTGACGGCGGGTTATCTCGCCTGGCACCTGCGCAACATCAAAAAGATGCATGACTGGCTGCACAGCCGGAACAACTTCTACCCCCCCGACGGCGGTGGTGTGTGGACCGACATCTTCGACCAGATGTACCGCCTGCAAAAGCGCAACCGCGACCGCAAGAAGAAACTGGCCTCCTACCTGACCCGTTTCCAAAGCTCCACCGCCGCCATGCCCGACGCCACCATCGTGCTCGACGAGCTCGGCCAGATCGAATGGATGAACGGCGCGGCGCAAGAGACCTTCCAGCTGCGCCCGCACAAAGACACCGGCCAGCTCATCACCAACCTGGTGCGCATCCCGGCCTTCCGGGCCTTTTTCGACAGCGGCATCTACGATCCACCGCTGGTCATGCCCCTGCCACACGATGACAGCCAGTTCATCTCGATCCGCATCATCCCCTACGGTCAAAACCAGCGCTTGCTGATCGGGCGCGACATCACCCGCCTCAAACAATTGGAACAGATGCGCCGCGACTTCATCGCCAACATCTCTCACGAGCTGCGCACGCCACTGACGGTGATTCACGGCTACGTTGAGACCATGGCCGACGACCACGACTCAGGGCTCGAACCGTGGCAGCCCAGCCTGAAGCTAATGCAACAACAGACCTCGCGCATGCGCAATATCGTCGAGGACCTGCTGACCCTGTCGCGCCTCGAGACCGGCAACCAAAGCCCGCGCAGCAGCGAGGTCTCGATTCCTGCCCTGCTCGTCACCATCCGCGAAGATGCCCTTGCCCTCAGCGGCGATCAGCAACACGACATCCAATTAGAGGTGGATGACGCCATCTGGCTACGTGGCGCCAGCAATGAATTGCATTCAGCCTTCTCCAACCTCGTCTTCAATGCCGTGCGCTACACCCCGGCCGGCGGCAAGATCACCATCCGCTGGTATGGCGATGACAAAGGCGCGCACCTCGAGGTGCGCGACACCGGCATCGGCATCCCGCCGCAACACATCCCGCGGCTGACCGAACGCTTCTACCGCGTCGATATCGGCCGCTCGCGGGATGTCGGCGGCACCGGCCTGGGGCTGGCCATCGTCAAACACGTCACCCAGCGCCACAAAGGCCGCCTGCGCATCTCGAGCCGCCTGAACGAAGGCAGCACCTTCTGCTGCGACTTCGACAAAGAGGCCGTCATCCGCAAGGCCAGCATCGTCGACAAAACCGCCTGATCCGGCCGGTTTGTCATAAAATCTTCACATTGGTGTCACATACTGATCACATCGCGATTACATACTGTCTTCGCTCTGTAAAGCACCCTTTTTCATTGAACAGTTAGGAGTCCCCATGAAATTGAGCAAATTGATGGCCAGCGTTTCCGCCGGCGTCCTGTTTGCAGCCAGCAACGCAATGGCCGCAGATATCCTCGACCCCAATCTACACACCTACGAAAAGGCCAGCGGGGTTTCAGGCAATCTGTCCAGCGTTGGTTCCGACACCCTCGCCAACCTGATGACCCTGTGGGGCGAAGAGTTCAAACGTTTCTACCCGAACGTCAACATCCAGATCCAGGCGGCTGGTTCTTCTACTGCACCGATCGGCCTGACCGAAGGCACCTCCAACATGGGCCCGATGAGCCGCAAGATGAAGGACAAAGAAATTGAAGCCTTCGAAAAGAAATACGGCTACAAACCGACTGCGATCCCTGTCGCGATCGACGCGTTGGCGGTATACGTTCACAAGGACAACCCGATCAAGGGCATGACCATTGCCGAGCTTGACGCCATCTTCTCCTCTACCCGCAAATGCGGTTACGACAAAGATGTCACCCGTTGGGGCGACCTGGGCATGACCGGCAGCTGGGAGAATCGTGACCTGCAATTGTTTGGCCGTAACTCTGTTGCAGGCACCTATGGCTACTTCAAGGAAAAGGGTCTGTGTAAGGGCGATTTCAAAAACAACGTCAATGAGCAACCCGGTTCTGCATCTGTAGTGCAATCGGTATCTGCCTCGATCAACAGCATCGGTTACTCTGGCATCGGTTACAAGACCTCTAGCGTTCGCTCTGTGCCTCTGGCCAAAAAAGCAGGTGGCAAATATTACGATGCCACCTCTGAAAACGCCGTATCTGCCGACTACCCGCTGTCACGCTACCTCTACGTTTACGTGAACAAGCACCCGAACAAACCACTGCCTCCGATGGAAAAAGAATTCATCAAGATGGTGATGTCAAAGATCGGGCAGGAAGTTGTAGTCAAAGATGGTTACATCCCGCTGTCTGCGAAAGTGACCGAAAAAGTTCTGAAGATGATCGAATAAACTCGCATCACACTTCAATAGGCCCCTGGTCTAAACCGACAACAGCCCTGCCCTTTGGCGGGGCTGTTTCGTTTTGCCCACTCAAATCATTCTCAACCCTACCTATAACACGACAAACAATTGCCGTTGATAGTCTAAAGGTGACCAAACTCAGGCACTGGCGTACTATTTAAAAAGACATCGGCGGGGGGGGGGAGAATTTTTGGTTTTCACCGAATAAAAAAATTTTCCCCCCCCCCCCCCCCCCNNGGCGTACTATTAAAAAAGACATCGGGGGGTAGAGTAAGTTTTGTGCGCTCAACTGGATACACTATTTGACCGCCACTCATGCCCGGTTCATAACTACGGAGCAAAGCATGAACTTCGAAAAAGTCGTTTTTGGTTTTTTTATCGTCCTGGCGCTGACCTTGAACTTCGGCTTTTTTATCGGCGACATCGACAACCCGGATCATCACAACGTCTACGAACTCTACGCCGCCATCGTCGTCAGCCTGATCGCCACTGTGCTCAAGTTTGGTGAACGCACGCAGATGGGTGCCGTACTCCTCGCCACCAGCCTGGTCGCTGATCTACAGCTGATCACCGCCGCCATCGTTTGGGCCTGGGCCGTGCATATGACCGATGTCGGCCTGACGCCGCTCGTGATGAGCAGCATCGTCTCATTATCTGGCGGCGCGCTGCTCGCCAACATCACCTCCGTGGTACTACTGATCATCGAAACCGCCACCCTGCGCCGCTAATATTATGGAGCGCAACCCCACCAATCTGGCCACGCACAGCGTCGTCTCGCTGGTGCTGCGGCGCATGCGGCGGCCGCTGATCATCCTGATCTGCAGCTACGCCATCGCCGTACTCGGCATGGTGTTGATCCCCGGCGTCGACGATCAGGGGCAACCGTGGCGCATGGATTTTTTCCACGCCTTTTATTTTGTCAGTTACATGGCGACCACGATCGGCTTTGGCGAGATCCCCTACGCCTTCACCGATGCCCAGCGCGGCTGGGCGACGTTCAGCATGTACATGACCGTCATCGCCTGGCTCTACGCCATCGGTAATATCCTGACCTTGATCCAGGACCCAGCACTCAAACGTGCCGTCACCGAAAATCAATTCTTCCGCAGCGTCGCCCGCATCCGCGAGCCGTTCTATCTGGTCTGTGGTTATGGCGATACCGGCAGCCTGGTCATTCGCGGCCTCAGCCAGCGCGGTATCCGCGCCGTCGCCCTTGATATCGAACAACACCGCATCAATGAGCTATTGTTGACCGATCATGAGCTCTATGTGCCAGGCCTGACCGGCAATGCAGCCGACTCCGAACTACTGCGCCTATCCGGACTCGCTTCGCCCCACTGCATCGGCGTGATGGCACTGACCGACGACGATCACGCCAACCTCAAGATCGCCATCACCAGCAAACTGCTGCGCCCCAAGCTGCGAGTCATCTGCCGCGCCGAAGATAAGTCGGTCCAGGCCAACATGGCCTCCTTTGGCACCGACTACATCTTCAACCCGTTTGACTCCTTCGCCGATCAGCTTGCCATCGCACTGCACTCGCCCAACATGCACAAGATATTTGAGTGGCTGACCCAATTGCGCGAAACACCGCTGGTCGAACACGAACCCCCTCCGCATGGTCGCTGGATCATTTGCGGCTATGGTCGCTTTGGCAAGGCCGTCAATAAATACATGAAGATGGAAGGTTTGCAGACCGTCATTATTGAAGCTCATCCCGATAAAACCGGTTGCACCGAGGATTGCATCGAAGGGCGCGGCACCGAGGCCGTCACACTGCGCGTAGCCAACATCAAGGATTCGGTCGGCATCGTCGCCGGCACCAATGACGATGCCAACAACCTGTCGATCATCATGACGGCCAAAGACCTTAAGCCCGATATCTACACCGTCGCCCGTCAAAACCGCCGCCGCAACTCGATCATCTTTGATGCGGCCGACATCAACCTCACTGCCCAGCACAGTCGCATCCTGGCGCTAAAGATTCTCAGTCTGGCCACCGTGCCGCTGCTGAATGAATTCTTCCACCAGGCGCGCCACATGTCCGAGGACTGGGCCGCCGAACTGGTCGAACGCCTGCGCACGCTGGCCCACGGCAACTCCCCTGACATCTGGATGGTGACCATCGATGCACAATGCACACCCCCCGTCACCGATGCCCGCCTATGTGGGCGCAGGGTGTTCCTCGGTCACCTAACCAGCAACCCGCACGACCGTGATCATCAACTGCGCTGCCTGCCGCTGATGCTGACGCGCGAACGGCAACACCAGCTATTGCCGGGGCCGTCGATTTTGTTGGAGGCAGGAGATCAGTTACTGATGGCTGGCAGCTACGGTACCGCCGATAGCATGTTGCGGACGCAGCACGACTACAACGTGCTGCGTTATATCGAAACCGGCGAGACCCGGCCGGATGGCCTGGTCTGGCGCTGGCTGGCTAAAAAAACAAACACCTAGGCCCAACCCGACTGACGTCGACGACGCAGGCGCGGCAGGATGATGCCGACCAGGATACCGAGCACCAATACCCCACCCCCGGCCGCGAACCATTTTTGCGCCGTGCTGGCACGCAGATCATCATTTTCTGCCTCCACCCGCACTCGTACCGCTTCAGACGTTGTCGCCAACTTCTGCAAGCGAACATTTTCCTGTTCGATCTCCATCGGTCGCCCAGCAACCACCAACAACTGTTGATGATCCTTGGTCAAGGTCTCTAGCTTGCTCTGTAGTTCGCTTGCATGGGCTTGTAGCTGCTGGTGGGCCTCAGTCAATTGTTTGAGTTCGGCATTGGCGACCGTCAACTCACTGCTTGCCTTATCATACTGCGATTGAACACTGGCCAATTGATCTCGCGCAGCCGGTGTGTCACGTAGATACTGACCCAGCACCCAACCCTCAAGTTTGTCGTCAGTTACCACCCGCAAGAAGTCCCCTTTTTGCTCCAGCACCCGCAAACGAGTCCCCGTCGGCAGGGTGCGGAGGATGCGGAATTGATCGCCTGCGCCTGAACGCAGATTAATAATCAGATAATCGTTGACGTAACGTATCGATTCCGCAGCATTGGACGTCACCGTCATGCAAAGCATCAGTACTGCACACCATATCATCGCCCACCGAAACGAGCCTGCACTTTTCCTGGAAACCAGTCGCTCCTTGGTATCGTCATATTTCGATAATTGATCTCTGCTCAACAACACCGACAGCGCCTCCCGCAATTTATATATTCTTTTAACATCAAACAGTTACCGTTTTATAACAGCATTGTAATATTTTTGTCATAAAGCGACGTTATTATGCCGCGATCCTCATAAACCGGGACTGAACCCAGCATGGCGAGTGTACTTCCTGCATCCGACTCCCCCACCAGCATCCGGCGCCGTAAATTGCGCCAAATCAAGGACCGTCTGGCCAAGCAGATGATCGGTATCGGCGGCATCAGCGTAATTATCGCGATCGTCCTGATCTTCTTCTATCTGCTATACGTCGTTTTTCCATTGTTCATGCCTGGAGGCATGGAACGTATCACCGAATATAGCACACCCAAAGATGGCCAAAAGACGCTGTACCTCGCAATGGAGGAGCAAAACGAGGTAGCCGTACGTTTTGATGACGGCGCCAATGCCACCTTCCTCAATACCGTCGATGGCAGCGTACGTGACCGTGTCAGCATCGAATTGCCGTTGGGTGCCAGCGTCAGCAGCTTTGCAGCCGCCACTCCTGCTACAAGAATTGTCGCCTATGGTCTGGATGATGGCCAGGTCGTCGTTGCCAAACACGAATACAAGATCAGCTACCCCAATGACAAGCGCCTGATCACGCCGGTGATTGAGTATCCGTTCGGCACCGATCCAATTGAAATCGACAGCATGGGCAATATGCTCACACTACTGGCTGTTCAGCGTAACGCTGATCAAGCCTCCATCGTCGGCATGACCGATGACCGCCGTATCCTGATCACGACACTGACACTTGAAGAGTCAATGTTTGACGATGAAGTGAGCATAGAGGCCTCGACCGCCACGCTCGATGGCGCACCAACCAACGTCAGCCACTTATTGCTCGACAAAGAACAGCGCACACTTTATATCGCAGAAAAGACCGGCCACATCTCTGCCTACAATGTCAGCGATCCGAGCGACCCCGAGCTGATTCAGCGCCTATCTGTGGTTGCCCCTGGTGAACAGATTACCGACATCAAGTTTTTGACAGGCGACATTTCCCTGTTGATCGCAACCAACAAGGGTGAAGTCTCGCAGTGGTTCCCGGTGCGCGATGAAAACAACAACAAAATCCTGACTCGTATTCGTCATTTTGATGCCAGCGGCCAACAGGTCAACAACATCCTGCCTGAGTACTTCCGCAAGGGTTTTGTCACCACGTCTGACCAAGGCCAGCTCAGCATCCATCACGCCACGGCCAATCAAACCGTGATTCGTGAACAGATCAGCAACGTCACCATCAACCACATGGCGATCTCGCCACGCGCCAGCGCACTGTTGGCCGAAGACGCCAACCAACAACTGCTCTTTTGGAAGATCGACAACGAACATCCTGAAGTGTCTTGGGAGTCACTGTGGGGCAAGGTCTGGTACGAGAGCTATCAAGAGCCTGATTACATCTGGCAATCGTCTTCGGCCAGCAACGACTTCGAACCCAAGTTCAGCCTGACGCCGATCTCGTTCGGTACCATCAAGGCCGCCTTCTACGCGATGCTGTTTGCTGTGCCGCTGGCGATCATGGGCGCGATCTATACTGCTTACTTCATGACACCGAAGATGCGTTCAACCGTGAAACCATCGATCGAGATCATGGAAGCGCTGCCCACCGTTATCCTCGGCTTCCTGGCCGGACTGTGGCTTGCGCCGTTCGTTGAGGAATATCTGGCAGGCATCTTCACACTGTTATTGTTGTTGCCGCTGAGCATCCTGATCTGTAGTTACTTCTGGTACCTGTTGCCGCGCGAACTGCGTGGCCGCGTACCGGAAGGCTGGCAGTCACTGATGCTGGTGCTGCCGATCATCCTCACCGCCTGGCTGTCGTTTGCCTTGAGCAGCCCGATTGAACATCTGTTCTTCGATGGCAGCCTGCGCAGCTGGATGGATCGCGAGCTCGGCATCGGTTATGACCAACGTAACTCGCTGGTCGTCGGTCTGGCGATGGGCTTTGCGGTCATCCCGACCATCTTCTCGATCACTGAAGATGCAATCTTCAGCGTACCGAAGCACCTGACCACAGGTTCTCTGGCCCTCGGCGCAACTCAATGGCAAACACTGATGCGCGTTGTACTGCTGACCGCCAGCCCCGGCATCTTCTCTGCCGTCATGATCGGTCTCGGTCGTGCCGTCGGTGAGACCATGATCGTCTTGATGGCGACCGGTAATACGCCGCTGATGGATATGAGTATCTTCCAGGGCATGCGTACCCTCTCGGCCAACATCGCGGTNNGTTGAGATGCCGGAATCGGAAGTGGCCAGCACGCACTACCGCATCCTGTTCCTGGCGGCACTGGTTCTGTTCATGTTTACCTTCTTCTTCAACACAATCGCCGAGGTTGTGCGTCAACGTCTGCGTAGGAAGTACAGCTCACTATGATTCGCGAATGGTATAAAAGCGGTACCCCCTGGATATGGATGACGGCTGGTGCGGTCAGCATCAGCATGATCATGGTCATTGGCCTGTTGATCCTGATCGCGGTGCGCGGTCTGGGTCACTTCTGGCCGGCCGATGTCATTGAGACCAGCTACGTCGATCGCGGCACCGAGATCCGTCTGATGGGCGAGATGCGCGACAGCGAAGAAGTTGACGTCTTGCGCATTCGTGAGAGCGGTATTGAGCTGGCCAGTGACGATGAGACTGTCACCCGTCATCTGATCAAGATCGGTAACCGTGACGTCTATGGCCTCGACTTCAAGTGGGTGATCTCGCCAAACATGGGCACCATCACCACGCCTGAAGACATCATCGTTGTCGAGCGTCGCGAATGGGGTAACCTCTACGGTTATCTGCAAGACATCAAAGAAGGTGACACTGTCGTCGCCTCTGGCCCCGAGGCCTGGGATGAATTCCAGGCCCGCCTGGATCGCGCCCTGGATCTGCACCTGCAGATCCGCAAGATCGAAAAGAGCGNNATCGGCAAGATCAACTACAGCCTCGAACAACTGCGCATGAAGCAACGTGGCCTGGAACTGAACAACGCCGCCACTCCTGAAGCGCTGGCCGACATAGAGAACAGTCGCGCAGATCTGAACGCCCAATACGAAGGCCTGCAGGAAGAACTGCTGGCGCTATACACCCAGATCAATCGCGACAGCTTCACCGCAGAAGTTGCCAATGGCCGCATTGTCAAAGTCGACTTCGCCAAGGCGGTGTGGGCCTATAAACCCAACGAGATGACCGTATTCGGCAAGATTCGCCACTACGGCCACAAGTTGTGGGAATTCTTCAGTGACGAACCCCGCGAGGCCAATACTGAAGGCGGTATCTTCCCCGCCATCTTCGGCACCGTGATGATGGTCATCCTGATGTCGATCATGGTCATGCCATTCGGCGTCGTCGCTGCGGTGTACTTGCGTGAATACGCTACCCAAGGCCCGATCACCCGTACCATCCGCATCGCGGTCAACAACCTGGCCGGTGTACCTTCCATCGTCTATGGCGTATTTGGCCTCGGCTTCTTCGTCTACTTTTTGGGTGGCAACATCGACCAACTCTTCTTCCAAGAGGCACTGCCCGCGCCGACCTTTGGTACTCCGGGTTTGATGTGGGCATCGCTGACGCTGGCCCTGCTGACCGTGCCCGTGGTCATCGTCGCCACCGAAGAAGGCCTGTCGCGCATCCCACGCTCAATTCGTGAAGGCAGTCTGGCCCTCGGCGCAACCAAGGCCGAAACCCTGTGGCGCACCATCATTCCGATGGCCAGCCCGGCAATCATGACGGGCCTGATCCTGGCCATCGCCCGTGCCGCCGGTGAGGTTGCACCGCTGATGCTGGTAGGTGTGGTCAAACTGGCGCCTTCGCTGCCGCTGGATGAGAATTCACCGTTCATCCACCTGGATCGCAAGTTTATGCACCTGGGCTTCCATATCTACGATGTTGGCTTCCAAAGCCCCAACGTCGAGGCTGCACGTCCGCTGGTCTACGCCACCGCCCTGCTGCTGGTCTTGGTCATCGTGATCCTGAACCTGGCGGCGATTGCGATTCGTAATCGCCTGCGTGAAAAATACAAGGCGCTTGAGAACTAAGCGTTTATTTAAGATTCATACACCACTGTAACGACAAAACGGATAGATCCGCATGAGTGAAGAAACAGTTCAAAATGCCGCGCCGAAGACACATGCCATCAACATGTCGGCCCTGAAAAAACCGCGACGAGCTCAACCCGAGGCGCCCAAGGACATTGCCATCCACGTCAATGATCTGAAGCTGTATTACGGTGACAAGCAGGCCCTCAACGGCATCCACATGCAGATCCCACGTAAAAAGGTCACCGCCTTCATCGGTCCCAGTGGTTGCGGTAAGTCCACGCTGCTACGCTGCTTCAACCGCATGAACGATCTGGTCGACGGCGTGCGCATCGAGGGCGAGATCAACCTCGACGGCGATAACATCTACGCCCGCGGTGTGGACGTGGCCGATCTGCGTCGTCGCGTCGGCATGGTATTCCAGAAGCCAAACCCATTCCCGAAAACAATCTATGAAAACGTGGCCTATGGCCTGCGTATTCAAGGTGTCAACGACCGCCGCATCCTCGACGAGACCGTCGAAAACTCACTGCGCGGCGCTGCGCTGTGGGATGAGGTGAAGGATCGTTTGAACGACAATGCCTTTGGTCTCTCCGGCGGTCAGCAACAACGTCTGGTCATCGCGCGCGCCATCGCCATCGAGCCTGAAGTATTGCTGCTCGACGAGCCGGCCTCGGCGCTCGACCCGATCTCCACCTTGAAGATCGAAGAGCTGATTTATGAGCTCAAAGAGAAATACACCATCGTCATCGTAACCCACAACATGCAACAGGCGGCCCGTGTATCCGATTACACCGCCTTCATGTACATGGGCGACCTGATCGAGTTCTCGGACACGGATACGCTGTTTACCAATCCGGCCAAGAAACAGACTGAAGATTACATCACCGGCCGCTACGGTTAATCGGCGGGCGATTACTGAGGGTAAAAATTATGGATAAAAAACCGATCGCGCATCATATCTCACACCAATACGACGCCGACCTCGAAGATCTGCGCAGCCGGGTCTTCGCCATGGGCGGCCTGGTCGAGGAACAAGTGGCCAATGCAGTGACTGCGCTGGTCAAAGGCGATGTTGAACTGGCGGATGCCGTCATCACCAATGACTATCGCGTCAACGCGATGGAAGTGGAAATTGATGAAGAGTGCACGCACATCATCGCCCGTCGCCAGCCAACTGCGGGCGACCTGCGTCTGGTCATCGCCGTGATCAAAACCATCACCGATATGGAGCGCATTGGCGACCAGGCCGCGAAGGTGGCACGCATGGCGCGTCAACTGGCGGAGATGGAACGTCCTCGTAACGAATATGTCGAGATTCAAAGCCTCGGCACCCACGTACAGACCATGATCCGCGGCGCACTGGATGCCTTCGCGCGCATGGATGTGCAAGGCGCCATCGAGACAGCCAAAGAAGACCTGAAGGTCGACCATGAGTATGAAGCCATCATGCGTCAGCTGATGACATTCATGATGGAAGATCCTCGCACCATCAAACGTATTCTCGACGTGATGTGGGCCACCCGTGCACTGGAGCGCGTCGGCGACCATGCCAAGAACATCTGTGAATACGTGGTCTATCTGGTGGAAGGCAAAGACGTGCGCCACATCAGCGTGGAGCAGATCGAAGAAGCGGCGCTGGGCAAACGTTAATCTGCCCGCCTGCTCAGAAAAAAGGCCAGTGCACGCACTGGCCTTTTTTTATGGGTAACTAACGTTAATAACCATCACGTTCTGTATTCAAGGTGCCACAGGCCTGGGCGATGCGTTCAATGCCTGTATTGATCGAACCGTCGGCGTGCAGCTCCAACCAGCGATATCCTGGAGGGATGTCCTCCAACACAAACGCCTCTGTGCGCGGCTGAAATTGAATACAGGTCGAAGGCGAGGCCAGAAAACGCACCCCCGCGCGGTCTTCGTCATACACCTGATGCACATGCCCCCACAGCACCACTTTGACCTGTGGATAGGTCGCGATCAATTCAAACAGCTTGTCCGCATTTTTCAATCCCAGTGGGTCCAACCATTTACAACCGAGAGAAAATGGATGGTGATGCAAGGCGATTAATGTGTGATGCGTGGGATGACCCTTCAGCCGTTTTTCCAGCCACTGCAGCTCTGCCACATCCAGCTCACCATAGACCTGGCCGGCAATCGCTGTCTTCAACAACAGGATCTGCCAATTGCCCAATACCACGTGTTTTTGACAACTGATCGGGCCACCGGCAAACACCTGCTCCATCAACGGCATGTCATCGTGATTGCCCGCCAAACAATGGATCGGATACGTTGCCTGTTGCAGATCACTGGCCAAACGGCGATATCCGAATTCGCTTTCGTCATGCACCAAGTCGCCCGTCAGCAACATCAGATCGCAGGTGCTGTGATCCACGCTTTGATACACCGCCCGGAATGACTCGAGGCTATTGATCCCATACAGCCCCTTGGCTGAGTCTTGATATAGATGGGGGTCGGTCAGCTGCACGACCCGAATCACGGCCTTGTTATGCTCTATCACGGTGTAATTAACCTTCCGCCTTTTTCTTGGCTACATCATTACGCAAATACAGGGGCAAGGCCTGCTCAGCACTCACCGCGCCACCGGCGGCATAGATCTGCGCCGCCAGCACCGCCACATCCTGCGCGGCGGGCAAGGCATCGGCAGCGATATCGATCACATTTGTCGCATACCGTTGTTGTAGCGGGGCTGCAAATTCTCGCCAGCCGCTCCCCAATCCGTACCAGCCATCGCCGTCGACCGACGGCAGGGCCTCAGGTGCACACAAGGCATCGTCGGCCAAGGCCACCATACGGTCACCATCTAATTGATACGCCCCCCAATAGACCTCACCCATGCGTGCATCGATGATGGGCAGTTGTTTGGCATGGCCACTGCGGCGATAACCGCCCTGCGCCAGGGCTGCCAAGGTCGATACCGGCACCACCGGCAGATCGGTGCCAAAGGCAATCCCTTGGGCGACGCTGGTCGCGATGCGAACCCCGGTGAAGGCACCGGGGCCGCAGGCAAAGGCTATTGCATCGAGTTGTTGTGGCCGCAACTGCGCCTGGGCCAACAAACGGTCGATCATCGGCAGGATGAGTTCACCGTGTTTTTTCGGTGCGAGTTCAAAGTGTTCTTCGAGTTGATTATTGATCAGCAAAGCCGCAGAACAGGCTTCGCTCGAGGTATCTAGAGCCAGGAGTTTCAAATAGGACACCCATCAAATTGGCGAAATTTCAGTCCGCCATGATAGATGGATTTAAAGCAGTGTTAAACCCCGGACAAGCATGCCCGGGGTCAGCAATTAACGATGACGATCGGCCGAACGAACCTTCACTGCCTCGTCACGCGGCTCGTGCAGCTTATGCGCGGTTAGCTGCAAGGTCACCAACGCCCCGATAACACCACCCATGCAAAATGCAACAACAACAGCTTCAATGATCATGCTGGTCATAGCCAGTCCTCCTGTTTGCTGTCCCGCAGTCCCTGCGGTTTCCGTTGAACTCATTATGGCTAGCGGCTGGGGGACAAAGACTGACTAGAGAGGTCTGGAGCAATGTTACAAAGATTTACATTTAACCGGCACTGGCCTCTTGGCCACCGAGCCCGGGATCCTGCTGCTGTTTGACGTAGTTGTAGAAACGCTGCACCAGCTCCAGCTTGCGGGTACGCCGCATCGGCGGCAGACTGTCGAGAAAGACACGGCCGTAGGGTTTGTCGATCAGGCGCGGGTCGCACAGCATCATCACGCCGTAATCGTCCACGTCACGAATGAGCCGCCCCGCCCCCTGCTTGAGGCTGATCACCGCCGTCGGCACCTGGTGATCCATGAAGGGATTCCCGCCCTTGTTACGGATGGCATCGAGGCGCGCCGTCAGCACCGGGTCATCGGGGGTGGCAAAGGGCAGCTTGTCGATGATCACGCACGATAGCGCCTCACCGCGCACATCCACCCCCTCCCAGAAACTGCCCGTCCCCAGCAGCACAGCATTGCCCAACTCACGAAAACGCTGCAGCAGTTCGCTGCGCGGCAGGCTGCCCTGCACCAGCAAGGGGTAATCGATCTCCCCCTCCAGCATCTCAGCCGCCTGCTTCAGCGCGCGGTGACTGGTAAACAGCATAAAGGCACGACCTTCACTGGCGGCCAGGACCGGCAGCGCTGCCTCAACGATCTTGCGCGTGTAGTCCGGGTGATTGGGCTGTGGCAGATCGGTCGGCACGTAGAGCAAGGCGTGGTTGGGATAGTCGAACGGGCTTTGCCAGCAGCCGGTCATCGGCGCCTTGAGGCCGAGGCGGTCGGCAAAGTGCTCAAAGCCACCGTTGACGGCCAGCGTCGCCGAGGTGAAGACCCAGGCCGCCCGCTCCTGCTGCATGCGCTGCTGAAAGGGCTCGGCAATCTCCAGCGGCGTGCAGTTGAGGGCAAAGCTGCGGCTGAAGATCTCCAGCCAGTAGATGTTGTCCGGCGAGGCCTCGCCATCGAACAGGCAGAGTTTATGGAACAGCGCGACGGCGCGCTCGTGGCAGTTCTCCAGCCCCTTGCTGCGCTGTGCGCCCTCCTCCAGCAGCGGGATCAACTCGTCGAACACGCGGCGCAGATAGGCGAGCTGGTCGCAGAGTTTTTCATCCTGCTGCGCGGCCAACCACGGCATACGCTGCGCCTGACTGCCCATGGCCAGCCGCAGATCGCGGGCGGCGTATTCGAGCCGTTCGGCGACGGTCTGCAGGGCCTTGGTGTCGGAGGCCGTCTGGTGAAATTCGTTGATGGTGTCGCGCGCCAGCTCGCTCAGCTGACGGCTGCTCAAGGTCTGGCCGAAGAAGTTGCTCGCCACCTCGAGCAGCTGATGGGCCTCGTCGATGATGTAGGCATTGGCACCGGGCAGCAGCTCACCAAAGCCCCCGTGCTGCAGCACCATGTCGGCGCACAACAGGTGGTGGTTGATGACGACGATGTCCGCCTCCTGCGCCTCGCGTCGCGCCTTCATCACATGGCATTCTTTGAAATCGGGGCAGTCATTGCCCAGGCAGTTGTCGGTGGTCGAGGTCACGTATGGCCAGATCGGCGCATCCTCACTGACGGCCTTCACCTCGGCGATGTCACCGTTGTGGCTGCTCCCGGCCCAGCGGCGGATGCGCTGCAGCTGATCGACCATCTCCCGCGATGCCAATTGCCCCTCAGACTCGGTCAGTTTCAGCCGGTACCAACACAGGTAATTGGCGCGCCCCTTGAGCAATGCAACTCCCACTGGCACCGCCAGCGCCTTGCGCACCACAGGCAGGTCACGATGAAAGAGTTGGTCTTGCAGATTTTTGGTACCGGTCGAGATGACGACCTTTTTGCCGGACAGGATCGCCGGCACCAGATAGGCGAAGGTCTTGCCGGTACCGGTACCGGCCTCACAGATCAGGGTTTGGTTTTCGTCGATGGCGCGGGCGACGGCCTCGGCCATCTCCTGCTGTTGCTGCCGCGGCCGAAAGCCGTCGATGTGGTCGGCCAGCGCACCGGCATCGCCCAGAACCGCTGCAACATCAATATCAAACATTAGCCCGGCTTGACCTTAAGGCGCTTGGTTGTCCCAAACCTCATCTTCCGCGCCGAATTCACGGGTCCAGACCAAGGTTGAAATGGCTTTGAATTTGGCGACGGACATCGCGCCACGTTTGGCGCGGTTGCTCGCCGCCTCACGATTGGCCGCAACGATATCCTCGCGCAGGGCCTCGTACATCTCGTAGGGCTCGAAGTTCTCATCCAGCAGGACCATCACCACACTATCCCACTCACTCTCCAGTTTGAGCTGTCCGATACGCTGACCGGCCTTGCCCTCATCGAAGATCACGCGGCCTTTGATCTGCACCTTGCGCCCCTCACGAGCGCCGGTACCCACCGCATCGTAACCACCCTCGGTTCCAGGTGGCACAGGCTCCAGCCCCAAATGGTAACAGGCGTCGAATTGGGCGATCTCGCCACTGACCCCACCCAAGGGTTTGCCGGTGGCGTTGCGATAGTCGCGCGCGATGCGGCGCGTTTCAGCAATCAGTTTTCGTAAGTCGTAAACGGCCATATGGTCTGACAGGAATCCCCTCGATACACATCCATCTGTATCGGTTAAATAATGTTAAATATTATATTTCTTAATATATTAGCCAGACAGTCTGTCACTTCACCTGAGGTAACGGCGACGTTCAAACAATCATTTGACCACCGGCTCTGGCATAATCGGACCATGCATAACGACACGCCCCT
Organism: Proteobacteria bacterium UBA5122; assembly: GCA_002415485.1. Classification (GTDB taxonomy): domain Bacteria; phylum Pseudomonadota; class Gammaproteobacteria; order Tenderiales; family Tenderiaceae; genus UBA5122. The sequence continues at coordinate 28,827 of DHYU01000050.1, forward strand.
CATCCGCCATCTGCAACACGCCGACTGTTACCCTCACCCAGTCCGCGATCTGCGCGTCATCGAGACCCACATCTCGTGGGTGCTGCTGACCGGCGACTATGCCTATAAAATCAAAAAACCGCTGAACCTCGGCTTTCTCGATTTCAGCAGTCTGGCGCAACGTCAACACTACTGCCAGCGCGAGCTAGAACTCAACCGACGTCTGGCGCCCCAAGTCTATCATGAAGTTGTCGCCATTCGCGGTAGTTTGACGCAGCCACACATCGGCGGCGATGGCCCTGCCATCGAATATGCGGTCAAGATGCGCCAGTTCGACCCCAGCCAGCAACTGGACGCCCTGCTCGCCAGCGGCGACCTAACGGCAGATCACATTGACCAACTCGCCAGCACCATCGCCCGTTTTCACCACCAGGCTGCCGTTGCATCCTCAGACCAGGACTACGGCCAGGCCGGACCAGTGCTCGCCGCTGCCCAGCAGAACTTCGATCAGATCCATGCCCTGCTGCCGACCGACTCGCCACGCAGCGCCGCACTGGGCCCATTGGCAGACTGGTTTGAGCACAATCAGCCCCAGCTCGCACAGCTCATCGCGCAGCGGCGGCAACAGGGGCACGTCCATAACTGCCACGGCGACATGCACCTGGGCAACATGGCGCTGATCGATGATGAGGTCGTCATCTTCGACTGCATCGAATTCAATGAACACTTCCGCTGGATGGACACCATCAGCGAACTGGCCTTCGTCACCATGGACCTGCAGCAACGCGGCCACGTCAACCTCGCCCACCGCCTGCTCGACCGCTACCTCAGCCTCAGCGGCGACTACGACGGCCTGCGCCTGTTGCGTTACTACCAGTTCTATTACGCCATGGTGCGGGCCAAGGTGGCGGCCATCCGCTCCGACCAGAGCGGCAACGCGCAGGACTGGGCCGAACATGATGCCTACATCGCGCTGGCGCAGTCTTTTATCCGGCCGCAGACACCGCATCTCTTCATCACCCATGGCCTCTCCGGCAGCGGCAAGAGCAGCATCAGCCAGCCCCTGCTGGAGGCCGGCGGCCTGATCCGGCTGCGCTCGGACGTCGAACGCAAACGGCTCTACGGCCTGGCCACCAACGAGCGCTCCAGCAGCGCCATCGGCCGAGGCATCTACCAACCCGAGGCCAGCGCCCGCACCTACGCCCATCTCGCCGCCTGTGCGCAGATGCTGCTGACGGCAGGTTACAAGGTCATCGTCGATGCGACCTTCCTCGCCCAGACAGAGCGCCAACGCTTCGCCGAGCTGGCGCGCGCGCTGGACTGCCCGTTCACGATCCTGCATTTCCATGCACCGCTGGCGACCTTGAAACGCTGGATCCGCGAACGTGAGGCGGCCGGCAAGGATGCCTCCGAGGCCACCGTGGAGGTGCTGGAGAAACAACTACAGAGCCAGCAGCTACTGACTGCAGACGAGCTTGCCTATACCTTATCCGTCGATGCCGAGGACCTGGACGCCGCACCGAAGCTGATTTCGGCACTCAGCACCACCCTAGACATCACTTCATAAAATTCAAGTATCTTAATGAACAAAAAGAAAAAACCCCGATCTTTCGACCGGGGTTTTGTTTAGATATGCAAACCGCACTCTGACTTGGGCTTATCTACCCATCGACCACTGCGGTCATCACCGGGACGGGTACAGTGGGCACAGCCGATGGATGAATAACCCTGCGCCACCAGCGGGTGGAACGGCAGCGCGTGCTCCTTGATGTAGGCCTCGCGCTCTTCCTTGGTGACATCGATCAACGGATAGAATTTGATGATCTTGCCACGATATTCGAACACATCCAGCGTCGCACGGTGTTCGGTCTGCCAACGCATCAGCCCTGAAACCCAAACCCGATGCTGGGCCTTGATGCCTTGCAAAGGCTCAACCTTGTTGATGGAACAGCAGAAATCCGGATCACTCTTCCAGGTTTCATCCTTGATGGTGAATGCGTGCTTCCAGTCCTCCGGGTGTACATCTTCCACATTAAGCTTATAGAGATTACTGAGGTCGACCTTGTACTCCAGCGTCTCTTTGAAATGGAACCCGGTGTCGATGAAATGGACCTTCTGCTGTGGCGCGATGGTCGCGAATACGTGCAGCAGAAAGGCCGAGTTGGCAGCAAAAGAGGACGTCAGCATCACTTCGCTGACATCAAAGTCTTTGTACAGCTGGGTCACACGCTCTTCGACGGATAGATCACGGTAGCGGCGATTGAGATCCTGCACCAGGGCTTCTACGTCAATTTCTGCGTTCATCTGTTCGGCTGTCGCACTCATGGCGCCTTCCTGTAATTGCAAACGACAGCCCTAAAGACTGCCGTTGGGGTGACTCAAGATGGCAGCCAGTTTATACGCGAAACGTATATCGAACAAGAATCTTTAGATTATTTTTTTATATATGGCTATATGAATTACATATATAAATGCTAGGCGTATAAAACCCATGGGTTAAACACTACTCCGCGTAATCGGCCAAGCGCAGCGGCCGACGACGCGCGCCCCAATCGCCCGGCTGCGCCATAAAAACCCCGGCACAGCGGGTGCCGCAATGGTCACACCGGCCGTGTTGATCCAAATGCCACTCAGACAAACGATACCAATCGCGACCAATCAAACTCTGGCCACAGCGATGGCAATAAGTGCTCTGCCCGATCAGGTCATGCACATTACCGGTGTAGACATAACGAACCCCGTTATTAAGTGCGATCTCCCGTGCACGCGTCAGGGTTTCGATCGGGGTTGCGGGCACATTGCGCATCTTCCAGTCCGGGTGAAAGGCAGTAAAGTGCATCGGCACATCCGGCCCCAACTCATTCACCACCCACTTGGTCATCGCCTGCAGCTCGGCATCGCTATCGTTATGGCCAGGGATCAACAAGGTCGTCAGCTCCAACCACACCTGGGTCTGGTGTTTGATATAACGCAAGGTATCCAGCACCGGCTGCAGATGGGCACCGCAGAGTTTGAAATAGAACTCATCGGTGAAGGCCTTGAGATCGACATTGACCGCATCCATATGCTCAAAGAAGCGTTGACGGGGCTCATCGCAGATATAACCTGCTGTGACCGCCACCGATTTGATGCCCAGCTCACGACAGGCCACGGCCGTGTCGACCGCATATTCGAGAAAGATCACCGGGTCGTTGTAGGTATAGGCGACGCTGGCACAACCGCTGTCCTTGGCGGCCTTGGCGATCAGCGCGGGCGGCGCATGATCGGCAAGAATATCCATCTCGCGCGCCTTGCTCATGTCCCAGTTCTGACAAAACTTGCAGGCCAGGTTGCAGCCCGCCGTGCCAAACGACAACACCGGGCTACCGGGCAGAAAATGGTTCAACGGTTTCTTTTCGATCGGATCGATGCAGTAGCCGCTGGAGCGGCCGTAGCTGGTCAACACGACGGCATTATTTTGGTTGGCGCGGATAAAACAAAGGCCCTGCTGGCCCTCATGCATCTTGCAGTAACGCGGACACAGATCACACTGCACGCGGCCGTCATCCAGTCGATGCCAGTACTGCGTCTGCACCACGGTGTTTGATTGGTCGCTCATCCCCGGCCTCGACTGTCTGTCTAATAACCCTATACTTAATATATAGTCAGACCTTGCACCAAAACCAAGCACAGGATACGCCGCGCCCATGGAGATGACCCGCCCCGCCGCCGTTGCCGGAATCTTTTATCCCACCACTGCCGATGCGCTGGCGGTGGATGTACAAAGTTTCCTCAAAGGCACACCACTGGCGGCGGCGCCCAAGGCGGTGATCGCCCCTCATGCCGGGTATATCTATTCAGGCCCGGTGGCGGGCCGGGGCTATCACACCTTGATCCCGGCCGCAGGCGTGATCACACGCGTCATTCTGTTAGGCCCATCGCATCGAGTGCCATTACTCGGCCTGGCGGCCAGCAGCGCCGACTACTTTGAAACACCGCTCGGCAAGGTCCGGCTCGATCGGCAGACCACCAGCCTGGCCCTGTCGCTGCCACAAGTGGCCCTGCTGGACCAGGCCCACGCACTGGAACACAGCCTTGAGGTCCAACTACCCTTCCTGCAAACGGTGTTGAGAGACTTCCAGTTGTTGCCGCTGGTGGTTGGTGATGCCACTGCGGATGAGGTGGCCGAAGTGCTCGACCTGTTATGGGGCGGCGATGAAACGCTGATCGTCGTCAGCTCGGACCTGAGTCATTACCACGATTACCAAACCGCACAGCAGATGGACAGGCGCACCAGCGATGCGATCGAACAGCTCAATATCGGTCAAATCGGCCCCAACGACGCCTGCGGCTGCCGCGCAATCAACGGCCTTTTGTTACAGGCGAAACGCCTGGGCCTGCACTGCAAAACCATCGCTCTCGCCAACTCGGGCGATACCGCAGGCTCACAGGCACAGGTTGTCGGGTATGGTGCTTATGTCTTCCTCTGATACCCACACCATGCGCTTGAATCCAGAACAGCGACAACAACTGTTGGCCTTGGCACGGGAGAGCATCCGTCACGCGCTGCAACATGATGCCCCACTCCGACCTGCGCTGGCAGACTACCCGCCGCCGCTGACCGAACCTGCAGCGAGCTTTGTCACGCTCAACCTCAATCAGCAACTGCGCGGCTGCATCGGCACACTCAGCGCCTACCAGCCTCTCGTCATCGATGTCGCCACCAACGCCTACAACGCGGCCATGCGTGATCCACGCTTCCCATCGCTCACGGCGGAGGAACTAGCGCAGGTCAAGATTCACATATCCGTACTGAGCACACCGGCACCACTGTTTGTCGATTCTGAAGAGGATCTGCTGGCCAGGCTGCGACCTGGCATTGATGGATTGATCATCCGCGATGGGGTATATCACGCAACGTTTTTACCGTCGGTGTGGCAATCCCTGCCGACTGCGGCAGACTTTGTCTCGCACCTGAAACACAAGGCCGGATTGCCAGCACACTATTGGTCCGACACTTTGGAAATCGAAACCTACCAAAGCGAGTCCTTCGGCGATTAAAGGATGATTACCGAACACCCGGCGCAATCAAGCTCCGCGCCGTCCCCGCCACCGGGATACATTCACCGACTGAGGCTGGGCCACACACCGAGCCATCCCACCAGATCGTCTTCGACAACTTGGCACCATCGAGGCGCGCCTTCAACAGGTTTGCCCCGCGCAGATCGGCATGAGACAGATCGGCATTGCGCAGATCGGCATGCGCCAGCGAGGCCTGTCGAAAATCGACCCCCACCAACGATGCATTACTCAAATCAGAGCCCGACAAATCCGCCAGACTCAAATTACTGTACGCCAGATTGATATCACGCAAATCGCCACCGGCCAGATTTGCTGCGGTCAGATTGGCATTACGGACGCTGGCCGCCGACAAACTCGCCCGCCCCACGCTGAGCCCGGGCATCTGACAATTGTCCCAATTCACGCCCGCTGTTGGGGGGGCCTCACAATCGCTGTCGCCTGCACCATTGTCGCTCGGCGTCAACCAAATCGCCGCTGCCACCATCCCCGTCAACAGAACCATCATTACCACCAACGGCCACTTGGACTGGCGTTCAGTCTTCATCAGTTTTTGCAGCCGCTCAGTCCGCGCCACCCGCTCTTCGATATCCTCGACCGACTCCTCCTGCCGACGATCACCTTCGCGCTGCTCAGCGGCAGTCGTCTTTTCCCGGCTGCGCCGGTCACGCGCCAGGCGCTCATCTGCAGCACGTCGCGCAGCCTCCAATCGAGCCTGCGCCTCAGGATCGGTCATATCAGCCTTCATCACCTCAGGCACCAATGCCTCCACGTCACCCAACGCAAGCCACTCCACCTTATCAAGACTGACCAAGGCAGTGGGTTTTAAGCGACCTATCAATAATGCCTGTGAGATCGCCTTGGCTGGAAAAGGGCCAAGGATATCGTCGCCGCGCTTGGTGTACCAAAGTGTGTGTTCAGTCATCCCGATTCTGCCGCTCCATCACCGAACCTTAAGTTTACATTGCTCTAGGCAAAGGCCAATATACTTTACATCGGCTATTTAAGCGCTTGATTTAAATAATGCATTACACCTTATCCACCTCAACCTGGAGCCATCTCAAGTTTGCCGCCATTTCAGCGTCACAAAAAAGATGAAAACATACTTACCGTCACCAATCACAACGCCGATAGGTTGTATATATGACTCCATACAGACGACTGACGGGATAATTCAACGAGATCACTGATGGAAATTAATGGCCCACAACTGCCACCACAACTCACGCAAACCAGCAGTGTTGACCTGGTGAACTGGCGTAACGGCCAGTTATTACAGGCACTGGTGATACGTGCTGCCACTTACAATCAGCAAGCACTGCTACAGATCGGCCGCCAGCAATTTGAGACTCAAACGACCGCCCCCCTGCAAACAGGACAGCGTTTAACAGTCGAAGTCATCAAGGCCGACACCACGCCTCCCCTGCTAAAACTCCACACCCCGATCCAAGCACCGGACCAGACCATCAGCAATCAGCTCAAGATCACGTTGCCCCGGCAACTACCGATGCCACCGCTCATCAACAATCTCAACTGGCTGCAACAAACACCGCCCCAGGCCATCGCCCACATACTCCCCAGCACCGTCATAGATGCCCTGAAGACGCTGCGACAACAGCTACCCAATCGCGAGCACATCGCCACTGCCGCTGGATTAAAAGACGCACTCAAAAACTCAGGGCTATTTTTGGAACAAAAATTGGTACAAAGCGCCCGCCCTGCGCCCACTCCTGGCAGCGCCTCGACCACAACCAATACCAGCCAAATGCTCAATGGCGATCTCAAAACCCAACTGACACGTCTACTGACGAGCACACAACAAGAGATCAGTCGCATCGAAAACAAACCCCAGGGTAATGAGCGTTCCCTCAATGCGTTGCAGGCGCGACTGGCCACCTTGCGTCAACTGGGCAGTTTATTACAAAGACCACCTGCCACCACGGTCCGTCCATTATCCGTCCATGCCTTGACGCCACTGTTCAGCTCAGGCCCACCACTGCTACCGGACATCAACGACAATAAACAGACACAACTGCGCGGCCCCGCTTCTCGCGGAACAGCTAGCCCGATAGCGACCCTCGCCTTTCAGGCCAGTGTTTTGATGATTTTGAAGGAACTCGCCCGACAAACCGAAGGCGCCTTGGCGCGTGTTCGATTGAATCAATTGAATGCACTGCCCACCCAGGAGCAACCCAACCCACCGTTGTTATTCGAAGTACCCATACGACACAATGAGACGATTCGTCCGATATCATTGCGCGTGGAGGAAGAACAGCGGCAACAAACTGGGGAAGAGGAACATCACCAACGTCACACGGTACATCTATCACTCGACCTCGAAAATCTCGGCCCATTGCACGCCCGTGTCTCGTTAATCAATGAAAAGATTCTAGTGACCATGTGGGCCGAACGTACCGAGACACTCACCATAATTTCTAAACATCTACACGAACTACACCAGCGCCTGCGTGAAGCAGGGATTCAACTGGACCCGATACAGTGTCTACAAGGCACACCACCCGAAACGACCGGAAAAACCACGCAACGACTGACACTCAACGAAAAAGCATGAAACATACACATGACAAACCGAAAAAGGCCGTTGCTCTGGAATGGGACGGGTTCACCGCACCCAAGGTGACTGCAAAAGGAAGTGGTGAGCTGGCGGAACAGATCCTGGCGATTGCGCGAGCACACGATATTCCGCTGCAAGAAAATACGCCTCTCGTGGAACTGTTATCACAGCTGGACCTGGGCGATGAGATTCCGGAGACATTGTACGTCGCCGTTGCACAAATCATTGCCTTCGCTTACTACCTATCTGAGCGCTATTCAGTGATGAAAGATACAGAAGCGTAAGTTACAACGACGGGGCGTTTAGCTACTCACTCCATGCAAACGTTGCAACAATTCTGCCTCTTCACGCGTCAACCCACAGCGCTGCATGATTTCATCAATCCCTGCTCCTTCGCGCAGTAATTCAATGGCCTGACTGTAATGCTGACCTGAGACATCGTGCTCATCGAGTTTTTCCTGCCGGTCAGACAGATTGTGCATACGCTTTTCAATCCGAGCCAAATGGCCGCCAACGCCAGCAGCACCTGCATACAAGGCCTTTACATCCTGCTCAACTGCGGCCAAACGCGATGTTTGTTCTGCTAACTGCTGCTGAGCAATCTGCAACTTACGACCAAGCAATATCACCAATCCCAGCGCAATGCTGGCCAATACCACGGCGACTATAGAAATAACACTATCCATTCGCTAGAACCCCGACATCACACATATTCATCAATGCGCGGATGACCACCGTCATCTTTCTTTTTATCTTCATCTTTGGCCGTTTGCTCGCGAAAGGGACGGTTTCGTCGACGACGCTCACCTTCAGACTCCTCTTCAGATTCTATACGACGGCCTGGGCGTTGCGGCCAGATCGGCGGCAACGGGCCGTTGATATCGAAATCCGCCATGTTGCACCCCTCTTTTGTTTCCATTGCAAAAGAGCATACAACATTTGACGAATTATTATAGAGCTCAAACAAACAGGGGCGCCTGACGGCGCCCCCGAAGAGGATAACAATGAGTCGCGATTAAAGGGCAGAAAACTCTTGCCACTCTTCCTCGGTCAGTAATTTATCAAGATCCACCAGGATCAGTAGCCCCTCGTCCCGGTTGGCAACCCCTTGGATATAACGCGAGCTTTCTTCATTGCCGACATTGGGTGCCTGATCGATCTCGGACTGCTTGAGGTAGACGACCTCGGCGACACTGTCGACCAAAATCCCCACTACCTGTTCACCGGCCTCAATGATCACGATACGGGTCGCATCATCTGCCTCTTTCTCACACAGACGGAAACGACGCCGCGTATCCATCACGGTGACAACATTACCACGTAGATTAATGATCCCCAGCACATAATCAGGCGCCCCGGGGACAGGTGCAATCTCCGTCATGCGCAGTACCTCTTGTACTTGCATAACATTCACACCATAGGTTTCATCCGCCAACCGAAAAGTCACCCACTGGGTCACCGGATTATTTTCAACATTTTCCTTTTGTTTCATTGTTAGCTCCCGCAACGCCAACCGCGCCTTTTTACCACCACGCCGACTGGTTTATCATCCTAAAAGTAATCCGTGCTAATTGCATATTTCGTCCAGAGTCCCACCATCCTTTAATGCCAGGACAAAACTTTCCACATCGAGCAATGCAAACATCTCTTCTTTCACTGTCCCGGCCAACCAGGGTCGACTCTCAAATCTGGCCTCGCGCCATTTCACCTTTTCTGCAGAGGTTTTTAAAACATCCTCCACATTGTCGCAGGCCAGTCCCCACTCCCCATCACCGACCAATACAATATGCGTGAACTGCGGACGTTCCGATAGTGACATTCGCGCCTTGTGATGCTTGGGGATCACAAAACGAGCAAGATCGATCACCTTCACTTGTTTGCCGCGGACGGGCAACAAACCGATAAACCAGTCTTCATGCCCTGGGACGGAGGTGATCTCATCCGACCAATGAATAATCCCATTCAGTTTTACCAGCGGCACGGCCAGCTTCAAGAAACCAGCGACCTGAAACACCAAACTCTCGAACTCACCCTGCGCCCACTCGGGGACCACTGCTTGAGCTTGAGCTGGAACAGGTGCAGGGACAGATTCGGCCAACACCGGCTCTGACACCACTGTTTCCTGCACCACATCCACCACATCGACAGGTGGTTCAACTTCAAGCACCGTCTCGGTTTTGGCCTCGACCTGCGGTTCAACAGCTACCACTGGTACTGGCTCAGGCGTGGTGACAAGTGGAGCCGGTGTGACGACAACCGGAATTTCAGTCACGGTTTCGACGCGAGACTCAACTTCTTGCTCAACATCCTGTTCAGTCTCCAGCTGTAAGTCTTCGAACAGCAGCGAATCGATATATACCTTGAGCGCCAGATCCTGCTCAATGACCGCCGTCGGTTTTACAGATCGCTTAGTCATCATCTACAGCCCCACTGCCTGCTGTCCGATATCACGCGCCAGAAAATCATTCAACAAACGACTATAGGCGATGACACCTCGTGAATGCGGCGCACTCATCGGCAACGGAATGCCTTCGCGACTGGCCTCGCGGAATTGGGTGTCTACCGGAATGGCCGAGCCCCACAGTTCAGGACCATAGCGGTCACGCAGCTGACGCAGCGCTTGAGTCGACGCACGGGTGCGCCGATCAAACAAGGTTGGCAAAATTGTATAAGGCAGCGGCGTTTTGCGCGAACGCGTGATCATGACCAGGGTTCGCACCATACGCTCCAGGCCCTTCAACGCCAGAAACTCGGTCTGGGTTGGAATCAGCAAATGATCACATGCCGCTAATGCATTGACCATCAACACGCCCAACATTGGCGGGCAATCTATCAAGGCAAAATCATACCGTGATGACAGTCGCGTCAGTCCCTGTTTCAGCACTAGCCCCATCCCGCTCTGACTACCAAGCTGACGATCCAGGGTTGCCAAGGCCATAGAGGCCGGTAGCAATTCGATATTTTCGAAGCGTGTCGGTCTCACCAAACGTGCAGGATCACACTGGCGGTTCTCAAATAGTGTGTAGACACTGGTTTCTAACTCATCCGGGCTATAGCGGAAATACGCCGTTAACGAACCATGCGGATCAGTATCGACCAGCAACACTCGATAACCACGCATCGCCAGCAACCCACCCAGGGTGACAGTCGATGTCGTTTTACCGACCCCACCTTTTTGATTGGCGACAGCCCAGACCTTCATTGCTGTCCCTCCTGGTTACCTAGAGGACGAATGCCGGGAAAATTCAATCCCTCGATCACCCGATCGAAGCGACCGTCGGGCGCACGTTGTTCCTCTGAATCTTTAACCGTATCACGCAAACGCAAGGGCAAGGCGGGATCATCTTCGCCTTGTTTTAAGGCCGCATCAGCACCGGCCAGCGGGTCCTCGGCAGGGGCGTCAAGATTGATATTGGATTTGGGCAACTCTGTCTCGACGGCATCTTCGTCTGGCCGTTCAAACTGACGTTCGGCATCCTTGGAGAGAATCAACACGACCACACGACGATTGCGCAGGCGTCCATCTTCGGTATCGTTAGTCGCAATAGGACGATGCTCGCCATAACCAATGGCCGCCATGCGTGTGGGATCTACGCCTTCATCAGAGAACAGATGTACCACGCTCGCCGCCCGCCCGGCAGACAACTCCCAATTGGACGGGAAGGTGGCGGTATTGATAGGCAAGTTGTCGGTAAAGCCTTCGACTTTGATCGTATTATCAAAATCCCGCACGATACGTGCCATCTGCGACAATACGGGCACCGCCTGAGGCTGTAGCAATGCGGTGCCACTGGCAAACAGAATCTTGGTGTTGATTTCGACTTCCAGCCAATCCTTGGCACGACGCACCTTAATCACGTCCTGCGCAATCAGCCCCGATAAAGCGCGCTCCATTTCATCAGCGATCTTTTTCATTTTGAGGCGTTCTTTGGCCTGACCGGAATCCATCCCATCCAAGTTCTTGTGTACCTCTTGTCGTATCGGAACTTGAATCGAATCAACCACGTTTGGGTCTACGCGCGAATGTTGTTTGATGTCTTGAGGGGCCTTGATTGCCTGCCCTACCTGAATGGGTTCAAAGGTTTTTGGTGTCGTGTGGAAAGCGGCAATCAGGGATTCAGACAAAACCCTGAACTTACCTTCGTTGACGGATGACAGGGCATACATGACCACAAAAAACGCGAACAATAGCGTGATAAAATCGGCATAGGAGACCAACCACCGTTCGTGGTTTTCGTGCTCTTCATGTTTCTTTTTTCGTCCCATGCCTTCAATCCTAGCAAATGCTTACGCCACAACAGTCAATAAACCGACTCGAATATAGGTAATGCAACATTCGTACCGAAAATTGACTCTGGGGTACTCATTCCCCTATTTAGGCTTAGACTGGATAAGCACCTAGTGCAGATACCCCTGCAGTTTGGTTTCGATATTACGGGGATTTTCACCTTCGGCGATCGAAATAATGCCTTCGATAATCATCTCGCGGAATTGACTTTGCTGGTGAATGGCGGACTTGAGTTTGTTGGCCATCGGCAGGAATATCATATTCGCAAATCCCACACCATATATAGTGGCAACGAAAGCGACGGCTATCCCTGCCCCCAGCTTGCTGGGATCAGCCAGATTACCCATTACGTGGATCAACCCCATCACAGCACCGATAATACCTATTGTAGGCGAATACCCACCAAAGGCCTCATACACTTTAGCCGCCTGGGTGTCGAAGTGCTCACGCACCCCCAGTTCAACTTCTAAAATACCTCGAATGGCATCAGGTTCACTGCCATCTACCAGCAACTGCAAACCTTTTTGCGCAAAGGGGTCTGTTTCTGATTCGACAAGAGATTCCAGCCCTAGCAAACCTTCTTTACGCGCAATATTACTCCAGCTAATGATTTTATCGATTGCGGCTTGCTGCTCAAGTTTTGGTGGAACAAATACCCAAGACGTGATTTTCATGCAGCGAAGGAAAACGGGCATGGGAACTTGCACAAACACACAACCAAGCGTTCCGCCGAATACAATCAAGAAAGCAGTAATCTGCATCAACGAAGAGGTGTGCCCACCTTCGAGTATGTTGCCGCCGATGATGGCGCCAAAGCCGATCAACAGCCCGAGTAAGGTTAAGATATCCATATCGTCAGACCGCTTCCGTCAATGCTGGACCTACCGTATTCAAGGCAAGAATCCGATCCGCCAATCCGGCCTCGGCAATCGCCGCCGGCATACCATATATGACACTTGTTGCCTCATCCTGAGCCCAAACAGTCGCGCCCTGGGCCTTCAACGCCCGCGCACCCTCGCGACCATCTGCCCCCATCCCCGTCAATACCACTGCTAATACATCACCTTTATATACTTCGGAGGCTGAACGAAAGGTAATGTCCACACTTGGCTTATATGTTTGCCCCACCGTCCCGGGATAAACACGTAAACTGACGTGACCGCGCGAGCCCGTCAATTCCATTTGAGTCCCCCCCGGAGCCAGATAGGCTGTCCCGGGCTTTAATACATCGCCATCCGCAGCCTCTTTCACCGAGATCGCAGATAACTTATCCAGACGCTGTGCAAAGGCCGGAGTAAACGACGCCGGCATGTGCTGAATCAACACTATCGGCAGTGGGAAATTTGCGGGCAACCGTGTTAGCACTTCCTGTAATGCAACAGGCCCTCCGGTTGAGGTGCCTATCGCGACCAAACGGTAGCTACCTTTTGGTTTAGGTGGTGATGGTGGACGTGGTGGCATTGCCGCTGCTCGCGCACCCGGCTTGGTCGACAATGTGGGCACCGGTTTATGCTTAAGGCCTCGCGCCCCGATCAACCGCACACGCGCACATAATTGACGCTTCGCCAACTCTTTGTCCTGCGAAATATCGTCCATGTTCTTGGGCAAAAAATCCATCGCGCCAGCCTCTAGCGCGTCCAGCGTGGCCTGAGCACCTTGCGTGGTCAGCGATGAGAACATCAACACTGGCGTAGGACAACGCTCCATGATCTTACGCACGGCACTGATGCCATCCATCACTGGCATTTCAATATCCATCGTGACGACATCTGGTTTTAATTTCACGACTTGTTCGACAGCCTCGCGACCGTCAGCGGCCGCACCGACCACTTCTATTTTTGGATCGGCATTTAAAATCTCAGTCAAACGACGTCTAAAAAAACCCGAGTCATCAACCACTAAGACTCGCACTGGCATGAATCACTACTCCTACATGCGGCCGCCATAGGCCTCCATCAGCCCTGGCATATCTAGAATGAGCGCGATCCCGCCATTGCCTGTGATCGTTGCGCCCGAAATACCCTTTGTCCCTTGCAGCAATGCACCGAGGGGTTTGATGACAACCTCCTCCTGTCCCACCAGATTGTCCACCAAACAACCAATATGCTGATTCCCAATCGTAGTGACGACAACATAGCCCTGCCCTGCAGGCTGCTCCTGATAATGACCGTTCACCAGCCACTTTCCTAGTTTAACCAGAGGAACGGCTTTTTCGCGGATAATCACCACACGTTTACCGTCAACGGTACTCAGCTTGGCAGAGTCAAGATCAAATATTTCACTCACATTTGCCAGCGGAATGGCAAAAAACTGTTTACCCAACACCACCATCAAGGTAGGCATAATGGCGAGCGTCAGCGGCAACTTGATGATAATTCGACTGCCCTTACCCTCAGTCGAGTCGACCTCTACCACACCGTTGAGCTGGGTGATGCGCGTTTTAACGACATCCATCCCAACCCCACGACCAGAGACATCAGAAATCTCGGTTTTGGTCGAAAATCCCGGCGCGAAAATCAGGTTATAACAGGCCTTTTCATCCAGACGAGCAGCAGATTCTTCATCCAATACCCCTTTTGAAACTGCACTGCGGCGCAAGACATCGGCATTCATGCCTTTGCCATCATCCTCGATGACCAACAGGATATGATCCCCTTCCTGTTGCGCAGAGAGTATCACCCTTCCTGTACGCGGCTTGCCCTTAGCTTCACGCTCATCTGGCATTTCAACACCGTGATCCACCGCATTGCGCACCAAATGCACCAGTGGGTCGGCCAATGCCTCGACCAGATTTTTATCTAAATCAGTTTCCTCACCGTAGAGTTCTAGCTCTACTTCTTTTTTCAGGCTACGGGCCAAATCCCGTACCACACGAGGAAAACGGCCAAAGACCTTTTTGATCGGTTGCATACGGGTCTTCATGACCGAGGTTTGCAAATCAGATGTCACTAGATCGAGATTGGCGATTGCCTTGGCCACTTCTTCATCGGCCATGGTTGTTTTCAATGTCGCCATCCGATTACGCACCAACACCAGCTCACCCACCAAGTTCATGATGTCATCTAAGCGTTTGGTATCGACGCGCACTGTCGTCTCAGCCGCTGGCGCCTCTTTGGCAGGGGCCGCTGCCGGTTTCTTTACATCTGCCACAGGGGCTGGCGCCGGCTCTACCTTAGGCTTGGGCTTGGGGGCCTCTTTTGCTGCAACTGCAGGGGCAGGCTCTACCTTAGGTGGAGGCGATGGTGCGGCTGCAGCCTTTGGTGCGGCAGCGGGCCGTTCAGCAGGCGGGGTAGTTCGAGCCGCTGCCGTTTTTTTCTTTTCTTCCAGTTCGTCGAGCAGCGCCTCAAACTCATCATCACTAATTTCATCTGACGTGGGCGCAGCTCCTGTCGCTGCAACTGGTCTATTGGGGGCAGGCTTGGCCTCCTCTTGCCCACTCAACTGATCCAGCAGCGCTTCAAATTCTTCATCAGTAATATCATCGCCTTGCTGTGCTGTCGCAGGAGTGGCTGCCACTTTTGCAGGTGAACCATGTAATTCATCCAGTAACGCTTCAAACTCATCATCAGAGATCTCGTCTCCGGAACCGGTGCTAGCACTGACCTTAGCGGGTGCTGATGGGACGGGAGGAGCCGATGGTTCTTCAAAAAGGTCATCCACCCCAAAACTGAGTGCCTCATCTGCAGGTGCAATGCCTGGGGCTTCCTCCACCACAGGGGTGGGAGCCGGCGCAGCTCCTCCTGGCGCTTCACCACGCAGAATAGCCTCTAGGCCACCGATGAGCGCAGGGTCGGCCTCTTCCGGATCAACACCAGAGCGAATACTATCCATCATGTCATTGACGACATCCACAACCCGCAGAATGATGTCCATCATTGCCGCGTCTATAGATCTCTCTCCCTGCCGCAACAGGTTAAAAACATCCTCTGCACGGTGACAAACCGTCACCAAGGCCGTCAGGTTAAGAAACCCAGCCCCGCCTTTAACCGTGTGAAAACCACGAAAGACTGCATTCAGCAGATTGACATCTTCCGGCGTTCGTTCCAGCTCAACAAGTTGTTCCCCCAACAGCTCGAGGATCTCTCCAGCCTCTAGCAGGAAGTCTTGTAAGATGTCATCACTCAGATCGATTGCCATAGTGCACCCGACTTAGAAGCCCAAACTCGATAGCAGGTCATCAACCTCATCCTGCCCTTTCACAATATTTCCTTGATCTATCCCTTCGATTGAAGGCCCTGTCGCCTCAATGGGATTTACTTCCTTTTTCTCAGGCTGAGCTTTGAGTTTCTGACCAGAAATCCGAATCAAATCGACCAAGCCCGACTCCACATCCTGGACCAGAGTGATTACACGACGGATAATCTGTCCAGTCAGGTCCTGGAAGTCCTGTGCCATCATGATATCGGTCAACTTGCTGTTAAATTGGGGCATGGTTTCGCCCATCCAGTCAAAAAACTGGTCAAGTTCACGACTCAGCTCGCGAAACTCCTCAACAGCCATATCACGGCTACGAAAACGTCCCCAGTCGGCGTGCAGTTTGGCCATACGGGTTTGCAATTCATCGGATAACGGTTGCAACTCCTCAACAGCCCCCAAGGTCTTATCTGCGGCCTGCTCTGTCATGGTGATGACATAATTAAGGCGCTCCTTGGCATCCGGTATGTCGGTTTCAGCCAGGGTGGTTATTTTGGTATCAATCTGGAAATTAGCCAGGGTGTTATGTAACTCGCGTGTCAGCTTGCCCAATTCCTGAAACAACTGACTTTCACGTATCGCAGACAGCGCCTCCAGTGACTCCTGCGCCCCCTGCTCATCCCCCGCTTCCAGGTGTGCTACTAGGCTCCTGGCGAATTCGAGGCATTGTTCACTGCCGACAAGTGCTTCCGACATTTTGTTCCCTCAAACTTATTCAACAACCGATACTTAACCGCCAGCTTCTATGCGCTCAAAAATCTTATCGATTTTTTCCTTCAAAGTGCCCGCGGTAAACGGTTTGACGATGTAGCCGTTGACACCTGCCTGGGCGGCCTCAACGATCTGCTCGCGCTTCGCCTCTGCCGTCACCATCAGCACCGGCAACTTGCATAGACGCTCATCAGCCCGAACTGCCTTCAGCAGATCGATTCCCTGCATACCCGGCATATTCCAATCCGTTACCAGGAAATCGAAATTGCCTGACTGCAACATCGGCAACGCGGTCAAGCCATCATCGGCCTCCGACGTATTGTTGAATCCCAAATCACGCAATAAATTTTTGATAATCCGCCTCATCGTCGAAAAATCATCAACGATCAGGATTTTCATGTTCTTATCCAAACCAGAAACCTCCGTGCTAGCAAGACGACTCCGTGACTGCATATCCCTTACTATTTTCGGGCAAGTAGTTAGTGAGCAATCCACCCATTATTACTATCTGCAGTTTAGAAAAAATATTTAGGAATCTCGTGTTGATTTTTGTACAAAAAAGATATGTGAATCAAAATTTTCCAATTCACATGGCAGCAATGTGCATTTGCCACCCAATCAGCAAATCACCACAAAATATTAAGGAAATTGAGCGCCGCCGATATCCATACCGGCAGCCTGCTCTTAAGACTCTGACCGTCCGGTCCACTGTCCCAGGCGCGCCTGCAAACGAATCAACGCCTGACTGTGGATCTGGCTCACACGAGACTCGCTAACCCCCAAAACAGCTCCAATCTCACGCAAATTCAGTTCTTCGTCATAATAGAGCGTCATAACCAGACGTTCGCGCTCTGGCAACCCGGCAATGGCCTCCGCCAGGGATCGTTTGAAATCTTCTTTTTGCAAACCGTCGAATGGAGTCGAGGCATGATCTGACAACGAAGTCGCGACTGCCTCATCATCGGAACCTAGATCATCGAAACTCAACATCAGGTAACCACTGGCAGATTGCAGGGTCTGATGATACTCCTCAAGACTCATTTCCAGGGCCTCGGCGACTTCGTTGTCACGCGCATCACGCCCTTTCATGTTCTCGATTTGACGGACCGCCTCAGCAACTTTACGTGCCTTGCGGTGCACTGAACGTGGCGCCCAGTCGTTTTTACGGATTTCATCGAGCATGGCACCACGGACACGGATGCCAGCGTAGGTTTCAAAGCTGGCGCCCTGCTTGGCATCATAATTTCGAGCGGCCTCCAGTAAACCAATCATGCCTGCTTGAATCAGGTCATCTGCCTGCACGCTGGGCGGCAATCGACACATCAGGTGGTAAGCAATACGCTTAACCAGCGGCGCATGCTGTGTAACCAGATCATCTTTGTTGTCTTTTTTCGTTGACTGCATATCACTAAACATCGCGAGTCCATTCATCTTTGCGGCCCCCTGGCATTATCATTCGACTTGCACCAGCCGTTCAATAAAAAACTCTAAATGCCCTCCCGCTTGACGAGGCATCGGCCAGCCATCCACTTTTTTGGCCAGTGTTTTGAAAGCCATTGCCGATTTGCTACGCGGATAGGCATCCACCACCGCCTTTTGTTTTTGCAGAGCCTTACGCAGATATTCGTCGTAGGGTACCGCCCCCATAAAATCCAGTGCAACGTCGAGAAACCTATCCGTCACCCTGACCATCTTATTATATAGATCTCGCCCTTCTTGGGGAGTATGCACCATGTTACACAATACACGGAAGCGATGCAGCCCATAATCTTGATTTAACAGCTTTATTAAAGCATAAGCGTCGGTAATAGAGGTAGGCTCATCACAGACAACAACAATGACCTCCTGTGCGGCGCGCGAGAAACTGACTACCGAATCAGAAATACCTGCTGCCGTATCCACGATCAACACATCGATATCAAAAGGGAGCTCACTGAACGCGCGAATCATGCCTGCGTGCTCCATTGGGCTCAGTTCGGCCATATTTTGTGTACCTGATGCTGCGGGCACCACCTTGACCCCTGCGGGCCCCTCAAGCACGATTTCCTCCAAGGTTGTCTCCCCTTTGAGGACGTGCGACAGATTGTATTTCGGCCTCAAGCCCAACAGGACATCGATATTGGCCAGGCCCAGGTCGGCATCCATCAGCATGACCTTTTTACCTTCATTGGCCAAGGTCACCGCCAGATTGACCGAAACATTGGTCTTACCGACACCGCCTTTGCCACTGGCGACAGCAATCACACGCACCGGACGAGACCGAGACATACGACGCAACCCTGCCGCCTGATCGTTAGGAGAATCCGCTGCCAGCATCAATAATTCCCCTCTCCAACTCTGATTCCAGGTACTTCATCGGCGATGCTCTCTTCATTTTCCTGCATCATGGCCACGCTGCGACTCACCAAGGTATGCGCGCGCGCCGGTTGCAGATCTTCGGGCACACGCTGGCCGTCACTCAGATAGGCAATGGGTAGCTGATGGCGGATAGCGACATCCAGCGCATGCCCCAAACCTACACTCTCATCAAGTTTAGTGAGGATGCAGCCGTGCAAATCTATGCCCTGGGCGCGGAAATTTCTGACAACATCATCCATGCCGGACAGGCGGGCAATTGCAGACATCACCAGATAGTTGCGCACACGCACCTGCTCCGTTTTCAACAGTGCCAATTGCTGCGCCAGACGCATGTCACGCTGACTGACGCCGGCTGTATCGATCAGCACCAGTGGTTTGTCGCAAAAATAATCCAATGCCTCCTGCATCGCCTCCGGCGTACCGGCGAAGCGGATCGGCACATCGAGGATTCGTGCATAGGCCTTCAATTGTTCGTGGGCACCGATCCGATAATTATCGGTCGAGATCAACGCGACACTGCGTGAACCATGACGCAAGGCAAAACGCGCCGCCAGCTTGGCGATGGTCGTTGTTTTGCCGACCCCTGTCGCCCCCACCAAGGCCACTACGCCGCCGTTGACCAGAATATCGTCGTTGGTGACCTGCAGACTCACCGCCAACTTACCTAGCAAACGCCGCCATAACTCGTCGACGTTTCCTGACTCAGGCAGATCCGCCGTCAGCTGTTGACTCAAACGCGTGCCAACCCCAAGCTGACTCAGACGACGACGCAGCTCGAATTCAAACGGCCGTTGCTGGCGGTATTCCTTATCGGTCAAATTGGCCAACTGACCTTCCAGTAAACCACGCATGGTCTTGAGTTCGCTCTTCATCGCCTCCAGCGTGGGCTCCTGGCTCCACACGATCTGTGGCTTGGCCGGCTCGCGCTCAGATTTCATCTGTACAACGCCCGCCTCAGTCGCGCCGCGTGCCGCAAAATCGACGCTATGAATCTGTGCGGATGTCTGCGTTGGCGCTGGTTTGGCCGCTGGCTTGGCCACATCGGCGACCTGTTGACGGATAGCGGACTCGTCATAATCGAGCGCGGCGATTATCTCTACACCACCGTTGACGCGCTTATTGGACAGGATGACGGCATCGTCGCCCAGTTCCTCTTTGATCTGACGCATCGCCTGTCTCACATCGGGTGCAAAATAACGCTTTATCTTCATGACACCACCTCACCAGTCCCTCGTTACTCAAACTCGCCTACGCGGCAATCTGTTTACCCACAGTGGCGACGATCTTGATCTGCACGTCGTCCGGTATCTCGTTGTACGACAGCACCTTCAAGCTCGCCAATGCGCTACGCAGCAACTTCGCCAATACGGGGCGCACATTCGAACTCACCAACAACACTGCCGGTTGCCCCGTTGCCTCCTGTCGCTGCACAGTCTCCGACAGGCTGCTGAACATGCTCTCCGCCAGCCCCGGTTCCAGCCCCAGGCCGCCACCGTTCTGAATGGAGTCTTGCAATATCTGTTCCAACCCTGGATCCAGCGTAATCACTGGCAACTCACCTGCTAAGCCATTGATTTTTTGAATGATTGACCGCCCCATGGCTTCGCGGGTCAGCGCCGTCAAAATGGCGGAATCCTGGGTTCTGCTGCCGGCATCCGCCAATGTTTCGACGATTCGACGCATATCGCGAATGGGGATCTGCTCCTCCAACAGACTTTGGAGCACCTTCACTACCGAGCCTAGTGGCAATACCTCCGGCACCAAACCTTCCACCAGTTTAGGCGCGGCCTTGCCCAGATTATTGAGCAATTGCTGTACCTCCTCACGCCCCAGCAACTCATGCGCATGCGTTGTTAAGATATGACTCAGGTGAGTGGCGATCACTGTACTAGGATCCACCACGGTATAACCCATGGTCTGCGCCTGGTCTTTATTACCAGGCTCAATCCATATTGCATCCAAACCGAAGGCGGGGTCCTTGGTCGTAATCCCCGGCAAATTACCAAAGACCTGACCTGGATTGATCGCCAATTCACGGTCCGGATAAACATCCGCCTCCCCCACGGTCGCCCCCAGCAAGGAAAGCCGGTAGACATTGGGCGCAAGCTCCAGGTTGTCGCGAATATGCACTGATGGGATCAAAAAGCCGAGATCTTGCGTGAGCTTCTTACGTACGCCCTTGATCCGCCCCATAAGTTGACCACCCTGATTCTTATCAACCAATGGAATCAGGCGATACCCCACCTCCAAACCAATGGTGTCGACAGGCAATACATCATCCCAACTCAGATCCTTGGACTCAGCACTCGGCTCCGGTGGTGGCGGCGCAGCCTCTTCAGCCGCAACGCCCTCTTCACGACGCTTGGCCATGTAATAGCCAATCCCACCCGTCAGTCCTGCCAACAGCAGAAATACAAAATTAGGCATCCCCGGGATGATCCCCATCACACCCAAGATGCCGGCAGTCACATAAAGCGCACGCGGGTCAGCCAACAGTTGCGACGTCATCTGCGTACCCATGTCTTGCTCACTGGAGACACGTGTCACAATAATCGCGGTCGCTGTCGACAGGATCAGCGCCGGGATCTGCGCCACCAAGCCATCACCAATAGTCAACAAGGTATAAACACGAGCCGCATCGGAAAATGGCATCCCATGCTGCACCATACCGATCGCCAAACCACCAATAAGATTGATAAAAAGAATCAGCAAACCTGCAATCGCGTCACCACGCACAAACTTGCTGGCACCATCCATCGAGCCATAAAAGTCCGCTTCACGGATAATGTCTTCACGCCGCCGCTGAGCCTCTTCCTGGCCAATGATGCCGGCATTCAAATCTGCATCGATAGCCATCTGTTTACCTGGCATCGAGTCCAAGGTGAAACGGGCAGACACTTCAGAGACACGTCCAGCACCCTTGGTGACAACCACAAAGTTGATAATCACCAGGATCGCAAATACCACCAGACCGACAGCGTAGTTACCACCAATTACAAACTCACCAAAGGCCTCGATCACCTTACCTGCCGCATCGGTTCCCGTGTGCCCTTCCAACAACACCACCCGTGTCGACGCGATGTTCAACGCCAAACGCAATAGGGTCGCAATCAGAATTACCGTTGGAAACACACCCAAATCCAATGGCCGATTGGTATAAATCACCGCCAGCAATACCACCATCGATAAAGCGATACTGAAGGTGAACAAGATGTCCAACATAAATGCCGGCAATGGCACAACCACCATCGCCAGCATCAAGAAAATAAATACAGGCACGCCCAAGCCAGACTTTAGTGTTTTGACGATTGCGTCCATCGTTACATTTGGCTTAGCCATACTAATCACCTACGCCTTTAGGCTTAACTACATTGCCATCTGCATCGTAGTGCATATCATCTGGCACCTCGACATTAGGCATATTAATTTCAGAAGACCCACTCTTCCCAGGCTTCTGCCGTAAATGAAAGACGAAGGCCAACACCTGGGCGACAGCCAGATACAAACCCTCTGGAATTTCTTGATCCAATTCGGTGGTGTGATAAATCGCCCGCGCCAATGGAGGCGCAGATAAGATGGGAACATTGTTTTCCTGGGCGATTCGACGTATTTCAAAGGCCACAAAATCAGCCCCCTTGGCGACCACGATCGGTGCACGCATCTTATCTTGATCATATTTGATCGCAACCGAGAAGTGGGTTGGGTTGGTAATGACCACATCCGCCTCAGGCACTGCCTGCATCATACGACGGATCATTACTTCCATCTGTGTTTGACGAATGCGCGACTTCAGCTCAGGACTACCTTCCGTATCCTTATTCTCCTGTTTGACTTCCTGTTTGGTCATCTTCAGTTGCTTGCGGTGATTCCAGGCCTGGAATGGCACATCCACAACAGCAATAAGAATCATCGTCAGGCTAACTAACAAGAACACCCAAACCACCATCAAGGAGCCGTGTTCAATAGCCTGCTCCAGGGGTTCGCGAGCCAATACCAACACCTCGTCCATGAACCACCACAAAAGCACAACACCCAAGCCCATAATGACAGCGAATTTGACTATTGATTTACCCAACTCCATCAAGGCCTGGGTGCCCACCATTTTTTTGACACCCTTAAGGGGATTCATTTTGCTTGGCTTGGGTACCAATGCCTGAGTTGAAAAGTTCCAACCACTCATTGCCAAAGAACCGACTATTGCAGATGCAAGCATCACCAACAAAAATGGTGTCAATGATGACAAGGCAATCGCAATCGACTCCATAAATGCATTTAATCCGAGAGAACTATTAAAAACTTGTTCACGATCTAGTGAAAAACTACCGCGCGCAATATCGAACATTGCCTCAACAGTCCAATGCCCAAATATCAGGATACTCACAGCACCACAAATCAGCATTACAGTTGTTGTGAGTTCCTTGGAACGCGCCACCTCACCCTTTTTGCGCGCATCCGCCAGCCTCTTTGCCGTGGGTTCTTCTGACTTGTCTTGACCATCGTTATTCTCAGCCATGTCATACTCACCGGGTCAATATCAACAAGGACTGCTCAAACCCCTTGTCAAATAGGGCCTGAATATTAATGGCGATGGAAGGAAGTGTTGCAACAAGCAAAACAAAACCAGACAAGATGATAATAACGAAACCGACTGAGAAAATATTCATCTGAGGAGTCGCGCGGGTCACCACCCCCATCACAACATTGATCATTAACAAACCAATAACGATAGGTAGAGAAATTGTCACTGCCCCCGCAAAGATCAAGGCCCCAAACTTCACCAAATCCCAAATACCTGTCTTAGACAACCCACCACCGAGAGGCAGTATTTCGTAGCTCTGGTGAATGATGGCAATCAACACCAAATGACCATCGAGGGCCAAAAACAACAATATGGTAAAAATATTCAAGAATTGAGAAATAACGGGAACGTTAATACCAGAAGATGGATCCATCATCTGAGCAAAACCCAATGCCATTTGCATACCGACAATTTGCCCCGCATGCACCACCGTGGCGAATATCATTTGCAATGTAAACCCCATTGCCACCCCGATCATTATTTCTCCAGCAATAAACAACATTCCAGCAGCTGACAATGGATCAAAGGTCGTTGGCATTGGCTCAATCAGCGGCGCCATGAAAACAGTCAATGCGAGCACCAAAATCACCTTGACATGACCTGGCACCGAGTTGGACCCTACTAATGGAGCTGCCATTAAAAAAGCAGATATGCGAAACCCCGGCGCCGCATACTGCAGCAAGAGATTGTGCACATCTGCCGGCGTAAAAGTCATAACACTCCCCTAACCAATCACCAGGGGGATATTTTGATAGAGCTGGGTGACGTATGCGACCAGTGTTTTTAATATCCAAGGCCCCAAAAAAATCAACATCACAAAGGTAATCAGCAGCTTTGGAATAAATGTCATGGTTTGTTCATTAATCTGTGTGGCGGCCTGAAAGATTGCGATAAGCAATCCCACGCACAACGCTGGCAATAAAATCACAGCATTTAACAGAATCAGTAATTCCAATGCTTCACGACTAATAACAATGGTCGTTTCAGGAGTCATATATCCCCCTCATCGCACATAGAAGCTAGACGCCAGAGTTCCCAACAAGAGAACCCATCCGTCAACCAATACAAACAGCATAATTTTGAATGGCAGCGAAATAATCAGTGGTGACAACATCATCATACCCATCGACATCAACACACTTGCCACAACCAAATCTATAATGAGAAAAGGAATAAAGATCATGAAGCCAATTTGAAAGGCGGTTTTCAACTCACTGGTCACAAACGCTGGCACCAACACCTTAAGTGGGACATCCTCCAGTGTTTCTTCAGTCACAGTTGTATTTGATAAATCCAGAAACAAGGCCAAATCCGGCTCCCGAACCTGATCCAACATAAACTGCTTAAAGGGTGCCAATGCCCCTTTGAGTGCAACATCGCTGGCCATTTCCTCATCCATATATGGCTTAATGGCATTTTCATAGGCCCGATCAAACACTGGGGCCATAATGAAAAATGTCAGAAACAGCGATAGTCCGATAATAATCTGATTAGTGGGTGTCGACATGGTACCCATCGCCTGACGCAATAAAACCAACACAATGGCGATGCGGGCAAAACAAGTCATCATTAACAAGGCGGCAGGCAAAAACGACATTAGTGTCATCAATGCCAACACTTGAATGGTTAATGTATAAGTTTCGCTACCATCTGGATTAACCGTCATGTTGAGCGCATCCAGCCCAGGCGATGCCTGCGCAGGAGCAGCCAACATTATGACCATCAACAACAACCATTTCATGATTCACGCCCCTTCATTGCCTGTTTCAGACGCAAAGCAAAAGCACCATTCGTTTTTTCAGAATCGTTAATAATCACATGATCACTCGGTGAAATTTCATGCAGTTTTTCCACTCGACCAGGTGCAACACCAAGCAATAACTGAGTATCCCCCACCTGCACAATGACTACGCGTTCTTTCTGACCAACATTCAATCCAGCCACCAGTTTCAGTTGCCCCTGACCTGAAACAGAAAAATTGCCATACCTCTTAACCAGCCAAGCCAAACCAAAAATAATGACAATAACGACTATCAAACCAAATATCGTTTTCAACAGCTGAGTGGCACTTGCAACTTCTGGCGATGCTGCTGGCGGTTGCGACATGCGTGTCGCAACCACCGGCTTCTCTGTGCTGACTGAATTATCATTGGCAATGTCGCCTACTGGAGCGACAGTCTCTACCACAGGTTCTACAACAGGCTCTACAACATCACTTTCAATCGCCTGCCCATTGGCAACCCCTGTTGCAAAACACAAACCAAAGAATAACGATGCCAATAGAGCATATAGATTGAACTTAGGGATTGACTGAGACAACCTGATCAACATGCATACTCCTACTTGAGCTTTTTAATTCGCTCAGAGGCACTAATGACGTCGGTCAGGCGAATACCAAACTTTTCGTTAACCACCACGACCTCCCCATGAGCAATCAGGGTGCCATTCACCAACACATCCATTGGTTCGCCAGCCAGACGATCCAGCTCAACTACCGATCCCTGATTCAATTGCAACAGATTGCGAATACTGATTTTGGTTCGACCAATCTCCATGGAGATCGTCACAGGTATATCAAGAATCACTTCCAGATTGGAATTTTCATCAACACTACCACCTACCGCAGGCGTCAATTCGTTAGGATATGCTGCCTCAGCTTCCTGTTCTGCCTGTTCAGCCAATGCAGCGGCCCAATCATCACCAACATCACCCATATCATCGCCATTATTTTTATCGTTCATTTGACTTTACCTCCAATTTTCGAGGCATGGGATACAGGCGAGCGTACCGGCCCCAAAATTTTGATCGCATTATTCCCTTGATATGCACCAAACTTGCCTTTAAATACAGGCACATCATCTGCAGTCGCTAAAAACACCTCATTCGGATACTCAAAAGGAATGATATCGCCAACCTTTAGGTCTGCGACTTTTTTGAGAGACATATCAACTTCAGTCAATATGCTCTTCAGCAAAATAGGTGCGGCTTTGATATCTTCTTTCAACGCATTGGTCCAGCGCTCATCAACCTCCGTTCGATCACTAACGGTTCCGGCATCTAATAATTCACGAATTGGCTCGACCATTGAGTATGGAATCGTGACATGAAGATCCCCACCACCTCCATCCAACTCAACGTGAAAAGTGCTGATGACAACAACTTCCGTTGGGCTAACGATATTTGCAAAGTGAGGATTGACTTCGGAATTCTGGTACTCAAACTCGACCGACAGGACAGGCGCCCATGCGTTAGCCATATCCTCAAATACCTTATTCAGCATCAACTCGATGATGCGATTCTCGGTTTGAGTAAATTCGCGGCCTTCAATTTTGTTATAAAACTTACCACTACCCCCAAAGAAGTTATCCACTACGATAAACACCAACTTTGGATCAAATACAATCAGTGCGGTCCCCCGCAAAGGGCGGATATGGACCAAGTTCAAGCTGGTTGGCACAAACAAGCTGTGCACATACTCAGCAAATTTCAACATCTGCACACCACTCACAGAGATCTCGGGTGAGCGACGCAGCATATTGAATAAGTTAGTGCGGAAATAACGAGCAAAACGCTCGTTAATCATTTCCAGGGTGGGCATACGCCCACGAACAATCCTGTCCTGACTTGTAAAATCATAAGAACGCGCATCACCATCGAACACATCATCGTCTGTGGCAACGTCACCATCATCAACGCCATGTAAAAGCGCATCGATTTCATCTTGTGATAATAGATCGTTGATAGACATATTTATTGCATCACAAAGCTGGTGAAATACACTTCTTCGATCTCGCTAGCGCCTTCATATTTCTCGATTACATCGCGAATTTCTTGCAAGGCAGCTTGACGCAACATTTCTTTACCTTCGCGACTCACCAGCGTTTCGAACGTTTGACTACTGAACATAAGAATCAGGTTGTTGCGTATCACTGGCATGTGCAACACAAGCGCATCCAGTGCTGTTTTTTCGTATGCCATCACCTCTATGCTGATCTGCAGATAACGAATACCTGAATCAGTCTCGAAATTGACGGTAAAGGGCTCTTGGAACTTGTGATAGATCGGGATCTTTTTCTCAGGCTTTTGATCGGCCTCTGCAACTGCCGCCTCTTTAGGTTTCTCAAAGAACCCCATGAAATAGAGTGTTCCGGCTACACTGCCGCCAATAAACAGCAGAACCACCAGAATCAATACCAGTTTACTTTTGCCACCCTTGGCCTTCGCTGGTTTTTTATCGTCTTCTTCAATGTCAGCCATGTTCATTGTCCTTTGTATTGCCAGTCAGATACTGACGATACAATAGCAAGAAACATGCCCAACTATTTATTCATTTAATTTCAATCAGTTGCGACGACGGCAGCAGAAAACGCCACCCTTTTGACTCATAAAAACACGAATATCCGCCATAAATATGGCGCGTATCTAGCATAAGGAAGGCACCGGCACCTCGGACACAAGGCGCCGGCAAAGAAGGACTAGGCGTAGAAGTCGATTGCGCCGTTTAGGCCGTCGACACCTTCAACCACTGTATCGCGGCCACTGGCAATCTCATGACCAGCCGAGCCAGATCGCTGATCATCACGACCACCATCTTGTGCCTGCTGTTGACGGCGATCTTTAAGCGATTGATCGGTCACCTGGGCATCTGCCAAGTTAAAGCCTTGGGCATTCAGCATTTCACGCAGTCGTGGCATAGAGCTATCTATGATATCTCGTACTGCGGCATGCTGAGAGCTGATCGTTACCCTGGCCTGATCATCATTGAGCTCTATCCTCACCTCGATAGGCCCCAAACGTTCAGGATTCAAACGTATTTCAGCAGTTTGCACCTTGTCGCGCACCATCCAGGTAATACGATTGGCAAAGGCATTCGACCAGCCAGGATCCTGAACGGGCAGTGGAATGGCGGTCGAAAGCGGCGCGGCTTGAGCCACAGCGACAATAGGTCTAGCCCCATTTATCAATGAAGATGCCGCCGTCATCCATGCCTGAGGCTGCTCGCCGCCGGATTGACGACCGCCGGAGTTACCCCCCAAATCCGTGCCGCCTCCCCCTTGACCTGTTTGAGCCATTTGATTCATTAAGGCGCTCATCTTAACCTGACGAATCACATCAGCTTCTTTCTTTTCTACTGTTTCAGCAACCTTGGGGCGCGCGATCATCTCTTCCGCCTGTTCTGTCGGCGAGGCATTCGCTAGCTCGGTCGCCAACGGCTTCGAACCCTTGGCTTCCAAGCCAAATTCAGCATTGAATGGCAATGGAACATCGGTACGTCCCTGAACACTCTGCGCGATAACCGCTGCCGCAGAGGCTGGCATATTCGCCGGTAAAGGCTTGAGCTCCGCTTGAGGAGAAATATACAGTTGATGTTGCTGCAGGAACCCGATAATTGCCTCTTCATCCCCTTCTTGTAACAGGGCCTGAAACTCCTGCAGCACTCCATCCAACTCAGGTGCGGCACTCACCGGCCCTAGCTCACCGGCCTGTAATTGAGCCAACAGATCTTTAAATATCTGCGGCAACTCATTGCTACCGTCTGCAAACAATTGCGGCAGCCCGCTGCCCCCTTCGGCAAACAGTTGCCCCAACAACTCGACAGGCATCGCACCTGGCGGCACAGGCAAACGTCCATTGGCCGTCAATGCCTGCCCGGCTGCCATATATTGAGACAAAAACAGACCACCACTAACCAGTTGATTACCCTCCATTTTTGGAGGAGCCACACTAAAGCCCACCTCTCCACTCTTAGGTGGATTCAGCGATAACAATGGAGAAAGTCCTGTGTTCATATCACACCCTTGTTAGCAATCCAACTTAATATAGGCAAGTTTTATACCAACAATTGCAGGGTGAATACGAAGGGGGTATCAGCCCAGGATAGGAGACCAAGACGCAACCCCCCGTAATATACGGGGGGACCAACTAGTCCTGGATTAGTTTTAAAATATGATCGGAAACCTTATTCAGGGGGACAATGTGGTCAACCCCACCACGGGCAACGGCCTCACCCGGCATTCCCCAAACCACACTGGTCTTTTCATCCTGCGCAATGGTCTTGGCCCCGGCATCATGCATTTCTTTCAGGCCATCTGCACCATCGGCCCCCATCCCCGTCAGAATAACACCTGTCGCATTAGGCCCGGCACTTTGAGCCACCGAACGAAACAACACGTCTACTGATGGACGATGCCGATTGACTGGAGGGCCATCACTCAATTTACACACATAACGGGCACCATCACGCACAACCAGCAAATGAGCACATCCGGGGGCTATGTACGCATGCCCTGGCAAAATTTGCTGCCCATCTCTCGCCTCACAGACTGACAGCGCTGTATTTTTATCCATGCGCGCAGCAAATGGCGCGCTAAAAGCTTCAGGAATATGCTGCGCAATTACTATGCCGGGCGTATCAGGCGGCAATCCCATCAACACATCCTTAATCGCCTCCGTTCCCCCTGTAGATGCACCAATCGCAATCAGTTTGTCTGTCGTCTTGTAATGACGAGTTGTGGATTTGCTGATCACTGCATCGGCAGAAAATTTGGGCTTGGCTTTTAACGATGACCCGGATAAATTCGCCAATGCTGCCGGCTTAACATTGGCTGCAACGCGAATCTTAGCAATCAATTCTTCCCGATATTCATTTAGACCATACTGCAAATCAATCTTGGGTTTTGTCACAAAATCAATTGCCCCAAGCTCAAGTGCTTGCAGTGTAACATCAGCACCTTGCTCAGTCAGGGAGGACACCATTACAACTGGCATTGGCCGCAGCCGCATCAAATTACGCAGGAAGGTCAACCCATCCATGCGTGGCATCTCTACATCCAGAGTTAAAACATCAGGATTAAGTTGTTTGATTTTGTCACGAGCAATTAATGGATCCTGCGCTACGCCAACAACTTCGATATCGCCAGCGCTCTGCAAGATCTCCGTCAGCATCTGTCTTACGAGTGCTGAATCGTCAACTATAAGTACTTTGATCATGCTATCTACACCTAAAACAAATCAATTTCGCCTTCGATAGGCTTAGACTCCAAGGTATCCAAGTAACGAGTCTCGCGTTCGATAATCGTATTATTGTGCAATGATCTTAGTTTCTTCATACGGACCTTACCCGACATAGGGTAATACTGAACCTTCCTAGGATAGATATCACCCACATCTTCGGCGATTAGTTTTAGACCTTCCATTCGAATAAATTCATGCACAAACTGAATATTCTTACTGCCAATATTGGTCATTTTCTCGAGAATCTTACCACCACCAAATATTTTGATCTCAAGATTTTCACGGCGCCCACCATGCTTCAGTATCGAGTTGATCAATGCCTCCATCGCATAGTTGCCATACCGTGTCGCCATGCTTCCCCATGCAGAGTTGGCATCATGCTGTCTTTCGGGCTGACTAGCCGGGAGCATAAAGTGATTCATGCCACCGATGCTAAACACCCTGTCTCTGACGCAAGCGGACACACAAGAGCCCAATACAGTAACAATTACTTCATCATAGGTAGTAACATAAAACTCACCCGGCAAAATCTTGGCCGCATTTATTTCCTGAGCCTTATCCCAATATCTGTTTATATTCTCAAATCCGGGGAGCACAGGCTTCATATCAACTCCACGCATCCTATGCGATGAATGCATTGGCCACCTCAATGAGTTTTTCGATAAATTGTCTGCCCCAACAGGCTAAATCTATCAGACACTTTATAAAGCGTTTCGGAGTGCCCAACAAACAAATGGCCATCATCTCGAAGCGCATTAGCATATCGATCAAACAAAATCTTCTGGGTAGGCTTGTCAAAATAAATCACCACATTTCGACAAAAAATTAGGTCCATTTTATTCTTAATTGGCCACTCCCCCATCAAATTCAATTGACGAAAGGTAATCATATCCCTTAACTCCTGGGACACTCTCACTTTACCCTGAGAACCACCTTTGCCACGTAAAAACCATTTCTTAACAACAGAGGCGGGCACTCCCTTAATACGATCTTCTGTATAAACACCACTCTGCCCAGTTGCCAATACATTGGTATCCAAGTCAGTTGCCAATATTTTCACATCCCATCCCGACGATTCGGAGATGACCTCTCGCACAGTCATTGCGATGCTATATGGCTCCTCCCCTGTCGAACATCCCGCTGACCAGATGCGAATCTTCCTGGTGGCCTGGTTCTGCTTCATCAAATTAGGTAATAAGGTTGTCTTTAAGAACTGAAAATGGTGATCCTCTCTAAAGAATGCAGTCAGGTTCGTCGTCACCGAATTGATAAAGTTACCAATCTCAGGATTCGACGAATCCTCGAGCATGGAACAATATTTTTTGAAATCAGCCACACCAAGCTGTCTCAAGCGTCTAGCAAGGCGACTATACACCATATCACGTTTGCCTTCGCTTAAACTGATTCCAGTATGCTCACGAACCAGGACTCTGATTTTTTCAAAATCACTGTCGCTTAATTCAAACTCCTTAGACATCGTATTTACCCGTCCTAAACTAGAACATTAAAGGCCTAGAATTCTTCCCATTCACCGCCATCGGCATCATTCGAACGACCGGCACTTGGCTTCCTAGGGGCAGCTGTTTTCCGCGCAGGGGCTGGGCGTGAAGCTGGCGCGGATGGAGCAGCTGTGCGACGGGCTGGCTGGCGAGCGTTATGATTATCAACACCCACATTGAAAAACTCCATCATCGTCAGCATGCCTTTCGCCTGTTCATCCATGGACTCACTCGCAGCAGCTGCCTCTTCCACCAACGCAGCATTCTGTTGTGTCACCTCATCCATCGACATCACAGCTTTATTAACTTGCTCGATACCTGCAGATTGCTCCTGACTTGCAGCGGCAATCTCAGCAATAATATCGCTAACCTTTTTAACCGAATTCACAATTTCTTCCAGAGTATCACCTGATTCATTCACCAGACGAGAGCCCTCTTCGACCTTTTCTACGCTATCTTTTATCAGCGTTTTAATCTCTTTGGCGGCTGAAGCACTACGCTGCGCCAGACTTCTCACTTCAGACGCAACAACCGCAAAACCTCTTCCTTGCTCTCCTGCACGTGCTGCCTCCACGGCCGCATTTAGTGCCAACAAATTAGTTTGGAAGGCGATCTCATCAATAACACCGATGATGTCGGCAATTTTCTTGCTCGCCGCATTGATCTCGGCCATGGCTGATACTGCATTACCAACAACATCACCACCTTTCTCGGCTTGCTGACGGGCACTGGATGCCAATTGGTTTGCCTGTCTTGCATTGTCAGCATTCTGTTTCACGGTACCTGTTAGCTGCTCCATGCTAGATGCAGTCTCTTCCAGGGAAGATGCCTGCTCTTCGGTCCGCTGACTCAAGTCAGAATTACCCTGCGCGATCTCTGAAGATGAGGTTTGAATATTTTCGGATGTTTCTCTGATCTTGATTACCATGTCCTTCAAATTGGCCATCGACGAATTGATAGCGTCTTTAAGGACACCAAACTCACCTCCATAATCATTAACAACACTATTGGTCAGATCACCATCAGATAGGCTCTTGATGACTGTAATCCCTTCACGCAGAGGAGCAACCATCGAGTCAATGAGATTATTCACAGACTCAGACAAACCACGCATAAAACCTTCGTATCGACTTGAATCGATACGCTTATCAAGATCACCTTGAGATGCAGCCTTAATCAGCTCACGCACTTGAGATTCAGCATCTTTTTGTTCGGTAATGTCTTTCCACTCAACCATATTCCCCATGTAATTTCCTTTGGAGTCAGTGATCGCAGTGGCATTAACTTCAAACTCTAGATCCAGGAGCTTGATCTCTGCCTTGGCAGGCAAGCGAGATAGATCAGATAATAATGAGCGTTGATGTGCAGGATTCTTGTGGAACTGGTCAATATTCTGGCCAACCAACTTATCTGGATCCAACCTTGGAAACACCTTGCGTAGTTCACTTATACGGCGACGCAACAACTCAACAACAGATGAGTTCACATAGGTGATATTTAAATCTTCATCACACAGCATCAATGCGCTAGTAGAGCTATCAACAGCAGACTTCAGTCGTGACACCTCCATCTCCCGGGCTCTTTGCTCGGTCACATCTGCCCACTCCAAAGAGTTACCGATATACTCTCCAGCCATGTCAAACAGGGCGCACACATTAATATTAAATATTAAAGGTCCTACCTTGATATCTGTGCTGTACGGCAAATTAGATGGATCGGCTAACAGTTTACGCTGATGGCTCGGGTTCTTATGAAAGATATCTATACATGTCCCCAGTGCCGAAGAAACACTAAAGCCTGGATATAACTGTCTCAGGGTACTTTCATTTTTCGTGAGCAACTCAATGGTGGCCGTGTTGGCATAGGTGATCACCAAGTCTCTATCGATCATCATGACCGGAGTCATTGAGTTTTGCACTGCTGCCTGCAGCCGAACCACCTCGTTTTCTTTCTGACGCAACTCTGTTACATCGGACCACTCCAAGGTATTCCCAATGTAATTACCGGCATCATCAAGCATCGCGGTAATATTCAATTGGAATGTCAGCGGCCCTACTTTGATATCTGTTTTGTAGGGAAAATTTGCCTGATTAGCCAATATTTTTCTCTGGTGAGAGGGGTTTTTATGGAATTGATCGATACACTCTCCAAGCAGATCCTTTGGATTCAGCCCTGGGAATATAGATCTTAGTACATCTACGTTTTTGCTTAACAAATCCACCGTTGCTTGATTGGCATATGTAATCTTAAGATCCCTATCGATCATCATAATCGCAGTCATGGACCCAGACACAGCTGAACGCAACTCCAACACCTGTTTCTTCAGCGATTCATAGTCCGTTTTTTCAACCTGAATCATATTTGCGCTCATGTTTGTTTGCTCCTTGTGCACTGGGTTTGTATTTGATTTATTGATTATTTCTAATAAGTATTGTGTCAACTCATCAGCACTATGCTGCATCGACCCCTTATTAGTCTCGGCTGAAAACTTTATTAACTCAGCTTTTATTTTGTGAACAATTGTCTCGTCTAGATGCAGCCTGTTCAACCACGCTTCATCCAGTTTTTCACCCTGCCCCCCGGACGCTGATGCATCTAAGGCGCTCGAGACAAAATGACAGAAATTAAATACCTGGTAATTTGAAATGGGTGGCGAAAAACCAAACTCCGTTGGTGCTGAGAGAATTTCATCGAACAAATAATGCTCAAACTCAGATATCACGGACTTATCCAGCGCTGCCGTGCCGCGCTGTTTGCTATTCGTGCTCATTGCCACCCCCAGCAGTGATTCCCCATTAATAAACGGGAATTAAATTTTATGGTGATTGTTTTTATGGCTGTATACGAGCCAAGATGAAAAGCTGTTGTGCGCTCAACAAACCCGTACATTACGACCATCGATCGTACGCACAAACTGACATTCTGCCAGCATTGGCTGCATACCATTAATCACGGACTAAACGCCCAGCTTCAGCGACAATGCTACTATTCAGCAAATGATCTATATCCAACACAATGATCATCTTTTCATCGATCGTCGCCAAGCCTTTAACAAAATCTGTACTTATTGCTTGACCAAAATCAGGGGCCGCTTTCAGTGCATCTTCATTGATATTGTAAACTTCTGAAACTGCATCCACGACGATCCCCATTGTGCGCTCGCCCTTCTCGCCCTTAATTTTGAGGACGATTACAACAGTCGTTGGGCCATACGCAATCGCCTCCAGCCTGAATCGCTCGCGCAAATCAAAGATCGGGACAATCGTTCCACGCAAGTTGATCACACCTTTGATATACGCTGGTGTATTTGGGATAGGCGTTACTTGATCCCAGCCCTTGATCTCCTGCACTCGCAGGATATCCACGCCGTACTCTTCGCCGGCCAACATAAAGGTCAGATACTGGTTACCTTCGCCATTCATTCCCAAGACTTCATTATCCATTCTGTGCACCGTATTCATAGTTATCTCCTAGGCTGCTGCCGAAGCTGCTGCCCGTTTTTTGATGCGTTCTTTGGATAGCTTTACCAATCCTGGGATATCTAGGATCAACGCAACTGTACCATCCCCAAGAATTGTCGCACCCGACAGGCCATCTACCCGCTTGAAATTTGATTCCAGGCTCTTGATCACTACTTGTTGCTGACCCAATAGATCGTCAACAAAAATGCCAGCCAACTGACCATCCCCCTCAACGACTACCAGCAGTCCATTGATCAACTCTTTATTGTCACACTTGGTATTAAATACCTTATGCAGCCGCAGGATAGGCACATACTCATCGCGCAGTCTATAAAGCTCAGAATCAGAAGCAATAGACTTCACATTCTCTTTGCGGATTTGCAGAGATTCGATAATAGAGACTAGCGGGACAATGTATGTTTGATCGCCCAAACGTACCAACTGGCCATCAAGAATAGCCAATGTCAAAGGAAGGCGGATGGTAAATCTCGACCCTTTTCCGGGTATTGAAAGCACCTCGATCGCACCACTCAAGTCCTTAATATTCTTCTTCACCACATCCATGCCGACGCCCCGGCCAGACACGTCACTGATCTGATCTGCGGTTGAAAATCCTGGATAAAAAATGAGCTCATTAACCTTTTCTGCGGACAACTCATCACCCGCGTTTATCAGCCCTTTTTCAATTGCTTTGTTCTTGATCTTCTCTGTATTCAGACCAGCACCATCATCACTAATTTCGATGACAATATTACCGCCTTGGTGATAGGCATTCAGATGAAGCGTAGCGACTGCAGGTTTGCCAAGAGATGCACGCACTTCAGGTTTTTCAATGCCATGATCCAATGCATTGCGTACAAGATGGACTAATGGATCACCGATCTTTTCCATAACTGTTTTATCAAGCTCGGTGTTCTCGCCCGAGAGCTTGAGTTCAACGTTCTTACCCATTTTTTGACTTAAATCGTGCACCAGCCTGGGAAAACGATTAAATGCAAAACTGATAGGCAACATACGAATACGCATTACATTTTCTTGTAATTCACGCGTATGATGCTCCAACTCGGCCAACCCTTCCTGTAGGCGCTGGACCTTATCCATCGTAAAGTCTTCGCCTAGTTGATTGAGCATCGACTGGGTAATAACAAGCTCGCCGACCATATTGATCAACGCATCTACCTTATCAATCCCGACACGAATCGAACCCGATTCAGTACTGGGGGGCGCTGCTTTTCTCGCAACGGCGGATTTTTCTTCAGTTTTTGGTGGAGCGATTGGTGGAGCTTCTTTGGGTTGAGCTGCTGCGACAGCCGCAGCTTTAGCAACAGGTGCTGGCGCTGCCGGCGCAGTCGTTTTACTAGCAGGTGCCGCTACCGGGGCAACCGCCACTGTTTCTACTGTTGTTGCCTTTTGCTCACCACCGATAATGGTTAATTCCAACTCACAATCATCATCCACCCAAGCGAATACATCACGAATTTGGGCCTCATCGGCATCGCCAATATATTCAATCTCCCACGACAGAAAACAGTCTTCAGGATCAATATCGGCAAATGAAGGTAGCCCACTATCATTCACCTTGACCTGGATGGTGCCCAGATCGGACAATTCTTCGAATAAACGAACAGGATCATTCCCTGTCTTGAACAGATGAGAAAGCGGTTTAAAACGAATGTGCCATCCTGAACCAACCATAACTTCCGGATGATCCGACAAAGAGGTGTGATCAACACCAGAAACATCATTGTCTGGCTCCTCTCCACCTTTCAACAATCGTTCTAATTGCTGCTGTACTTCGGCCGCGTGCTCTGCATCAATATCTTGGCCCGTCTTTAGGGCATTCAGCATTTCGCGCAACACATCCACCGAGGTCAGCATCAAATCTACCGCAGGCTGGGTGACATTGCGCTTTCCATCACGCATTTCATCCAGCAAGGTTTCCAATACGTGTGTAAAACTGGCGACAGCATTCAAGCCAAACGTGCCACTGCCTCCCTTTATCGAATGGGCTGCACGAAATATTGTGTTAATACTGTCTTGATCAGCGGCACCTACATCAAGCTCCAGGAGCTCGCTTTCCATGATGTCGAGTCCTTCAAAACTCTCCTCATAGAAAGTGTCGAGAAACTGACTGACATCAATACTCATGGGATTACCTCAATACTTTTTTGATAGTGGCGAGTAATTGATCCGGGTTGAATGGTTTGACAATCCATCCCGTAGCCCCCGCAGCCTTGCCTTCTGCCTTTTTATCCGAACCTGATTCAGTCGTCAGCATCAACATAGGTGTAAACCGGAAATTGGGTAACGCACGCAGCTCGCGAATCAGGGATATACCATCCATATTTGGCATGTTGACGTCGGTGATTACCAAGTCAACCTTATTGCTTTTAGCCTTTGATAGGGCATCAACCCCATCTACAGCATCTACCACCGTATAACCGGCACCTTTTAATGTAAATACCACCATTTGACGCATGGACGCTGAATCATCTACTGCAAGTATCGTCGGCATGTTGCTTCCCCCGTTATACCTAATGCTACTCAGGTATTACCTGTGTCCTAACTATAAACCCATGGCTTCCGTTACGCCGCTCAGTCTCGCGGCATTGCATACCGTATCCGATGGCGCACGCCAAGATACGGAAAATCCCGCATCTTTAGCATGTATAAAAAAAGAGTAAATCAGCTGCAGAGCCGCAGCATCAATTCGTTCAATGCGGGATCCGTCCAGTACAACCGGCATATTCTGCTCGGCCGCCTGGGCAAGCAAAGCTTTGAAGTCTGTCAGAACAGAAACATCCAGCGAATCCTCACACTCGATCAATGTTTCTGATGATATATCCCCGTTGTCCATTAATTTCGATCCTTCCATATCCGTAGGTTGATCGTTTGTCCTGTAGGCAATGTACCCGCTCCTTACAAGACGTTTTAGCGGCAGTCATTAACAACACTTTAGAACACATCAAACTTATTAAGATCAAAAACCACACTCGACAATAGGTTTTTACTTATTCAAAACCAACAACTTACATGATATCGACCTTCACCTCTGGCTCAATCTTGATCCACCCGCAGCGGCCTGTCATCCAATTCCCGTTGTTCTCGCTTTGCCTGAATTACCCGTTCGTCCGCCATGTACTTCTCCAGAACTGCGTCCAAGGCACGAGAACGCCCACGCTTGGCAAACCAAAAACGCTTTTTTTGCTCAAGATAACGTTTCGATGACTCCACCACTTCCCGCTGCGCCTCAATCGCAGCCTTGATCTTGGTCAAAAAGGCGCGAAAATCGTTGATTCTGCTGCCGGATATTCCCGCCTGGCCCGCTGTTCTAAAGCGTTCCATATACTCCAGTTGATAACCTTCCAGCTGCTGCAACCGCTCACTATTATTGTTCAAGGCCTTGAGTGCTGCAGCCAGTTCTTTGACAGCATCTTTCTCATCATGGTGAGCCAAATCAACCACTGGCTGAATGCGTTGTGACTTCTTAATCATTCACCCTTACCTGCACGCTTACTGAAAATCGCCGCCAGCTTTTGAATGCTTTGCGCAAACGACAACCCTTCTTTGATGCCTTGTTTAAGGAAGGTCATTATCGCCGGGTTATAGGCGATCGCCTCGTCCACGCGGGGATCGCTACCCCGGTTATAGGCTCCAACGGTAATCAAGTCTCGGTTCTGCTCATAGAGCGAATACAGATATTTGAGATGGCGCGCTGCCTGCTGATGCTCTGGCGAGGTAATCGCCGTCATGACCCGACTGATCGATGCCTCGATATCGATCGCGGGGTAATGCCCGGCTTCGGCCAAGCGGCGTGATAAAACGATATGACCATCCAAAATCGCACGCGCAGCATCGGCAATGGGGTCCTGCTGATCATCACCTTCGGTCAACACCGTATAAAAGGCCGTGATGGATCCCCCTCCTTTGGCACCATTACCAGCCCGTTCAACCAACTGTGGCAGTTTGGCAAACACTGAAGGTGGATAACCTTTAGTGGCTGGAGGTTCACCTATCGCCAATGCAATCTCACGCTGGGCTTGGGCAAAACGCGTCAGCGAATCCATCAACAACAACACCTGTAAGCCTTGATCCCGAAAATACTCAGCAATACTGGTCGCCAGCATCGCCCCATGCATACGCATGAGTGGTGAGTTATCGGCCGGGGTAGCCACTACCACTGACCGGGACATCCCCTCTTCGCCGAGGATGTTTTCGATAAATTCCTTCACCTCGCGACCGCGTTCACCAATCATTCCAACCACGATCACATCGGCATTGGTGTAGCGTGTCATCATCCCCAACAACACACTCTTACCTACACCACTACCTGCAAAAAGCCCCATCCGTTGACCTCGGCCAACTGTAAGCATGGCATTGATTGCCCCCACACCTACATCCAAGGGCTGATCGATAGGATGACGCAATAATGGATTAATGAATTTACCGTTTAACGAAACCTGTGCCTCGGCATTGAGTGGCCCCTTATCATCCAATGGACGACCTGAACCATCGAGTACACGCCCAAGCAATGATTTACCTGCCGGCGCCATCAGCATCTCAGTGGTAGGAATAACCTTGGCATTGGGAACCAAACCCTGAATGCTCCCCGTAGGCATCAGATAGGTTTTATCTCCGGCAAAACCAACCACCTCTGCCTCGACTGGCTCGCCCTGATTGGGTACCACCAAACAGCGACCACCGATCGCTGCCTGAATGCCAACAGCCTCGAGCGTCAAGCCCACCATGCGCGTCAATCGCCCACTCACCACCAACGGCACAGGCTTGCTCAGCGCCTCGCGCCGACGCTGCAGGCTAGTGGCAAACCCTTGGGCCCGCGAACTACTCATCTCCGGCTCTCTCGCCACCGAGCAACTTGGCAGCAATGGCAGCCACCCGACTCTCGATGGTGGCATCCACGTCTGAACTGGCCGTCGTCAGATGACAGCCGCCCCGCTGCAGTATGGGATCTTCTACCAACACCCAGGCCTGTTCATCATCACCGCTGAGCATCACTTTACGCACGATCTCGGCATCATCCGGATGAAGATGAATCTTGATGTTTTGTGCTGATGTGGCCAGCGTGGCAACAGCCTCTCGCACCACAGAGATGACTTGTCCGGGATCAGTCTTTAACTCCCGGCGTACAATCTGCTTGGCCACTGCAACAGCGAGTTGTACCAACTCCCGCTCGACCAATTCATCGCATTGCGTCAAGGGGTGCTGGAAAATGGAAGCCACGTAATGCAGTTGTTCCTGCAAAGTCTCTACCTGCTGCCTCCCTGCAGCAACACCATCCTGCAGTCCTTGATTGAAACCTTCTTGATAGGCCTGCTGACGCAAATGTTCTAGCTCCTGGCTTCGATGTGCCTCAATTTCTTGTGGCGACTTCTGTTTGACGCTGACTGCCCCAAATTCGGTCAAGGTCATCCGTTTGATGACACTGTTATCTGCCTCAGGCTTAGACATACTCCTCACCCTTACCACCGATCGTCAATTCGCCCGCTTCCATCATGCGACGCGCAATTGCCAGTACTTCCTTCTGTGCACCTTCCACCTCGCTGAGCTTAACCGGACCACGGGCCTCGAGGTCGTCACGCAGCATTTCACCTGCACGTTTAGACATGTTTCTGAAAATTTTCTCTTTCAAATTCTCATCTGCAGCCTTCAGTGCCAACAACAAGGTTTCAGAAGATACCTCACGTAGCAGGGCCTGAATGCCACGATCATCAATCTCTGCAATATTGTCGAATACAAACATCAAGTCTTCGATGTTTTGTCCCAGCTCAGGATCAGACTCACGGATTTCATCCATGATCTCACCTTCTACCGATGAATCCATGAAATTAAGGATGCTGGCCGCTGTTTTCATCCCCCCCACACTAGAGGACTGAACAGTGCTATTCCCCGTAAACTGTTTCTCCAGGATGAAGTCAAGTTCATTCAAAGCGGCGGGCTGAATACCATCCAGCGAGGCGATCCGCATAATCGTATCGGCGCGGGTCCGTTCAGGCAGCATACCCAATACACCCGCAGAATGATCGGGGTCCAGATAAGACAACACAATTGCAATGATCTGTGGATGCTCGCGACGAATCAGTTCGGCAACTGCTTTTGGTTCCATCCACTTCAGTGACTCCAGCCCCTTGGATGAATGGCCAAATAAAATGCGGTCAATAACCTGGGTCGCCTTATCTGCGCCCAAGGCATTGACCAGTAGGTTGCGAATATAATCTTCAGAGCCTCCAAGTGCTGCCTGATCTCCAACCTCTTCATTAAATTCCGACAGTACCTGATGAACCACGTTCTTGGGCATATTATTGATCGTGGCCATTGCTGCACCGACCTTCTGCACTTCACGTGGTCCTAGATGCTTCAAGATTTCCGCAGCCGAAGACTCACCCAAACTCATCAGCAATACAGCCGCACGCTCGGAGCCTGACATTTCACCCGAATCGGAAGGCTTCTTTTTTTTGTCTTTATCCGGCATCTGCTTCTACCCAACCTTTCACGATCTCAGCCACACGGCGAGGATCTTGAGTTACCACCGCCTTAGCGTCCGCCAGCTGATCTTCGTAGGACTTGCCACCTGGCAAGGCAGGCACTGCCCCACCACCTGCCAACGCCAACTGCTCTGCCCCCATACCCTCAGCTGCCTCACCCGCGCCTGCAGGTAATGCTGCTGGACGCTTACCCTGTTTTGCCAAACTGGTCAGCACGGGCTTAATTACAGTAAAGATCAACAAAATGATTGCCACAATCGCTGCCAGCTGCTTAATAATATCCCAGACCCAAGGTTGTTCGAACAGAGATGGCTCAGGCAGTGGCTCGGGCTCTGCAACTTGTTGAAAAGGCGCATTAATCACATTCACACTGTCACCACGGTCAGCCCGATAACCAACAGCCTCACGAACCAGAGAAGTAATCCGGTCGATCTCTTCCTGGGTCATCGCACGACTGACAACTTCTCCTGCGTCATTGGTCTCTTGCATATTATCGACCACAACCGCTACAGATAGACGGGTCACCGTCCCTGTAGACAGCTTGGTATGGCTAACTGTACGATCTA
The DNA here is from genome assembly GCA_002415485.1 of Proteobacteria bacterium UBA5122. GTDB lineage: Bacteria > Pseudomonadota > Gammaproteobacteria > Tenderiales > Tenderiaceae > UBA5122. The sequence continues at coordinate 71,612 of DHYU01000050.1, forward strand.
ACTCATAATTTCGTACCACCCGGCGTGAGCTGTTTTTATCGATACTTTGCTCACTGCTATCCGTCCCCTGCAATGCTCCATTCTGAGCTAGATTGGCATCTTCTGGCGGTTGATTTGTCAATGCACCTGGCACACCCTGTAAACCTGTACGCGCCGCCTGATTCAATTCTTCAATTGTTTGTTCACTACGAATGGATGGCAAATCTGGGTTATATGCCTCTTGAGTCTTTTCGGTCACAGTGAAATCCAGATCAGCCACAACCTGCGCACGCATCCCATCCGCACCGAGAATCGGCATTAGAATATTCTCGATACGTTTGGTGTAATACTCCTCAAGATTCTTACGATAATCGAATTGGGTCGCGGTATAACGCATTTCATTCATTGAGCCAGGCATGCTCAACAAACGTCCCGTGTGATCAACCAATGTCACATCGTCCGCTAGCATCCCTGGCACACTAGAAGCCACCAAGTGAGTCACCGATGCGGCTTGATCTGGCGATAGTGTCCGCCCTTGATTTAAAGTCACTACCACAGATGCACTGGGACGCTTTTTATTACGTACAAAGGCTGATTGCTTGGGCAAGGCCAGGTGCACACGGGCACCTTTGACAGCTGATATCGACGTGATGGTTTTAGACAACTCACCTTCCAACGCTTGTTGGTAACGAGCCGTCTCAATAAATTGACTGGTACCGAAGCCCTGCTCTTTATGCAGCAACTCATAACCCACGCCGCTATCACGTGGCAAACCTGCCCCGGCCAATTTCAAACGCGCATCATACAAACGACTACCGTCGACCATGACCGCACCGGTAGCCTGGTTGATTTCATATTTGATACCCGATTGATCAAGTATATTGGAGATTTCCATCACTTGCTGATCATCGAGATTACCATACAACATGCGATAGCTCGGTTGCTGCGACCACAGAATAATAACCACTGCCAGTGCAATACTGACTGCGATACCAACCATCAGCCCCAACTGACGCACCATCGGCAAACGGTTAAAACCGGTTACCTGGGCCGAAAGATTCTCTGCTTTAACTAGAGCCATAATGCCTTACCTCATCCTTACATGGACATGCTCATAACGTCTTTATAGGCTTGTACTAGTTTATTTCTCACCTCTGTCATCGCTGTCATCGCCAACTTGGCCTTTTCAGATGCGATGGTGACATCAACCAGATTAACGCTGGGATCACCCATTTCCATGCGTTTCTTCAAATCACCCGATGTTTTGCTCAACGAGTTGACAGTATCGACTGAACTCTTCAGCACCGTTGAAAAATCCAGGCCCTGAGTCGCACCGGTTTGTTGCACAGCATCAACGTTCTGTTTGCTTTGTGCTTGCGCAGCCAACACGCGCATTTGGTTTAGCACCTGATTAATATTGATATCATTATTAATATTCATCTCAATGCTCCTCACCAGGAATCACTAGCCCTTCTTCACGCATCCTAGCCATTTTGTAACGCAGAGTACGCGGACTAACGCCCAATTCGGTCGCTGCCTGCTTCTTACTACCATATTTGCGTAGCGCATCGAGAATGATCTGATACTCGGTGACGCGCAGATCTGCCGTCAAACGTTTGTCGCCACCTTCACATACCAATTCAGGAACAGCTTCGATGGGCATATCTTCATCCATCTCGAAAACAATATCTTCAGCACGAATCGTGTCACCGTTCGATAGAATTTGGGCACGTTGCATCACATTCTCCAGCTCACGCACATTGCCTGGCCAAGCATGGCGAATCAAAGCAGCCTTTGCAGTTTCAGTTAATTCAGGCATTGGCATACCCGGCATTTGGTGACGTTTGATAAAGAACTCTGCCATTGGAATCACATCTGCCATACGCTCGCGCAATGGCGGAATACGAATGGGGAATACATTCAAGCGATAATACAAGTCCTCGCGAAAACGCCCAGCTTCGACTTCTGCCTTCAGATTACGGTTAGTCGTCGCAATGATACGAACATTCAGCGGGATAGTTTTTTTGCCACCGAGACGCTCGACCTCGCGCTCTTGAATCACTCTCAGCAACTTTGCCTGCAGCGCAAGATCCATCTCTGATATTTCATCGAGCAACAAGGTGCCGTCTTGTGCCTGTTCAAACTTACCGGCACTCGCTTGATAAGCGCCAGTGAATGCCCCCTTCTCATACCCAAACAAGACTGCTTCAAGCATGTTGTCTGGAATCGCAGCACAGTTAATCGCAACGAATGGAGAACAAGCTCGAGGAGAGCTACGATGAATGTGTTGAGCAACCACTTCTTTGCCTACACCGCTTTCACCATTCAACATCACAGTAACGTCTGTTGCCGCAACACGCTCGGCCAGGGCAATCATCTTCAAGGTCTTAGGATCTTCAGCGACTACGGCGCCACTGGCCTCTACTTGGTTCAAATAACGATTCACCATATTAACTAGCACTTCCGCCTCGAAAGGCTTGACTAGATAATCTGCAGCTCCTTCACGCATAGCCTGAACAGCCTTCTCGACATTACCGTAAGCAGTCATCAATACAACTGGCAAATTTGGATGCCTTTCCTTCAGTAATTGCATCAGGCCATGGCCATCCAGATCTGGCATGTGGACATCACTGACCACCATGGAGAATTCGGAAGTTTCGATCGCCTTCAGCGCTTCATTACCGTCGGCCACTGCCTTAACGGGAATACCTGCCAGAGACAATGTGTCACACAAGGCCTCACGCAGAGAATAATCATCTTCCACGACTAATACTGCAGAGTTCATAGCGCTTCCTCACGTTGCTTATCACCCTTAGCCTCAGCGGTAACCAGCACCGGTAGGCGAAGACGAAAACTGGTACCACGACCAGACATGGTTTCAAAATCAATGGCGCCGCCATGCTTTTCAACAATGGACTTCACGACGGCCAGACCAAGGCCTGTGCCTTGTGGGCGAGTAGTTACAAAGGGTTCAAACAGGGTTTGACGAATATCGGGATCAATTCCCTTGCCGTGATCCTGGACAATAACATCAAGATTGATAGCGTCACGACTTGAGAACTGCATATCGATGCTGCAATGTTCTTCGCTCGCTTGCAGGCCATTGGCTGCCAAATTCAACAACACACTCAGCAGTGCATCTTTATTGGCTTGAATGCGCGCACCACGCAGATTGTTTTGAATATTCAACACAGCGTTTTTTTCTTTTAATTTGCCTTGCAAACCGCTGCGCACTGCATCCAATAGAATATCCAACTCGAAGCATTGCTCTGCTCCGTGCTGCCCTCCCTTGGTGTAGGCCAGCATATCGCTGATCATTGACTCTATATATTTCAGTTGGTTTTGGGCCTTGTCGGCACAGGTCTTTACACGCATCTTATCGCCAGCAACGACTGGCAACTGTGAGGTATACAACATCGCCGCTGATAAAGGCGTGCGAATTTGATGCGCCAGCGAAGCCGCCATATAACCCATCGATGACAGACGCTGCACACGACTGACACGATCCTGTAATTGACGAGTTTGAGTCACATCGTTGATCAACAACATTTGACCTGGCTCATCCCCTAACGAATTTGTTGCGATATTGACGCGGCGCCCATCGCGTAGAGATACGTCATGACCATCGTCATAACTTGGAGCAAATGCGCGAGCAATGACAGCGCGCCATGGCATCCCTAGCAAGGGGTTGCCCAGAAATTCAATTGCAGCAGGATTGCATAATTGAACCGTGCCATTCCCATCCAGCACCACAACTCCACCCGGCAATACTTCTAATAGGCGCTCTAAACGCGCCAGACGACGCTGGGTTTCAGCCAACTGGGTTGGGGCAGTATGTTCACTCAGTTGCAGGCCAAGACTCTCTACCTGCGTTTCGAGCTGAGAATAGGAGTACATGAGGCGCTCAGACATTTGATTGAACGCCTTGAATGCGTCCTCCAAATGTTGAAGCTGATTAGACTGTTGTGCCTGCATTGTGTCTCGCCTTGTCCTGTAGTGGGGTTCGGTAGTTGACGAACCTTTTGTTCACTACAAACAAAGCAAAACTTAGGCCAATTTATTGTTACTCTTAAAATACAATGAGTTATATAAAATTTGAAATCAAAAGGTCAAAATTATGTCACTTCTTCTCCACGCTGCAGGCCATATTTACGCATCTTTTCAACCAACGTGGTACGACGCAGTTTCAAGCGACTCGCAGCATGGGCAACGATGCCCTCTGCCTCATCCAGGGCCAACGTAATGTACTGACGCTCCAGCTCTGCAAGGTGTTCTTTGAGATCCAAGCCTTCAGGCGGCAGCGATACGATCCCATCAACAGACACAGAGGGCATCACCTCGTTAGAGCTTCGCCCACCTTCCATTGCCCGAACAATCAACTGCTCGTCAATCTCTCTCCCTTCGTCACTCACCACTCGATATTTTGCAGGAAGGTCATTCACATCCACCACACCCATTGGGAACATAATGACCAAACGCTCAACAAAATTAGCTAATTCACGGACATTCCCGGGCCAATCGTAATGACACAGCGCCATCATCGCAGCCTGTGTCAGCCTTACAGAACCACGGTTTTCATGCTCCAAACGCGCAACCAATTCATTCACTAGCAGTGGCACATCCTCGATCCGCTCGCGCAACGGCGGCATTTCGATTGGAAATACATTAAGACGATAATACAAATCCTCGCGGAATTTACCCTCCTCGATGGCCTGCTCCAGATTACGGTGAGTTGCTGCCACGATCCGAACATCTGCAGTGATACTCTTGTTACTGCCAACACGCTCGAAAGTGCGCTCTTGGAGCACGCGCAATAGTTTTACCTGCATATGCAGGCTCATATCACCTATTTCATCTAAAAAGAGCGTACCGCCTTCAGCCAATTCAAAACGCCCTTGCCGAGTGCTAATCGCCCCGGTAAACGCCCCTTTTTCATGACCAAACAACTCACTTTCCAACAAATCCGCAGGGATGGCGCCGCAATTGATCGGGACAAAGGGTTTATTACGGCGATTTGAATGATAGTGGACATTGCGCGCAACAACCTCCTTGCCAGTGCCTGATTCGCCGAGAATCAGCACATTGGCATCAGACACGGCCACCTGCTCAATCAAACGGCGGACACCATGAATTCCTTTGCTTTCACCGACCAGACTTCTAAACAGTTCTGGTGAATTATTGCGTGCCGGCAATCCACTCGGAGACGGCTGAGGTACAGCCTCACGCACTTTCTGCCACAACGCCGATAACGCCTTGTGTCTGAAAGGAGAGTCGATTCGAAACTCCGAGGCCTTGATCACGACTGGCGCATAGGCATCCGCCTCTTCATCTTGCGCCAACAACAAGAGTACGGGCTTGACTGTAGATGACAGCAATTCTTTGCTGATTTCGATACAACATGAACGATCGTTCAATCCGGCTAGTACTACCGCATAGTACTGCTGATCTGTCGCCCCATCCTGGCGGGCCTCTTTCTGCCACTGCTCGCTACTACAGGCAGTCACATCACCGACATCCATAAACTCAAGGACGGCGTGCAACTCTTGTCTGCGCTCTGCTTTATCATCAATCAGTAGAACACCCGATTCGCGCATGCATCACCCTCTGTTATTTGACGTCATTGCTCAAGCCAAGCTGGCCTCTTGAACAGCTTTCAACATATTGTCAAATTTTTGGCATGCAAACAATCTTTTTTTGATATCAAGCGTAAAATATTGATATATATTCAGTTGAAATGAAAATCGCGCTATGCAGGCTTCTTGTTTTTGGCTATTTGGCGTCTGTGGGCTCGGAATACGTAACGCTCAATACTATCGGACAACTCGTCATTCTGAATGGCAAAGTCACAACTCACCCAGCCAGACTCTATTGAGCTTACCTGGACAGCAAATGTTAGAGGAAATGGAAATTGTTGTTTTAGATACAAATCTATCTCGAGATCCGTGCCAATAGTAGGCATATTATCGGAGTCTGCACACAGCCAATGCAATTTACCCGACTGCAACACAACTTGTCTTGGGAGGGGCAGTGGGATGTCACGAGCCAATAAACGCCCCAGCATCTGCATCATCACATTCAGCTTGGCATCTAAACGCTGGAACTCTTGAGAGATGGCTGAGGCCTCATCAATATCCAATGAAGGGGCATAATAATCATCCAAACCACTAATCATTCGCATATGCTCGAGATTAATTGCGTCACGAACTGTGGCCCCACCTTCCCCGGAAAAGGTGTGCCAGCAAATGGGGAGATGCCCTTCTAAATAAACACCTTGGAATTGCAATTAAAGACCCCAGAAAACACTAGTGAACATACACCGACGATACCAGATAGAACTAACACCTCTCAAGCGAGCATTAGTCAATTAATCAATGTATTAGGGCTGATTATCTTGATAAGCAGCAGTAGCTTTTTGAGAAACATTCAATTCTCGCAAGCTATTTGCGACATCGGACTTGGCGATATTAGCCAAATGCATAATCTGACGATCAGCATTGAGTAAAAACGCCCCCAATGCCTGCCAAGCCTGTAGATCTGAGTTTTGAGGAATAGATGAAAAGTATTGTGTAAGCAGCGGCCGGCGCTCAGATTCCAATCGACACACATGCTCCCAATCGCCTGACTGGGCCGCCGACAACATCACCGCCGTCGTGTTTCGCAAGTAACTTTCGGTAGATTCTGACACCGGACTTGGCCAGTACGACTAGCAATTTATCGCTACACTGTCGGCTGGGTACGGGATGTCGCTGGGCGTGTGTCTGTGGCAATCGCATCCCATCCAGCCTTGATTTCTAGCAATAAGCCAACAACCTCATCCAGCATGGCTGTATCATTTTTGAGATTGGCTTCCGCCAAACGACGCCCCATATAATCATAGAGCGCATCCAGATTCTCAGCGATCTCGCCGCCCTGATCCTTGTCCAAGCTCATGCGCAAACCATCGATAATCGAAATCGCCCACGAGATATGGCTACCCTTTAATGGAATTTGCCCACGCTGCATATAGCCCTTAGCGAGGTTGATCTTTTCTAGGGCCCCCTCCAATAACATCTGGATAAGCCGATGTGGACTCGCCGTCATAACATCGGTTTCAGTACCCACTTTTTTGTACTGTTTAAGTGCACTATCCAGATGTGATGAGTAATTCATTTTAGTCTCCATATGAACTGCTACTGAAGAAGCATGCCTTAAGCATAGAGTATCACACCTTATCGACTACCAAAGGTGGGGAGATTAGCCAACTGGCGTGACAAAAAGTCGCCAGAAGACTGCATTTGCGCCACCAATCCTTCTAAAGCATTAAATTGAGCTCGATAACGTTTCTCAGTTTGCTCCAATCTATATGTAAGAAGATCACGGCGATCATCCAGAAGATTGATTCGAGAATTTATGCTACCTTCCCTAGTCGAAATAAAACCACTGGCGCCACTTAAAGTATCGGCCAGAGCTTCAAATCGTACAGCAAACCCATTGGTTTGATCCCCGAATAGTTTGGCCACACTCGTAATGTCATTCGAAAGCGCCTTATCCAGCTTCGTAGAATCCACGACTAGTTTCCCATCAGACCCTGTACTAATCCCCACATCTGACAGGTAATTGTACCCCCCCCCGGCAAATTTATCATTGAGGATATTACGAAGCTGGCGCTCCATATTTAATAGGGCACTATCCCCCTGCAAGGTTGCGCCTTTACCGCCCAGTGTCCGCATAGTAGAGCTAATGTTATTATAGGCGTCGACAAACCCTTGAATATTGGTCTTGATTTTCTCATTGTCGCGCGCAACGACCAAGGATTCAGTCACCGTAGTAGCAGACTTCAGATTCAATGTAACCCCTTGAATCACCCCCGTCACTGCATTTGTGGCACTACTGACAGCATACCCATCAACCGTGAGATTAGCATTGGCGGCAGCCTGTAGCTCACTCGCTCCCGCACCATAGATAAGCTTAGATAAACCTGAACCATCGGCATTGGTCGCATCATCATCAGTAGTGGTAACCGATACCGCATTAGCGAGCCCGGTTTCTCGTGATGTTAAAACCAGATGGCTTCCGCTCCCTGTATTGATAATGCTGGCGTTCACAAATGAATTATTGGTACTACCATTAATTGCGTCCCGAATCCCTTCAAGGGTGTTATTAGTGCCATTGACAGCAATATTGAACGTCTTGGTGCCAGACGAAAAATGAAGTGTGCCCGTCCCGCCGATGGCGGTTTTAGAATCCACATACGAGGCAGACCCTATTTTGTGTGCCTGAGCTAAATTAGCGATTGTAATTTGGTGTGATGACGCTGAGGCTGTAGTATCAGCTACCGCGGCAAACGCATTTTCATTAGAAGAAGTAGTAGAGAATAGCTCAAATTTGTCTCGCGATGCCAACTTACCCATCGCCGTCTCAAACGACGAAAAAGCACTTTTGAGCTGCCCAAAGGCACTCAATTGCGCTCTGCTGTCGGCCTTTTGCCGGTCCAACTGTTCTAACGGACGACGCTCCAAGGCCATCAACTGACTTACAATGGCATTTACATCGAGTCCGGTACTGAGCCCACCTACAGAAATAGACATAAAATCACCTCACTAGATGCTTTATCCTGAGGCAATTCCCGTGCCAAGATTTAAGCTTCGGCTTTGATTAGAAACCCTAACCCACTCTCCAAAGCCTTTGATATAGATAAAGCATCTTCATTTGGGATCTGGCGAACAAGCTCTTCTGTCTCTGGATCAAAGACTTTGATAACCATGGTGCCACTATCCCGATCAACTTTAAATTCGAGATCCCGATCAATATTAAGAGCGAATTCTCTCATTCGGTCAGCAGCTTCCTGAAGCTGTTGTTCCATATCCTGCTGCTGCGTTTGTTCTGCTTTTTGCGGCAATGCGGATCCGCTGTTGGCAACATTATGCCGCGAGTCACTTATACCACTCGTATCACGTACCTGTTCTCGCTGCTCTTGAGTCGCACGTCTAGCAGAAGTCAAAGAGTTATGAGTTGCCCCATAAGCTGCATTTGTTGAGACTTCGTTAATCATGACTAACAACCTCCTCGGCCTAAATCCCCCAGTTGACTGCAATATCCAGCAACTGAGGGATCTATTCTAACCCTTTGCTTATTCAATCACTACTGGAGTAGTGAAAGAACGTTTTGAGGGATAGAGTTAGACTGGGCCAGCATTGCAGTACCTGCTTGTTGCAGGATCTGAGCCCGTGTCAATGCGGCTGTTTCTTTGGCAAAATCAGCATCTTGAATACGACTGCGAGCAGCAGACAAGTTTTCAGAGGTATTTTCAACGTTACGGATTACAGATTCGAAACGATTCTGAACCGCACCCAATGTTGCACGGAGGGAGTTCACTTTTGTCAGGAATGTATCCGCCGCTGAGATCATTGCAGATGCAGCCCCGGCGGACAGCACTGTTTGGCTTCCGAACTTAACCTTGGCGGTATTCGTAGACAAGTTGGTGGTTGTTACCTTGATGGTATCACCGTTGTTTGCACCAACCTGGAATACAAATGAGGTCGCATCTTTACCGATGATCGATTGACCATTGAACTTGGTACTGATAACCCGGTTGATCTCAGCTTTCAGCTGAGTTACCTCAGCATCCAATGCAGCCCGGTCACTCGTACTATTGGTGGCATTGGCTGATTGTACTGCCAGCTCACGAATACGTTGGATACTCGTTGTGATCTCCTGCATGGCCCCTTCCGCAGTTTGGGCCAGAGAAATCGCATCGGCAGAGTTACGTGAAGCCTGTTGCAAACCGCGAATTTGTGCACCAAAGCGCTCGGAAATCGCTAAACCTGCCGCGTCATCCTTTGCACTATTGATACGTAGACCAGAAGACAAACGTTGTAGCGCAATTTTCAGCGCCGCTTGGGTGCTGTTCAGATTACGCTGAGCGTTCAGAGACATGATATTGCTGTTAACTATTTGAGGCATGATACTGACTCCTGCATACTTTGAGGCTCGCAGGCGCTAATCGCCGCGTAAAGCCCCCTTGTCATCAGCGGATATACTTTCCAAATGAAGTATTCACCGCTCCCGTCTAGTCTATCGGCCTGCCGCGACCAAGACTTTAAAATTTTTTCCCTCCCTCGACATTAAACCCACAACCATATTGATTTTAGCGCCATACCTGCTTAAATTACAAAGACTTACAAAACAGAGAGTCCACCATGAAAGAACAAAACACTGAGCCGGCCCCACGACCAGAATTTTTAGTCGACATAGGCTCTGGTTTTGAAATCTCTGCGTTCGGAGAGCGATACCTGCCTCATGCCACCCCCGCATCCATTGGAACAACCCCAATCACAGAGCAATATGATGAGAAGTTTGGAAAGTATTTCTTTGAAGACAATGCTTTCTATACGGTTATTGGCACCGATTCCGGCCTGCTCATCAAATATGTGCTTGAACAAGGCATTCCATCAGGAACAAGCTATTTATTTGTAGAACTAGACAACGTCATTCCCCAAATAGAGCAAGATCTTGTCACAGAAAATCTCAAGTCGAAAATACGGATATGTGCATTCAAAGATTGGCAAGATCAAGCAATCGAACTAAATATAGGCAACTACATCTATGGGCGCAGGAATCTTTTCTACAGAAGCCTCGCCGCCCAGGAAGGAATTAGTAACGCCTACTCTGAGCTATCCAGTGCCGTCGAAGAAGAAATGGCCAATTGGGTATTCCTGCACAATATAGAACTAGAGTCTGAAGTTTTCTCCAGGCATCAGCTGAATGCGCTGCCTGAAAACATATACCCTGCAGACCTGCTGAGAAACAGCTGCCCAGATAGAACCGCCATCATTCTCGCAGGCGGTCCGTCACTCGACAATTTCATCCCTTGGCTCAAGCAAGGGAACCATCGCGATCAAGTATTGCTCATTGCTGTTTCTCGTATTTCAAAGCGATTACAAATAGATGGCATTGTTCCTGACGTATTTGTCTCGGTCGACCCACAAGAGGTTAGTTATATTGTCAGCAAAGAATGTCTCTACTTCCCACCCGACACCATTTTTGCCATCTCGTGCACATTGACCCAGAAACTATCAGCCCAATGGCATGGCAAACAGGTATACATGGGGCCTAGGTATCCACATACGACCGACAAAAACCCTGACAACATTTCTGTTATCGGACCAACCGTTACTAACAGTGCCATTGAGCTTGCTGCGTATATGGGGGCCAGCAACATTGTCTTGGCTGGTGTAGATTTATGCTATAGCGATTCGGGGCATAGCCACGCGACAGGCAGTATTGAAGCAGACATCGGCCATTTTTTTAGCCATATCGATTTAATTGTTGAAACCAACAGCGGCGGTCAAGCTGACACTAACAAAGGATATTTTACTGCCATTAACATGATATCCATGCAGGCCCAACGATTAAAAGACAAATGCAAGATAATTACCATTGCCGAACATGGCGCTAAAATCAATAAGATTGATTATGTACCACTAAGCGAGCTAAAAATTTCCAACCCATTCCCCTCAGCCATTCGACCAACAATAAACAACCTAATCCCTTCCGACAAAGATCGAAGGTATGTCATAGATATATACAACCAAATGAAACAAGAGCTAGGCACAGCAATAAGCGCTCTTGATAAAATTCACGATCTCGCAAACGAAGCTAAAGAACTAAACACAGGCCTTTATAATGCCCATACAAAAATCATCGACACAAAAAAGCGGTTCAGGCTGTCTGAGATAGAAAAGTCTTTCAAAGATACCTATGACCATCTTTGTCAAACCATCGTTGAATACAACAGTTCTACTTTTTCAAACACGCTCTCCGGTCATAAAGCGGATGATGAGTGGGAAGTGGATGAAGTGATCTCACAAATGGAGGCGTACTACTCAGCACTAGCTAAAGGCAGTGTCTCCACTAAACATCACTACACCCTCGCCCTCGAAGAGATTAACAAACGAGCAAAAGAAGAGGACACCCCTCCTGACATAAAGTCACTCATCAGTTATTGGAATAAAAATAAAATACCAGGCAGAGCACGCACTTGGATAGCACAACATTCCGAGGCTTATAACAAGTTATCTGCAAACGAAAAACAACTACTGGCTGACCAAGATCAGGTTTTTGAAAAAAGTCTTGCGCAAGACATGAAAGACTTCGCCTCAAAAACGTATGATGATAAGAACTTTCATTTAAAAATCCTTATAGGGCAACTCGATGCCATCCAGCAACGATTTCTTCAAAAAAACCTGACATCCTTAAAGAGAATACAAAACAATCTGCGCCCGCTTAAAACTGACTGGGGGCTGCAGCTTTATCACCTTGTATCTGGCTACATTAGCGAACTTGAACGACAACCAAAATCAGCTGCAATATTTTATCAAAACGTACAAGACGAGCCTTATTGGATAACAAAACAATACGCCCTTGAGCGTCAGCTCATGTTAGCCATGGAGTTGGCAGAGATCGATATGGCGCTAGATTGCCTTGATCAGCTCAGCCACAAACTAGATAGTTACCAACCATTCTATGCCCAATTATTGAACCAAGCTGGCCGATCGAATGCTGCGATCAACGTATATACGGAATATCTGACCAAACATCCAAATGACATAGAGATCATGGCGGACTTGGGCTTGATCTTCAAACTTATCGGCAATCAGGAAGGACTCTACTGGGCGCGCGAACATATCAAGGCCTTGTCTCCGGCCTATGCCCGCCTGGCCGAGCTACAGGACTAAACCTCAGTCTGCAGCGAGCCCCATGGCCGCCTCCTGCGCGTGTTTAATCTGATCACGCAGGCGGGCGGCCTCTTCAAATTCCAGATTCTGTGCGTGTTCGAACATCTGCTTTTCGAGTTGTTTGACCGTCTTCGCCAATTGATCAGGCGACATCTTGCCGTAATCCGCGACCTCTTCTGCAACCTTGGCAGAACGTCTCGCTGCCCCCGGCGCCCCGGGATAGGCCCCCTCCATCACATCAGTGACCTTGCGCTCGATACCCTTCGGCGTGATGCCGTGATCACGATTGAACGCCATCTGCTTGGCGCGGCGCCGCTCGGTCTCATCGATCGCACGCTTCATGGAGCGGGTGATCGAGTCCGCGTACAAAATAGCCTTGCCGTGGAGGTTCCGCGCCGCACGTCCTATCGTCTGAATCAAGGACCGATCCGAACGTAGAAAACCTTCTTTATCCGCATCGAGGATCGCCACCAGCGACACCTCCGGGATATCCAAACCTTCGCGCAACAAATTGATCCCGACCAGCACATCAAACACCCCCAGGCGCAGATCACGAATGATCTCCACCCGTTCAACGGTATCGATATCCGAGTGCAGATAACGCACCTTCACGCCGTGCTCGTTCAGATACTCGGTCAAATCTTCGGCCATGCGTTTGGTCAACGTCGTCACCAACACCCGCTCAGCCTTCTCGGCGCGGATCTTGGCCTCTGACATCACATCATCCACCTGCGTTGCGACCGGCCGGATCTCAATCTCGGGATCGACCAGCCCCGTCGGCCGCACCACCTGCTCCACCACCTGATCACCGTGTTCTTCTTCGTAGGGACCAGGCGTCGCCGAGACGAATATCGACTGCGGCGAGCGCAACTCAAACTCGTCAAACTTCATCGGCCGGTTATCGAGTGCCGACGGCAGACGAAAGCCGTAATTCACCAGGTTTTCCTTACGTGAACGGTCACCCTTGTACATCGCGCCTATCTGCGGGATCGTCACATGACTCTCATCGATCACCAGCAAGGCATCATCCGGCAGATAATCAAACAAGGTCGGCGGCGCCTCACCGGCCGCACGCCCCGATAGATAACGTGAATAGTTCTCGATGCCGGAGCAGTAACCCAGCTCCTGGATCATCTCGATATCGAAGATCGTGCGCTGTTCAAGCCGCTGCGCCTCGACCAGCTTGTCCGCCGTACGCAGCTCTTCCAGACGCGCCTTCAGCTCGACCTTGATCAGCTCGATCGCATCCAGCAGTGTTTGTCGCGGCGTCACGTAATGGCTTTTCGGATAGACCGTCAGCCGTGGCACACGCTGCAACACCTCGCCAGTCAGCGGATCAAAGTACGACAACGACTCGATCTCATCGTCAAACAATTCCACGCGCACCGCATCACGGTCCGACTCCGCCGGATAGATGTCGATCACCTCGCCCCGCACACGGTACGTCGCTCGCTGCAATTCAACATCGTTACGTGTGTACTGCAACTCAGCCAAACGACGCAGCAAGGTCCGTTGATCTAGCTGATCACCCCGATCCAGGTGCAGCACCATGCTCAGATAAGACTTGGGATCACCCAGACCATAGATACACGACACGCTGGCGACGATGATGGTATCGCGGCGCTCCATCAAGGCCTTGGTGGCCGACAGCCGCATCTGCTCGATATGCTCG
>DHYU01000065.1 GCA_002415485.1 Proteobacteria bacterium UBA5122
GGCGAAGTAGTAGCGCAGGTATTCCGGGTTCAGGTGTTTGGCATAGGTGCTGGCCATGATGAAGGTGCCGCGTGACTTCGACATCTTTTGGCCGTTGACGGTCAGAAAGCCGTGGACGCAGATGCGAGTCGGTGTGCGGTAGTCGGCAAAGTGCAGCGTCGCCGGCCAGAACAGCGCGTGGAAGTANNGATGTCCTTGCCGATGAAGTGGTAGACCTCGGCGTCGGAGCCTTTCTTCCAGTAGCTGTCGAAATCGATGCCCTGTTTGGCGCACAGGTTCTTGAAGCTGGCCATGTAGCCGATTGGTGCATCGAGCCAGACGTAAAAGTATTTGCCGGGCGCATCGGGGATTTCAAAGCCGAAATAAGGGGCGTCGCGCGAGATGTCCCAGTCGCGCAGGCCGGCCTCGAACCACTCGCCGATCTTGTTGGCGGCCTCGGTCTGCAGCGGGCCGTTGCCGTTGTCGCCGCTGAGCCAATCCTTGAGGAAGCTTTCGCACTGGCCGAGTTTGAAGAAATGATGCTCAGACTCCTTCATCACCGGCGTCGCGCCGGAGACGGCAGAATATGGATTGATCAGCTCGGTCGGACTGTAGGTCGCGCCGCAGACCTCGCATGAGTCGCCATATTGGTCTTCTGCCTTGCACTTGGGGCAGCTGCCTTTGACGAAACGATCCGGCAGGAACATCTCTTTCTGCGGATCGTAGAGTTGTTCGATGGTGCGGACCTCGATCAACCCGGCGGCCTTGAGGCGGCGATAGATGTCCTGCGCCAGCTCTTTGTTTTCGTCGGAATTGGTGGAGTAATAGTTATCGAAACCGATGTGAAACTGCGAGAAATCGGCGAAGTGTTCGCCGTGCACACGTGCAATCAGCGCCTCGGGTGTGATGCCTTCCTGTTCGGCGCGCAACATGATCGGTGTGCCATGGGTATCATCGGCGCAAACATAATGGCATTCATGGCCGCGCATCTTCTGAAAGCGTACCCAGATGTCGGTTTGAATGTATTCAACCAGATGACCAAGGTGAATCGCGCCGTTGGCATAGGGCAGGGCGCTGGTGACCAGAATTTTTCTCGCAGAGGCCATGATAGTGCTAGTCCATCGCTATGATTAAACAGCGAATTATACCTGATTGATCAGGGACGTTGTCAGGAGAATATGATGATTCTGCTATTGGGGCGCAACGTAGCCGGGATAACCCGGGAGTGGGTTGTCCGGCACGTTGGCTAGTGGGTCCCGGTATTTTGCCCAGTCAACATTGAGATGATTGAAGCGGCCGCCGTTGTAGTTATATGAACCCCACGGGCTACCTAGATAATTGTAAGTGAACTTACCGGCATTGGCATTGTAGATCTGGCCGTCTTCGGCGAGTTTGAAGCCATCTAACAAGAGCTGCGGGTTTTCGTCATCGTAGACCCATTGTTCTATCACTACACCCGAACCAGCATTAAAGTTGGCATTGTTCAGGCCATAAGAGAGATTGCTCATGTCGGCCAAAAAGTAGGTCTTGAACTTGGCGTCGATAGGGTTGGTCCCTGCAGGTAGCGACTGAGTGATGACCTGTTCGATCTTTGGTTTGTTGCCGAAGGTGGCCTTGTGGGTTTCCTGAAACATTTCGGCATCTTCGATGATCTGCCGGAATATAACGCGGTCGGGACGGCCGGTGGCGTTACCAGAAAATCTTGGATCTTTATGTAGAGGGCTGTGAAAGTAGATGCCCCACTGGGGGCTTTCAACGGGCGAGGCATCAATGCCACCATTATAACCGCCACCACTTTGGCTGGCAGCGTAGCCATTGGGCCAGCGCGATGAGCTTTGGGTCTCTATGTAATACTCAGTAACGAAACCGGTAGAGCGGTCGCCGACAATGACATGGTAATACGCTTGTGTACCGGCGGCATTGATGACGAGTTCCTGAATAAAAGGCGTGGGGTCTGGATCGAATTTTGTGTCGGTATGCCAGATGCGATCACAGTCCGAATCGGGGACGCCTGGGTAGTTACAGCTAATGGCCCCAGAACTTTGATCGCCATTGGGGACGCGGTTGTCATAGTCGACCTGGAAGTTCATGGTAAATTCGGCGTGTACGGACGAGGCGAATGCTGACGCGGCCAGCATCATAATGATTTGTAATCCCCAGCGTTGGCGTCTTGACGCCATGGCTTCCCCTTTGAGTCCGTTGCATTGCAGGACATAACCAGCGGTTGATGTCCTGTACTTCCTTTTTCCCCGTCCTTAATGATAGGCATGATAGCGGGGCTTGCGCAATATACGCTTGAGAGGAACCTGTTAAAATCTGCCGCCTTGGGTTAATTTGTTTGCGTGATGTGGATGCTGGGTTGAGTGTGTGGTCGCGGCGTCAAAATACGCCAAAATTGTAGGGAATATAGTAGTGTTGAATCGAGAAATTGTTGAGCGTGCATTGAGCAATGTGCGTGACGAATATCTAAACAAAGATTTGATCTCGTCGAATGTGGTTGCGGATATTGTCTGTGATGGCAGCATTGTGTCGCTGCGCCTGGTATTGCCATATCCAGCCAAAGGGTATCATGGACAGTTGGTGCAGATGATTGAGCAATGCCTCAAGGCCCAAGGGGCGATCGAGGTCAAGGTTGAGATCACAACTGCGGTGGCAGCGCGTTCTGTACAGCGTAATGTGAAGTTGTTGGCCAATGTTAAGAATGTGATTGCTGTTGCGTCAGGTAAGGGCGGGGTTGGGAAATCCACTACTTCAGTAAATCTGGCGCTGGCGCTGGCGGCTGAGGGGGCGAAGGTCGGGATTCTCGATGCGGATATCTATGGTCCGAGTCAGCCGCGCATGCTGGGGGTAAGTGGCCGCCCGGAATCGTCGGATGGCAAGAGCATGGAGCCGATGATCAGCCATGGCCTGCAGTCCATGTCGATTGGTTACCTGATTGATGACGAGACGCCGATGGTGTGGCGTGGACCGATGGTGACTCAGGCCTTGGAGCAGTTGTTGCGTGAGACTGTGTGGCATGATCTGGATTATCTGGTGATCGACCTGCCGCCTGGTACTGGTGATATACAGTTGACGCTGGCGCAAAAGATCCCTGTCTCCGGCGCGGTGATTGTGACCACGCCGCAGGATATTGCGTTGCTGGATGCCCGTAAGGGATTGAAAATGTTCGAGAAGGTGGATGTGTCGGTGCTTGGTGTTATCGAGAATATGAGCACCCATATCTGTTCCAACTGCGGGCATGAGGAGCATATCTTTGGCGCCGGTGGCGGTTCGCGCATGGCTGCAGATTATCACGTGGACTTTCTGGGGTCCTTGCCGCTCGATATCCGGATCCGCGAGGCGGTGGATGGTGGGGTGCCGAGTGTGGTGGCGGATCCAGAGGGGAGTATCGCCCAGACCTATCGCGACATCGCGCGCAAGGTTGCGGCGAAATTGGCGCTGAAGGCCAAAGATTACAGCTCCAAATTCCCCAATATCGTGATTGAGAACAATTAAAACCCGGTGGTGGCGTGACCTTTTGGGGCGCGCCCACTACAATAGCCGCCAATTTTTGACTGAATAACAGCCCGCAAGTGGAATGAAATGAGCATAAAGTCTGATAAGTGGATACGTCGTATGGCCGAGCAGGGCATGATCGAGCCCTTCGAACCGGGGCAGGTGCGTGAGCGCAACGGCAATCGTTTGGTGTCCTATGGCACCTCAAGCTACGGTTATGACGTGCGTTGTGCCGATGAATTCAAGATCTTCACTAATATTAACTCAGCGATAGTTGACCCCAAGAACTTCGATGCCAATAGCTTTGTGGATGTGAAGTCTGATATCTGTATCATCCCGCCAAACTCGTTTGCCTTGGCGCGGACCGTGGAATACTTCCGCATCCCGCGTAGTGTATTGACGGTGTGCCTGGGTAAGTCTACCTATGCCCGTTGCGGCATCATCGTCAATGTGACGCCGCTGGAGCCTGAGTGGGAAGGTCACGTGACGCTGGAGTTCTCGAATACCACGCCACTGCCCGCCAAGATCTATGCCAATGAAGGCGTGGCACAGATGTTGTTCTTTGAGTCTGATGAGGTCTGTGAGACATCTTACGGTGATCGTAGTGGCAAGTATCAGGGGCAGACCGGGGTGACCTTGCCCAGGACCTGATTTTTAAATGCAGTGATGCGATTTATAAGCCGCGGGCAAGGTATTTCCCGCGGCTTTTTTATGCGACCGATTTAGAGTGTGGCGGCAATACTGTTGCCGACCACTGTAATCACCAGGCCAGCAAAGACGAGAGTGTATAGCAGTTTCAAGCGATAGACCTTAATGTGGAGATGGTGCGCGATCGATGCCGATGCGCGAGGGTGGCGAATACTAACGGTTGCCAATTCGTTTGACTAGAGTCTGGCGGGCCTGGCGTGAAATTTTTTTTATGTGTCCGTTATGGAGGTGGCGGCGGGATGGTTAATCCACGCTTTTGAGTATTACGAATACCTTCCAGTCGAATGAGATTTAATTGAATGCTCCCTCGTTCATCGCCTTGTTCCAACTGGACGGGAATGTAATCTAGGGAAGGCGCACACCAAATCGTGGTCACACGCGAGCCGTCGCGTTCAAACTTCATGGTATCGAGGGCGCCGAGCTCGGTGCGGATAGTTTCTTTGCCGATATACCGAAATTTATACTCCTTGATGGAGCCGCCATCGGCGACTTGATAAACGAAGTCTTGTTTGCCTAGTCTCAGATCGCGCATTAATGCCAATTGATAAATGAGTTTGTCGAGGGTGCCGGTGACAATCTCTAATTTCCAAGGAGAGTCCTTGTTGACCTTGGTGGAAACGTAGTTGCGTTCCCAGTCAAAGTTCATTTCCAAATAGCGATTCTTATTGCCACGGCGATGGTAGACGTATTTTTGTGGCTGCATCTGCTGGTCATCAAAACGCCAGAAGCTCTCTTCGGTCAGCGTGTCATTGGTAAACCACTTGGCAATGCCAATGGGTTTGGAGTGGGTATAGAAATGATAACCGCCATCGGCTTGTTTGCTGAGGCGCCTTTCCATCTCACCGATTTCCATAGGGCCTTTCTTCAGCACATAAACAGCCGAGAACTCGGGGAGTGGTGGTGGGGGGTTGGCGCTGATGATGGCAGACCAACATAACAGGAGACTCAGGCATAGGCCGAGCACTTGCTTCATGTGTGGCGCGCCTTTGCCTGTGGAATCTGTTGGCCATCGAGTGTGGCAATGCCATTGTTCAGTCGCAAACGACCACTGGCGAACCAGGCCACTGCCTGCGGATAGATGATGTGTTCTTGTTCCTGAACGCGTGAGGCCAGCGTGTCGGCATCGTCGTCAGCGAGCACGGGGACCTCGCCGCGAATGACGACCGGTCCGCCATCCAGTTCCGGGGTCACAAAATGCACACTGGCGCCGTGCTGGTCGGCACCGGTATCCAGGACCCGTTGGTGGGTGTTGAGTCCCTGAAAATCGGGCAGCAGCGATGGGTGGATATTGAGCATGCGACCGAGGTAGTGGATAACGAAGTCTTCGGTCAGGATGCGCATGAATCCGGCCAGCACCACAAGTTCGGGCTGGTGACGGTCGACCTCTGCGGCAAGTGCCTGATCGAAGGCGGCGCGATCCGGAAATTGGCGATGATCGACCACGGCTGTGGCGATGCCGGCCTCCTGCGCCCGCGCCAAACCGTAGGCATCGGCCTTGTTGCTGATGACGGCGCGTATCGTGATGTTGATCTCGGTGGCGCGATCAATCAGGGCCTGCAGATTGCTGCCGCTGCCGGAGATCAGAACGACGACCGGCAGCGGTGAATTTGGCAAGCGCCCCATTAATCTTTGATAACGACCTGTTCGCCATCACCCGCTGGCTGGATGCGACCGATGACGCTGACCTCTTCGCCCGCAGCGCGCAGGATATCGAGCGCCTTGTCGGCATCTTCGGCTGCCACAACGACCGCCATGCCAATACCGCAGTTAAAGGTGCGATACATCTCGCGGGGGCTGACATTGCCCTTTTGCTGCAGCCAATTGAAGATGGCCGGGCGTTGCCAGCTATTGCCATCGATGATGGCCTGGGTGTCTTCCGGCATCACACGCGGCAGATTTTCCAGCAGACCGCCGCCGGTGATGTGGGCCAGCGCGTGTACGTCTACCTGTTCGAATAGCTGCAACAGCGGTTTGACGTAGATGCGGGTTGGTGCCAGCAGGGCTTCGCCGAGTGTGCTGTCACCGAAGGCGTCTGTCAGCTTGGCGCCGCTGACGGCGATGATCTTGCGCACCAGCGAGTAGCCGTTGGA
>DHYU01000052.1:0-8493 GCA_002415485.1 Proteobacteria bacterium UBA5122
GTTCATCTCCATGAAGTAGAAGTTGTTGTCGGCATCGAGCAGAAATTCGACGGTGCCCGCATTGGTGTAATTGACGGCCTGGGCGGCACGCACGGCGAGGTCGCCGATGTATTGGCGTTGTTCATCGCTGAGTTGTGGCGAGGGCGCAATCTCGATCAGTTTCTGGTGGCGGCGCTGGATGGAACAATCGCGCTCGAACAGATGCACTACATTGCCGTGCTGGTCGGCGAGGATCTGTGCCTCGATGTGTTTGGGGTTGATGATGCACTTCTCGATGAAGACTTCGGCGCGGCCGAAGGCCTTGGTCGCCTCGGAGATCACGCGATCATAGTTGCGGCGCAGATCGGTCTCGTTTTCGCAGCGCCGAATGCCGCGACCACCTCCACCGGAGGTGGCCTTGAGCATGATCGGATAGCCGATGCCATTGGCGCATTCGACGGCCTTTTCCAGGGTTTCGACATTGCCATCGCTGCCCGGGGTGACCGGGATGCCGGCCGCGATCATCGAGCGGCGGGCTTCAATCTTGTCGCCCATGCGGCGGATGACGGTGGCGGTCGGGCCGATAAAGCGGATGCCGCGTTGCTGACAGATATCCGCCAATTGCGGATTCTCGGATAGAAAACCATAACCCGGATGCAGGGCATCGCAGCCGGCGGCGACCGCCAGATTGACGATGCGATGGGCATTGAGATATCCGGCGACGGTGTCGGGGCCGAGGTTATAGGCCTCGTCGGCCTTTTTGACGTGTAATGAGTTGCGGTCGGCATCGGTATAAATGGCGACCGATTTGATGCCCATTTCGGCGCAGGCGCGTACGATGCGGACGGCAATCTCACCACGATTGGCAATCAGAACTTTTTTTATCATATTGAGTTTAAAGGCATTTATTTTAGTCGAGTGCCGAGCCCGCTGAGAGGCGTCGGCATTCGGTTGCCAGTTGGCTGTCTCCCTGTCCCCGCAGCCATCGAACGGTTCTACGCCAAACGCCCGCCACAAGTCAAGCTTAAACCGAGTTAAGGGGGTGAAATATAAGAATTTTCTTTGACACTGGGCGGATGAGGATTTATCATTCCGCGCTTTGTTATGGCTAAGCGACAACTCCCAGAATTTATAGCTCCATTTAAGCTCGCGCGACAACGCCAGTCGCTACAGGGCGGCTTGCCATTGGCGCGAATGTCGCGCTTGGCTGACGAGCCTCAACAAGGCGAGGCTGAGGTAAGATTGGAGTTTGGTTACGACGATATGGGTGTGCCCCATATGCGTGGCCACGTATCGGCAACGGTACAATTGCGCTGCCAGCGTTGCATGGACGCCATGCCGCTGACACTCGATCTGGACGTAGAGCTCGGTTTTGCGATGAACGACGAGCAGGCGCGCGAGTTGAGTGCCATGTACGAACCGTGTGTGTTGTCTGAAGATCATGTCTCGCTGAGCGAGTTGATCGAGGATGAAATATTGCTGGGCTTGCCGGCGGTGCCCATGCACGCAGAGGATGGTTGCCAGCCTTGGCTGGAGCAGAGTCGCGCCGAGCAGGAACTGCAGGTGCAAGAGGAAAAGGCAGAGCGCAAGAATCCGTTTGCTGTGCTCGCCGGAATGGATTTAAAGAAAGACAAGTAATTTGATTTTTAACGTATCTGGATGTTGTTTCCGGAATAAATAGGAGCATTAATCATGGCTGTTCAAAAAAGCAAGAAGAGTCCTTCTAAGCGTGGCATGCGTCGTGCACACGATGCGCTGTCTGGACCGACTCTGTCTGTCGACGCTAGCAGCGGCGAAGTTCATCGTCGTCACCACATCTCTGAAGACGGCTACTACCGTGGCCGCAAGGTGATCACCACTAAAGGCGAATAATCCTTGCGCTACACGATCGCCCTAGACGCGATGGGCGGCGATCACGGCTTGAAAGTAGTCGTGCCCGCCGCCCTCAGCGTTTTAGAAGAGAACAAAAATCTAAAACTGATCCTTGTCGGGCATCAGGCCGAGCTGGAATCCGAACTGAAGAATCTGGGCGCGAGTGCGAATGAGCGGCTCGTGATTCATCACGCCTCGCAAAAGGTGGAGATGGATGAGTTGCCCTCTCAGGCCTTGCGTGGAAAAAAGGATTCCTCGATGCGGGTCGCCATCAATCTGGTGAAGGATGGTGTCGCGCAGGCCTGTGTCAGTGCGGGTAATACCGGTGCCTTGATGGCGACGGCCAGATTCGTGCTCAAGACCCTGCCGGGGATTGATCGTCCTGCGATCGTCAGCACCTTGCCGACGATGCGTGGCCACACCCATATGCTGGACCTGGGTGCCAACGTCGATTCCGATGCTGAGGCGCTGTTTCAGTTTGCCGTCATGGGTTCGGTGCTGACGCAGGCGGTGGATGGTATCGAGCGGCCGACAGTCGGTCTGCTCAATATCGGCGAAGAAGAGATCAAGGGTAACGAGCAGGTCAAAGAGGCCGCCCGTCTGTTGCAGAACAGCTCGATCAACTATGTTGGTTATGTTGAAGGCAACGATATCTATAAGGGTGTGGTCGACGTCGTTGTCTGTGATGGCTTTGTCGGCAACGTTGCCCTGAAGACTAGCGAAGGGGTGGCGACCATGATCATCCACTTCATGAAGCAGGGCTTCAAACGCAACCTCTTCACCAAGTTCGTGGCACTGTTAGCAATGCCGGTACTGAAATCGCTTAAGGACAGAATCGACTGGCGCCAGTACAATGGGGCTAGCTTCGTTGGTTTGCGCGGAATCGTGATCAAGAGTCATGGCAGTGCAGATACCTTTGCCTTTGCCAATGCCATCAAAGAGGCGGTGGTCGAGGTCGACAAGGCCTTGCCACAGCGCATCAACGATCAACTGGAAACGATGTTAAGCAAAAGGCATACAGGATAGTGGTCTATTCTAAAATAATCGGTACTGGCGGCTATTTGCCGGAAAAGGTCCTGACCAACCACGACTTGGAGAAGATGGTTGAAACCTCTGACGAGTGGATTCAGGAGCGTACCGGTATTCAGCAGCGCCATATTGCGGCAGAGAATCAAACCACATGTGATTTGGCCGAGGCCGCTGCCCGTCAGGCGCTTGCTGAGGCGGGCATTCGTGGGGACGAGATCGACCTGATCATCGTCGCGACGACCACACCTGACAAGGTCTTTCCATCGACAGCCTGTTTGTTGCAAAGCCGACTGGGTGCCTATGGCTGTGCCGCATTTGATGTGCAGGCCGTGTGTTCCGGTTTTATCTACGCTATGTCGATCGCAGATAAGTTTATCCGTTCGGGCAGTGCGACCAAGGCGCTGGTCATTGGTGCGGAAACCATGTCGCGCATTCTGGACTGGACCGACCGCAAGACCTGCGTCCTGTTTGGCGATGGTGCCGGGGCGGTGGTGCTGGGCGCCAGCGATCAGCCGGGTATTCTATCCAGCCATCTGCATGCGGATGGTCGTTATGAAGAGTTGCTGCACGTGCCGGTCGGTGTATCCAGCTGCTATGACAAGGTCAAGGCAGGCGAGGCCTATCTGCAGATGCAAGGGCCTGAGGTATTTAAGGTCGCTGTGCGCACGCTGGGGCGAGTCGTCGATGAGACGCTGGCGGCCAATGGTATGAGTAAGAGTGATATCGATTGGCTGGTGCCACACCAAGCCAATATTCGCATTATCAGCGCGACCGCCAAGAAGCTCGATATGCCGATGGAGCGCGTGGTGGTGACCGTGGGCAATCACGGCAATACCTCTGCCGCCTCGGTACCATTGGCGTTGGATGTCGCTGTGCGCGATGGCCGTATCAAGGACGGAGATACCGTATTGCTGGAGGCCTTTGGGGGTGGTTTTACCTGGGGTTCCATCCTTCTTAAACTGTAGTTTAGTCAAAGTTTTAAATTGAATTCTTAAAGAGGACTGTATGGCGTTTGCTGTGGTTTTTCCCGGACAGGGATCGCAATCGATCGGCATGTTGGCCGATCTTGCCAATGAATTTTCTGAAGTCGGCGAAACGTTTGCCGAGGCGAGTGACGTCCTGGGTTACGATCTGTGGGCGCTGTGTCAAAACGGCCCCGAGGCCGATTTGAATCAAACCGATAAAACCCAGCCAGCCATGCTGGCGGCGGGTGTGGCCGTATGGCGGGCCTGGCGCTCGGCGGGTGGTGATAAACCCTCGGCGTTCGCGGGTCACAGTCTGGGTGAATACACGGCCTTGGTTGCCGCAGGTGCGCTGCAATTTGCCGATGCGGTAAAGCTGGTCGAACAGCGTGGTCGCTTCATGCAACAGGCCGTGCCTGCAGGGCAAGGTGCGATGGCCGCTGTGTTGGGCCTGACAGATCCAGAGGTGATTGCTGTCTGTGATCAGGCATCAGCAGGTGATGTGGTGCAGGCCGTGAATTTCAATTCTCCCGGCCAAGTGGTCATTGCCGGTGCAACTGCAGCTGTCGAACGTGCGGTAGAACTGGCCAAGGAAAAGGGCGCCAAGCGTGCACTGGTATTGCCAGTGAGCGTGCCTTCCCATTGCAGCTTGATGGAACCTGCAGCGGAACAATTGCGTCTGGCCTTGGCCGATGTGCAGATCTCTGTCCCGTCCATTGATGTGATTCATAACTGTGACGTGGCGGTCCATAAGGATGCCGCCAGCATCCGCGATGCGCTGGTCAAGCAGTTGTACAGCCCGGTGCGTTGGGTGGAAACGGTCAAATATATCTCCGATGAAGGGATGGAGCAGGTTGTCGAGTGTGGTCCTGGCAAGGTGTTGGCTGGCTTGACCAAGCGCATCGATAAATCCCTGAAGGCACTGCCGGTGGTGGATGTGGCCTCGTTGCAGGGTGCACTGAACGGCCTCACTGACTAATCAATAAGGAAGATTCATATGTTGGATAACCAGGTAGCATTGGTCACCGGCGCCAGCCGTGGCATTGGTAAGGCTGTAGCCTTGGCCTTGGGTAAGGCGGGTGCGATCGTGATTGGCACGGCAACGTCTGAGAAGGGGGCAGATGCGATTTCCACTTACCTGGCGGAAAACGGGATTCAAGGCAAAGGTTTGGCGTTGAACGTCACCGACCAGGACAATATCGATGCGGTGTTGAAGCAGATCGGTGAAGAATTTTCTGCACCTGCCATTTTGGTGAATAACGCCGGCATCACCCGCGACAATCTGTTGATGCGGATGAAAGATGACGAGTGGAATGACATCATCAACACCAATCTGACCTCTGTGTTTCGCATGAGCAAGGCATGCATGCGGGCCATGATGAAGGCACGCACCGGTCGCATCATCACCATCGCATCTGTGGTGGGTGAGACAGGCAATGCCGGTCAAACCAATTACGCAGCCGCCAAGGCTGGTATCTTCGGCTTTACCAAATCGATGGCGCGTGAAGTGGCCTCGCGTGGCATTACCGTCAATGCCGTTGCCCCGGGTTTTATCGATACCGACATGACCAAGGTGCTGCCTGAAGAGCAAAAAAATGCATTGTTGCAATCCATTCCGGCAGGTCGTCTGGGGCAGCCGGAAGAGATCGCCGCCGCGGTATTGTTCCTGGCTTCGCCGGGAGCAGCTTACATCACAGGCAGTACCCTGGATGTGAACGGTGGAATGTACATGAATTGATCAGATTTTCGATGTCTGAGGGGCATAGAAAATTGTTAGATTGATTTGATAACTAGTTAATAAATAGATGTTTTTTAATGAATTCCCTTTCGTTTGATGCAATGTTGCTTGCAACTTGCGGATGAAAGGATAAAATACCGACCGCAGTGAAAACTGCATTACAAATTATCGGAGGAACGATTTGCCATGAGTACTATTGATGAGCGCGTCAAGAAGATTGTCGTAGAACAGTTGGGTGTTAAGGAAGAAGAAGTCACCAACGAAGCTTCGTTCGTTGACGATCTGGGCGCTGACTCTCTGGATACTGTTGAGCTGGTAATGGCTCTGGAAGAGGAATTCGAGTGCGAAATTCCTGATGAAGAAGCAGAGAAGATCACCACAGTTCAACAAGCTATCGACTATATCAATTCCCACTTGGGCTAAGTTCTCGGGATTAGCAGAGGGCCGCCTGGCGTAGACGCGCTAGTTGCGGCCTTTTGTTTTTCTTGCTTGGTCCGAAGTGTGTCTCTTTTTTAGTGTCATCATCCTTAACAGCAACATGGGGTCAACGTTGTGAGTAACAAACGTCGCGTGGTAGTAACCGGTATGGGAATGGTCTGTCCGGTTGGTCTGTCAGTCAAAGAGTCTTGGCAGAATATCCTGGCCGGCAAGAGCGGCATCGCGCCCCTCGAGCATTTTGATACCACCGAGTTCTCCGTTCGTTTTGGTGGATCTGTTAAGGGTTTTGATGTGACCGAATATATGTCTGTCAAAGATGCTCGTAAAATGGACCCATTCATCCATTACGGTATCGCGGCCTCCAAGCAGGCGATTGAAGATTCCGGCATTGAGGTCACTGAAGAAAATGCCGAGCGCATCGGGGTAATGGTGGGCTCAGGTATCGGTGGTTTACCTGGTATCGAGAAGGGCCACGATGCTTATCTTAACGGCGGGCCACGCAAGATTTCACCGTTCTTTGTGCCGAGCAATATCATCAATATGATCTCTGGCAATCTGTCGATCATGTATGGCATGAAAGGCCCCAATCTGGCGATCGTGACCGCCTGTACCACGGGCACTCACAACATTGGCGAAGCGGGTGCGATCATTGCCCGTGGTGATGCCGATGTGATGGTGGCCGGTGGTGCGGAAATGGCCACCAGCTTCACTGGTTTGGGCGGTTTTGCTGCAGCACGCGCGCTGTCATCGCGTAACGATGATCCTGCAACGGCATCACGCCCATGGGATAAGGATCGTGATGGCTTCGTGCTCAGCGATGGTGCGGGTGTGATGATCCTGGAAGAGTATGAACACGCCAAGGCGCGTGGCGCCAAAATCTATGCCGAGCTGACTGGTTTTGGCATGAACGGTGATGCCTATCACATGACCATGCCGAGTGAGGGCGGTGAAGGTGCGGGCCGTTGTATGAAACTGGCGTTGAACAGTGCCCGTATCAATCCTGAGCAAGTGAATTACATCAATGCCCACGGCACGTCGACGCCTGCGGGTGACAGGGCCGAAACGATGGCCGCCAAGCGTGTGTTTGGCGACTTGGCCTACAAGATCCCGATGAGTTCGACCAAGTCGATGACCGGCCATTTGCTGGGCGCCGCTGGTGGCATTGAGGCGATCTTCTCGGTGCTGGCGATTCAGGACCAGGTCGCACCGCCGACCATCAACTATTTCACGCCAGATCCAGAGTGCGATCTGGATTATGTGCCCAATGTAGCGCGTCAGATGAAGATCGATGTCGCCGTCTCCAACTCCTTCGGTTTTGGCGGCACCAATGGGACCCTGGTCTTCAGCAAGATCTAAGCAGCGCGCACCGGCATCGCCATGCCCTTGCCGCCTGTGAAGAAGGTCATCCCCGGAGTTGCAGACCTGCTGCAACTCCATCGTTTGGCCCCCGAGCGTTACCCCTTCCTGTTGCAAAGTGTCGTCCACGGCACGGCGCAGTCCCGTTACGACATCCTGTTTGCCTATCCTGGTCAGAGCCTGCGTCTCGATCAGGTTGGTGCTAATTCACAGCCGTTTTTGTCCTTGCTGGATCAGTCCTGGCGCGAGCAGGGCGACGGCCATGCGGCCGATCCCGAGTTGCCGTTCAGTGGCGGCTGGTTTGTCTATCTGGGATATGAATTGGCCGCAGAAGTCGAGCCAGGCTTGCATTTGAGTGTGAATGACAGCGGCCTGCCAGTGGCCTATGCCTGTCGCATCCCGGCGGCGGTGATCATCGATCATCATACGCAACAGACCGTGTTGTTGGCCGAGGTCGGGCACGAAGACGCGCTGACACAACTGGCGATCGATGTGGCGGCGATCGATGTGCCACCACCGCGCCGCAGCCTTGCACCGGATGAGGTCAGCATCCAGGAAGAAGGCGCTCAGCGTTACATCGACGGCGTCGAACGCATCAAACGCTACATCGTCGATGGCGATGTGTTTCAGGTCAATCTGTCGCGGGGCTGGCAGGTGGGCTTGCCGGCCGATATCAGCGCCGATCAGCTCTACGATAATCTGCGCCATCACAACGCCGCGCCGTTTGCGGCGCTGGCCGTGATCGGTGATGCGGCGGTGATCAGCTCGTCCCCTGAGCGTCTGGTCGACGTGCGCGGTGACCAGGTCTCGACGCGGCCGATCGCCGGGACACGGCCGCGCGGCAATGATCAGTCTGAGGATCAGGCCTATCTCGATACCCTGATCGGTCACCCCAAGGAACGGGCCGAACACGTGATGCTGATCGATCTTGAACGCAACGACCTGGGTCGAGTCTGCCAGCCCGGTACCGTGCATGTGGACGAGCTGATGGTGCTCGAGTCATATGCCCACGTGCACCACATCGTCTCCAACGTGCGCGGCCGCCTGCGTAGCGGCATCACGCCCGGCCAGGTCATCCGCGCCGTCTTCCCTGGTGGCACCATCACCGGCTGCCCCAAG
>DHYU01000052.1:8567-9142 GCA_002415485.1 Proteobacteria bacterium UBA5122
GCCGGCATCGTCTACGACTCCATCGCCGAGGCCGAGGTCGACGAGACACGGGCCAAGGCCAAAGGCCTGCTGCGCGCGTTGGGGGTGACATGTTAGCGGCCTTGGTCAATGGCGCTGCGGTCGACACGCTCGCGCTCAGCGATCGTGCGNNGCTGCACTACGGCGACGGCCTGTTCGAGACCATCGCCGCCGTAGATGGCCGCCCGCTCAATTGGGCAGGCCACATGGCGCGCCTGTGTGCGGGCTGTGAGCGTTTGCGCTTGCCTTTGCCGGATCATAACGGCCTGTTTGACGAGGTCTGCCAGCTGGCGGCAGGCCGCTCGCAGGCGATCATCAAGATCATCTATAGTCGTGGTAGCGGTGGCCGTGGTTATCGGCCGCCCGAGTCGGCGCAGCCCAGCCGCATCGTGTTGGCCTATGCCTGGCCCGACTACCCGGTCGCATGGGCCGAGCAGGGCGTGCGCCTGCACCTGTGCCAGACGCCCTGTGCCATCAGCCCGGCACTGGCGGGACTCAAACACCTGAACCGGCTTGAGCATGTGCTGGCGCGTGCCGAGTGGTCTGATGCCGATATC
>DHYU01000039.1:0-54928 GCA_002415485.1 Proteobacteria bacterium UBA5122
CCGGTGTGGATCTCGATCACCGGCGCACCCACCTCAGCTGCGGCATCAATCTGCGCCAGGTTCGCATCGATAAACAACGAGACACGCACGCCGGCCTCCGCCAACTGACGACAGGCATCGATCATGCGCGCCTTTTGCCCCAACACATCCAAACCACCCTCGGTCGTCAATTCCTCACGCCGCTCCGGCACCAGACAGCAATCCGCCGGCTGGATGCGCGAGGCAATCGCCAGCATTTCGTCGGTCACCGCCATCTCCAGGTTCATGCGTGTCTGCAGAATCCCCTTGAGCATCTCCACATCACGATCCTGGATATGCCGGCGATCCTCACGCAGATGCAGGGTGATCGCATCCGCCCCCGCCTGCTCCGACTCAATCGCCGCCTGAATCGGATCGGGATAGCGAGTGCCTCGCGCCTGACGCAACGTGGC
Source organism: Proteobacteria bacterium UBA5122 (assembly GCA_002415485.1). Lineage (GTDB taxonomy): Bacteria > Pseudomonadota > Gammaproteobacteria > Tenderiales > Tenderiaceae > UBA5122. The sequence goes on from DHYU01000039.1 coordinate 432, forward strand.
CACATGATCGATATTCACCCCTAACAACATGACCTTTAAGACTCCTTATGATAATTCTGTGTTTTGCTTGGCAGCCAAACCCAAGTCGACCGTGCGCTGCATATCCAGCAACAAACGACGACTATGCAATTCGCGCCCGCCAAGATAATGGTCCAGCACCTCGCGCGTCAGGTGCTTGCACTGTTTCAATACAGTTGTATCCTGCAGCCGCTCCTCGGCAAACGCCAACAGGGCCGCGCCGCTAATCAGTCGCGATGAAGATGCCCGGGCAAGCGCCGAATCGTCACTATACAACACCGGCCCCTGACCAGGCAGGTAACGATACCAAGCCTCTGCCGACAATGGCTGAGCATGCTCGGCGTCATGATCCAGGATCAATTCATACCCCAACGCCTGCAACAGCCGCTTTTCAAACACTCGCAGACACATCTGCAATTCAGCACCCGCCGCCTCATGCTGCTCGAGGCAAGCCAATTGCTGCAAGGTCATTTGATAGTCGTCGAACAGATCGGGATGCGGGTCTTCCCGCTGAGTCAAATGCAACAACAACTCATTCAGATAAAAGCCACTCAACAGTAGTTGGCGACTCAAGTGCAGCGCTTGCCCATAACCCTCGACCGCAGTCATGGTCTTCAAATCGCCTCGCCCACTCCAGCTCATCAGCAATGGTGTAAACGGTTGCAACAACCCTCCGCGCCCACGCTTGCCCTTGACGCCTTTGGCGACCAGGCCGAGGCGGCCATGCTCTCGACTGAACACATCCAGGATCACACTGCTATCTCGATAGGGGCGCTGATGCAGCACAAACACCGGATACAGAGTGTGTCGCGCAGAGATCGACATCAGTCGCCGTACAGGCCGCAGCCGGACTTAATCGTCGTGATAACCAAGGCTGCGCAAGGCCTGTTCGTCGGCCGACCAACCATCCTTGACCTTGACCCATAGCTTCAAAAAGACCTTGGCCTCCAGCATCGACTCCAGCTCCATCCGCGCTTCCTGCCCCACACGCTTGAGCATGGCGCCGCCCTTGCCGATGACGATCGATTTCTGTCCTGCACGTTCGACCCAAATCAAGCCATGGATTCGATGCACGCCTTCTTCAACCTTGTACTGCTCGATCTCGACCGTCAGCTCATAGGGCAACTCCTGCCCGAGATTACGCGTGAGTTTTTCGCGAATCAGTTCGGCTGCAATAAAACGCATGCCCTTATCGGTGACCTGATCCTCAGGAAAGAACGGATCACTCTCAGGCAGGTGTTTCACCACCTCACGCTGCAGCGCGTCGAGGTTCTCCCCTTTGTGCGCCGACAGCGGCACTATCGCAGCAAACTCGCGCAGGGCCGACAACTTTTCCATAAACGGCAGCAGGCGCTCACGCTCGATCAAATCCACTTTATTGATCACCAACACCACCGGTCCACGAATATCGGCCAGCCGTTTCAAAACCAACTCGTCTTCATCCGTCCAACGACCAGCCTCGATCAGAAACAACACCAGATCCACATCCAGCAAACCCGCCAATGCGGACTTATTTAAATAATGGTTCAGTGCCTTCTTGCCGCGCTGGTGAATCCCCGGCGTATCCACATACAAGGCCTGAAACTGATCCGTGGTGTGAATCCCCATGATCCGATGACGGGTGGTCTGTGGCTTGCGCGAGGTAATGCTGATCTTTTGCCCGAGGATACTATTCATCAGGGTTGATTTGCCGACGTTCGGTCGCCCTACCAGGGCGACATAACCACAGCGATATGCTTGTTCTGTCACGGAGAAAATACCTGTCGTAAAAATCTAAGACTGCTGCTGCAGTTGCTGTAGCACCTGTTCGGCGGCGCGCTGCTCTGCGGCGCGACGACTGTGCCCCTCGGCCTCTGCCATCACCTTAAGCTCAGGGACGACACAGCGCACCACAAAGGTTTGAGCATGAGGCTCGCCACTGACGCTGACAGTCTCATACTCGGGCAAGGCCAGTTTGCGCCCCTGTAGGTGTTCCTGCAAGCTGGTCTTCGGGTCTTTCTGCACACTATCCGGTGAGACCTTGGCAAGCTTATTCGCCAGCAGGCGCAACACCAAGTCGCGACTGGCCTCAAATCCGCCATCCAAATACACGGCACCGATCACGGCCTCAACCGCGCACGCCAAAATAGACTCACGCCTGAAACCACCACTCTTGAGCTCACCGGAGCCCAGTCGCAGGTAATCCCCCAGCTTCAGGTCTTGCCCAATACTAGCCAGCGTCGCACCCTTCACCAAACTGGCACGCATGCGACTCATATCGCCTTCACTGCCGTCGACAAACCGCTGAAACAAGGCCTCAGCTACCACTGCACCAAGTATTGCGTCACCCAAGAATTCCAGGCGTTCATTGTTACGACTACTGACACTGCGATGAGTCAGTGCCTGCTCTAACAAAGAAGTATCGTTGAATTGATAGCCCAGCAGACGCTGTAGCTGAAGAGGTGACGCTTGCAATTAATTCCCCAGTCGGACCTCGTTACCGTCAAACACTACGACTGCATCCACGTTCGATAGGATATTCACCCGCGCCTCGTAATCAATGCGCACGATCATCGCCGAACCTTGAGTATCGATCTTGATATCCTCAGCCTTGATATGATCAACATCGTCAATTTGGAACTTTTTGAGCAGCAGTTCTTTAATATCGTCAGAGCTGGCGTCCTTGGCACGCGCATCACTCGTCAAGCCCTTCAAAGCCGATGCCACCTTAAATTGCCCGAGGTAGACAGGCGCTAACTTAATCGCAATCAGTAATACAAATCCGATCAACACCGCCAACGCCAGCATACTGATCATCGTCATGCCTTGTTGTTTTTTACTGTTCATCATTTGCAGGCCCTCGCCATCTTGCACCCATTGTTTATTCAATCGAATTACCAATACGGTCCCACGACACACGCGTCTGAACATGATCCCAATTCATCCAGATCATGACAGCGCGCCCCACCAAATTCTCTTCCGGCACAAAGCCCCAGGCACGACTGTCGTTGCTATTGTCTCGATTGTCGCCCATCACAAAGAATTGCCCCTCAGGCACCACAGTTGTCACATCACGCCGCGGGCGAGTCTTCATGATCAATATATCGTGTTCGACACCCACCAGGTTTTCCTTAAACATGTCGGCCCCCGTCATACCACGCCCGGTACCGTCGTGCTGATAGCTACCCAGTGAGGTTTGCTCCACCGGCTGACCATTCACAAACAGCTGCTTATTAAAGTACATCACCTCATCACCCGGCACACCGATCACACGTTTGATGTAATCCTGGCTTGGCTCTTCCGGATAACGGAACACCACCACATCACCACGCTGTGGCTCACCAATCTCAATCACCTTGGTATCCACCACTGGCAAACGCACGCCATAGGCGTATTTGTTGACCAGGATAAAATCACCATCCAACAGGGTCGGCATCATCGAGCCAGACGGAATACGGAATGGTTCGATCAGGAACGAACGCAGGATCAGGACCGCGATAAACACCGGAAAAAAAGAACGCGCATACTCAACCAGCACCGGCTCTTTATATATATTTTGCAGGGCGGTCTCGTCTTGAATCCCTTGCGCCTTGGCCGCTTCTGCAGCGGCCTGACGTTTCGGCTTCCACATCAACACATCCAGCAACCAGATCACGCCCGATACAAACGTGACCACAACCAAGAGCAGAGCTAAATCAAAATCCATCTATTTTTTCCCAACGTGTAATACAGTGAGGAAGGCCTCCTGCGGTATCTCCACCGAGCCGACTTGTTTCATACGCTTCTTGCCGGCCTTTTGTTTTTCCAACAATTTGCGCTTGCGTGAGGCGTCACCGCCGTAACATTTCGCCGTCACGTTTTTGCGCAAAGCCTTGACCGTAGAACGGGCGATGACATGCGTACCAATCGCGGCCTGAATGGCGATTTCAAACATCTGACGAGGGATCAGATCCTTCATTTTCTCCACCAATTCGCGGCCACGACCATAGGCCTGATCCTTGTGCACAATCAGCGCCAAGGCATCGACCTTTTCACCATTGATCATGACGTCCACCCGCACCATGCTGGACGGCTGAAAACGATCGAACTGGTAGTCGAGCGATGCAAAACCACGGCTACAGGATTTCAAACGATCGAAGAAATCGAGCACAACCTCATTCATTGGCAGCTCATAACTCAGCGCCACCTGGCTGCCGGTATACTGCATGTTCTTTTGCACGCCACGTTTTTCAACGCAGAGACCGATGACGTTGCCGATGTACTCATGCGGCACCAGGATATTGGCAGTGATAATCGGCTCGCGAATCTCTGCAATCTTGCCGGGATCCGGCAGTTTTGCAGGGTTATCGATCTTGATGACCTCCCCTTTGGTGGTCATGACTTCATAGATAACCGTCGGCGCGGTGGTGATCAAATCCAGGTCGTATTCACGCTCCAAACGCTCCTGCACTATCTCCATGTGCAGCATGCCGAGGAAGCCGCAGCGAAAACCAAACCCCAGGGCCTGCGATGTCTCGGGTTCAAAAAATAACGCCGCATCATTCAGGCGCAGTTTGGCCAACGCCTCGCGCAAGTCTTCATAGTCTTCAGCGCTGGTTGGAAACAACCCGGCAAATACACGCGGCTGTACCGGCTTAAATCCTGGCAATGGTTTGTCAGCTGCGCGCGCTGCTTCAGTGATGGTATCGCCCACCGGCGCGCCGTAGATATCCTTGATGCCCGCAATAACGTAACCGACCTCGCCACAATCCAGCTGAGGTTTATCAAAACGCTTCGGCGTAAAGACACCGACGTGATCGACCAGGTGTTCACCCTTGGTCGACATGACCTTGATTTTGGTTTTGGCCTTGAGCGTACCTTGCATCACTCGCACCAATGAAACAACGCCGAGATAATTATCAAACCACGAGTCGATGATCAGCGCCTGCAAGGGCGCATCAGGATCGCCTTGCGGCGCAGGGATACGCACCACCAGCTGCTCAAGCAAATCAGGGATGCCGACCCCGGTTTTGGCACTGACGCGCAACGCATCGCGCGCCTCGATGCCGATGATGTTTTCAATTTCGGTGATCACGCGATCAGGGTCGGCGGCAGGCAGGTCGATCTTGTTGAGCACCGGCACCACTTCCAGGCCCTGATCGATCGCGGTGTAGCAGTTGGCCACACTCTGTGCCTCTACCCCTTGCGAGGCATCCACGACCAACAACGCGCCATCACAGGCAGCCAGCGAACGTGATACCTCATAGGAGAAATCGACGTGTCCAGGGGTATCGATAAAATTCAGTTGATACTCCTCGCCATTGAGCGCCTTGTATTTCAGCGTCACGCTTTGCGCCTTGATGGTGATACCGCGCTCGCGCTCTATGTCCATGGAATCGAGCACCTGGCTCGCCATCTCGCGATCTTCCAAACCACCACAGGTTTGAATAAAACGGTCGGCGATCGTCGATTTACCGTGATCGATATGGGCAATAATGGAAAAATTTCGGATGTGCTTCATTCGGTTTCTTGAGTCCCGTCTGCGCCTAGCCGCCGCTAGGACTTTGATTTTGGCGGGCAATTCTATCCAATTTCCGCCCCCTATTCCATCGAATTGACAGCGGGCACCCGATACGAGCAGGGGGCCATACGGCCCCCTGTACATTTTCAGATGGTTGTGATTCCGCCTATTCCGGCAAACGCACCGCCAGGAACACCGGCCCGGTCCGGCGCTGAATCAGAAACGCAATCGGCTTGCCAGCTGGCAGATCCTTGGCCAGCGCCTTGAACTGGGCGATATCGGTCACGTTCTTGTGATTGACCATCACAATCACGTCGCCCGCGCGGATACCGGCTTCATAGGCAGGCCCCTCCTGTACCTCGGTCACCAGCACACCCTTGCCCCCCAACTGCAATTCGGCCCGCTGTTCATCGGTCAGGGGTTCCACACTCAAACCTAAACGACTGTTCTCACTGGCCTTATCACGACCAGAGGTACTGGCCTGGATTTCCTCTTCACCAGGCAATTCGCCTATCACCACCGACAGGCGCTTGATCTTGCCCTCACGCATAACCTTCACTTGGGTCTCTTTGTCGACGGCCGTCACCCCCACCATCGGCGGCAAGGCAGCGGAATTGGGCACTTCACGGCCACCGAATTCGACGATCACATCCCCGACCTCAATACCCGCAACCTCAGCTGGACTGTCTTTCAGCACCTGCGACACCAGCGCCCCTTCGGGTTTATTCATCCCCAGCGATTCGGCCAATTCACGATCGACATCCTGGATCAGCACACCTAACCACCCACGCGTCACCCGGCCGTCACGCTTCAATTGATCCACTACATCCATCGCCAGATCGATTGGAATTGCAAACGACAAACCCATAAAACCACCGGTCCGACTATAGATCTGCGCATTCACACCAACCACTTCGCCATCCATATTAAACAGCGGGCCGCCGGAGTTGCCGGGGTTAATCGCGACATCGGTTTGAATAAAAGGCACATAGTTTTCATTAGGTAGAGCACGCCCCAGGGCACTGACGATACCCGCCGTCACGGTATGATCAAAGTCAAACGGCGACCCGATCGCCAACACCCACTCACCGACCTTCAACTTGGAGGCATCACCAATCTTGACCACGGGCAGCTTGTCAGCATCGACCTTCAGCAGCGCGACATCGCTACGCTCATCGCTGCCGATCAACTCTGCCCGGAGTTCACGCCGGTCGTTAAGCTTGACGATAATTTCATCGGCATCCTGCACCACGTGATTGTTCGTCAGGATGTAACCATCGGAGCTAACAATAAATCCTGATCCCAGGGAATGGGCATCGCGCTCCGGCATTTCGCGCTCATCGAAAAAACGGCGGAAAAACTCATCAAACGGCGTACCTTCGGGTATGCCTCGCCCATACGGGAAGCCACTGCGGGGTTTGACCTTTTGCGTGGTACTGATATTGACCACCGCTGCACTACTCTCTTCGACCACCGAGACAAAATCCGGCAGAGTTGCCGGACGCGCCTGCGCCTGCACTGACAAACTTCCGACAGCCACACTCGATACCAGTGCCAACACCAAAGCTAGACGTTTCAAAATTCAGCCTCCTCACTCAACTGATTTTTGTTAATCAACCATCATTGCCCTACGGGCGTCTCAGAATTTTTGGCGATCCAGAGGTACCAATGTCACCTCACAGGCAACACGGCGCAAAATCACCGGTTGGTAGCGCACATCATCGGCAGTACGCTTGCCGTAATGTCGCAACCATAGAAAACCTACCCCTAGGCCGGCAAAGCCCAGCACGGCAGTCAATACATCACTATTCTGCATAGCAAACTCCATCGCCAATAGCTGGCCAAGCAGCGCACCGACTACCATCAACACCAGCGGCACGACATACACCGCCAGCGCACCACTAATCATTGCAGACTCACCCAGCCCCACTACAACCTCTTCATGGAGTTTGGCGCCGATCGGATTCAACACCCGCACCTTGCTACGTCGCCCACCCATGGTCTTGGCCAACACTGACGTGCCGCACCCTTTATTGACGGAACAGGCCTGACAGGCCGACTTGCGCTGAGTCTCGACCCAGGCAACACCCGGCTCAACAGCCACGACGACGCCCGTCTCTTCGATCATGCCACTCACTGCCGCGCAACTGGACTCAAGGCACGCCCAATCAAACTGACTGTCGCAGCCGGCACCTCGCCAACCACCGTCAACTGATGCCCCTCACGCGTTGCCCCAAAGGCATTCACCGCCCCCATATTGGACACCCCATCGAAATGTTCAGCCGACAGTTTGCTTTCAATAAATACAGAGACCGACGCCAAGCCATCACTATAGATCAAATGTTCAACCCCACGATTGGCAGCTGCTGGTTTAACTTCGATTAGTTCAAACCCTTGTGGAATTTCGGAGATCTTCCATGAACTTTCCACGATCTTNNGCTTACCCTTGGGCGCCTTAGCCCCCTGCTCCAGAATTTCCAACGAGGTAAACATCACCTGCTCAAGAATACGACCATCCAGATCCACCAAATCCGACTTCAACAGCAGGCCGGAGTCGGCATCCAGCCAGAGGCGATAACCATAGCGGTATTCATCTTTCGGCAGGATGTTCAGCACCTGACTATTGCGGCCAGCAACACGGTCCTGCAGCCCCAGGCTAAGTTCATATTGCCCGCTGACCCCGGAGCCTTGAGCCGTAAAGGCCTGGAATTGATCACCGGTGCTGCGCGTCAGTTCACGTGCCTCGCCAGTCAAGGTCGATATTAATTCAAACTCACCATCGACACCTGTGATATGCCGCACATGCATTGCCGCCAGCTGATCGCCACGACGATAGACAAAGACGCCCTCATAGCTCAACTGACGCAAGGCAAATGACATGGTCTCCAGCCAGGCCTTGGCGACACCTTCATTTGCATGACTGAGCTGAGAAAAACTACTGGCAGCAAGCAGCAACACCAGCAACAAACCGAACCGGGACTTCCCTCCAACTGACACCATTACCACTCCCTGATTATTGGGTGCCTGACTCTGGTGCGGAATGCATCACCACCCGGGCGTTAGGCAGCACGCGCGCAGCACTAGCGCTGGCTTGGCTGGAGACATTTTGATGATCATAAAGAAAGGTATTAAGACGAGATTCAACGGCAGGCGCAGATACATCCCAGCGCGCAGCGGATACTGTCGCCAACTCACGATTATCCACTTGGAAACGCGGCGGCGTCACCGTTGCCACCTGTTGCGGTACGACACTAGAGACAGGAGCAACAACGGTCGGGGCATTATCAGCTACTCGTACTGCCCCCCCTTCATCAACCCCCATGACACCGAAGCCAAGGTAGGCCACCATCGCTACCGATGCGGCGACAGAAAAACCCACTGCGGGGCGAGTAACGACCGACTTACGAGTCGGCAAGGTTTTGACATTGGAAGCTGTAATAGTCGGCGCAGCTGTTTCTTCCATATGAGATGCAATACGCACAGGGATGTCTTCTCGGCTGATTGCAGCGGCAACTCGATCTGCAAACCCGGCATCCATATGTGGTGGCAGGTTCTTGCGCATGGCGTCACCGATCATATGGTATCGCTGCCAACACTGTTTCTGCATCTGATCCATACGCAACTGACGCATCGCATCCGCCATTTCCTGCGGGCTTAGCTCACCATCCATCAATGCAGAAATTTGTTCTTTCATGTCATCAGCCATAATTGCCATGCCTCGTATGAGTCTATTTTACAGCAAAGGTTCCAAACGCTTTTGAATTGCCTCACGGGCACGGAAAATCCGCGAACGGACCGTTCCCACTGGGCACCCCATCGCCTCAGCGATCTCTTCGTACGTCAATCCTTCAAGCTCGCGCAACGTAATAGCAGTGCGCAGATCTTCCGGCAGCTGTTGCATCGCATCTGCCACCGTTCGCTCCACCTGATCCTTGAGCAACATGCCTTCCGGTGTGTCGTATTCCCTAAGATCGGCCGCACCGTCATATTGTTCCGCCTCTTCGGCATCAATATCACTACCCGGCGGACGCCGCCCCATCGCTACCAGGTGATTCTTCGCCGTATTGATGGCAATACGGTAGAGCCACGTATAAAAGGCACTATCGCCGCGAAAGTTGGGCAAGGCGCGGTAGGCTTTGATAAAGGCCTCCTGCGCCACATCATAAACCTCTGACGAATCATAAACATAGCGCGAAATCAGGTTCACCAGTTTGTTTTGATACTTCAATACCAGAAGATCAAACGCCGCCTTGTCGCCCCCCTGCACTCGCGCTACGAGTTCTTGATCCGTGATGTTATCTCCCATCCGGAACATCCATATTTATTATTAGTGTCAGCATTTTATGTCAGGGGTAGACTACGCCTGTCGCAAGAGGTTCAATTCGAATCCCAAAGGGCTAAATTATATGATAAGTTACTGAAACTAATTACCCTAGGATTCCTTGTTTTTTATTTGCAGCATAGCTGCCTGTCTGCCGGTTAACGCCACCATGCACCAAGCCCATTACGATGTCACGATTATCGGCGGCGGCGCTGCCGGTTTAACGCTAGCGCTCCATCTGGCAGGCAATGCCCGCGTCGCCGTCATCACCAAAGGCCCGCTCACCGAGGGCGCCACCTATTATGCCCAAGGCGGCATCTCGGCGGTCATCGACGAAAGCGACTCCATCGACTCCCACATCGAGGACACCCTCAAGGCCGGTGCCGGCCTGTGCGACGAAGAGGTCGTGCACTACACCGTGTCTCAAGGCAAAAGCGCCATCAAGTGGCTCATCGATTGTGGCGTACCCTTCACCCGCCAGACCCAGGCCGACGGCACCACCGCCCTGCACCTGACACGCGAGGGTGGCCACAGTCATCGCCGTGTCATCCACGCCGCCGACAGCACCGGCCGCGCCGTCGAGACCACACTGGTCGGCCAGGTCAAACAACACCCGAATATCGACATCCTCGAACACCATATCGCGATCGACCTGATCACCGGCAACAAGTTGGGACTCGATAACAATCAATGCTTCGGCTGCTATGTTTTGGATCGCAACACCGACCAGGTCATCACCATCGCCAGCCGCTTTACCGTGCTCGCCACCGGCGGCGCGGGCAAGGTCTACCTGTACACCAGCAACCCGGATGTCTCCACCGGCGACGGCATCGCCATGGGCTGGCGCGCTGGCTGCCGCGTCGCCAACATGGAATTCATCCAGTTTCACCCGACCTGCCTCTACCATCCGCAGGCAAAATCGTTTTTGATCACCGAAGCGGTACGCGGCGAAGGCGGCCATCTGCTGCTACCCAACGGCCGCCGCTTCATGGAAAAGTACCACCCACAACGCGAACTGGCGCCACGCGATATCGTCGCCCGCGCCATCGACCACGAGATGAAAAAAGGCGGTCTTGACTGTGTCTATCTCGACATCAGCCACCAGCCTGCCGACTTCATCCTCAGCCACTTCCCCAATGTCTATCGCACCTGCCTCGAGTACGGCATCGACATTACCAAGGAGGCGATCCCGGTGGTCCCGGCCGCGCACTACACCTGCGGCGGCATCCATGCCGATCTTAAAGGCCGCACCGACCTCGCCGGGCTCTACGCCATCGGTGAGACCGCCCACACCGGCCTACATGGTGCCAATCGCATGGCCAGTAATTCGTTGTTGGAGTGCCTGGTCTTTGCCAAGGCCGCCGCCCACGACATCAGCCTACAGCTGCAAACCGCGACCGAGCTGCCACCACTACCCGCCTGGGATGAAAGCCGCGTCACGGATTCGGAAGAAGAGATCGTCATCGCCCACGACTGGGACGAACTGCGCCGAGTGATGTGGGACTACGTCGGCATTGTACGCACGGATAAACGTCTGCAGCGTGCGCTGAATCGCATAAAGCTGCTCGCTGCCGAGGCCGACGAGCACTATGCCAACTACAAGGTCAGCAACGACCTGCTGGAGCTGCGCAATCTGATCACCGTCGCCGAGCTGATCGTCCGCTCGGCCCTATCGCGCAAGGAAAGTCGCGGCCTGCACTACACGCTGGACTACCCAGACACCCTGCCAGGCACGGGCGAAAACACCGTGCTCAGCCCCGATCCTCACTAGGGTCGGGCGACAGACCCTAAGCAGCCGCGGTGGCCGCGCCGTTGCGCAGCCGCACCAATAGGCGACGGTAACTGGTGCTGTCGGTGGCGTCGGGCATGATCACCACCGCCCGCATGCGCCGCTGGCCTTCGACGGCAAAATGCATAATCGTCATCCATGGGTGTGCAAAACTGCTGCCGAGCAGACGCGCATCCAGCACCTCGCCATTGCGCAGATTGAGCAACCAATCTTCGCCGCCTTCATTGACCACACTCGACACCGCCCGCGTGCTCAACAGCATCACACTGCGGCGAAAGTGCAGTACAAAGCTCGCCGCCACCGCCGCCATCAATACCAATTTAACGCCCCAGGCCAGTTCGTATTGGCTCAACAACACCAAGGCCCCGCCATAGACAAACAACAACATGCCCGCCAACAGAAACGAGCCACGCAGGCCCACCCTAAACGGTACTGCGAATCGCTTGGACGATATCATTGAGCGCGGAGTCCTCCGGTTGTTTTTGTAGCATCAATACCTCCAGCAGATCCTGGTCACCCAGATCCAGCAATCGGTAAAAATGCTCTTTTTCAGAATCAGAAAGATGATCGTAACCACGATCGAGAAAGGCCTGTAAAAACAGGTCCAGCTCCAACATGCCACGGCGACAACGCCAGCGCAGGCGGGCTATTTGCGCCTGCTTTTCTTCATCGATCGAGTTCAAGTCAGGCGCGGCGTTCATTAGACGTAATGCTTCAACATAATCTTTTTAATCTCACCAATCGCCTTGGTGGGATTCAGCCCCTTCGGGCAGACGTTGGTACAGTTCATGATGCTATGGCATCGAAACAGACGATACGGCCCTTCGAGTTCATCCAGCCGCTGCGCCGTCGACTGATCGCGGCTGTCGGCAATAAACCGATACGCCTGCAATAAGGCAGCCGGGCCACGGAATTTATCCGGATTCCACCAGAATGACGGGCACGAGGTCGAACAGCTGGCGCACAGAATGCACTCATACAGACCATCCAGCTTGTCGCGATCTTCCGGCGACTGGCGATACTCCTCTTCCGGTTCTGGGTCGTGCACCGTCAGGTACGGCTTGATCGAACGATACTGGTGATAGAACTGCTCCATATCCACCACCAGGTCGCGGATCACCGGCAGACCGGGCAAGGGCCGCACCTCGACCGGCTGCTTCAACACCGCAATCGGTGTGATACAGGCCAGACCATTGGTGCCATTGATATTCAAACCATCGGAGCCACACACCCCCTCACCGCAGGAGTGGCGAAAGACAAAACTCTCGTCTTCGGCCTTGATCTTGAGCAGGGCGTCGCGCAGCATCATGCCGGCATGCACCTCGATGGTGTAGTCCTGCATGTAGGGTTTGCTATCGGTCTCGGGGTTATAACGATAGATGGAAAAACGCATGGTCTGTGACATCAGTAGACCCTCGCCTTCGGTGGGAACGATTCCACGGTCAACGGTTTGGTACGCACTGGTTTGTAATCCAGCTTGCGTCCTTCCTTGAAAAACAAGGTGTGCTTGAGCCAGTGCTCATCATCACGCTCGGGATAATCCACACGCGAATGGGCGCCACGACTCTCGCGCCGCGCATGGGCCGAACACATGGTCGCCACGGCGATATCCATCAGATTTTCCAGCTCCAGCGCCTCAATCCGCGCAGTGTTAAAGATACGACTGTGGTCTTTGAGACGGACCGAGTCCATCTGCCCCTCCAGCTCGACAATCTTCTGCACACCTTCGGCCAACAGGTCTTCGGTGCGGAAGACACCGCAATAATCTTCCATCGCCTTTTTCAGGCGATTGCGCATCTCGCCGACACTGATGCCATCGCCCTTGCGATCCCAACGCTGCAGGCGCGCCATCGTGCGTTCAATGCTGTCGCCCGTCATCGGCCTGTGGTAACGATTGGTTTGCAACTGTTCGATGATGTGATTGCCTGCGGCACGGCCAAAGACCACGATATCGAGCAGCGAGTTGCCGCCGAGTCGGTTGGCGCCATGCACCGAGACACACGCGCACTCGCCCGCCGCATACAGGCCAGGCACGACCTCTTCCGGCGTCTGCCCGGCTGGCGTCACAACCTGGCCGTGGCGGTTGGTCGGAATCCCGCCCATGGTGTAATGCGCCGTCGGATAGATCGGGATCGGTTCATTGACCGGGTCCATATGCAAAAAGGCCTGGATGGTGGCACGTATCCCCGGCAGGCGCTTCTGGATCACCTCAGGGCCGAGATGGTCCAGCTTCAGCATCACGTGATCGCCATCGGGACCGCAGCCACGCCCCTCCTTAACCTCGGTGTAGATCGCACGGCTAACCACATCGCGGCTGGCCAGATCCTTGGCGTGCGGCGCATAGCGTTCCATGAAACGCTCGCCATCCTTATTGAGCAGATAACCGCCCTCACCGCGCGCACCCTCGGTGATCAACATACCCTTGCCGGCGATGCCGGTCGGATGAAACTGGAAGAACTCCATATCCTGCAGCGGGATGCCGGCACGCAGTGCCATTGCCATGCCATCGCCAGTATTAATATGGGCATTGGTGTTCGTGCGATAGATCTGGCCCGCTCCGCCCGTAGCCAGCAGCGTGGCCTTGGCTTCGATAATGAGTGGTTTACCGGTTTCGATCTCAAGCACGACCGCACCCAGGATGTAACCGTCATCATCGACGATCAGATCGAGCGCAAAGTATTCATCGAAGAAATGCGTCTTGGCGCGGATGTTTTGTTGGTACAAGGAATGCAGAATCGCATGACCGGTGCGATCGGCCGCGGCGCAGGTCCGCGCCGCCTGCTCACCACCGAAATTCTGGCTCTGACCACCAAACGGACGCTGATAGATCTTGCCATTATCGAGGCGTGAGAACGGCACCCCGGCATGTTCCAGCTCCACCACCAAACGCGGTGCGGTACGACACATGTATTCGATCGCATCCTGGTCACCTAGATAGTCGCCACCCTTCACGGTGTCAAACATGTGCCAGTGCCAGTTATCGGGCAATACATTGGCCAGCGCGGCATTGATCCCGCCCTGCGCCGCCACCGTGTGTGAACGTGTTGGAAACACCTTCGACACCACCGCCACATGGGCATCGGCACGCGCCAGTTGCAGGGCTGCCTGCAGACCACCACCTCCGGCACCGATCACCAGCGCATCAAATTTACGTCGCGGCAAGTCTTGCGCCACTGTTGTTTCTCCTGATGTCATAGCGCCCCCGCCAGAAATACCTTCACCACCCACAAGGCCAGCAAGATCATGGTGATCGCCAGCGACACCAACAAACCCATGCGCACAGCGAAGGGTTTGATGTAATCAATCAACACATCACGAACCCCCACCCAGGCATGCCAAAACAGGGCAATAAAAAACCCTGCCGTCGCCAGCTGCATCGGTGTAGACGCAAACCAATCACTCCAGGCCTGAAAGGTGTTCGGCTGACAGAATGCCAACACACCCAGGAAATAAAACAGGAACACGGCCATGTAGATCGCCGAGATCCGCTGCGCCAACCAGGCATGTAGGCCACTCGCCGCGCGCCAACTCATAAGATGATTACCATTGCCAACAACAAACCCACGATGCCGCCGCCATTCACCAGCCACGCGCCCAGGCGCGCCTTGTCGAGCGCAATACCGACATCGATATCGAGCAGCAAAAACCGTATCCCGGCCAGCAGGTGATGCGTCAGCGCCCACGCCAACAACAACGATGCCAGCTTCATCAACGGCGTCTGCAACAATTCGCCTATATAGGCATAACCCGCAGCGCTACTGAGCGACTGATCAAACATCCAGATCACGAAAGGAAGGGAGAGAAAGATCAACACACCTGAGATGCGGTGCCCGATCGACGCAATCGCCGTCACGGGCTGACGGATGCGTAGCAGATTTAAATAAACCGGCCTTGGTTTAATATTTTTATTTTTCATATGGCTCGCAAGTGTAACTGACTCCCGATATTAGTCCAATCTTACCCATTCGCCAATATTTGGCTATTATGGCGAATCTTTTGGCCCGCAGTATGTTAGGACAGGTCGCATCAACCATGAACAACGAATGGAAAAGTTTTATCAGCCAACAAGGCGCACACTTCGCCAACAACCGCGTCAGCCACTTTGATGGGCAGAGCAAGTATGTCGACAGCCACACCGACAACATCGTGGTTGATCTGTCTCATTACGGCCTGATCAAGGCCAGTGGCGACGACCGCGTCACCTTCCTGCATAACCAACTGACCAACGATCTTAAATCGCTCGACATCAATCACAGCCACCTCAGTGGCTATTGCAGCCCCAAGGGCCGAATGCTGGCACTGTTCCGCATCTTCCAACGCGACAATGCCTATTATCTCAGCCTGCCCGGCGACACACTCGAGGCCACACTAAAACGCCTGCGCATGTTTGTCTTGCGTTCGCAGGTCGTGCTTGAAGATGCCAGTGACACGCTGGTCCACATCGGCTTCGCCGGTCCCGGCAGCGAGATCGTGCTCAACTCTGAGTTCGGCCAAAGCCCGATGTCTGCAGGCGATGTCATCCATGTCGATGGACTGACCATCATTCGCCTGCCCGGCGAACCGGCGCGCTTTGAAATCTTTGGCCCCGAGCCAGAGATGCGCGAGCTGTGGTTACACCTGGCCAGCAACGCCATCCCGGCAGGGGCCGATAGTTGGGACGCACTACAAATCAGCGCTGGCCAACCGATCGTCACTGCGGCCAATGTCGAGGCCTTTGTGCCACAGATGGCCAATATGGATGCCGTGAACGGCCTCAGCTTTACCAAGGGCTGCTACCCCGGCCAGGAGATCGTCGCCCGCATGCACTACCTGGGCAAACTCAAGCGCCGCCTCTACATCGGCACGGCCGACTGCAGCCAATGCCCACAACCGGGCGACAAATTGGTAGCGGGCGATGACAAGAATGTCGGCTCCATCGTCACCGCCGTGCGCACCGCCGACGACAAGGTGTTATTCAGCGCTGTCATTGAAATCGCTGCCACAGAAGAAGCCATCCATCTGGATATTACAGACAAGCCGGTTATCGCCCTGCAGCCACTACCATACCCCTTGGAAAGCCGATGAAATCAAGGAACGTTACGGCCGGCCGATAGAAATATCGACTTTCCGGAAGACAGGGACTGCATCAGTGGAAGCGGAACAAAAGTTCACAACAATCTTACTCGACGACATTGCCAACAACCGCCTCATTTTGCCGACACTGCCGGAAATTGCGGCCAAAATCAGGAAGATGGTTGATTCACCGGATTACGCTGCAGACAAACTCGGCAGAATCATCTCAACCGATGCCGCGCTATCAGCTCGCCTGCTCCAGGTCGCGAACAGTGTATTCTTTCGCGGCCTCAACCCGGTCGAGAACGTACAAACCGCCATCATCCGTCTAGGCAGTGTCTGTGTGCGCAACGTCGTCAGCAGCCTGGTCATGGCCCAGCTCTATCAGGCCAAAGAAACTGCTATCATCAAAAAAGACTTGCACAAACTATGGGTCCACGGCGCGCGTGTCGCCGCCATCAGTCAGGTATTGGCCCGACGCTATACCAAACTCGACCCCGAAGAGGCGATGCTCGGCGGTCTGATCCACGACATTGGCATTCTGCCCATCCTGCGTCGTGCCGTCGATTTCCCTGAATTACTGGAAGACCGGGCCGCATTACAGCGCGTCATCAACAATATGCATACTGATGTTGGCCGTCTTATCCTTGAAGACTGGGGATTCCCGGAAAAAATGCTCATCGTCGCCGCCGAGCACGAAAACCTGCAACGCAACACCTCCGAGAAAGTCGATCTCGCCGACATCGTTCTGGTCGCCAACATCCATGCTCACCTGGGCGTCCCTGGCAACAAGTTTGCGCAAGTTGATATCGCCGACATCCCTGCCTTGAAAAAACTTGGGCTGACGCCGAAAGAAAGCATCACCACCATTATCGAGGCACAAAGCGAAATCGCGGAGATTCAAAAACTGCTGACATCGCCCTAATGCACCCTCCAATCCAAAAGAATTAAAGGACTCGCAGTGGAACTCGAAACCCAGTTGATGAGCAAAATCATGGGCGACATCAGCAACAATCGTCTCGCTCTGCCCACGCTGCCCGAAATCGCCGTCAAGGTCCGTGACATGGTTGAAAATCCAAATTCGACCGCGGCCAAGATCGCCGTCACTGTCGGCTCCGACCCGGTGCTATCCACCAAACTGCTGCAGGTTGCCAACAGCGCCGCCTACAACAGTGGCAAGCCGGTTGAGAATGTCCAGATCGCAGTTACACGCCTCGGCGCAGTTGTGATTCGCAACGTCGTCTCCAGCATGGTCATGCAACAGATCTATCAACCCACCAAAGATGGCAAAACCCGTAATCGTCAGAAGACCCTGTGGTTGCACAGCACCAAGGTCGCTGCGATCAGTCATGTATTGGCGCGCAAATTCACGCGCCTCAAATCCGATCAAGCCATGCTCGCCGGGCTGATCCATGACATCGGCGCCATCCCGATCTATAACGAATTGGCCTCGATCAACGAATTGAACGACGACGATGCCGCCGTCGAGCGCATCGTGCACAAGCTGCACAATCTGGTCGGCACCGCCATCCTCGACGCATGGAATTTTCCACAGGAGTTAATCGATGTCGTTGCCAATCATGAAGATTTCGACCGTGACTCTGGCGACAGTGTCGATTACGTCGATGTTGTCACCGTCGCCAACCTACACAGCTACATCGGTTCTAACCACCCCCTGGCCAAACTCGATTGGTCCGAAATTCCAGCCTTCAAAAAACTGGGCCTGACCCCAGAAGAAAGCATCGCTGCCATGGAAGAGGCCAGCGAAGAGGTCGCGCTGGTCCAACAGATGTTCAGCTAACCCCCCTTTTTTTCGCCACCCAAAATTTTTTCACCCCTCCAGTGTTACTTTTATAATATTCGTGCTACCGTTGGCGCGCTTTTAAACCAGCGCAGCGAGCACGCGTGCTCAAGCCGCGCTTCCACAACCGTCAACGTGTAACAAAAGGAGTTGTTATGTCTTTGCCAAAGTCCGTCTTATTTGGCTGCAGCCTTCCTCTGGCGGCACTCGCCCCGATCGCGGCAACCGCCAGCGGTACCGAACAACGCATGAATGAAGTCGTTGTCACCGGCACCAAGACCCCGCATGCACTCAAGGATGTCCCGGTCGAAACCACGGTCATCACCCGCGAGGAGATCGACCGTCTGCCGGCACAAAACGTCACCGATCTGCTCAAAACCGTGCCCGGCATCTCAACCTCGCTGCTAGATGATGCGATCGGTTCCGACAACCTGCGCAGCACCTTTCGTGGCCTGCAGTTCAACGAAGGTTATGCATTGATTCTGGTCGACGGCCAGCGCGTACACGGTGGCCTTGGTGCCCACGGCGATTACGGCGTTTCGTTGACCCAGATTCCGGTATCGATGATCGAGCGTATCGAGATCGTCAAAGGCGCCAGCTCCAGTCTCTACGGCGCCGATGCACTGGCCGGTGTCGTCAACATCATTACCCGCAAAGTGCCCACCGAGGCCAGTGGCAGTGCCGGTGTAAAACACGGCCGCTATGACATGCTGCCACGCGATAACAATACCAGCCTGATCGATGACAGCCGCCGTTTGAGCAGTCATTACGCGTCATACGGCGACAAAGTGGGCGAACACTCTGGTTACTATCTGCACTTCAGCAGTGAAACCGACGAAGACGTGCGCTCCAGCCCTCATTTCACACAACGCGACGCCCTGCTCGGCAAATGGCACAGTCAATTGAATCAGAGCGTGGGCCTGGATCTGGGCCTCGAGCTCAGCCAGGCGCGGCGTGAGGCCTACGGTCAGAATGTCAGCTACGATCGTAAGTTTGATAACCAGCGCCTATCCGGTGGCCTCAATTGGCAACAGGACCGTCACGCCGTGACAGTAAAGAGTTATCTCTACGACCAGGATTTCATCCAGGGCTTTGAGGGGTTTGAGCACGGCTATCGGTATGGCGAGATCGGTTATCGCCAGGCCGAGACCATCTACAATTTTCACGGTGATCAACACCTGATCACCCTCGGCGCAGAAACGCTGAAACAGGATCTCGACTACACCTTCAAAAACTATCGCAACAACGCGCTTGAGGCGACCGTACCCGTCGTCAAAACCATCACCACCAACAGCCTCTATCTACAGGACGAAATCCTGCTGATGAATGAGAAACTGCGTCTGGTGCCCGGCGTGCGTTATGAAGACCATTCCACCTTCGGTAGCGAGGTCAATCCCAAGTTCAGTGCCATGTATGTGGTCGGTGACGACACCACACTGCGCGCGTCGGTCGGCAGTGCCTTTAAGTCACCCACCATCCGTCAGCTCTACTACCAGGGCATCTATCGTCATGGCGATACCTACAACGAATCCAATCCGAACCTGAACCCGGAAACAGCGGTGTCGTGGAATGCGCATCTGGAACACCGCATGCTGGATAACCGCATGGAACTCGGCGTAGGCCTCTTCCGCAACGACATCGAAGACATGGTGGTCATGTTCGACACGGGGCGCGTCACCACCGACAACACCCCGATCATGTCGTATCACAATATCAGCGAGGCACAGATGCAGGGCCTGGAACTCACCTTACGTGCAGATGCCACTGAGGCCATGAGCATCCAGTCCGGTATCAGTGTGACCGACGCAGAAAACAAGGCCAGCGGCAAAGACCTGCCCTACGTGCCCGGCATCACTGCCTCGGTCGCACCCACCTATGTCCACCACCAAAGCGGTGTTGGCGTCAGTGGCGTGCTCAACTGGTTTGACGAACAGTACCGCAACAGCAGCAACACACAGTTGATCGATGCCTACACCACACTGGACATCAAGACCTGGAAACAGTTGTCAAACGCCGCCCGGCTTTCGCTGGAGGTGAAAAACCTCAACGAATCCGACAAGGGCGACAGCGCCTACAACTGGCGCACCGGCCGTAGCTTCAGCCTCGCGCTCGATATGGAGTTCTAAATCAAATTCCAGAACCAACGCCTGCAGCCCACATGGACTGCAGGCACTCATCACACGGAAGAGATCAAATGAAAAAAATGATACCCGCACTCGTCAGCGCGACGGCGCTGATGTTATCCATCGCCCCGGCACAGGCCCATTACCCGTGGTTACTGGCCAATGGCGCAGCGTATGAACCCGAAAAAACCGCCAAGATTTATGTCGGCTGGGGACACAGCTTCCCACTGGATGGTTTTTTGGATTCCGAGCGCATCGCCAGTCTGACACTGCATACGCCGGATCGGGCGCAACACACACTCACCCAGGTCAATGCAGTTGAATTCAATACGCCGCCCTTGTCACAGGCAGGCACACACATCGTGTCTGGCAGCCAGGGCAAAGGTTATTTCACCAAGACCCGCAAAGGGGGAAAACGCCAGTCCAAGGCTGGACTCACGGATGTTGTACGTTGTTATTACTCAGATAACAGCATCAAGACATTGCTGCATGTCGAAGGCGATAACGCGACCAGCATCGCCGATATGCGCATCGAACAGTCGCTGGAGATCATCCCGCTGACTGATCCGGCGCAACTGCGTGTGGGCGACATGCTCAGTGTGCAGATCCTGCATCGTGGCCAACCGTACTCCGGCACAGTGAATGCAGTCTACGAGGGTTTTTCCAGCGAAGGTGCCTACGCCTGGACCATCGACAGCGATGACAACGGCAAGGCCAACATTCGCATACTGGACCGCGGCCGCTGGCTGGTCAGGACCCGGGTGGAAGAACCCTACCCCAACCCAGAGGTCTGCGACGTAGAGGCCTTTAACTCAACGCTGACGTTTATCGTCCGTTAGGCGAAAGCCCCAAAAAACACCGGAAGCGTATTACGCTTCCGGTCTCATGTACGGGAACAACAACACATCGCGGATCGATGGTGCATCGGTGAACAGCATCACCAGACGATCGATACCAATACCCTCACCTGCTGTTGGCGGCATGCCGTGTTCCAGCGCGCGGATGTAGTCGGCATCAAAGTGCATCGCCTCGTCATCACCGGCATCTTTTTCTTCCACCTGTTTACGGAAGCGCTCGGCCTGATCCTCGGCATCGTTCAACTCGGTAAAGCCATTGGCGATCTCGCGGCCGCCGACAAAGAACTCGAAACGATCAGTGACAAATGGATTGTCGTCATTGCGGCGCGCCAACGGTGATACTTCCGTGGGATAGGCCGTGATAAACGTCGGCGACATCAGGCGATGCTCGGCGGTCTTTTCAAAGATCTCGATCTGCACCTTGCCCAGACCATACGAATCTTTCAGCGGGATTCCCAAGCGCTCGGCGATCGCGCGCGCCTTATCCAGGTCATCCAGCTCTGCCTCAGTGATATCCGCATTAAAGTGCAAAATCGATTCCTTCACCGTCATGCGCGTGAACGGTTTGCCGAAGTCATACTCTTCACCTTGATAGGTCACCATGGTGGTGCCCAACACCGCCTCGGCCATACCACGCAACATCGCCTCGGTGGTATCCATCAGGTCGTGATAATCGGCGTAGGCCTCGTAAAACTCCAACATCGTAAATTCTGGGTTGTGACGCGTGGAGACACCTTCGTTACGGAAGTTACGATTGATCTCGTACACCTTTTCAAAACCACCGACCACCAAACGCTTCAGGTACAACTCGGGCGCGATGCGCAGAAACATATCGAGATCGAGCGCGTTGTGATAGGTCTCGAACGGACGCGCGGTGGCGCCGCCGGGGATCGAATGCATCATCGGCGTCTCTACTTCCAGGAAGCCGCGCTGATTTAAGAAGTTGCGGATGTAATCGATGATGCGCACGCGGGTGCGGAAGGTATCGCGCGATACTTCGTTCATGATCAGGTCGAGATAACGCTGACGATAACGCGTCTCCTGATCTTCCAGGCCATGGAATTTATCCGGCAGCGGCCGCAGGGATTTGGTCAGCAGGCGCAGGCTATCGACCTTGATCGACAACTCGCCGGTCTTGGTGCGGAACAACACACCCTCGGCGCCGACGATATCACCGACATCCCAGGTCTTGAAATCGGCGTACACATCTTCGCCCACAGTATCGCGCTGGATGAACAGCTGGATGCTGGACGATTGATCGAGGATCTTGGTGAAGCTGGCCTTACCCATGATGCGTTTGGCCATCATGCGACCGGCAACAGCAACACGCACCGGGTTGGACTCCAGCTCTTCGTCACTGGCCTGGTCGTATTCCACCAACACCTCTCCGGCCATGACGTTGCGACGAAAATCACTGGGGAAGGCGACGCCTTTTTCACGTATCGCGGCCAGTTTGGCGCGACGCTCCGCGATCAATTTGTTTTCGTCCACTGCGGGGGTTTGTTGCTCTTCACTCATAACTTGTTTTTAACCTTGTTTAAATACTGTGTGGCGCGTGCGCGTTAAAGGCCGCTCTTCAGACTGGCCTCGATAAACTGATTCAGATCACCATCGAGCACGGCCTGGGTATTGCCGGTTTCGACGCCGGTGCGCAGATCCTTGATGCGCGATTGATCCAACACATAAGACCGGATCTGGCTGCCCCAACCGATATCGGACTTGCTGTCTTCGATAGCCTGCTGATCGCCCTGGCGCTTCAGCATTTCCATTTCATACAACTTGGCCTTGAGCTGTTTCATGGCCGTGTCTTTATTCTTGTGCTGCGAACGATCGTTCTGACACTGGGTCACGATACCGCTCGGCATATGCGTGATCCGCACCGCCGATTCGGTCCGGTTGACGTGCTGACCACCTGCACCCGACGCACGATAGACGTCGATGCGCAGATCTGCCGGATTGATTTCGATCTCAATTTCATCATCGATCTCGGGCGACACAAACACCGATGCAAACGAGGTATGACGACGATTGCCGGAATCAAACGGCGATTTACGCACCAAACGATGCACGCCGGTCTCGGTGCGCAACCAACCAAAGGCATATTCGCCCTGGAAGTGAATCGTCGCACTCTTGATGCCTGCCACCTCACCATCCGACACCTCGATGAGTTCGGTCTTGAAGCCCGCACGCTCGCCCCAGCGCAGATACATGCGCAACAGGATGCTGGCCCAGTCCTGGGCCTCGGTGCCGCCGGAACCGGACTGCACGTCGAGATAGGCGTTGTTCGGGTCCATCTCACCCGAGAACATGCGGCGGAATTCCAATTGGCCGAGCTGATTTTCAAACGACTGCAGATCCGCCTGGATCGAGCTCAGCGTGTCCTCGTCGTTCTCCTCGGCAGCGATCTCCAGCAACTCTGCTGCATCGCTCAGGCCGGACTCCAGATCCACGATCGTGCGCACCACCACTTCCAGCTGCGCGCGCTCCTTGCCGAGCGCCTGCGCCCGCTCGGGGTCATCCCAAACGTTCGGCGCCTCTAGTTCGCGTTCGACCTCTTCCAGTCGTTCCTGTTTGTTCTCGAAGTCAAAGATACCCCCTCAGCGCACCACAACGCGCTTGCATGTCTTCGATATCTCGAAACAATTGATTGATTTCCAGCATAAATTTTTACCTAAACGACGTAGACGGAATGGGGGCAAAGACCGGCAATTCTACTATATGGACGCCATCATCAAAAGTGCTGGGGTGCTGGCCGCCGTGATCCAGCCCTAGGACTCGCAGGGCTGCAGATAATCCACCAGCAGCTGCGCCGTGCGTTGGCCGCGAAACTCGTTCACATCCAGCTTGTAGGCGAGGTGCAGATGCGTGGTCCCCGCTGGCCAATCGTGATCGGTGGTATTAAATGCGATCGCCTCCAGCATGCGACCGTCATCGGGGCTGGCCAGCTGCAGCTTCAGGTGTTTTTCACCGACGATGCGTCGGCCCAGCAGCTCAAAGCGGCCGTCGAACACTGGCTCGGGAAAGCCCTGCCCCCACGGCCCGGCCTGGCGCAGGGCCTCGGCCAACGGCAGATCGATCTCGCCGCCGCGCAGACTGCCATCACTCCAGATCACCCCTTGCAGATCGGTCTCGCTGAGTTGGCGCCGCACCTCGGCATCAAATGCCTGCTGAAACTCCACCAGATGCAGCAGCGGCAGACTGAGGCCCGCCGCCATCGCATGGCCGCCGAACTTGCTGATCAAACCGGGGTGACGGGTGGCGATCGCATCCAAGCCATCGCGGATATGAAAGCCGGCAATCGAACGCGCCGAACCTTTGACCAAACCGTCACCGGCATCGGCAAACGCAATCACCGGCCGGTGAAAACGGTCCTTGATGCGCGACGCCAGGATGCCAATCACGCCCTGGTGCCAGTCCTCGTTGAACAGGCACAGGCCAAACGGCAAGTCCTCGCCCTCGTCCAGATGCAATTCCTGCAAGGTGGCCAGCGCCTGCTCCTGCATGTCCTGCTCGATGAATCGCCGCTCACGATTGAGTTGATCGAGGCGCGCGGCCAGCGCCAGCGCCTCGGTCTTGGAATCACTGAGCAGGCAGTTGATGCCGATGCTCATGTCTTCCAGCCGCCCGGCGGCATTGAGCCGCGGGCCAACGACAAAGCCCATGTCGGTTGCCACCACGCGCTCGCGCTGACGGCCGCCCACCTCGATCAAGGCGGCGATACCCGGACAACACCGACCGCTGCGAATCCGCGCCAGCCCCTGCGACACCAGCACCCGGTTCAGATGATCGAGCGGCACCACATCGGCCACCGTGCCCAGCGCCACCAGGTCGAGCAGACCGGCGAGATTGGGCTCGTCGATGCGCTGACGCTCAAACCAGCCACGCTGCCGCAAACAACTGCGCAGCCCGAGCATGACGTAAAAGATCACACCAACCCCGGCCAGGGCCCGCGATGGAAACTCGCAGCCGGGCTGGTTGGGATTAACGATGGCATCGGCCGCCGGCAGCGTCGCGCCGGGCAGGTGATGGTCGGTCACGATCACGGTCATGCCCAGCGCCTTGGCCGCATACACACCGTCGATACTGGCGATGCCGTTGTCGACGGTGATGATCACATCGGGCTGTCGCTCTGCGGCGACGGCGACGATCTCCGGCGTCAGGCCGTAGCCATATTCGAAACGGTTGGGCACCAGAAAGTCGACCTGCTGCGCGCCCATCAGGCGCAAGGCCCGCATCGCGAGCGCGCTGCTGGTGGCGCCGTCGGCATCGAAGTCACCGACGATCAGGAGCCGCTGCTGCGCCTCGATCGCCGTCGCCAATAATTCAGCGGCGGCCGTGAGCCCCTTCATCGATTCCGGGGCCGGCAGCTGATCCAGCCCCAGCTTCAGCTCGCGGCTGTCTTGTACCCGGCGGCGGGCATAGATGCGGCGCAGCACCTCGGGCAACTCGGTAGGCAGGTCGGGCAGCACCTCGGGCAGCGGCCGTTGACGGATACACTTGTCCATCGGTCAGCCAAACTTCGCCAAGGGCCGTGCCCGCCGCCACCAGCGCCGCAGATGTTTGGCGGTCAGCTGAAAACAGTGGCCATCGACCGTGTGCAAGGTCAGTTGTTGCAGGCGACCGTGGCGCAGTGCGTCCAACAATGGCGTCAGCCATTCCTCATCAAAGACGACAATAAAGTCGCGCCAGCGGGCGATGTCTTCAAAACTGGTGACGTTGGCCGCGCCGTCCATCACCAGCAGATGCTCGCCTGCCGCCGTGGCCTGCTCCAACCACTCCTCGGCGGTGGCCGGTGCGCTGGCCCGCGGCACGTCAAATCGATGCGCCAGGCCCTGGGCAAGCACTTCGTTGCTCCATACCTGCGCCCAGCCCACCGTTTCGACGGCAGGCACCGCACCGCCGCCCCAGGGCCAGACGCTGTTGATCTCGGGCCGCCCTTGCTGACGTCGGGCCGCATTGACCGCATGGCTGTAAAACAGCATCTGAATCTCATTCAGGATCTTGTGCCAGTGCAGCGCCTGCGCGCCCTTGGGCAGAAACGGGTCTACATCCTGCCCCACCACCTGCTGCAGCGGGGAGGTCGTCAAATCCGGCGCCTGCGCCATGCTCAGATACCAGCGCATCGGCGTCGGCGTGTGCAACTGCAGACCGTCTTCGGCGAACAGTTGGTTAAACGCATCGCGCAGCGCCTCGGCCTCGACGTGCGTCACCTTCAACCCCTCATTGCCGATCATCAGCACGCGATCGCGATCCGCCTTCATGTGCACCGGGTCGGCACGCATGCAATACCCCTCAGCAACCAAGCCGTCATAGGCGGCCGTGACCTCGGCCACCGGCAACGCATCGCCCTCGGCGTAGATCCCAAACTGGTCGAACAGCAATCCAGTCAGCCCGCGTGGCGCGACGCCAATCTGCGCGGCCTTGCCCAACACCAGGGCCAGCGCCGGCAAGGGCAGATCCGCCAGCGCGCCGTCGGTACGACGCATGCGCGCATTGCCGAGCAGGCCCGGCACGATCAAGGTAAGGGTTTGAGAATTCATGAAAACAATCAATCTTGAGGTTAGCGCCCTATGATAAGCTGTCGGGCCGACAAGCTCCACCGGACATCGAAGCACATGCGACACTTGGGCGGACTGATTCCCCTGCTACTGCTGGCCCTGCTCAGCAGGCCCCTCATGGCCAGCGAGCCATTGCCCTTTTATCCCAACTGGGGCGGCAACTTTACCCTGCAAGGCCCTCACGACATCCCATTGCAACTAAGCGACTTTGGCGGCAAGGTCGTACTGCTCAGTTTTGGTTACACCCATTGCCCGGACATCTGCCCAACGACGATGCTGATTATGAAGCAGGTGATCGAACAGCTGGGCGATGATGCCGAGCAGGTGCAGGTGCTGTTCATCACGCTCGACCCTGAACGGGATCACGCCGACCGCCTGGCCGCCTACACCGGCTACTTCAATCCAAACTTCATCGCACTGACCGGCAGCGTCGACGACATACGCCAAGTCGCCGACCGCTACGGCATGCGTTTCGAGAAAGAACAATTTGATGACGCGGGCAACTACAGCGTTGCCCACAGCAATGTGATCTATCTGCTCGACCAGCAGGGACGCATCCGCGTGTTTTTCAAACTCAGCGCCCCTGCGCAGGAAATCGCCGATCACGTGCGGCAGTTGCAGCAGGAACAGCAATCGCGTCAATAAAAAAACAGGGCGTCCTCATTCCGTAAGGACACCCTGCCGCACACCACCCCGGTGTTTTCGTATTAGGCCCGCGCCAACAAACCCGACATTTCGCCAGATACATTCTTGGCCTGCGCCGCCAGTGCCAGACCTGAATTATTCTCAAACAGGCTACGAATATGCTTGGCCAGCTCGGAGGCCTGATCCGCCGTCTGAATCCGGCCCTCACCTCGTTCGGAAGGCGCTGCGTTCAGCACCTCTGCCGCACGACTGACACTCACCGCATCATCATTACGCTGTGAAGTTGTCTGCTCGACCGGCTGCCCCTGGGCACCTGTTTGACGCTCCTTGGCCTTGGATGAGGCATTGGCATTCACCAAAGACGAATTACTGGGATTAATAGGATTGGCCATAACTAATTCCTCTCGTTGAGTGTCACCATTTTGACTATTTTTTGCTTTTTTTACTAACTAACATTTTCAAAGCAACAAACGGGCCAGGTCTCAGCCCAATCACAACGACAACTGGGTACAAACTGGCCTCCCCCCTCCTTTTTCACCACTGGCTCAAGATTTTCTTTCTGAAAATTAAACACTTCCGAATCACTCTGTTTCTCCGTTTCTTGCACAAAAAAATCAAAAAAAACCCAATTCCCGACCAGCACGCTACGTTAATTACCCGAGTCATTTCATCTAGTTATGTGAATTTTTGTAATTTTTTTAAATTACCCACATGGAATATGTATGCATTTTTTTTTCAAACGTGTATCCTCTATACACGTTAATTGAGTACGGACTTATGGACACAATCTTTAAGTGGGTATTTAATACGGGGCTAGCAACACTGTGGCAGTCCAAATTTTGGAAGTAAGGGGGGGATCCCCGTTTGGATACAAACAACATCCAAGCAGGCCAAACCGAACTTCATTTTTACTTGTAACCTTTGGAGGTAATTAAATGAGCTTCAAGAAAATCATCAAACTTTCCACTCCCGTTTTGGCAGCAGCAGCACTGTTGATCTCTGCACCAGCATCTGCTGACGGCGAAGCGGTATACAAAAAGGCCTGCACCATGTGCCACGGCTCGGGAATGATGGGTGCCCCCAAAACAGGTGACTCAGCCGCATGGGCCGACCGCATCGCCCAAGGCAATGACACTTTGTACAACCATGCCATCAACGGCATTGGCACCATGAAGCCCAAAGGTGGCAAAAAATCCCTGAGCGATGACGAAGTCAAGGCCGCGGTTGACTACATGGTGAGTCAAGTTAAGTAAGGTGTAACGAGGACGGTGGGGCCAGAGACCTCCCTCTCCCGCCCCACCGCCTACTCGCTACCGTACACCGCACTGCAATGACTCATACGACTCCAGGCCGAACGTCCACAAAACAACACCAGACACCGCAACTGTCATTTGGAATCAATAAGGACGTAGACCGAGGGTTGGTGCAACGAAATAGCGAAAATCAATGGAGGTACCATGTCCACACACACACTAGATGAACCCAAATACAACTTTGAGATCGTGAAATGGTTCACGCTCTCTGCAGTTGTATATTTGGTTGTCGGTACGCTGATCGGTACGTTTATCGCGTCCCAGTTGGCGTGGCCGGCGTTAAATTTTGACAATCCTTATCTAACCTTTGGTCGCTTGCGACCTCTCCATACCAACGCAGTTATCTTTGCCTTCGGCGGCTGCGTGCTGATGGCCACGGCCTACTACATCGTGCAACGCACTTGCGGCGTACGTTTGTGGAGCGACAAGCTGGCGTGGTTCACCTTCTGGGGCTGGACCACCGTCATCGTACTGGCGGTCATCACTCTGCCTCTGGGTTACACCTCTGGTAAAGAGTATGCAGAACTGGAATGGCCGATCGACATCCTGATCGCGCTGGTCTGGTTGGCGTTCATGTTCAACTTCATCATGACCCTGGCCACACGTAAGTCTTCACACATCTACGTTGCCAACTGGTTCTTCCTCGGCATGATGATCATGATCACCTACCTGCACGTTGGTAACTCGATGGCGATCCCTGTCAGCCTGATGAAGTCTTACTCTGCATATGCAGGCGTACAAGACGCCATGGTTCAATGGTGGTACGGCCATAATGCAGTAGGTTACTTCCTGACCGCAGGCTTCCTCGGCATCATGTACTACTTCATTCCGAAGCAAGCTGAAGCGCCAATCTTCTCTTACCGTCTGTCAGTACTGCACTTCTGGGCACTGATGTTCGGCTACGCTTGGTTGGGCGCTCACCATCTGCAATACACTGCACTACCAGACTGGACTGGTTCTTTGGGAGCGGCAGTATCGATTGCAATGATCATTCCTTCCTGGGGTGGTGCAATCAACGGCATGATGACGCTGTCTGGCGCATGGCACAAACTGCGTGACGACTACATCCTGCGCTTCCTGATCGTATCTCTGGCCTTCTACGCGATGTCTACCTTTGAAGGTCCTGTAATGTCTCTGAAGACTGTTAATGCTTTGTCTCACTACACTGACTGGACTGTAGGTCACGTTCACTCTGGTGCGCTGGGCTGGGTAGCAATGGTCTCTATCGGTGCGATCTACCACATGGTCATCAAGCTGTGGGGCCGTGAACTGTACTCTACTTCACTGGTTGCTCTGCACTTCTGGATGTCTACCATCGGCGCAGTCATCTACATCTGTGCAATGTGGGTATCAGGCATCATGCAAGGTCTGATGTGGCGTGCTACTGACGACTACGGCAACTTGATGTACACCTTTGTTGAATCAGTCGCAGCCATGCATCCGTACTACGCCCTGCGTACGATTGGTGGTCTGATCTTCTTCTCTGGTGCAGTCATCATGCTCTACAACATCGTCATGACATTACGTCAACCTGCTGGCGCCGGCGCTACTGCCGCCTCTAGAGCTTAATTAGAGGGAGAAGATAAATGGCTTTTCAAGAAAAAACAGAAAAGAACGTCTGGTTGTTGTCCGGCGTACTGGCAATCTCCTTGCTGGTTGCAGGCGTGGTGGAAATCGTCCCACTCTACTATCTGCCAGACACATTTGAGGAACTGACACCTGAAGAGGACAACATCCGTCCCTACTCAGCGCTAGAACTGGAAGGTCGCGATATCTACATCCGTGAAGGCTGCTACACCTGCCACTCACAGATGATTCGTCCATTCCGTGATGAGAAAGAGCGTTATGGCCACTATTCATTGGCAGTGGAGTCGAAGTATGACCATCCCTTCCAATGGGGCTCAAAACGTACTGGTCCGGATCTGGCTCGTGTCGGTGGCAAATACTCTGATGAGTGGCATCACCAACACATGATGGACCCCAAGTCTTTGGTGCCAGAATCAGTCATGCCTCGTTACCCCTGGTTGGATACTGCCATGGTCAACGCTGGTGGGACTGAGGCAAAGATGCGTGCCCTGTCTATCGTCGGTGTTCCATACACCGAAGCTGACTATGCCGGTGCCGCCGCTGCTGTCGACGGTAAAACTGAAATGGAAGCCCTGATCGCCTATCTGCAAGTCTTAGGCACCATGGTTAACTTCCAAGAAGGTAAGGACTATCGCCAATGATTCAGGAATATTTTCATACTGACTGGGCAGCTATGACTGCCACTGATTGGTGGGGACTGTTCATCACAATCGCAATCTTCTTTTGCATGGTTGGGCTGTACTACCTGGTACTCAAACCCAGCAGCAAAGACAAGCTAGAACAGCATTGTGACTTTGTCCTGAAAGAAGATTCCATTGGGAGAAGTAAATATGAGTAATCAAAGACGCCCAGAAGAAGCCCCAGATACAGGGCATGAGTGGGACGGCATCCGCGAGCTGACAAATGAGCCGCCAAAGTGGTGGACCATCTGCTTCTACGCCAGTTTGTTGTGGTGTGTGGTCTATTTCATCCTCTACCCTTCAATCCCGTTAATCAACGGGCCAAATGAAGGCTTGCTGGGATGGACATCGATCAAGGAGTACAAGGCCGAGGTCGCGAAATATGATGAGCAACGTGCGCCTTATGTTTCCAAATTGGAAGGCATGAGCGCCGAGGCGATTCTAAAAGACCAGGAGATGTTGAACTTTGCCAACTCCTACACCAATGCAATCTACGGCGACTACTGTGCAGCCTGTCACGGCACCAGCGGTCAAGGTGCCGAAGGTCGCTTCCCAACCTTGTTGGACGACGAATGGCTGCATGGCGGTAGCATTGCAGCCATTCAGGAAAGCGTGACCTACGGTCGTGAAGGTCAGATGCCTGCCTTTGCTGGCCAAGTCAGCGACGCTGACATTGGCAAGCTGGCTGACTTCGTCATTGCCCTGTCACAAGGCAATCAAGGCTCAGATACTGATTGGGCCCTGTACGAAGAGAGTGGCTGCGGCATGTGCCATGCAGATAATGCAAAAGGCTGGACCGACGCAGGTGCACCTAACCTGACCGATGCCATCTGGCGCTTTGGCAGCAGCAAGGACGAAGTTGTCCGCACCATCGCACATGGTGTGAATGCGGAAGGTGTTGCCGAAACCCGTAACGCTGTCATGCCTGCATTTGAAGGTCGTCTGTCAGAAAACGATATCAAACTGTTGGCCGTACGTGTTTGGTCTATGGGTGGTGGTCAATAAGCACCACCGTTCCTGCATAGCCTTGTTTGGGCTATGCAGGAAAACTCCAGGAATTCGAATCAAACATAGGAGAAAATTATGGATGCTGTAGTCATAGGCTCTGCGCTAACAGTCATCGGTGCCATCATCGTCTTCATCTTTCTTGCGTTTAAAATCCGCAACCTGATGAACCAAGATCCGAAAAAATAGTAACACCCTAACGGGTATTGGCCCCCCGCCAATGCCCGTTTTCCATCTTGCACGATGAAACTATTGATCCACCCGCCGTAACAAAACACCTCTACAGGTGTGAAAGGTAAACGAAGTATGGCCTTATTTTTCACTCCGAACTCAACAGATCAGACGTTTCAATGACTACACTATGAGTAGAACGTACCGTTATCCAGTTTCACTACGCATACCCTTCTCATCCTGATCAAACACATGAAGACATGCCCATGAATAACGAACACCAAAATATCAATACACAATTAAGTTCTCAGGAAGAGGCCAAGGTTAAAGAAATCTACGAAGACCTTGCCCATTGGCATGTCAACACCGGTGACCAGACCATCCATGCCAAACGGATGGGAGGACGTTTCCGTCAACTCAAGTGGTTCACCGCCAGCCTATGGCTGAGCTATTTTCTGGCGCCTTATTTACGCTGGGATGGTCAACAGGCAATCTTATTCGACATCCCTGACCGCCAGTTCCACCTCTTTGGCCTGACCGTGCATCCGCAGGACGTGTGGTTGCTGTCGTTGATTCTGATCTTGATGGCCATGGTGCTGTTCGGCGTCACTGCCGTTGCCGGCCGCGTCTTTTGCGGTTATTTCTGTTTCCAAACCGTGTGGACCGACATCTTCACCTGGATAGAAGAAAAGATCGAAGGCAATCCAACACAGCGCCGCAAGCTCGACCAAGGTCCGCTAAACGGCGACAAGATCAAAAAGAAATTGATCAAACACAGTCTATGGACCTTGATCGGAGTACTCACCGGCGTCACCTTCGCTGCGTATTTCACCGATGCCTATCAACTGTGGATCGATTACTTCACGCTCAATGCCCATATGTCTGCGTGGATCGTATTGGGCCTGTTTACGCTGGGCACCTATTTCCTTGCCGGCTGGCTGCGTGAACAAACCTGTCTTTGGTTATGTCCCTATGCACGCATTCAGGGAGTAATGTATGACCGCACCACGATCCTGCCCGCCTATGACGCAGTACGCGGCGAGCCCCGTGGCAAGGTCAAAGATCCAAATCGCGGCTCTTGCATCGACTGCCGTCTTTGCGTCGCCGTCTGCCCCACCGGCATAGACATTC
This sequence comes from Proteobacteria bacterium UBA5122, assembly GCA_002415485.1. Classification (GTDB taxonomy): domain Bacteria; phylum Pseudomonadota; class Gammaproteobacteria; order Tenderiales; family Tenderiaceae; genus UBA5122. The sequence goes on from DHYU01000039.1 coordinate 33,962, forward strand.
GTCAAGGGCAGCAAGAAGGCTGCATCACCTGTGGCCTCTGTATTGATGCTTGTGACTCAATCATGGAACAGGTCAATCAACCTAAAGGACTGGTGCGCTACGCATCGTTAAATGAACTAGAGGGCCGCACCGACAAACCCTTGCTCAAACGCCCCCGAGTAATCGTCTACACCTCGATCATCCTCGCCTCTTTCATCGGCGTGATCTACGGCTTGAGCACCATGTCTGCCATCGACTGGCATGTGCTGCACCAACGTCAACCCCTCTACACGATGATGTCGGATGGCACGGTGCAAAACAAATACACCTTCAAGATCTTAAATAAAACAGAAAGCGAGATGCGCGCCCACGTCGAGATCAAAGGCCCGAGCGACATTGCCATTATTGGCATTGAAGACACAATCGTCTTACGTGCTGACAAGATGGTGCCATTCGATGTCTACCTGCGTGCCGATCCAAAACAACTGCCACAGGAACATACGGGCATAACCTTTATTCTGACCACACAAACAGAGCCCCCAATGACCTTTACCTATGGTAGTGTCATCGTTCGCCCTGCCCGATAACGACAAGAAGTGAACACATGAGTCCAACAATTAAATTTCTCTACGCTCTACTTGCCTTGGCACTGATCTTTACCTTTTTGCCGGACGGATCGGATGACACCCAGGAAGCCGCCAACAGCAAGCTGTGGCACACCGTCGTCGACGCCAACGGCAATCTCAACGTTCTCGGCGTAACGCTCGGAGTATCCACGCTGACTGAGGCAGAGCGTGCACTACACAGCCTGAGTGAGCAGGCACTCTTCGTCGACGTGAAAGACGGTGTGCACATGGGCGACTCGGTGGAGGCCTTCTTCCCCACCTCCCCTGATCGCGCCAAACTGGTGCTGGAGCTGGAGGCCAGCAACGAACTGATTGCACGCATCAAGGCCAAGGCCAACGAGGCCACCGTATTTCCATCGGGCAACGCCAAGCTCGATATCCCACCGGAATACACCCGCGAGGTGAAAGCATTGGTCGTACGTTCGTTGACCTATATTCCATCGATTGCGCTCACGGTTGAGATGATTGAACAAAACTTTGGTCATGCCAGCGAACGGATTGTTGATATCAATGGCAATCAACACCTACTTTATCCATCACTGGGCCTGGACGCCGTAGTGCCCGCGGCTGGTGGCAAACCGATGCTGCAATTCGTCAATCCCAAAGAGTTTGATCGCCTGCGCAGCCTGATCCAGCAAATCACAGAAACGGCCCCGGCCAACGAGGTCCCTTTGTGATCGAATTCCTCGCCGCCGCCTTCGCCATCGGCTTCCTCGGAAGCCTGCATTGCGTCGGCATGTGCGGCGGGCTGGTCGGCGCGATGACCATGAGTCGACCAAACATCTGGTGGCCTGGCGTCATCACCTACCAAATCGGCCGCCTCACCACCTACATCGCCCTCGGCGTCATCGCTGGCCTGATCGGCAGCGCCTTTGCCCACAACACAGCGCTCGCCGAAGCCCAAGGTGCGCTCAGCATCTTTGCCGGCGGTCTGATCATTATCCTCGCCCTGCACATCGCCGGCTGGCTGCCCGACCCATTCGTCAGGCTCAGCCAGGGCATCAGCAAGACCACAGGACTCGCCAAATGGATCGCCAGCGCCGCCACCAGTGACAGCCCCGCGCCCTGGTACACCGTCGGCCTGCTCAACGGTCTGCTTCCCTGCGGCCTCGTCTATGCCGCCCTCGGCCTCGCCCTCACCGCCCCCGGCGTGATCCCGGGCGCAGCCACCATGCTCGTCTTTGGCCTGGGCACGGTGCCAGCCATGATGGCAGCTCCTGCGCTGATGCGCGCGCTCAGCCCACAGATGCGCGGTAAGGCCTTAAAAGCCGCCGCCGTGATACTGATCGGCATCGGCCTATTCACGATCGCCCGTGGCGCTGGCATTGGCCACCATCACACCCCCGATACCAATCTGCCTCATCAACATATGCAGCACTCGCAGCTGAGCGACGAAGACCTGGAAGACGCCTTCTGCATCGTGCCTGGAGCCGATAAGGAACATACACTGACCAACCTGTTATCGAATGGCACAACGCAGGACTGACGCGTGAGTGACAACCACGACCCTGACTATCTACCACAACCAGAACACCGCGACCGAGGCGACCACATGGTCGCAGCCATTTATAGGCACGAAAACCAGGCCATCCGCGTCGTCGAACACCTGATCCGCAACGACTTCCTACCCGACCGCATCTCACTGCTCGGCAGACGTTTCTCGAAGGGAGACGACCTGCTCGGCATCTATCACCCATCGCCCAAGGAACGCATGAAAAAATGGGCACGCTGGGGCATCGCCATCGGCGCCATCTGGGGTTTGTTGTCGACCATCATCAGCAGCATCGCCTCATTGGAAACACTGGAACAACAGGCCAACCTGAATCTGTTTGAGACTGCACTGTGGACGACAGCCTACAGCGCGCTGGTCGGTGGCATCATGGCCGCTGCCGCCGCCTTTTCACAGATCGCCACCATGCTGCACCGTATGGGCATCCCGCAGGAACAACTGCAACAACTGGAGGCCGCCATCAAGGCCGAGAAATATGTGATCGTACTCATCGGCTCACGCCGTGAGCTCGAACCGTTCTATCACAGCATCGAATACAGCGGCGCGGAATTGTTTTTGAAATTTATTCGTGAAGGCCTGGAGGTATAGCGGGATATGGTATGGACCATCCTGATCGAGCTAGGACTCATCGCCCTGATCGTGGCCGTGATCGTGTGGGCGATTAAAAGTGGTAACAAAAAATCTCAGGACTAAATTACGCAGCCGCGTTCAACTCGGCCTCCAGCGCCTGCTTCTCGGCCTCAGTGCCATACTTGCGAATCGCCCAGTCCGGGATCCAGCCCTTACCTGCATGGGTCAAGGTTTCGGATTCGATCACCGTCAGCGCCAGCACCATCACCATCATAGGCAACAACCCCAGACCGCCGACCAGCGCGAAGGCCAGTTCCTTCATCACACCGCCATAGGCGTACAACAACCAACCCATCGTCGCTGCTCCCGCCAATACGCCGTAGGTAATCAAAAACAGCAACGTGCGGCGCATCACGATTTGCCAATGGCAACGCACCAAACCCGAGGCATGATTTTTCAGTGCCGTACCGCGAATCAAGGTAAAGCCCATGATCGACAGCGAAATCACCGGTATTAACAGGGTCCATAGGGGGCTCGACATCGCCACGCTAATCGTAATCACCGTCAGCAGCACATGATTACCGATCGTATTAAACAGAAACAATTGATGCGGCAGCTGTGCCAATTTGATTTCTGTCTTATCGGGGGCCGAATGACTCATGCTACTACCTCACTACCGGACGACGAAAAATGATGCGGTTTATTTGGAACGACGCTGCTCAGGCTTGGCATGGGCATCCGGCAACAACGGATCATCGTCATCATTCAGGATGCGATGGGCAGGGCCTTCCATATCATCGTATTGGCCAGAGCGTGAGGCCCAGAAAAAGATCGCAACACTGACCAGCGCCAGCAAGATCATGGCAGGGACTAAACCGTATATCGTATCCATCGTACTCTCTCCTCTCGGGATTGAAAGATTATTGCTCGACCCGGCACATACGCCGGATCCGCACTGCATTGCCAATCACCGCCAGCGAACTCAGCGGCATCGCGATGGCGGCAAACACCGGGGTCAACATCGCAGCCATACAGATCGGCACCAATACCATGTTATAGCCCAGCGAGAATCGAATGTTTTGGCGGATGATCTTGAGCGTATCGCGCGACAGGTCCATCGCAAACAACAGCCGTTGCAGCGAGTTATCCATCAACACAAAGTCTGCGCAGTCGAGCGATACGTCCGTACCACAGCCCATCGCAATGCCGACGTCTGCCTTGGACAAGGCTGGCGCATCGTTGATGCCATCGCCCACCATTGCCACCTTCTTGCCCTGTGCCTGCAGATTCGCAATCACCTGCGCCTTATCCTGCGGCAGCACCTGGGCGATCACATCCATGCCACCCAAGGCTGTAGCCACATGCTCGGCGGCGGCCTGACTGTCTCCCGTCAGCAACGTCACGCCGATGCCACGGGCACGCAGTGTCGCCAGCATTGAGGCCGCATCATCACGCACATGATCACTGATCACCAAAACGGCCAGCACCTGTTGATCGATCGCCACATAGACCGCGATACTGCCTTCCGCCTGCGCCCGCGCCGCCTGGGCGAGCAGTTCTTCCGATGCCTGCCACTGGGATTGGCGCAACAGCGCGGCATTACCAACGGCCACCCGATGGCCATCGACATCGGCCTGAATCCCCATGCCGGGCACGGCGCTGAAGTTCTCAATCACACTGCGCGCGGCAAAACATTTTTCACGTTTGGCATATTCAACGATGGACTTGGAGATGTGATGTTCAGAACGCGACTCGGCCGCCGCAGCCAGACTCAACAATTGCTCACGACCGACCGCAGCATCTGCGGCCAAGTGCACCGACTCAACCGTCAGATGGCCTTCGGTCAGCGTGCCGGTCTTATCAAAGACCACGTGATCGACCGTCGACAAGGTCTCCAGCGCGCCACCGTTCTTGACCAACACGCCGTTGCGCGAGGCATGCCCCACACCGACCGCGATACCCATTGGCGTCGCTAGGCCAAATGCGCAGGGACAGGTGATGATCAACACCGAGGTCGCGGCCAACAGCGCGACATCGAAATCCTGACGCACCCAAAACAAAAAGGTGATCAGCGCCAGCCCGATCGTGCTGGCGACAAACCACGGCACCACTCGATCCGCCAGACATTGCACCGGCGCCTTCGAGCCCTGTGCGTTCTCAACCATGTGGATGATCTTGGCCAAGGCGGTATCCGCGCCGAGCTTCTCGACCTCAACCACCAACGCACCCTGGCCATTGACAGTCCCGGCCACGACCAGACTGCCCACATGCTTGGCCACCGGTTTTGCCTCACCGGTCAGCATCGCCTCGTCGATCTCGGTATGCCCTTCGATGACGCGGCCATCGACCGCGACCTTGTCACCCGGACGCACCAAGACCCGATCGCCCAGACGCAGGCTTCGCACACTGACCATCTCGGTCTCGCCCGCGGCGTTGTAGCGCAACGCGCTACGCGGTTGCAGCTCCATCAAACGATGCGTGGCCGAGGTCGCATTCTTGCGCGAAAGGCCTTCGAGATAACGCCCGACCAGGATGATGAACAGGAAGGTCACCACCGTATCGAAATACACATCGCCAAAACCACGATAGGTGATCCACGTTGAATAGGCATAGGTTGCCAGCGCGCCGATGGTGATCGGCAAATCCATGCTCAATTGGCGCTGCATCAGGCCACGCACCGCGCCGCGCATGATGGTCCAACCGGAATAAAACAACACTGGTGTCGCCAGCAGGAAACTTATGGTATGGAAAAATTGTTTGTGATCGGGATCGATGCCGGACGCAGATAACGAGGCTGAGAACAGCGCAATCGAGATCCACATGATGTTCATCATGCCAAAGCCAGCGAAGGCCATGCGATACAACAAGGCCTTTTGTACCCGCGCCGCGGCGCCTTCTGCGACTTCGGGGTTATAAGGCACGGCCTTGTAGCCGATCTGTGCCAATCGTTTTAACACCGCCGACAGTTTGACCTGATCCTGCTGCCAACGCAGACGCAGGCGGTGATGGGCCATATTCACGTCTGCAGAGACCACGCCATCCAAGCCCTTCAAGGCCTTTTCGATCAACCAGACACAGGCAGCACAGTGAATACCCTCAACCAACAGGGTCGCGTCACACACGCCCTGCGGCGAGATCGTGACAAACTCGGCCTGGATATCTTCGGGATCGAACTGTTCGAAATCATTGGCGGCGGCACTGGGCGGTGGCGCCAGCGCCTCGTTGGTCTTGAGTTTGTCGTAGAAACCATCCAGACCCGAGTCATGGATGGTCTGACACACCAACATACATCCCGAGCAACAAAAACTACGCTCGGTACCCTTGATCGGCGCCAACATCAGCGCCGCGGGTTCTATGGGGAGACCGCAGTGGTAACACACTGAATCGTCGGCTGCGGCTGATTGCATCACTGCCTCAGACATGGTGAATGGCCTTCCAGGATAATTAATCTTTCACAAAGATACGCTGGGCAATATCGAGCTGATCCTCACCTTTACGGATGGTGACCAGCAGATCCCAGTTACCCGGCTTTTTAAACTCCGGCTGCGCCGAATAGAAGCCCTGACCGATTTCCTTCATCAGCATGACCATGTCGTGGCCATTCTCTGCCGGACGGAACGCTGCGAATTCGACCTGCGCCCCTTCTATCGGTTGACCGTCACGATCCAAGGCACGGAACAGATAACCGTCCAGCTGCGCGATGTGTGGCGTCTTCGGCACATCCAGCTGCATCTGCCAGCCCAGGCGCTCAGTGTCTTCCTCGACCTTGGCCTGATGGTAGAGATAGTTCTTGCCGCGCTCGTAGTAATCATCCACCACCAAGCCCGGTGGCGACGTAAACGCCAGCGTGATCAGGACAGTGTTCACAAGAATGGCGGTACCCATGATGCCGACTATCAGCCAGACCCAGGGATTACGCCACGCCGATTCACCTTCATGCTTCGATGCCACAGTCGTCACCATAAGTTCACCTACTGTTTGTGAGAGCTTTTGCTTATGGTAGCACCACAAACCTGGAAATCCAATACATCTTTGAAGTTTGTGGTTATTCCGAGCATTGCGCTCGGACAAGACTTAATAGATCAGGCTGAAATTACTCAACCGCCTGCACCCGGCGCGTGATACCACACAGCAGCTCGTAAGGAATGGTGGTGGCGCGCTGGGCGATTTGATCAACCGCCAACCCCTCGCCCCACAGTGTGACCTCATCTCCGATGGCAGCCTGCGGGCAATCGCGCAGATCGACACAGATGGTATCCATCGACACCCGGCCGACCAGCCGCGCATGACCGTCACCAACCCGCACCGGCGTGCCGGCCTCGGCGTGACGCGGATAACCGTCGCCATAACCGCAGGCCACGACGCCGACCTTCATCGACTCCGGGCAACGCCAGCTGGCGCCATAACCGATCGGTTCACCGGCTGCGAATTGNNCATGATGCCGGGACGCACCCAGTCACCGCGGCTATCTGGCCAGGCGATCAGCCCGGCGGAATTGGCCATGCTGCGCTCGGCGCTCAGATCCGCCGTGGCCGCCGCAAAGGCCGTGAGTTGTTGTGGCGTCTGCAGGCTGTCCAGCTCATCGGCACTGGCGAGGTGGGTCATCAGTTTGACCTCCGCCACCGCGGCGCAGTCCTGCAGTCGTCGCCAAGTATCACTGACCTGCATCAGCGGAATCCCCAGTCGATGCATGCCGGAATCGATCTTGAGCCACACCGGCAACGGCCGCAAATCCGGCGCCTGCTCAAGCATCTCGAGTTGATATTGATGATGGACGACCAGCTGCAGCCCCAGCGCCGCCGCCCATTGCAGGTCGTTCGCGGTAAATACGCCTTCCAACACCACGATCGATTGTGTGATCCCGGCCTGGCGCAGCTCCGCCGCCTCTTCGATCCGCGCCACCGCCAGCGCATCGGCCTGATCGAGACATGCGGCAATGCGGCGAATGCCGTGCCCATAGGCATCGGCCTTGATCACTGCCATCACGCGGCGACCATCACTAAACCGGCGGGCACACTCCAGGTTGTGACGCAGCGCAGCGAGGTCGATATGGACGCGAGCTGCCGCCGTCATGCGTAGCCCTCGTCGTAGCTGGCAGAGATATGATTCTCAAAGCGGGTGTATTTACCGAGGAAGGTCACGCGCACGCTGCCGATCGGGCCGTTACGTTGTTTGCCGATGATGATCTCGGCCGTGCCCTTGTCGGGGCTGTCGGGGTTATACACCTCGTCACGGTAGATAAAGACAATCAAGTCGGCGTCCTGCTCGATCGCACCCGATTCACGCAGATCCGACATCACCGGCCGTTTGTTGGGACGCTGCTCCAACGAGCGATTGAGCTGCGACAGCGCAATCACCGGCACACTCAATTCCTTGGCCAAGCCTTTCAACGAGCGCGAGATCTCCGAGATCTCGGCCGTACGATTCTCTTTGAAGCCCGGCACCTGCATCAGCTGCAGGTAGTCGATCACAACCAGACCCAGCGGGCCGTGCTCACGCACCAGACGTCGGCAACGTGAACGCAGCTCGTTGGGCGACAGGCCGCCGGTGTCATCGATAAACAGCGGCCGCTCTTGTAGCAGACCAATGGCCGACGTCAGGCGCGGCCAATCCTCATCATCCAGCTTGCCGCTGCGCACCTTGTTCTGATCGATACGACCGAGCGACGACAACATACGCATCGCCAATGAGTCGGCCGGCATTTCCATACTGAAGACAGCGACGGGTTTGTCGCAGGTCATCGCCGCGTGTTCGGCGATATTCATCGAGAACGTGGTCTTACCCATCGATGGACGACCGGCGACGATCACCAGATCCCCCTGTTGCAGCCCAGAGGTCATGCCGTCGAAATCGGTAAAGCCGGTCGAGAGCCCGGTCAGCGGATCGGTCTGGTTATACAGCAGGTCGATGCGGTCGACGACGCTGGTCAACACATCCTTGATCGCGGCAAAGCCACCCTGTCCGCGCGCGCCCTGCTCGGCGATCTCGAACACCATGCGCTCGGCATTATCGAGCAGCTCATTGCTTTCGCGCCCCTCAGTGTTAAAGGCGCTGTCGCTGATCGCGGTGCCGACCTGCACCAGCTGACGCAACACCGAACGCTCGCGGATGATCTTGGCATAGGCGCGAATATTGGCCGCACTCGGCGTATTGTTGGCCAGCATTCCCAGATAGGCCAGGCCGCCGACCGTATCCAGCTCACCCAGTTTGTCGAGCCACTCCGACAGCGTCACCACATCAAACGGATCATTCTTCTCGGCCAGCGCCCGCACGGCACGGAAGATCAGCTGGTGATCCTTGCGATAAAAATCGTCCTCGCCGACCAGCTCCGCCACCTGATCCCAGGCGTCATTGGCCAGCATCAAACCGCCCAGCACGGACTGTTCGGCTTCGATCGAATGAGGGGGCACCTTAAAGGCATCCATGACCGCATCGTGGGCGGTCGCAAACTGACTAACGTCTGACATGACTAGATTTGATTAGAGGTTTAACTTCGAGCGGTTCATAGTAAGTACCCAACCGCCAAAACACAATGGGCCGACGGAGTTTCCTCTCGTCGGCCCATCTCGTGCCCACAAACGGGCAATGCAACTTAAGCTTCAGCGACGACAGTCACTTTCACTTGCGCTTCTACATCGGCATGCAGTTGCAGATCAATGTCGTACTCGCCAACATTGCGCAGCGCACCGGCAGGCAGACGCACTTCGCTCTTCGCAACTTCGATGCCCGCAGCAGCAGAGACTGCGCTGGCGATATCGGCAGTACCGATAGAACCGAACAGTTTGCCTTCGTCACCGGCCTTACACGCGATTTGAACGCTCAGTTCATTCAGCTTAGCGGCACGTGCTTGTGCAGCGGCCAACGCCTCTGCAGCTGCCTTTTCCAATTCCTGACGACGAGCCTCAAACTGAGCCTTGTTGTCCGGCGTTGCCATTACAGCCTTGCCGTTAGGAATCAGGTAATTGCGGCCATAGCCAGGACGAACCTTTACTTCATCGCCCAAACGACCCAGTTTTGCTACCTTTTCCAACAAGATTACTTGCATGTTACACCTCTGCTTAATTCATTAAGCCTTGTTACATTTCATCGCGATCACTGTTTGTGCTTTTGGCCTCTACAGCAAATCGCTCCCTAAAGTTCCACCAGCTGTCACTGAAGCCCAGCGCCGCCAGTACAACCATCACCTGCGGCAGGAAGATAAAGCCCAATACGTAAAGCCCCACCAACCAACCGACATGCTTTTGCTTCATCGCCACATAGGCATGGACCAGGGCCAGGCCGACAAAGCTGTAAACCACTAACAGTACGGCCATCGCATCACCGGCATAGGCCGCCAGACCACCGCCGCCGATCGTCGCCAACACCAGCACCAACAAGGTGGCCACGGCCGAGATCTTGCTCAGGCGCAGTCCGTAGAATTCATCACGGAACCCGCCGGGATGGTACAACAACGACTGCCACCAACGGGCCAGCATCAGACACATCACCATGCCCAAGACCAACGAACCCGCCAGCACCGCTGTTACCCAGCGCGACAGCTCAACAATCTGCTCAGGCGCAAAGCCGATCACCGCCTGACCCTGCTGCTCCATCAGTTCGAAGACCTGCTTCATCAACTGCTGCCAGAACTGCGCAGTATCACCAAGCATCACATGCGCCACCATCAGGCCGATGAAACCGATGCCGATCGCCGTCTCCAGTGTCAACGACCAAGAGATGGTCTTGCGCAGCACCTGCGCCAACAACCACAGCGGCAACCACAAACAGGCCGCATACAGCACGGCGATCATAAAACCGCCGGGCACAAACGACAGCAGCAAGGCACACATCACTGTCGCGCCCACCATCACGATCAGGCCCTGACGAGGACCTGCGCGCAAGGTGGCCAAGGCCAGCGCCGCACCGCTGAACATGCTGACAAACCCCAGGATCGGGATCAGCGAAATCAGCGCGAACAACGCAGTCATTAAAATGGCCTGGACAGGGCCGCGCATGATGAAATTGGCTAACGCTTGCATTTCAACTCCGCTTGCACCTGTCCAGGGTTTGTTACGTCATCCATATCTGCCGACCTAGGTCGGCAAGAGGATTAATGGGCGTCGCTGTAAGGCAGCAGCGCCAAGTAACGGGCACGCTTGATGGCAGTGGCCAGCTGACGCTGGTACTTGGCCTTGGTGCCAGTGATACGGCTAGGAACGATCTTGCCGGTTTCAGTGATATAGGCCTTCAGAGTGCTCAGATCCTTGTAATCGATCTCTTTGACATCTTCAGCAGTGAAACGGCAGAACTTACGACGACGAAAATAACGAGCCATGATTTTCTCCTAAAATTTAATCTGTTTAACTATCTGTTGCAGTGCCTTCGCCGCAGGTAATCTCGTTGGCGTGCAGCACGATCATTGCGCTGCCTTGCCGATTGTCCATGCGGGATATAAAGCCGCTAACGGTCACCGTTTGCCCGGTTTGCAACTGTCGGCACTGTTTGCTCAGTGCATCGCCCGCTGCAATCACCACGATTCTGCATGTTGCCTCTCGCACCATCCCGGCCTCTGTTTGGCGGGAACTGTGATCGAGCGTGAATCGGGTCAGGCTGATCCCTGCGGGTGAGTGGCGAAACTCCGGGGTCTTATAGACCGTGCCACTCAGCTGCAGGCGGTTGTCCGTAGACGTGGCTTAGGCCTCCGCGCTCTCTTCTTGATCAGAGTCAGCATTGAAGCGTGGACGCTCTTCGCGCTCATCTTCGCCCTTCGCCATGCAAGAAGGCTCGGTGATCGCTTCGTCGCGAACCAGAACCATGTTACGCAGAACAGCATCATTAAAACGGAAAGAATCACCCAGCTCAGAAATAGCGGCCTTGGTCGCTTCGATGTTCATCAGAACATAGTGCGCCTTGTGAGCTTTGGCGATTGGGTAAGCCAATTGACGACGGCCCCAGTCTTCCAGACGATGGATCTTACCGCCATCGCCTTCGACGATGCTGCGGTAACGCTCGATCATGGCTGGAACCTGTTCGCTCTGGTCAGGATGGACCAGGAATACAACTTCATAATGTCTCATTTAGATATGCTCCTTACGGATTAAGCAGCCTTCCGCCCCATGCGGTAAGACAAGGAGATTATTGCCCCCATTCCAGGCCATTCCTGGGCCGGGCACAATAAAGCGGGCGATTCTAACCAAATCGCCCTCTTAATTCAATGATTTTGAGCTTGGCAGGCTAAACAGCGGGACGACGCTGTCGCACGGCCTCGAACAGACAGATGCCGGTCGCGACCGACACATTGAGACTTTCGACCTGACCAGCCATCGGGATCTTGATCAAACGATCACAGTGTTCGCGGGTCAGGCGGCGCAGCCCCTTCTCCTCGGCGCCCATCACCAGGGCCAGCGGCCCCTTGAGATCGACCTCATAGACCGTCGACTCGGCCTCACCGGCCGCGCCCATCAGCCACACACCCTGCTCCTGCAGGAAACGCAGCGTACGCGCCAGATTGGTCACCTGAAAGAACGGCACGGTCTCGGCCGCGCCGCAGGCTACCTTGCGCACCACCGGCGTGATGCCGACGGCATTGTCCTTGGGCACGATGACGGCATCCACCCCTGCGGCATCGGCGCTGCGCAGACAGGCGCCCAGGTTGTGCGGATCGGTCACGCCATCGAGGATCAATAGAAACGGCGCGTGATCCAGGCCCTCGATATAGCCTTCCAGATCGCTCGGCAGCTCGGCAACCGCCACCCGCGCCACCACGCCCTGATGACGACCACCATCGGCCAGCTGATCCAGCTCCTCGGCCGACACATAATTCAGCGACACCTGCGCCTGACGCGCCTTATCAATCAACTCCGCCAGCCGCGCGTTCGGCCGCTTGCGCTGCTCCAGCAGCAGGACCTGTACCTGCCCCTTCTGTTCCAGCGCGGCCGCAACCGCATGCACCCCATAAATGACCGCAGCCTTCATCGACGACGCCTACGTTTTTTCTTGGCCGGCGCCTCATCCGTGCGGGCCTCGGCCTGTTTAGCCGCTTCAGGCTTACGCCCCTTGGCGGAGCTACGACGACGGCGCTTCTTCGGTTTCGCTGCATCCACCGCCGCGGCACTCTCGTCCGCCGACAAGGGTGCACCCACACTGCCTGACAGTTCAAAATCAATCCGACGACGATCCAGATCCACCCGCATCACCTGCACCCGCACCTCATCGGCCAGACGATACACACGACGCGTGGACTCACCCACCAGACGGTGCTTGGCCGGATCAAAGTGGTAATAGTCTTTGGGGAAGGACGTGATATGGACCAAACCTTCGACAAACACATCCTTGAGTTCAACAAAGGCGCCAAAGCTGGTCACCGAGGTGATGATGCCGTCAAAGACCTCACCGACCTTCTCCTGCATGTATTCACACTTGAGCCAATCGGTGGCGTCGCGTGTCGCCTCATCGGCGCGGCGCTCGGTCATCGAACAGTGTTCACCGTGCATCACCATGTCGCCGGTGCTGTAGTGATAGGCCTCGACCATCTTGTTCTTTTTACGCGTGCCGGCACCGGGCACCATGTCCATCAGACTGAAGCCCGACTTCTTGGCCTGCGTGGCGCTGATATGACGCAAGGCGCGATGCACCAGCAGATCGGGATAACGACGAATCGGCGACGTGAAGTGGGTGTAGGCGTCGAAGGCCAGACCAAAGTGGCCCTCGTTCTCCGGCGTGTATACCGCCTGACTGAGACTGCGCAACATCACGGTCTGGATCAAGTGCGCATCCGGACGCCCGGCAACCGTACTCAACAGCTTGGCATAGTGCTTGGGCTCCGGCTCGTCACCACCACCCAACGACAGCCCCAGCTCGGCCAGGAATTCGCGCAGATTGGTCAACTTGTCTTCGCCCGGCCCCTCATGCACACGATACACCGACGGCATCTTGTGCTCGAGCAGGTGCTCGGCCGCGCAGACATTGGCCAGGATCATGAATTCTTCAATCATCTTGTGGGCATCGTTGCGCGCACGCGGCACGATGTTTTCGATCTTTTTGTCACGCCCGAACAGGATCTGGGTTTCGGTGGTTTCAAAGTCGATGGCACCACGCTGATCACGACGCTTGCGCAATACCGTGTAGAGCTGATGCAGATGTTCCAGGTGCGGCAGGACCGTGGCATAGCTGTCACGCAGCGTGCGGTCACCATCGACCACCATCGCCGCCACCTCTGTATAGGTCAGGCGCGCCGCCGAGCGCATCACGCCGTCAAAGAAACGGAACTTGCGCACCGCCCCTGAGGCAGTGATGAACATCTCGCAGACCTGACACAGACGGTCGACGTTCGGATTCAACGAGCAGAGTCCGTTGGACAATACCTCCGGCAACATTGGAATCACGCGGCCAGGAAAATACACCGAGTTACCACGCTTGATGGCCTCCTTATCGAGGGCGCTGCCGATCTTGACGTAGTGCGACACATCAGCGATCGCCACCAACAGGCGCCAACCCTTGCCCTGCGGCTCGCAGAAAACGGCATCATCAAAGTCACGCGCATCTTCACCATCGATGGTCACCAGCGGCAGATTACGCAACTCCTCACGACCGGCCTTGTGCGACTCCTCCACCTCTTTGCCAAAGGCCTTGATCTCCTGCAACACCTCCGGCGGCCACTCACGCGGCAGATCGTGGGCGCGGATCGCGATATCGATCTCCATGCCTGGCGCCATATGATCGCCCAGCACCTCGACGATCCGGCCAATCGGCTGGCTGCGGGTGCTGGGCTGCTCGATCAACTCGACCTCGACGATCTGACCGTCGCTGGCGCCACCACGCCCCTCGGGTGGGATAAGGATGTCCTGGGTAATCCGTTTATTATCAGGCACGACAAAGGCGATGCCGTGCTCCATATGAAAGCGCCCGACCACGACGTTATGGGCACGCTCCAGCACCTTGACCACGGCCCCTTCCTGGCGACCCCGACGATCGATACCCGCAATCCGCGCCAACACTCGGTCGCCATGCATCAAGGCCTTCATCTGTTTGGCCGACAGGAACAGGTCATCCCCACCCTCGTCCGGCACCAAAAAGCCAAAACCATCGGCATGACCGATGACCCGCCCGGAGACCAAGTCCATCTTATCCGGTACACCATAACGGCCACGGCGATTGACCACCACCTGGCCATCGCGCTCCATCGCCCGCAGACGACGCTGCAAGGCCACCAGGTCCTGCTCGGCATGCAGCCCCAACAACTCGGCCACGACCTCGAAGTCGACAGGGCCCTTCTCCTCCATCAGCAGATCGATGATCACTTCACGGCTGGGGATCGGGTTTTCGTATTTCTGCGCTTCGCGCTCGGCGTTTGGATCTTGGATATCGCGGCGTTTTGCCATATTGAGGTGAGGTCCTTTTGTAAGGTAGGTAATGTCTCGTCGGATCAAAAAAACGGGCCTGATCGCCCATCGCTAAAAAATTTCAAAACATTATACGCGAATAATTGACAATTCTGGCGACGGATTGTAAAGTGCGCGGCCTCAGGTGATTGAACACCTGTTCGCCATCAAAAGCCGAGGTGGTGAAATTGGTAGACACGCTAGCTTCAGGTGCTAGTNNTCAAGTCCTCTCCTCGGCACCATTTCTCTCTCCAAACTCCAGACTTTTCCTTAAAGATTGCGCCCAACAGATCACCCAGCGTTCGCCAGCCGTTCGTACAGCTCGATATATTGCGCAGCGACCACATCATAACCCCATAAAGCCTCGGCCCGACGACGCGCCGCACCCGACAAAGCCTGATAACGCTCAGCATCATTCAATACCCAGGCAATGCCTTCGGCGAGCGATTCAGACGAAAACGGTGTTGCCAGATAGCCTGTTTCCAGATGGGAGACCACATCAGGCAAACCACCCACATCGAATGCAACCACCGGACATCCGCAAGCTTGCGCCTCAGTACCGCATTGAGGCAGGTTATCCAGGCGCGACGGCACGATCACGGCATCCACCGCGCTGTACAACAACGCCAACGACACATCGTCATGCATTACCCCAGGCCAGTGTAATGGCAAACCAACCTCTGGCTCCTTCGATGGCCTGCCCTGCCCAAACACCACACACTGAACGCCTGGCACCTGTTCCGCCACCAATGCCAACGCAGGCTGCAATAGATCCCAACCCTTTCTCTTGTCACGGGCACCGCCATCGGCCCCAAACATGATCAACGGCACATCTTGTGGTAATGCGAACATGTCACGCGCCAAGGCCTTAGGCCAGGGCTTGTAAACACCCACATCCAGCGCATTGGGAATCACCGTCACCGGCCAATCCCGCATCAGGGCACTCTCTTTGACACAGGATGCCAACCATTGGCTGGGCGTCACTACTTGAGTGGGCTTAGTCCAAGCACGCTGTTTACGCCTCCACGTCCATCTATCCAGATCAAATCGAGCCGATGTCGCCCGTGGGTCTTGCGCAGCGTATCCATTCACATAACGCGCATCGGAACCCTCATAGACATAATGCTCCGCGCCACAAAACGGCCACATGTCATGCAGCGTCCATACCAGTGGTTTGCGGATTTTGCCGATGCTCGCAATAGACAAGGTTTCAAAGTTCACCCAATGCAGATTCACAACATCGGCAGCACTCAGGTGTAAAGCCTTTGACAGTCCTCCCGGCAGAATATTAATCGAGCGAAGCTCTGATGAAGCACGACCCGCAACCGCAGATACTATCGCTGATGACAGTTGAGCCCTGACAAGATTTACCACCTTATCCAGCTTGCTGGTCGCCCCTACAACACTGACTGCATCCGTTATTTTTTTGGCCACCAACATCGATGCAGGATATTGGGATTCAAGTAGCGCATTATTCAAGCGCCAAGTCGCACGCGCGGCTCCACCCTCCATATCAGAATGCGATACCAATACAACGCGACTCATTAACCCGTTACCCCCAAACACCTCATCTACTCACCCAGCCAACGCAAGAGCCTTTTTTTGATCGCACGCACGCACTTCCCCATGAATGAATCCTGCTTTAAATAATCACGGCGGATTCGCGCCACCGCCAATTCAGATTCAGAAATAACATCCGGGAAACACACATTCTCTTTCCCTTCAAACGAATTGCCTCCATACGCAAAATCAGAGCCACAATTCACACCACTGCCATCATGCCCGATGTTTCTGACATAACTCACTGTCGGACTCAAACACAACCCATCACGCAAAAAGATAGTCGCGTACCAAAATATCGCCCAGGTATCGAGCCGCCCCGAGATATTTGCCAACACCTGCCCCCAAAACGGCGAGCTTCGAACCCCTACATCAAAGCGTTCAATCATCTCTGGCGTGAACAAATCGACCAGCGCCTGTGGCGATTTATCAAAATATTGCCAACGATCAGCCCACGTTGCCCATCCCCAGCAGTTCATCACACGTATAAAACTGGCGTCACCTAATCCGTTTGCATCAATAGGGTACCCCCACCCCGCAATATGCATGACACGAGACTCGTGTTGATATCGATTTAGCGCGCCATTCATAAAGGTCAAAAAATAAGGACTGGTCACAATATCGTCTTCCAACACAATGACTCGCCCGTATTGATTCACAACATCAGTCACACCTCTAATGATAGACGCTGCCAAACCTCGATTATTCTCGCTTTCTATCACCGTCACTTTTTTAAAACCGGAAATAGATCGAACGAGCCGACGCACCTCGGTCACCTGATGAATATCAGCCTCGCCTTTCGCGCCATCGCTGTAAACAATCAACTCACTTTGATCCGCCAACCGATTCGTGCGCAATGCCTCTATCGTCTTGCGCGTGTGCTGTGGGCGATTGTAAACAAACAACACAATCGGGGCGCACGACATCTCACCGGACATTCAATCAATCCTATCCATTAACAATTCTCCCCATACAACCCACGTGACACGCCGCACCTAAGCATCGATGACATGCACTTTACAACAAGGACAAATCAAAGTCCCGTCAACAAACCTTAAGTACCCAAGACAAATCATCGATGGCTGCCGAACATAGAAACACCGTAACATAGGGTCGGTAACACCCACCAAAAAATGAGCCCAAGGAAAGAAACATGAACATCTACGGCGACGCCCAGTCCGGCAACTGCTACAAAATCAAACTGCTGACCCGTCTATTGGATATCGATCACCGGTGGATTCATGTGAACATCTTGAAGGGCGAGACACGCACCGCCGAGTTTCTGGCGATGAACCCGAACGGCAAGATACCGGTACTGGTGCTGGATGATGGTCGCTGCCTGTCCGAGTCGAATGCCATTATCAATTATCTGGCGACCGACAGCGAATATCTGCCCACTGATCGTTTTCAGCTGGCCAAGGTCCAGCAATGGCAATTCTTCGAGCAATACAGCCACGAGCCCTATATCGCCGTTGCGCGTTACATCAACAAATATCTGGGTTTACCCGAAGAACGCCGCGCTGACTTTGAATCAAAACAGGCCGGGGGACACAAGGCACTACAGGTGATGGAACAACAATTGGCACAAACCCCGTATTTGACCGGCGGTACCCCCACCACAGCCGACATTTCACTCTACGCCTACACCCATGTGGCAGATGAAGGCGGCTTTGACCTGGCGACCTACCCGGCAATTCAGGCCTGGCTGACGCGGATTGCGGCCCACCCCAAATATGTGGGCATGGAAGTTTAACCTCCCCTCGCACATGGAGGGCACCCTCCATGTGCCCCTGGAAGCTTGCTACCAACTCTTATAAGGCAGGAATTTTCCGTTCAGCTTGATCACCACACGATCACCGGCAGGATTGTTCTCCTTGTCGATATCCATACTGAAGTCGATGGCGCTCATGATGCCGTCGCCGAATTTCTCATGGATGATCTGCTTCATCGTCTCGCCGTACACGTTGATCATTTCATAGAATCGATAGATCAACGGATCGGTCGGGATCGTCTTGTCCCAGCTCTTATGCGGACAGGCCTGCAGGGCGACCGATACCTCTTCCGGCAGATCCAGGGTTTCACACAAGGCCTTGGCATATTGCTCCGGCATCGAGTTCATTCCCAAACAGGCAGAGGTCGTCCATACCGGCGACATGCCCACACCTTCCGCCACCTGTTCCCAGCTTTTTCCCTTGGCCTCCTTGGCGGCCAGTATCAGGGCGGTCATTTCAGTCTTGGTCATTATGTTTCTCCATCTTGAGTTCAGGCCTCTCGCGGCCACAAAAATTTTCGGTCGGATTCGCCAATCCGCATGTCATTAATACTGGCGTAGCGCTTACTCATCAGGCCGTTGTTGGCAAACTCCCAGTTTTCATTGCCGTAGCTGCGATACCAAACGCCGTCGTCGTCATGCCACTCATACTCAAAGCGCACCGCGATGCGGTTATCACCAAAGGCCCAGAGTGTTTTTTGCAAACGATAGTCATGCTCTCTAGCCCACTTGCGCTGCAGAAACGCCACCACCTGCTCGCGACCGTTGAGGAATTCATCACGATTTCGCCATTCGGTATCGAGGGTGTAGGCCAGACTCACGCGCCCAGGGTCGCGGCTGTTCCAGGCATCTTCCGCCGCCTGTACCTTTTGCGCCGCCGACTCTGCGGTAAACGGCGGCAACGGTGGTCTCGACTCAGCCATCATCAGCTCCCCGTCTTGGCCAGGACCGCTTCAGGCGCGCGTACGGCACCGTCGTCATGCGCCGGATCGACGGCCACAGTCTCGATGGCCTCAGCACCACTGGCACCGGCCAGCTCCTTGGAGCGGTTCACCAGGAAGTCCACCAGATGGTTGCGAATCTTGTAGTAGCCAGGGTCATGGATCACGCTGTTGCGATTTCGCGGCCGCGGGATCGATACCTTCACCGACTCGGCGATGCGGGCGTAAGGGCCATTGGTCATCAGCAGGATGCGATCCGACAGCAGGATGGCCTCATCCACGTCGTGCGTGATCATGAACACGGTTTGTTTGGACTCTGACCAGATCTTGATCAACTCTTCCTGGATCACGCCTCGCGTCAACGCATCCAGTGCACCGAAGGGTTCATCCATCAGCAGCAGCTGCGGCTGTGTGGCAAAGGCGCGGGCGATACTCACGCGCTGCCGCATACCACCCGACAGTTCCGCCGGTTTACGCAGCGCCGCTTCTTTTAAGCCCACCAGCTCCAGATATCTCATGCTGTGATCGCGGATCTGCTCTTTCGACCAGCTCGGCCAGCGCGCCTTCACGCCGAACTCGACATTTTTCAGCGAACTCAGCCACGGCAGCAGACTGTAGTTCTGAAAGATCACGCCACGATCCAAACTCGGACCAGCCACCTCCTTGCCATTCATAAACACCAGGCCATCACTGGCCTCGTCCAGCCCGGCCAACACATTGAGAATGGTCGACTTGCCACAACCGGAGTGACCGATCACACAGACAAACTCGCCCTTCTCGATATTGAGGCTGACATTTTCAAACACGGTCAGCCCCTCGCCTCCGTTGGCCGCCGGAAAACGCTTGCTCAGGCCCTGTATTTCCAAAAACGAATGAGACATCGATACAGCTCCTATTCTTTGTACTGCACGAAACGTGAGACGGCCGACAACATCAGATCGAGCACCATACCGACGATGCCAATCATCAGGATCGAGAAGATCACACTCGCCAGATCAAGATTGTTCCACTCGTTCCACACGTAGTAACCGATACCGGTACCCCCGACCAGCATCTCAGCGGCCACGATCACCAACCAAGCGATACCGATCGAGATCCGCATGCCGGTCAGGATCGTCGGCGCCGCCGCAGGCAGGATCACCGTCAATGCTGTTTTGAATGGACTCAGCTCATGGGTGCGCGCCACATTGACCCAATCGCGGCGCACACTGGCCACACCAAACGCGGTGTTGATCAACATCGGCCAGATGGAACAGATGAAAATCACAAAGATCGCAGACGCCTCAGAGTCCTTGATCACAAACAGTGCCAACGGCATCCACGCCAAAGGCGAGATAGGACGCAGCACCTGAATAAACGGATTCAGCGCCTTGTACATCAATGGCGACATTCCCACGACAAAACCGATCGGGATCGCAATCGCCGCCGCCATCAAAAAACCCGCCATCACACGATAGATGGAATAACCCAACTGAATACCGATGCCCTTATCATTCGGCCCGGCGTCGTAGAACGGGTTGCCCAACTCATCCAACGCCAGCGCAATAATGTCAGACGGTGGCGGAACGCGGGCCTCCTGCTCCGCGCCCCCCATCAGCATCTCGTACTCAGTCAGCTCTTTACTTGCTTCTGGCGCCTGGACACTCAACTC
>DHYU01000039.1:55026-76920 GCA_002415485.1 Proteobacteria bacterium UBA5122
CGCTTCATCTGCGTCAGGATCCACACCGCCATCGAGTGCCAGGGAAACGGATCGAAGTCGATCCGCGCCGGGTCGTTCTTGATATTGCCCAAACCATCGGCGTAGTAACCAGTCAGCACCTGTTGAATCACCGGCACCGGCTGATTGAGATAGTTCTTCGGCGCGATCGCCTCGGAGATCTCTTTGCGGTTGTTCGGGTTCGATGAATAATGCGTCGCATCGACAATCGCCCTCAGCAACGCGCCATAGGTATTCGGGTTTTCCATCGCAAACTCCTTCGAGCAAGCGAAGGCACAGCACGGATGCCCTTCCCAGATGTCCTTGGTCAAGGTGTGCAGGAAGCCGACCTTCTCCCACACCGCACGCTGATTGAACGGATCGGGTGACAGGTAACCATCGAGATTCCCCGCACGCAGATTGGCCACCATCTCCGGTGGTGGCACGACACGGATCTGGATGTCTTTATCGGGATCAAGGCCGTGCTCAGCCACGTAATAACGCAACAGGAAGTTGTGCATTGAATATTCGAACGGCACACCGAACTTAAAGCCCTTCCACTGTTTGGGATCGCGCTTATCCTTGTGATCCACATGCAGCACAATCGCCTGACCGTTGATGTTTTCCACCGCAGGCATGATGAACGGCTTGGCGGTAGAACCGGCACCCATACTCATCGCCAGCGGCATCGGTGTCAGCATGTGCGATGCGTCATATTCTTTATTCAGCGATTTGTCACGCGCCACCGCCCAACCCGAGGTCTTGATCACGTCCACATCCAGTCCATACTTTTTATAGAAGCCCATCGGATGCGCCATGATGATCGGCGTCGCACAGGTGATCGGCACGAAACCGATGTTGAGTTTCTTCTTCTCCAACGGCCCCAGCGACTCTTTCACCGCCGCCTTAACCGAATCCATCGGAATCATCGACCCCAGGATCGCCGCGATCGTGCCACCGCCGACCATACCCATGAACGAACGGCGACTCATCTCGTTGTGGCCAAACATGCCGCGCACAATCGCGCTTTCAATCGCACGGTCCAGCACCTCTTCAGAGCTGGCAAAGCTTTCGTTAGAGGTATATTTCATCTCCAACGCCTGACGCTGTGCCGTCGGCGCAGCTTGTTTAAACTCGATCGGCGCCTTCAGGCTGCCGTCGGCGTGATCCGTCGTACAAGTGGCACAGGTACAACCAGCTACATGCTTGATGCTGATATCCGGATTAAAGGGATTACCTAAACTTTTATTCGACATGCTTTGCATTCCTCTGCTGGCAAATGGTTCATCTGTGACGGGCGCCGCACCACTACGGCGCACAAACAACCTGATGCATGAAACGAACACGTTGACCACCAGAGAGAAATCAACCGTGCACGCTCGTGCGACACAACAACCATTGCAGGGGCCGTGCCAGTCTTGCGAAAGCGAGATAACCCTCTGTTTTTAATAACCTCACCGCCTCTTTCCACAACACCCAGGTCACTACTGAATTTCGTAGTTCTTCAAATTTCCGTAGCAGGCACTACGAAAATCCGTAAACACGGCACAAATATTGATACCGACCTAGACATCCCCCTTCACAACGGAGCGACAATGCGAGCAACACAACTAGCGGCGTTTGAACAACAGGCCAGCGCCTGCCTGGTCATCGATCCATTCAACAACCGTATCAACTATGCCAACCTGGCCGCCCGCCACCTGCTCGATTTTGCAGAGGGCGAAATCACAGGCATCGCAGCGACCGACCTGTTTCGCGATCAGCTGCCGACACTGGTATCGCTGACGCAAGCGATTCTCGAACAAGGGCGCCACTGGGCCAGCGATATCACCTGTTATCAACGCCATGGCGACCCGTTGTTATTGGAGGTGGATGGCAGCCGACTCGACGATGGCGACCACAGCCTCATCATCCTCAACATCGCCAACCAAGAGACCTTGACCGAACAACGGGAAAAGGCCGAGGCACTACGCCATCACCGTGGCGGCATCCGCCGCTGGAAGAGCATTGAAAACATCTTTCAGGAGATTGAACGTGAAAACGCACTGATCCTCAGCGCCGCCGGTGAAGGCATCTATGGCGTCGATGCCGGCGGCAAGACCACCTTCATTAATCCAGCCGGTGAGGCCATGCTCGGCTACAAGGCCGAAGAGCTGATCGGTCGCGACATCCATAATGTCATCCACCACAGTCACGATGATGGCCGCCCCTATCCCAGCAAGACCTGCCCCATCTACGCCGCCTTTGCCGATGGCGAGGTGCACTTTGTCGACAACGAAGTCTTTTGGCGCAAAGACGGCAGCCCGATCAACGTCGAATACACCAGCACACCGATCGAAGACAACGGCGAGCTGGTCGGCGCTGTCGTCATCTTTCGCGACATCAGCGACCGCAAAGAGTCCGAGACCAAACTGCGCAACGCACTGGCCGAGGTCGAGGCACTGCGCCACCGGCTGGAACAGGAAAACGCCTATCTGCTGGAAGAGATCCGCAACGAACATGATTACAAAGAGATCGTGGGCCAAAGTGCCGCCATCCTCAATGTCATCCGCCAGATCGACCTGGTCGCGCCCACCGATGCCAACGTGCTGATCAGCGGTGAATCAGGCACCGGCAAGGAGCTGATCGCCCGCGCCATTCACGAGAGCAGTGCGCGTTGCAAAAGACCGTTGATCCGCGTCAACTGCGCCTCGATTCCGCGTGAACTGTTTGAGAGCGAATTCTTCGGTCATATCAAAGGCGCCTTCACCGGTGCCATCGCCGATCGTGCCGGCCGTTTTGAACTGGCCGATGGCGGCACACTATTTTTGGATGAGGTGGGTGAGATCCCACTGGAACTGCAGAGTAAGCTGCTGCGTGTATTGCAAGAGCAGCAGTTCGAGCGGGTCGGCGACAATCATACCCGCCGTGTCGATGTGCGCATCATCGCCGCCACCAATCGAGATCTAAAACAAGAAGCCAGCCGCCAGCGGTTTCGCGAAGACCTGTATTTCCGCCTCAACGTGTTTCCGATTGAATCGGTACCACTGCGCAACCGTATCGAAGACATCCCGCTGCTGACCAATCACTTCGTCAAACGTGCCAGCGAAAAATTCAACAAACCTTCGGTCCAGCTCAGTCATGCCAACATTCACCAGCTGCAACGCTACCCCTGGCCCGGCAATATCCGTGAGCTGATGAATGTCACCGAACGTGCGGTGATCTTGTCACAAGGCGATCGCCTGCGTTTTGATCTGCCCGATGAGATAAGCGCAGCACCACAGCAGGTGCCAATACAGAATAAGAGTTCCATGGATATCATTGATGAAGATGAACGCCTGCGTCAGGACAGGCACAACATCATCAACGCGTTGCGTGTCGCCAAGGGCAAGATCTTTGGTAACGACGGTGCCGCCCAGCTGCTCGGCATCAAACCGACCACACTCAATTCACGCCTGCAAAAATACGGCATCAACAAACATGAATATGCCTGAGGAGGTCGTCACTACACCGCAACGCGTTTTTTAATCCGACTCAGCGCAATAGGCGTGATGCCCAGGTAACGCGCAATATCCACCTGCGTCAGACGCGCCGCCAGGGCCGCACTCTGTTGCATAAACTGCCGATAGCGGTCTTCGGCCGACACGCACAACAACTGATATTCCCGCATCTCTTTCTTCAGTCCCAGCCACTGCGTAAACTGAAACACCTCGCGCGCGATCTCCGGCTCGCTCAGACACACACGTTCAAACACGGCATACGGGAAACTCAGCAACTCGGTCTCTTCCAGGCACACCACGGAAAACAGACTGCCACCGGCCATCGATTGTGCACTGCGCGATCCAAACAAACCCTCATCGGCCACGAAGGACTTGATCCATTCCTTACCGTCCACCGTATCAAAATACAGTTTCACCAACCCCCGGCGCATAAAAAACACATCGGCGCAGACCTCACCCTGCACAAACACATGTTCACCCTTGGCGTACACACGATGACGTTGCTGCCGCCGCAGCTCTTCATGCGCCAGCAGTTTTGTTAAGAATGTGGAGATCGTGAATATCTGCATCGCACCTGTACCCGTAACTCACCGGCCCGTCAACGCTAACAGACTATGCGCACAAACCCAAACGACGCTTGCAATCAGGACTACACTGGTTCGCGCACACGAAACCAACCGGCGATACTCAGGCGCTCGATAGCAGTAGGCAGAACGGCGTGGGGAAAGTCTTCACTCATGAAACAGACCAGCGTCCCGGCACGCGGAGCTACCATCGCCAAGAGGGCATCATCACGATCATAGATCGCTAGTTCACCGCCGTGTGCAGGCTGCCAGTCATCATTGAGATAGGTCACCACCGTTACCCGGCGGTAGTTATTGTTCTGAAAACTGTCGAGGTGTTTTTGATAACCGGTCCCCGGCGGATACACGGCAAAATGACATTCCAATGAGTCCAGGCCCAAAAACAGCTCGCGATTGAGGCCTTGTTTGAGCATCTCCAGGATATCGAGCACACAGCGCTGGTCGGGTGTGGAACCATCCAGCCACAGGATCGCATCACCGCGGATCTCTTTGCGCCGCGTCTCCTGTTCACCCTTGCCGATGCGGGCCGGGTGCAGGTGATCCTGCCGGGCGTGCTGGTGCAGCTCCTGACGCAATGCCGCCACCAAGGTCGGGCTAAAAAAATCCGGCAACACCGCCCAACGCCGCTCAACCAACGTATTGATCAGCTCGGGAATCAGTTGCCCATAATCCGGCCGGGATTCTTTCAGGGCTTCTTTCAGCGCCTCATCCATACATCAACCACACCCACGCCGCCGATTGCGGCCGACGGATTATGCGAGCTTTTGCAGGGTGCGGCAATAAAGGTCGTACACAAAAAAGCCCGGGGCGTCACACAACACCCCAGGCCAAATACATCTATTCAGATCGGCGTTCTAAAACTTCACCATCCGTGTCACCTGAATATCAGACACAAACACCACACCGGAGTGTTGGTTGAAAAACGGCGTCAACCCCTCAAGGATCGGCTCGACCAGGTCGGCCGGCACGGCGGCGATGATCATGATCAACACATCGTCTTCGTTGAACATCAGATGACCTTCGTGAAAACCATGGCTACCCTTGCCGGAGAGATTATTGACGATGGTATAACCCTTAACACCGGCGCGATCGAGCAGGTCGGTCACGAAGCGCTTGTGACCGCCATCAACGATGATTTCGAGTTTTTTCAAAGTACTTAAATTCAGATTCTTCATCACTGCCCGGCTCCTCAAGCTGTCATTTCTTTCACTGGATTACTGTGCGCGCGGCGCTGCCACTCGCCTTCTTCAAATACGTGGAGCACCCCGGTCTCCGGGTCGATTACCATCAGACGGACCCAACCGTTACGCACCAGATACTTCACCGATACCACCCCTTCCACCGCCTGCAGCGCGTGTTCAAACGGCGCCTCAATCAAGGTGATCAAACGCAACGGCTCGTGATAGGGCTTACCCCCCTCAAGCACGGTCTGCGACGGCAGGCCGGTGCGCAGATCACTGAGGTTCCCCGTCATCACGCCAAAGCGCCCTGCCACATTGTGATAGGCCTTGGAACCACTGCCGAAGCGTTCATTGTCCACCGCAGAAAAATAGTGCTCCATGTTGATCCACTGCCCCACCACCAGCGGCCCGGTGATGATATTTTCGAGCAGGCGACGTTTGGGATCGACCCGATAATCATAGGAGTGCAAAAAGGCACGACCATCGAGTGCCATCTGTTGTGTCATATCACGACGACCGATGATGAAGTAGGCATTGCGCGACAAGCCCCACTCCGGCCGCACCTGCGACCAGTCCATCGAATTGCGCTGCGCGATGCGATACGCCTCGGTCGCATCCACAGTCGCCACGCCCTGTTGCAGGCTGGGCAGACGCTCGTGCGCCGCCAGGTGCGAGGCAGATACCAGGCCACTGCGCAGACGATCGAGATAAAACAGATGCGACGGCGGCATCTTGTCCAGATCGTGCAGCTTCAATTCATCAGTCGTCGTGTTATGCAGGCCGGGCACGAACCAGGTATCCGCCGGGATATCGATACCCCGCTGGCGCAGGCGCTGCCGCACCTCCGGTTTGTTGCCCATCTGCGCGATCACGCGCGCGCTGACGATGCCGTGATTACCGCCACAGGCGCCGCAATCCAGCGCCGACTCGTACGGGTTGTTGTCCGAGGTACTGCCGTGGCCCATGATCAGGATAAAACGCGAAAACTCCTTGGTCAGCCCGATCGCACTCAAGGCCTGGGAGACAAACTTGGCCTGTTCGTCCAACGAGAAACCGATGCGCCCCAACTGCTCCATCTGCATATCGGCAAACGATTTATTGATGCGATAACCATCGCGCAGCCTGACGACCAGATCACCCAACTGAGCATCACTGATCCCCAGCTCACGTGCCAGCGACGCCGCCACCGGCTCGTTGCCCATCGCACTCTCACGCAGGCCACGAATGATGTCATCGGTGATCTGTTCCGGCTGGCGGCCCAACTCCTGTTCCACCGCCTTGATGATGACCGCACGCTGCACGGTGCGTACCACCGAATCGGCCTGTTCACGACTCAGTTTATCGAGCAACAACAGAGTCGACGGTTTTGAATGGTGAAAACGTTTGCGCCAAGTGTTGTACTTCTTCGGCGCAATGGTCTTGCCGATCATGTCGAGACCGAACAACAGACCGATCGCCTCGACAGTGACAAACGGCGACACCACCGACTGTTTCAATTCGTGCATCGCCTTTTCCAGCGCCGTCAGCGCTGCGGTATCCTCTTCGATGCCATCGGTGGTCACTTCCAACACCAGATTCTTCGGCGTCAGGATCACCGGACACAGATGGGTCTCACTGCCCTTGCCCAGCTCCATGAAACTGACCGGCACACCAAAGAATCCCGCAATACCGTAGGTCTGATAATCGCCCACGCCTTCCAATTGGCGACGTATGCGCTCGGAGCGGGTATCGATACAAAACAGCGCCTGCACGAAGGGGCGCTTGTCGCGCTCCGGCGGCGGCGCGATATTGATACCGGCACTCAACTTACCGATCGCCCGCTCTTCCATCGCCCGCAACCAGCACATGCCTTCCTGCTGTTCAAAACGGCGAATCGCGTTCAACAGTGTTTGCATGTCCTCGGCCGACAATTGTTCAAACGCGGCATCTGCCTGACAACGCTGCGCCAACGACCGCAGCTGTACCAACTGGCGTTCGGCCAGACGCTGGCGCTTCACCTGCACATATTGACTGAACACCTCGCTGATCTGGGCATCGGCGCTGGCGGCCAGCGCACGATCGACCTTCTGCGCCATCTCCGGCAACACCTCGCGGCTGTGGAACTCATGGCGCAGGAACATCTCCTGCGTCTGCGACTCGATCGCTGCATCGACCTTGCTGCGGTTGTTGACCACGCTGTGACGACCGCGCGCCTTCAGCAAGGCAAAGGCCAGCGCCATCCGCACCGCCATGTANNCCGTGCAGGCGCGCCAGCTCACGCGTGAAATAACTGGTCCATTGTTCTTCAGGAATATGCAGCGCCTTGAGCACAAAGCTGATCATGCCTTCGGGACTGTCCGCCGCCTCCAGCACCTCGCCCATGCGCAGACCGCGCAAGGCCAGGCGCACATTGCGGCGCGCAATATTGCGCCAGGCGCCATAAAAGCCCTGCTCACGTTTGGGCATACCCCATACCGACTGCCCTTCGTCAAAGAAGTCGAGACAACTCTTGATCACCAGCTCATCCAGGTCATCACCGATCTTGGTGCCGTAGAGCGCATCCACCGCCTCGTAGAGCGGCCGATCGCCCAGCAATTGTTCACGCATCTGCGCAATCAACACATCATTCGCCAGCGGGCCTTGATAGCTCAGCGCCTCACCATTGCGCAGCGCACACACATCTTCCGCTCCGAGCAACACATCATCGATCGCCACCATCTGCTCGATCTCGGTCAGCAAGGTCATCAGCCAACGCTGCAGATCAATGCCTGCCACCGGCGCACATCCAGCGACAAACTCACCGATGATCGCCGCCAGCTTGTCGCGATCCACATTGCCCGCCGCCAGATAACGCTGATAATCGGCGCGCGGCAGAAAACTGCGGCCGTGGAAGATCTTGGCGCCCTTGGCCGCCGCCTCGCCAAACGGCATGTGTTCCAAGCCATGCAATGGGTTGTGATGGATAAACGAACGCATCGGCCAGAAAAACGGCACCGGCTCGGCCGCCACGTAGATCATGGCGCGTATCTTCAGTTTTTCACCTAGAGAGAGGGTCATGCCAGGCCACCTATCATGTTCATGCCGATCACAGCCATTACCACCAGCAGCGCGCCGTACGACCAGGCGCGGCCTGAGCCCAGATCGCTCACCGTTGTGTGTTTGCTGTCACCTATAATCAGGCCGTGCAGCAGACGCGCCCCGGTCCAGCCCCACACCAACCACACCAACAGCAACAACAAGGCCGTCACCAATGACTGTGCCGACGCATGCAGAATCGCCGCCATCATTACCGAGAAACCGGGAAACACCGGCGTCGCCACCACCGCCAATACCGCAATCACCAGCACCCCGCTCAGGCGCGGCAGCGTCTCGGCGATGCCGTTGTAGAGCCCGGTATAGGCCGCGCCGAAGCGTGTCTCCAGTTCACCGCTGAGCACGATCAACAAGGCCAGCGGCACGCTGAAGCCCAGCGCGTAGTAGAACAACTCCGACCAGGCCACATCCGCTGTCATCACCAGCCACAGCACGGCCCAGGCCGAGGTCGCAACAAAACTCACCCATAAACTGACCTCGCGCAACACCAGACTGCGAAAGCCATAGAGCAAGGCCGTCAACAACGCCCAGACCATTATCCAGCCCGGCACATCAATCCCGGCCGCATGCACAATCGCAACACCGATCTGCGGCCACACCATCAGCAACACGATACGTAGCTTGCCGTTACCGATGCGGTTAAACAGATCATTGAACACCATACTCAGTGGGAACAGGGGCAGGAACAAACCCGCCAATAACAACCATGCTTGCGACATATCAGCGCCACCTCAACATTACGTTCAACCGCGCCGCCGCCTGCAGCAGAGCGCGGGTCATCCAGGCATACAGATCCGTCAGATAGAACTCACGCGATACCAGCGCATAAAAGCCCAGCCACAGATGATTCAGCTGATCCTTGCGCCACAGGCGGTTCTGCTCGGAGTAATAGGTCAGCACCCAACCGGCGACGATGATCGCCGTGGTCAGCACCACCAACAGGTCAAACCAGAAGACATCGATGCCGGCCGCAGCATAGATCTGACGGCGGAAGGCCTCGTCCGGATACAGAAACAGATCAAACGCATGACTGATCACGGTATAACCGAGCACGATGATCGCGAACGAGAAGATCACCATGCCCACCAGTCGCCACGCGTTTTGCGCGCCCATGCGATAGGTCGCAAACAACAGCTGCGCGCCAGTGATCCAGCCAAAGAACAGCAGCACGATCGCGCCCTGTTTCTGATAGAAGTCCTGCGCCACCATCCAGTGGGCCAGGAACAGGATCACAATCGGCACCGCCAGCGTAATCGCCGCCATCACCAGCCACGGCTGCTGGCGTTTGAGCGTCTTGCGTTCAACGACGAAGGTGTAGAGATCCTGCTTCGGCACGCCGTCGTGCTGACGCGCCTCGTTGATCACACTGCCGGCGCTGAGGAACAGCGTGCCCTTGAACAGGCCGTGCGCGATCAAGTGATAGATCGCCAACGAGAAGGCACCGACACCACACTCCATGATCATGAAACCCATCTGACCCATGGTCGAATACCCCAGCGCCTTCTTGATGTCGTTCTGGGTCAGCATCAGCACCGAACCGATGATCGCCGTGATCAAACCGACCACAAACAGCAGGTGCAACACGCCATCGGTATTCACAAAAACCGGCGCAAAACGATTGACCAGGAAACCACCGGCATTGACGATACCTGCGTGCATCAGCGCCGATACCGGCGACGGGCCGTCCATCGTGTACGGCAGCCAGGTATGCAACAGGAACTGCGCCGAACGGGCGAAGGCTGCAATCGCCAGCAGATAACCGACGACCTCTTCCAGCGCGATGCCGAAATACTGGTGTGCACCGGGGTTGGCGCTGATCTGGGCGAAAATCTCCGGCAGCGACCACGTGCCAAAGGCATGGAACAACAAGGCCGCCGCCAGCACCAGCGCCAGATCGCCGATGCGGTAAGTAATCAAGGTCCAAAAGGCATAACGCGAGGCCGTCGCACTGCGCGTATCAAAACCCAGCAGGAAATAGAGCAGCACACCGACCATGTGCCAGGCGATCAGCAGCGTGATCAGGTCCCCCGCCGCCACCATCACCAGCAGCGAGGCCGTCATCAGGTCCAGGAGCATAAAGAAGCGGCCGTAACCGCGCTCTTCGACCATGTAACGCACCGAATAGATGCGCACGATCAGGCTGATGCCCGAGATCAACACCGCCATCAGGCTGCTCAACGGATCGGCCAGCAGGATGCCCCACGAACCGCCGGCGCTCACCTGATAACTGGCATCGTTGCTCAGCATATAGGCCAACAGCGCTACCGCCACGACAAAGGCCACCACCGCCATCGACACACTTATGCGCGCCGCCCTGCGTCCCAACTGCCCGGCCAGCAGATGAATCATCAGCCCCGTCAGCAACGGCAGCGCTGGCAATAAAACGATAAGTTGTCCCATAAACCTGAATGATCTCCAGTCTAAATAATCAGCGGCGGATCATATCGACCCAGCCCTGGACCTCACCTCTGGACAGGCATGTGCAAACGCGCCCGGCGCAAAACCTTAAACCAGCAGAGGTATCACCGAGAATGCAATGAAGGGAATTATGGCAGGAACAGAATCATAGGGACGACATTCGCCATCAAACGAAAAACGCCTGACCAAACACGGCCCTGCCGTGATCAGCCCATATGCTTCCGTCCCCTAATTTATTTTTATTTGAGACCACAAGATACTCCCCTCACAGAGCATCTCTCTATCGGCGACACAATACACGCTCTATTTTGCCCAAATCAAGTTTTTGGCCATTTTCGGCCTCGCAGCCAAATCACACTGAAAAAGCTGCAGAATCCGGCACTTGATCGGCAAACACGAGCCAAATGTAGACGGGGCAGGCCCGCTCAGGCCTGTTGGGCCGCCGCAACCACGGCCTGCCCCAGCGCGACCGCCCCATCACCGGCCGGCAGCTGCGCTGGCAACAACACCTCAAGGCCCTGCGCAGACAAGCGCCGCTGCAACGCACCCCGCAACAGGCGGTTGCTCAACACACCACCGCCCAACACCACTCGATCGACCTCATGAATCCGGCACAGACCATGCACCATCGTCACCACCGCCTCGGCCAAGGTGTGATGAAAGCGGGCGGCGATCAACGGCCACGCCACGCCTTGATGCAAATCCTGCAACAAAGCTGACCACATCGGCCGCCAGCACAAGCGTTCGATCCCGTCCCGCGACACCCATTCAAACGGATAGGCCTCTGTTTCTGATGTCGACGCGGCCAGCGCCTCCAAGGCCATCGCCGCCTGCCCTTCATAGGTTTGTTGTTCGCGACACACATCCAGCGCCGCGGCGACGGCATCGAACAAACGCCCGGCCGACGAACAGGCGGGGCTGTTGATGCCCTGTTGCTGCATGGTCTGCAGCTGCGCGATGGGTTTGCTGTTCAGATAATCAAACAGCGGCAACGCACCGAACTGATCATTGATCGTGGACCATTCAAAACAATGCAGCAGCTGCGCCACGGTATTGCGCCACGGCTGACGCATGGCCTGCGCACCACCGAGCAGCGGCACCGCATCGAGGGCCGCCAGCCGACGGTAGCCACGATAATCGGCCAGCAAAAATTCACCGCCCCACAACTGCCCGTCATCCCCCATCCCCAGCCCATCGAGCACGACGCCCAACACCGGCGGGCCATACAATGGCACACCATGCTCGGCCATCACCGCCGCCACATGGGCGTGATGGTGTTGCACCTCGACACACGGAATCTGCCGCGCCTGCGCCAGCGCGTGACCCAGGACATGCGATTGATAATGTGGATGGCGATCCACCGCGATCAGCGCCGGCGGCTGCGGATAGAGGGCCTGATAACGCGCCAACTGGCGACGATAATCATCGAGGACCGTCGCGTTTTGTAGATCACCGATATGCGGCGACAACAGCGCCTTGCCCGACTGCAACAGACAAAACGTCGCCTTCAAATCTGCCCCCATCGCCAGCACCGGCGGCGCGTGCTCAAAGCCCGCGGGCAACGCCCATCCTGCCGGTGCATAACCACGCGCACGGCGCAGCATCAACGGCTGACCACCGCGCATGTCGATCACCGAATCATCGAGCCGGTTGGCGATCGCGCGATCGTGCAGCACATAAAAATCGGCAATCTCGCTGAGCGTCGACAGCGCCGCCGCGTTATCGATACAGGGCGCATCGACACTGACATTGGCCGAGGTCCACACCAGCGGCCGCGGCAGCGCCGCCATCAACAGGTGTTGCAGCGGCGTACTCGCCAGTGCAAAGCCCAGACACGACTGCCCCGGCGCGACAGATGCGGCCAGCGCCTCACCGTGCTGCGCCAGCAGCACAATCGGCGCGGCGACACTGCGCAGCACATCTATCGAATCATCCAGCTGGGCATAACGCGCAACCATCGCCACATCACGCGCCAACAGCGCCAGCGGTTTGTGCGGCCGTTGTTTGCGCTGACGCAGGCGCTGCACGGCCTCTTCATCACCGGCATCGCAGGCCAGATGAAAACCACCGTCGCCCTTGAAGGCGATGATCTGCCCCTTCAACAACAATGCGGCCGCGGCCTCGATCACATCCACCGCCTCCACGCGCTGGCCGTCTCGCCTCTGCAACCACAACTGCGGCCCACAGACCGGACAGGCGTTGGTTTGGGCATGAAAACGACGATCGGCCGGGGCATCATATTCGGCCTGACACGCGGCACACATGGCAAACGGCGCCAAGCTGGTGTGGGCGCGATCGTAGGGCAGCTGCTCGATGATCGAAAAACGCGGCCCGCAATGCGTGCATGAGGTGAACGGGTAACGATAACGGCGATGGCCGGGCGTCATGATCTCGTGCAGACACTCGGTGCAGGTCGCCGCATCGGGCGGGATCTGCGTCGCCACGGTTGGGCCATCACCACTGCTCAGGATCTCAAACCCCGTCGCAACGGGCGCTGCCGCCAAGCTCTCCCGCGTAATCGCATCGAGACGCGCCAACGGCGGCAGCTGCGCAGACAATTGCACTACCAGCTGTTCGATGGCCGCCGAATCACCGTGGACCTCGATCACCACGCCCTGGCCATCGTTGCGCACCGAACCCGCGAGCCCGAGTTGCTGCGCGAACCGCCACACCAGCGGCCGCAGCCCCACGCCCTGCACCACACCGTGCAGCCGAATGCGTTCGCCCACGCTAGATGACGGCAAGGGCATCAACAGATTCGTGGCAGCTGTTCGCCTGCCAGCCAATCGACCACCCGCGCCCCGCCGTAACGCGTCTGCATCTGCACCCGCGCATCCGGGTCGGCGCAGACCTCGCCGATGATCGCCGCGTCGCGGGCCAGCGGGTGGGCGCGCATCACGGCGAGCAATGGCTGTGCGTCTTCTGCCGCACAGATCGCCACCAGTTTGCCTTCATTGGCGATGTACATGGGGTCCAGGCCCAGCAGTTCACACGCCGCCGCGACCTGGGGTTTGACCGGGATCGCCGCCTCGTGCAGACGAATGCCCACCGCCGATTGCCGCGCCAGCTCGTTCAGCGTGGTCGCCAGCCCACCGCGGGTCGGGTCGCGCAGACTATGGATCTGCGGCACGGCCTGCACCATCTGCGCCACCAGCGCATTGAGCGCGGCCGAGTCGGATTCAATCTCGGTCTCAAAGCTGAGCCCGGCGCGTTTGGACAGGATCGCGATGCCGTGATCGCCGATGCTGCCGCTGAGCAACACCACATCACCCGGCTGTGCCCGGTCACCGCTGATCATTACGCCCGGCGGCACCACGCCCACGCCGGTGGTGGTGATGAACACCCCGTCGCCCTTGCCCTGTTCGACCACCTTGGTGTCACCACAGATCACGCGCACACCGGCGGCCTCGGCGGCGCTCGCCATGCTGATGACGATCTGTTCCAACTCGCGCAGCGGCAAACCCTCTTCGAGGATAAAGGCCGCGCTGAGATACAAGGGCCGCGCACCCGCCATCGCCAGGTCGTTGACCGTGCCGTGCACCGCCAGACTGCCGATGTCACCGCCGGGAAAAAACAGTGGCGAGACCACGTGGCTGTCGGTCGACATCACCAGCCGACCTGCGCCGACCTCAAACGCCGCACAGTCATCACCGCGATTGAGCATCTCATTGCCCAGGTGTTTGAGAAACAGCGTGTCGATCAGCTTGGCCGATGCACGGCCGCCGCTGCCGTGACTCATGTCGATCCGTGCCTCTCTATCTTCTTTAATCAAATAGGCCATCACCCCGCCTCCTGCACGCGGCCATAACGCCAATACGCGGCACAGGCGCCCTCGGAGGAGACCATGCACGCCCCCAGCGGATTCTCGGGTGTACACGGCGCGCCGAACAGTTTGCAGTCCAGCGGTGTCTTCTGCCCACGCAACACCGCCGGACATTCGCAGCCCTTGATCTCGGTCAGCGCCCGCAGTGGCACATCAAAGCGTTGTTCGGCATCAAAGGCCGCATACGCATCGGCGATCTTAAGCGCGCTGTTGGCGATCAACCCCAGGCCGCGCCATTCAAATTCGGACCTCAGTGTGAACACCTCGGCCATCAAGGCCTGCGCCTTGGCATTGCCATCACGCGTGACGGCGCGGGTGTATTCATTGTCGACGATGGCCTGGCCTTGATTGATCCGCCGGATCGCCATCAGCGCCGACTGCATTACATCCACCGGTTCAAAACCGGCGATCACGATCGGCCGCTGATAACGCTCGGCAAAGACCTCGTACGGACGGCTGCCGATGATGGTGCTGACATGGGATGGCCCCAAAAAACCATCGATCGCCAGCGGCGTATCGGTATCCAGGATTGCGCCCAGCGCGGCCGGGGTCAGCACGTGATTACAGAACACCGAAAAGTTCGTCAGCCCTTCGCGCTGCGCCTGCAGGATCGCCACCGCCGTCGGCGGCGTCGTGGTTTCAAAACCAATCGCAAAAAACACGACCTGACGCTGCGGCTGCTCGCGTGCGATCTGCAGCGCATCCTGCGTCGAATAGACCATACGCACATCGGCGCCCGCGGCCTTGGCCTGCAACAGACTGCGGCCCTTGCCGGCCGGCACACGCAGCATATCGCCATAACTGCACAGCACCAAATCGGGCTGCTGTGCGAGGCGTATCGCCTGATCGATGCGCGCCATCGGCAACACGCAGACTGGACAACCGGGGCCGTGCACGAACTCGACATTGTTCGGCAACAACTGCTGCAAACCGTAACGAAAGATGGCGTGAGTATGGCCGCCGCAAAACTCCATCAAGCGGTAGCGGCGCGACACATCCGCCTCACGGGCGATGGCCGCAGCGATGGCGCACACGTGATGTTGATCACGAAACTCTTCGACGTACTTCATCGCTCACCACCCAACATGCCCGCCTCGGCAAACAGCTGTAGCGTCTTGGCCGCCTCGTCGGCATCGATCTTGTTCAGCGCATAACCGACATGGATCAACACAAAGTCACCGACGGCCACATCATCCACCAACGCGAGTGAAATCTTTTTACGCACACCATCGAGCGAGACCACGGCCTCGTCACCGTCAATCAAGATGATCTCAGCGGGAATGGCCAGACACACGATCAGGCCTCCACGCTGTGTGATGCGTGCACGATACGTTGCGCCAACCATTGATACCATTGCGCCAGGCCCGCGCCCTGGGTGGCCGACAGTTGAATCACCTCCAGCCGCGGATTCACCTGCCGCGCATAGGCGATGCATTGTTCGACATCAAATTGCAGATACGGCAACAGGTCGATCTTGTTCAACAGCATCAAATCCGCAGCATGGAACATGTCGGGATACTTCAGCGGTTTGTCCTCGCCCTCGGTCACAGACAGGATCACCACCTTGTGCGCCTCGCCCAAATCAAAGGCGGCGGGACAGACCAGATTGCCGACGTTTTCGATGAACAACACACTGCCCGCGCTCAGCGGCAGATCGTCCAGCGCGTGCCCGACCATGTGCGCATCCAGATGACAGCCCTTGCCGGTGTTGATCTGCACCGCCGCCACGCCGGTGGCGCGGATACGCTCGGCATCACGCGCCGTCTGCTGATCACCCTCGATCACGGTGATGGGGTATTGGTTTTTTAAGTCCGCAATGCTGCGCGCCAACAGGCTGGTCTTGCCCGAACCCGGGCTCGACATCAGATTCAGGGCCAGCACACCCTGTTCCGCAAACCGCGTGCGATTACGCGCCGCGTATGCATTGTTCTTGGCCAACAGATCGACCTCGACGCGCAGCCGTCGGCTGGCCTCAGGCACCGCGTGCGCGTGCAAGCGGCCATCGATCGTGATCTCATCTGTGCCGCAGCCGCAATCACTACACACTACACCACCTCCAATTCATACAGTCGCAGCTCATCACCTGCCACAATGTCCAACAGCTGTCCGCCACACAAGGGGCACGGATCAAAGCGCCGTTCAATCGCAACGGTTTGCCCGCAGCCTCCACACTGCGCCTGCCCCGGTACGGTGTTGATCTCCAACGCCGCGCCGTCGGCCAGGGTATCCTTCATCACCACATCAAACGCAAACCGCAGCGCCTCAAGCTCCACGCCCGCCAAGGCACCGACCTCCAGCACCACCGACTTGACGCGGGCAACCCCCTGCGCAGCCGCATGCTCCTCAATCAAACTCAACAGCCCGCGACACAACGACACCTCATGCATAGCGCCGGATTCCTCACATGTCAGACCTCTACCTTCATGGGTACGTACGATACTCTTTCACCGTCTGATGGCAAGGCCCCATGCTCATACACAACACCTCTATTACAGCCCCGATAGCGCTACTGCAAAAACAAAAAGCCCGCTGCTGCGGGCTTGATTGGGGGCCAGAGGCTCCACACAACGGAAATGCAGGCTATATGATTAGGGCGCGGCAGGGTTGGTTACAAATCCCAACTGACTAATCCCAGCCTGTTGTACCGCGGTCAAGACTTGAACCACATGTTCATACTCCACCCGCCGATCCCCGCGCAAATGCACCGCCGGTTGTGGTTGATGTTGTGCAATCTCGGAGAGCCGCTGTTTTAATTCGGCCGCCGACACAGACTCGTTATCCCAATGGATCTCACCAAATTCAGCCACCGTAATCGAAATCGCCTGGGGTTGCGGCTGATTGACCTCATGACTGGCCTGCGGTAGATCTATGTTGACCGAATGGGTAATCACCGGCATGGCAATAATAAAGATGATCAACAATACCAACATGACATCCACCAGCGGTGTCATATTGATCTCGCTCATCACCTCATCGCCATCATCCAAACTGTTACCGAAGGCCATCACGCCACCTCTTCGCGTAGCGAAGGCCACAGTGGTCTGACCTTATTGTCGGCATGCCGCACAAACGGGGCACCGGTTAGAAAAAAGGCATGTAGCTGATGGGCAAACCGATTCAATTTGGCCATTACATTGCGGTTACCGCGGCTCAATGCGTTGTAACCGAGAACTGCCGGGATCGCCACCGCCAATCCAAAGGCGGTCATCACCAAGGCCTCACCCACCGGCCCGGCAATTTGTTCAATGCCTACCTGACCTGTCGCACCGATATTGATCAACGCGTGGTAGATGCCCCATACCGTACCAAACAAACCGATAAACGGCGCCGTGGCACCAATTGATGCTAGGATAGGCAGGCCTTTTTGCAGGCGCTCACCGCTTTCATCGATCGCGCCACGCAGACAATTGCTCAGCCAATCAGTTAACGACAGATTGCCATGCAGATCAGTCTTGCAGGAATGATGATGCTCCCACGCGGCCTGCCCCTCCTGCGCCAAACGATGATAATGATTGTGATGGTCGGCTGGTCCCAACAGAGCCAGCCCTTCCGCAAAACTTTTGGTGTGCCAAAAATCATTTAGCGCATGCGCCCGTTTACGCAAGCGAGCCAACCGCCAGGCGCGCACGATAATTACCGTCCAGGTTGCGATCGACATCACGAGCAGGATCACCGCCACCGATTTAATGACGATATCACTTTGCTGCCATAACGCATGAATACCATAGGGATTGTCTTGCATAATTACCTTCCTGATTTAAATGTTCCTCACCAGAGCGAAAGCCGCTTTATCGCAAGGCGAATGAAACCGGCTGCACGTACCAAAAATCGATTGCCTCACCACCCTGTGTTGCTGGTTGGTAGCGCCATTTCTCAACAGCAGCAAGCGCCGATTTATCCAGCCGATTAAATCCACTGCTCTCTTTTAACCGCAATTCACCGACCGAACCATCTGCAAGGATCAACACATCCAGCAACACAGTCCCCTCTTCCAAACGGCGCCTGGATTGACCCGGGTACTGCGGCAAAGGATTGTTCAAGTGGGCGGCATCAGCGCGCGGCGCGATAACTGCATTCGAGTTGGCAGCAGGCGTATTGAACATATCTTTTTGTTCGACAACCTGCTCCATAGATACCGGAGTGGGAGGCGATTGTTGAGGCACAGGGACTAGCGCTGGTTCAGTTTCAAAAGTTGTTTCGTAAGCGATGTCCGGCGTCGACACAGGCACGTGCTCAGGCTCAGGCCTTGGCATTTCAAGCTGTGACCTTTCACTGAACAACAATGCATCCTGCGATAGAGGCTGTGGCGCCATCACCTGCTGTGGCGGAGACGTATGGGCAATGACGAGCGCTGAAACCACATTCGAATCTTGCATGACCACATGTGGCATCAGAGATGATGGGCGCAACATCGAACTGAACACGCCAAAATGAACACCGGTTACCAACACAACCACAAACAGTGTCATCCCACAATAGGGAGGCCGAATGGCGACAGGTGCTAACACCCTTGCAAGCATAGACGTCCGGACAGCGTGCGCACTACTCACCCTACATCACCTGTGTTCAATATCCAAAGCACGCTCTGCTGATGCCTTTTGTTCGACTGCAGCTTTTGTCTCCACATTAAGCGCGCGAGGTGAAAACTCAGCAATTGGATTATCCAATACCCCCACCATCTGTATGCCCTGACTTGGGTTTGCCAAATCCAACATTTGCTGGTTATTCGCCATCTGCAAGCGATTCAGGCAACAACGTGAATACTGCGGCACGAACAAATTATAACGCTGGAACTTATCGTTAAACTCAGGATGCTGCTGCTGATAGTGGATGATGCAATCCGCCACCTGACGCCAAAACTGCTTCTGTGGATAGCCGTGTTTTGTCTGTAACAGTGCGGAAAGATAGCGGAAGAATCCATCAAAAACATCCGTCAATATGCAGAGCACCTTATGCTCCTCGGGCACCTTGATGGATAGACGCTGAATCTCCTCTGCCAATACCAAATCAGGATTAAGCACGGCGGACTCTTCACCGATATCCTTCATAAACACAGCCACGGGGGTATGCTGCTCAAGCACCAGAATCAGGTTCTCACCATGAGGCATAAACACCAGATCATGGGCATAAAAGCAATGCAATAATGGCGCCAGGTAACTATCCATATACCTTGCCAACCACTGTGTCGTATTCAAACCCGATGCCTTGATCATCTCGACAAGCAATGCCTGACCATCACCGTCTACATGCAATAGTCCCGCCATCGTCATCAAACGTTGGTGTTTTTCAATCAACGGTAACGGATTTTCACGCCACAAACATGAAAGCATTTTTTTATACTGTGTTTCTGGCATTCCAGCATGATCAAAATGTCGATGACGATAGCCTACTGCTGCCAACTCACGCAAAATCCGAAATCCCTTGTCAGCCAGATAACGATCATGATTCAGAAGATGATATATCCAATCATTGATCGCGGGTGTACTGCGCATATAGGCAGGAGACAGCCCCCGCATAAATCCCATATTAAGAATCGAGAGCGCAGTTTTGACGTAACATTTGGCTGGTGATGAACAATTAAAAAAGGTCCGCAAAGATTGTTGAGCCTGGTACACATCCTGGCTTCGACCGAGTAACACTATATTGCGTTCGGCGATATCAGCG
The DNA here is from genome assembly GCA_002415485.1 of Proteobacteria bacterium UBA5122. Lineage (GTDB taxonomy): Bacteria > Pseudomonadota > Gammaproteobacteria > Tenderiales > Tenderiaceae > UBA5122. The sequence goes on from DHYU01000039.1 coordinate 75,245, forward strand.
GTGAATACCGTCACCAACTTATTCCGCCACTGCCACGGATGCACTGGCATCAACAGATAGTTCCCCCAATCCAAACCTTGTTGCGCCAGTAAGGATTGAAAATCATGCAACACCTCATGCCCCAACTCTTGCTGAAATAGCATTAGATCAGTTACCCCTCGACAAGCCGAAAACTCGGCCCGTGACTTATGCACAGCCAACCACAACAAATGAACATCGGCCGCGACCTCGGGTGCATAACGATAATAATCATCAATTCCGTAACCAATTCGGCCACTATTCGCCACAAAGCTTGGATGCCCCTCGATCATCGCCGCTTCGATGGTTTGGAAATCACTGTTACACAGCACTTCCACTGATGGAGCGTGTGCAATTCTATAAGCCAACCCATTGAGCGTTGAACTCAATTCTTCAATATAGGTTGGTATAACTTGATCAGAAATATCTAACTGCGGGGCAAACTCAATCACAAATGAAAGAAGATCGGGCATCACTTCGCCCTCCTTATTCATTTTTGTGATCGAAGACGGTTCCACCACCCAGTGATCCAGCGCCAAACGCTCAGCGTGAAAACGGTAGGTAATGTCATCCAGGTTCAAACGATAACAGTCTTGGCCTTCCTGCTGTGGATGAATCAACAATTCATGTGCATATTCCGCAATCGCCTTCGCCAACAACATACAATTGGCGGTTTGCCAAAGATCTGGCGTCAAGTGATCGGTGGTTAACACATCATTATTATCGGAAATGATGCAATGACCATCCCGCTTCAAGGCTGCCTGATAACTGGTGCGTGTACAGAATTCCAATCGCGCAATCTTATGAGGCAATTCGATCAACCTCTGAAACTCAAACCCTGCGCGGGCATTGAGCGTATGAATCTTGTCATTGGCTGCATCTGGCTCAACCACTACACGCGACACATGCGCATCACTGAAGATAAAGTCCATCACCGTACGAAACACTGCCCAACTAAATCCTGCGATTGGCTTATCTGTCGGCGCGATCAATATATGCATACCACGATCACCGTCCTGAACATCGTAGTGTTTTGCGACGGCATCATCCCTTGGGTGATAGCGTTCCATCACAAAGACTGGCTGCTGATTGAGCAACCCAATAAACACCTCTGCGTTTTGACAGATTTGACGATATTCATTCTCTACTTGCGCCTGGCTATAACCCTGCATTCCCCAATAACGTGCGTACGGCATCCTGACCCAACTATGAATCAACGGCACATCATTATTCAGTTGCAGATGGCGGATACTTAAACAGCCCATACCTGGAACAGATTGCTGAAAAAGAATGGCATCCTTGCAATTGTTACTCATAGTTTATTCCTCAACCAAATGAGCCTGCTTTTTTCTCAGCTCTATTTCGGGTTTAAAGAGCCACAAAAAACACACCAATGACAGACAAAGGCCAAAGGATGAAATCACAAACATCCACTGCCCGCCGTAGAGCGACATGATGGTGCCTGCCGCATACACGGCGACCAATACCCCCAGGCTTTGAGATATACGAATTCGGCTGTAGTCGATGGCATAGCGCGAGGCAGAACTAAATTGAAACAACAATAGATCCAGGCGAACGATAGCCTGAAACAAGGCCCAGCCAAACATACAACGCCCTAATAGCAACCACCATTCATTCGGCACGCTCTGCACCAAAGC
>DHYU01000039.1:76928-91811 GCA_002415485.1 Proteobacteria bacterium UBA5122
AATGCTGGAATGGCAAACACAAACGCCGATGCCAGCTCACCATCATCTACAGATAGCTGTTGCCAATAACGGGTAAAAAAGTGATAACTCAGAAATGCGCTGAAATAAAATACAAACATCAACAACGACAACCTAACCAGAGTGCCTTTGGTCATCGCATCAGTTTCAAACGCTTGCACAACTGTTTCCTGTGGCGCATGCATCACCCCTTCAGTCTGCCATACTGAGTCTTGCTGCATTACCGGCTTTGGGCGAGCATCCATGCCCTGCCTAATCAACCAGAGGCAGGCCGCAATCTGAATAAAATCTCCTGCTGCCATCACCAAAAATGCCTGACGCGGCTCAAACCACTGCAGCATGATACCGCCCACCACAGCACCAAGGATGGCACAGAATTCAACGACGACAGCCAGAATTCCGATCGTCGCCCCATGCTGTTGTTTCGATTCATGACTAAGGATAAATGGATACACCAATAAATAGCTGGCCTTGAATAACATCATCAACATTGATGCCAACCAGAACATCGTCAGATCTGTAATCCAATAACAGGCAATACTTAAAAGACCAGCAGCCAATTGGGTCACCAACAATAGTCGTAGAAGATCCACCCGCCTAGATAGTGCCGCCCAAAACGGAAATGACAACATCACCACCAGACAATACACCGCAAGATAAAAACCGACATACCGTGCATCTTCAACTGCAAAGACTTCTGCAAAATACTGGGGATAAAATGGGATCAATAAAGTGTCGGCCACCACCGACACCGCTGTGACTATAATGAGCAAGTGCTTATGGCTAGACCGCATCAAACCACGACTTCCGGTCTGCGTATTTCTCGCTCAGCGGACACTGAAAACTCTTGGAACGCGATCCTTTTTTCAATTGGGTAAAATTCATACCCTAACATCTGCCGTATGATATGGGCATTGCGGTAGCAGCACATACCCAAATCAGGTGTAACAAAACCATGACTCGCGTGCTCCGCATTCTGCACGAAGATTTCCTGGTTATCGTGGTCAACTGTATAATACCTGGCCGTATCGTACTGCCCTTTTTCGTTCCAACGTATACGTGATGCGATGCCTTCAAGATATGCAGGCACATGAAAGGCATAACCCGTGGCCATTATCAGACCTTCACTTTGATGCAGATAACGCTTACCTTGCTCCCGCTGAAGAAACTCCAACTCATAGCACGCGTGTTGATTGCTAAATACAGCCGTCTCCAGAGCGGAATTTGTCATCAGCTTGACTTTTACATCCTTGACCAACCTCTTGGCATAAATAGTGTCAAATATTTGATTGATGGTGTCACCGTTTATACCTTTGGCAAGATGCACATGATCTCGATTTAGTTTTCGACGTGTTGTCTCTGGAAGGTTGTAAAAATAATCCACATACTCCGGCGATGTCATCTCCAGCGTCAGTTTGCTGTATTCCAGAGGAAAGAAGCGTGGCGAACGCGTAATCCAACTCAGTTCATATTCATACTGCAGAATATCTTGCAACAGATCCAACACAATCTCAGCCGCACTCTGCCCGCTACCGACCACAGTGATAGACCTTTTTTGCTGCAGTCTTTGCTTGTGATACAGATACTGAGATGCATGAATTGCGTCTCCAGCCATATCCTCACAACAAAAAGGTACATGCGGTTGTGGACCACTCCCCAAAATCAGCCTACGGGCAAGATAGCTCTTGTCGCTACCATCCTTGGTTGATCGAGCGTGTATCTCATAACATGCCCTATTGGAATCATAGGTAATATTCAACACCTCCGTGTCGTATTCCAAGTTCGACAATCGTGATGCAGCCCATTGGCAATATTGGTTGTACTCATTACGCAAAAGAAAAAAGTTCTCTCGTATGTAAAATGAGTACAAACGCCCTTGCTCCTTGATGTAATTGAGAAACGAAAATGGGCTTGTAGGATCTGCCAACGTCACTAGGTCAGACATAAATGGTGTTTGTAATCGAGCATCATCAAATAACAATCCAGGATGCCAGTCGAATCTTGAAGCACGATCAATGAATATCCCGTTCAAATCAGGAATCGGCGCAGTTAAACAAGCAAGGCTCAAATTGAAAGGACCAATCCCAATTCCCGCAAAATCGTAAATCTCATCACTCATTGGAGAACTCCTTTGCAAGTGAATCCACGCAGCTCACATATTCTGCGCCCTGCTGCTTGATTAACTTCAACACCGCCTGTATATCGCTAATGGTCGCAGTTGGATTAAGCAGTGTGAACTTAAGGTATTGGCGGCCTCGCACCTTAGTACCTGCCACTAATGCTTCACCACTACGAGCCAATGCCTTGCGTATTCCCACATTTACCTCATCAAAGATTGACTCATCACACACGAGACATGGTCGATATCGAAACACCAGCGTACTCAGCTGTGGTTGATGGATCACTTCGATGTTTGGCTCTGATAACAACAGCATGTAGGTTTGACGCGCCAAATGTATCACCCGGTCAAACCCTTCACCGATCGCATCTGCACCCATGGTTCGTAATGTGAGCCACAGTTTTAACGCATCAAACCGGCGGGTGGTCTGCAGGCTTTTATTTACCAGATTGGGCGTACCTTCCTGAGACTGGCTCAGCGGATTCAAATAGTCGGCGTGATAGGTTACGGCGGCTAGATGAGGTTTGTCTTTGGTGAAAAAGGCACCACAACTCACTGGCTGAAAGAACGATTTGTGGTAATCCACGGTCACAGAGTCCGCTTTTTCGATACCATCAATCCAGTGACGGTGACGCGGAGACACTAGTAAACCACAGCCATAGGCCGCGTCCACATGCATCCATGCGCCATACTGCTGACAAAGATCGGCGATCCTGGGCAATGGATCGATACTGCCAAAATCTGTAGTGCCCGCAGTAGCGACCACCGCCATAGGCACCAGCCCTTCATCACAACTACGCTGCAATGCCTCGGCCAGCGCTGACATATCCATACGATAGTAATTATCGGCTGGGATGGCGATAGCGGCGTCATAGCCCAAACCCAACACCGCTGCTGACTTTTGAACACTGAAGTGGCTTAACTCAGAAGTAAAGATACGCAGCTTACGATAATCAGGTGGCAAACCATGCTGTTTGATGCTGTGTCGCCAACGTTGCTGACATACATATTCCCGCGCCAACAATAACGCCATCAAATTCGACTGTGTACCACCACTGGTAAACACCCCGTCGGCCTGATCATTAAAGCCAATTTTCCCGAGCGACCAATCAATCAGACTTTGCTCTATCAGAGTTGCGCCTGCGCTTTGATCCCATGTATCGACAGAAGAATTCACCGACGACAGAATCAGCTCCGCCAATATGGCGGGAACAACAATCGGGCAATTGAGATGTGCGACATAACTTGGATGATGAAAGTAGATTGCATCATTCAAGTAGAGCGCCTGTACCTCGGCCAATACTTCATCCAGGGTGGCATAGGTATGATCCAAATTCAGCCCCTCGAACAAAGAGGCCAATTCATGCGGCAACACCCCGCTAAACGGCTTTTCACTTGTGCTGATATTGGACATCACCAACTCCAGCCCACGCTGCATCATCTGCCGATATTGCGCCAGGTTAGCCTTGTTGAATATATAGTTAGCAGCAGGCAACGCAACTTCGCGACTAGCTGGTAGCATCTCATTCGCTGCCAATACGGACATATTGCTACTCATGGGCTGACTCCTTCTAGTGAACGTCCATGCACACCAATTTAGGCTGCCAACAGCATTGGCTGCTGACAGCCCATCGGGATTAATACTTCCAGCTGATCGAGGCCTGAACATTACGCGGCGCGCCGTAGTAGGCCTGATCCCAATAGAGACTATTGAGATATTTCTCATCAGTAATATTGTCGATATTCATGCCCACGGCGACAGTTGATGTCACATCGTATTGCAGCGCCAGATCAAGCAAACTGTATGCACCCTGCTCCACTTTCTTGTCGACTGTGGATATGTCATCCTGCCATTTCAGCACCGCGCCCACTTTGATTGCCGGCATCATTGGCAATCGATATGAAGCGGATGCCTTCATCAATCTGGATGGCACAAATAGACGTGCCTCTTTCCCATTTTCATCAGTGATATCCACCTTGGTCAGGCCTGCACCGATGTTCAGCCCTCTGGAAATCTCTCCTGAGAACTCAACCTCAATACCTTCACTGTCAAAATTCCTGGCGGCATATAGTGCTGTGTTTGTATTGGCATCGCGTCTTACATATTCGCCCAGATTATTTAACTCTGACTGAAACAAGGCCACTGTCAGTATTGCCCGTTCGTTATTAAACGAACGCTTGAGGCCGATCTCTGTATTTGTTCCTTCAGTAGCGCCTAGCGGCTGAAATTTCTCATTGACCCAGGCCTGCTGCGTAAAGACCTCACTGTAGCTGCCAAATGCCACCAAATCGTCTGCCAGGAGATAGGTCGCGCCGTAGTAGGGAACCGTCTTCTTCGCATCTGTGTTAGAAGATGCACCATAATTCACGCCCGTTTGGGTCAACTCGGCACGCCGTGCACCCAACAATACAGACAGTTCATCCGTCGCATTCAGGCGCGATGAGAAGTAAAATGCCTTTTGCTCCTGCTCAATATCTGCAGTGTGATTATGTGGATCATGATCTACAAAATTCGGGCGCGGACTCTTACCGTCTGCCCAATCACTGCCTAGCACCGGCAGTCCATTGGTATAGTCATACGAAGATTTCGCTTCACTGTCGACATCGGCTTGATTGTATCCGACCACCAACTGATGCTTGCGGCCACCGAGGTCAAAATTTCCCGAGGCAAAGATGTCGTATATCGTCTGTTCTTCTTCTGATTTGAATTCACTGGCATAACCATTCAAGCCCGTCTCATTCGCTCGACTGGGAACCCCCCACACATAGAACAACTCTGAGTCATAGTCATAACTGTTACGCGTAAACATACCGTTTACACTCCAGTCATTGCTTAGATTATGCGTAAGTTCCACAAAGGTTTGTTGCTGGCGACTATTGCCAAAGGTCCATTCGGGTGCGTTGCTGGTCGAAACATCATAATCAGTACGGGTGCCATCGTCGTACAACAAGGGCAATGCCCCCCACAACACCCCTTTGGCATCACTATCGTCTTGACTGTGACCAATGGTCAGCATCGTCTCGGCACCGAGGTCCACTTCAATCACGCCATAGAACAGATTGCCCTGCTCTTCATAACGGTCAAGATAGGATTCACTATCTTCAGCGGCAACCACCACCCGCCCGCGCACTGCATCAGACAACTTGCCTGATATGTCACCATCCACCCGCATACCGCTCCATTCGTTAACAGAAAGTTTGGCCCCCATTTGCAGCGCCTCCGTGGGGCGCTTGCGCACAAAATTAATCGTTGCCGATGGATTCGCGAGGCCTGTGATCAAACCCGCTGCGCCCTTCACCACCTCGACACGCTCATACATCGCTGCATCGTGCTGGCCATAGGCCTGGCCATAAATAAATGGCGTTCCTAAACCATCGTATTGGAAGTTGACGACATCAAATCCCCGAGCAGTATAATAAGTGCGGTTAGTTTCAATCTCTTCGACGGTCACACCCGGCGCATACTCCAACACCTCACTCACACTATCCAACGCGAAGTCTTCCATCTGCGCACTGGAAACCGCCGTTACCGTTTGTGGCGTATCCAAAATAGTCAGTTCCAGATGCGTCGCAGTATCGATCTGCCCATGCTCTCCATATACATGAATCACCTGCATACGCTGCTGATCTTCTTCGGCTGTCGCCGAGCCAACTGCACCGACCGCCATCAGTCCGGCAACCATCAACGACAAGCTATAGCGTTTGTTTTTTACAAATGGGGGCGTACCCATAATCAGTCTCCAACTTTTTAGATTATTAATACAATTCAAAGCTGGCTACCGATGGCTACAAGCGTGGACGCTATCTTGCTGGGGGGCTGGCGATGGGAACATACGCACTCATAGCGTACGCGATTATTTGGTCAGGATCAGTTTCCCTTGTCTCGTCTTACGCAAACGATACTCATCACCTGCGTGCTCAATAATGATCTCTTTCTGCCCAGCGAGCAGCGTTTCACTATTGATCCTCAACAAACCCGAGGAAGACATTACCTTCTTCTCAGCCGTCGTAGCGCCTGATAGAGATGAGGGGGGGGATAACGTATCTCTCATTTCACAACTCTTTAAAATTAGAAATTAATTTTCAAAGCTGGCTGACCCGAAATGAGCGAGATGGCTGGCATGTACTATAATGCCGCTCATGATAATGCGAACGATTATTATTTGCAATAAATAAAAAATGACCATATGATTTGGTCCACACAAGGAAGGAACACCTATTTAATCGTCACCACCGTCATCGGCCGCATGCTTTGTTCAGATCGCCCGATGACCTGCCCATCACACCCAGCCGCCGCCAGGTACGTGGGCCCCTGCTGTAAGAAGAACATGATGCAGATCACGCATGACCATAGGCGGCAACAAGATACGCTCTACCAGGCACGATGTTTTTTCCCGGCCCTGCGCGAGGTGACGTCGTGCGCCGGCTGTTGTTTCATCGACCCCGACACCGACAACTGCCGCCTACTGCATCAACTCCACCAACACTGGCAACAGGCCCACCCTGAAGCAGGCCCTGCCTATTGGAGTGTTCGCAGCTGGACAATGCTGATCTGGCAGCCGATCTACCTGACCGTATTCGCGGTGCAACATCATCGTCATCTCCCCAACGTGTTTGCCATGCAACAGCAACTCCAACACGGCATCGTCGCGGGCTTTCATCTGACGCAACGCAGCATGGTAACGACAGATGAACCCACTCTCATTCGCCACGGCGCGTTACGACTGCGTCAGCTGTGTCATCAATTTCTGCTGCAACTGGCAGGCATCTGTCCACTGCGACCACGACTGGCCTGGCGGCTCGCCGCCGATACCGTGCTCAGCGCCCTTTGCCAGCTACAAAAATACGATCATCACTACAGCAACCAACACATCCTTGACCTGGCGCAAGACTGGCTGCACGCCATGGAGCTGGAGCATCACAGCGCCTTGATGCGCGTGCCATTGGCCAACGACACCGAAACCCTGGCACTGCAGCGCAAGGCCTGTTGTTTTGATTATCTGCGCTGCTGCGGCCAAGTCTGCACCACGTGTCCCAGGCAGAGTCTGGCCGAACGTCGACTACGCATAGAACAGGAGTTAACCCAACATGCTTGAGGTCTGCCGGATCACGGTTCGTCGTGACAATCGTGAGATCCTGAATATCGAGCGTTTGAGCATTGCGCCTCAGCACTTCACTGTGATCCTTGGGCACAACGGCTCGGGCAAATCGACCCTGCTGAAGGTCCTTGCCAAACAACTCAAACCGGACCACGGCCAGGTACTACTCAACGGCAAGGACATCCACCACTACCGGCAGCGAATCCTGGCCCAACAAATCGCCTACCTGCCACAGCGACTGCCGCAGGTCGCCGGATTGAACGTCAAGGAATTGGTACGACTGGGACGCTTCGCCTGGCGTGGCACCTTCGGCCGCTGGCAAACAGAAGACGATGCACTCATCGATGCCGCCATGCGTGATACAGGCGTGGCCCAGTATGCCAACCATGCCACAGACACCCTCTCCGGCGGCGAACGGCAACGCGCCTGGGTGGCGATGTTACTGGCGCAGCAAGCACCATTGCTGCTGCTGGATGAACCGACCTCGGCCCTGGATCCGGCACACCAATACGAAGTGATGGCGTTGCTGCGCAGACTCAACCAACAACAACGACGTGGTGTGGTCACCATCCTTCACGACATCAATCTCGCCGCCCGTTACGCCGATCGCATCATCGCGCTTAAACAAGGGCGCATCGTCTTCGATGGCACGCCACAACAGCTATTGTCGCCCACTGTACTCAATGAGCTATACGGTATCGACACCCACATCGTTGCCCACCCAACCCAGGCACTGCCGTTGGCGGTCATCGGTTAAGCCCTCGCAGTTAAAAGGTACTCCAATGAAAACCCTTATCATGTTGACGCTGATCTTGATCCATACGACGCTCGGCGCCCAACCACATACCATCATCATCGAAGACAGCCTCGGCCAACACACATTTCAACAGATCCCACAACGGGTCATCGCCCTGAACTGGGCCGTTACTGAAAATTTGATTGAACTTGATGTCACACCTCTGGCCATGTCCGATGTCGACGGTTACAAGACCTGGGTCAGACAGCCGACGCTGCCAGCGGACCTCATTGATGTCGGCACTCGCGACGCCCCCAATCTGGAGCTGATCTCACAACTCAAACCCGATCTGATCATCGCGGGCGGCATGCAACGCAATCTGCTCGCCAAGCTGCGCCCGATTGCGCCGGTACTGCTATTTGATGGTTTTAACAAGGACCACAACAACTATCAGGCCGCACAACACATCTTTTTACAAAAGGCCAAATTGTTCGACAAACAAGCCCTGGCCGAGCAAAAGCTGGCCACTAAGCATGCTCGTATCACTGAACTAAAAAACCAACTGGCCACCCATTTCAATCACCAGCTGCCCAAGGTCACCACCATCCGCTTTAACAACACCGCACTGGCCTGGGTCTTTGGCGATAACGCCATGCCGCAATATGCTTTGGAACAATTGGGCATCACCCCTGCGATGCCTCTGCCCGCCACGCAATGGGGCCTGATGCAAAAGCGGATCACCGAACTTAGCGTCATCGACAATGGCATCGTGCTTTATTTCGAACCCTTCGCACAAAGAGACAAACTCTTCGCCACACCATTGTGGCAGGCAATGCCCTTTGTACGACAACAACGCTTCGCCGCCATACCGGCCACCTGGACTTACGGCGGCCCGATGTCCGTGCTCTATCTGGCCGAGGCGATGGCCGAACAATTGCTGACCATGACCCCGTAAACATCGATGTTGCGTTATACATTGACCAGCCTATTGCTGTTGCTGGCCGTGATAGGCCACGCGCAAATCGGCTCCACACTATCCCCTGGCGAACAATGGCAGTTGCTCATCAGCGGCCACGCCCAGGCCTTCGCTGAATTCCAATACTATTATTCGACACTGCCGCGTGTGGTATTGGCGGTGGCCGTGGGCGCGGTCCTCGGTCTGATCGGCAGCCTGCTGCAACAGATGACCCAAAACAAACTGGCCGACTCGATGACCCTGGGCATCACCTCCGGCGCCTGGCTGGCCCTGGTCTGCGCCAGCGTCTGGGCACCACTGTTACTGGCAGAACACGGTGTATGGCTGGCGATGGCCGGTGGTCTGGTGGCCACCGCGTTGGTGCTGCTAATCAGTGGGCGTCAGGGTGTCAGCGGGCTTACGATGATCCTCGCCGGCATGGCCGTGCATATTTTATGCGGCGCAATTGCCAGCGCCGTGATCCTGCTCAACGAACAATACACACAGAATCTGTTTATCTGGGGTGCCGGAGACCTGAGCCAAACCGATTGGCAATGGGTGGAATGGTTGCTGCCCAAATTGGCTATGATCGTTGTCATCCTGTTGATCGCCCATCGTCCGCTGACGCTGCTGCGCCTGGGCGATCAAGGGGCCAGCGCCCGCGGGCTTAACCTGTGGCCGATGTTGCTGCTGCTGTTCGTGCTCATCCTGTGGCTGCTCGGCAGCACCATTGCCGCCGTGGGTGCCATCGGTTTTATTGGGTTGATCGCCCCCAATGTCGCCCGCGCCCTCGGCGCACGTACCGCGCTTGATGAACTGATCTACAGCATGCTGCTCGGCGCCCTGCTCCTGGTATTGACCGATGCCCTGGCCGTCATCGGCAGTCAATGGAGCCACAACGTGATTCCCAGCGGCACCACTGCGGCGCTGATCGGCGCCCCCTGTTTGATCTGGTTTGCCCTCAAACGCCTGCGCGCCCAGGACCATGCCTGCCTGCAACTCCCGCCGGGTGCGCAGCAACTCAGTCGATTACGAGTCGTCCTAGTGGCGTTCGTCACATTAATGATGATCAGCGTCGCCATCATGCTCGCCCCCGCCTATGTCGAAGGCGATGGCGATGGCGATCCGCGCTGGCAATTCCAGTGGCCGGAACCACACATCCTCGATCTGCGCTGGCCACAATTATTGGCAGCGGCAGTGGCCGGTGCCGGTATCGCCATCGCTGGCACCATCCTGCAACGCCTGATCCGCAATCCGCTGGCCAGCCCGGACATCCTCGGCCTCTCCGCCGGCGCAACGCTGGCCTTGATCCTCGGCAGCTACTACTTCGGTCAATCCATCCACGACCTGGGACCGGCCATCGCCTTTGGCGGCAGCATGCTGATCCTGGCCCTGATCGTCGTCCTCGGTCGCCGCAACCACTTTGCCCCCGGCGTCATCATCCTCATCGGCATCTCGATTGCAGCATTTATCGAAGGCATCATTCACTTCACACTCGCCAAAGGCGGCGAAGAGGTGTACGGCATTATCAGCTGGTTGAGTGGCTCCAGTTATCACGTCAACGCCCATGAAACACTGATCGTGAGTGCGGGCATCGCCGTGCTGGCCTGCGTGGCGCTGTGCACCAGCCGCTGGATGACCCTGATCTCCTCGGGCGACGGCATGGCGCTGGCACGCGGGCTGCATGCCCAGCATGCCCGCCTTGGCCTGCTGCTGTTGAGCGCACTGCTGTGCGCCCTGGTCACCGCCCTGCTCGGCCCGCTCGCCTTCGTCGGCCTGCTCGCGCCACACATGGCCGCCTTGTTGGGGGCAAAAAAGGTATCGCAACAATTGCTGTTGGCGATGTTGATCGGCGCCGTGCTGATGCTGTTCGCCGATTGGCTCGGCCGCACCCTCATCTATCCGGCGCAACTGCCCGCCGGGGTGGTCGCCTCCGTCCTTGGAGGCAGTTATTTTGTCTATCTGTTATCGCGCCAACGACGAAGCGCGATTTAGGCATCAATCGTTTGCGGCCACTTCACGCGCCCTTTGGGCCGCAAGCCCATCCAATACCAGGGCCAGCCCCCAATCAAATTGATCGCCGAAGCGATACCCTGGTTTGGCCGCGTGCCAGGCCACCATCTCGCTGAAATATGGATAGACATCTACCGGGAGTTTCTGCGCCATCTCGGTCGCCAACTCATCCACCACGCCCCCCAACTCGGTTTGCAGTTTGAATTCCTGCAACACAAAACCAAACAGATAACTGTCCAAAACCGCAAATGCATGCGCAGTGAGCTCAAGACTGAAGCCCGACTCACGTAGACAGCCGATCACTGCATCGTAATATCGCAAGTGCGCGGGCCCTGGATTTTTACGTGTCTCCATCAACTGCAGTGCCCACGGGTGGCGCAGAAACATCTCGCGCGCCGAATGGACGCGGCGATACATGCCCTCACGCCAGGGCTCACCCGGCGCGGGCAAGGCTATCTCGGCGATGACCAGATCCAACAAACCATCCAGCAGCTCGTCTTTATTGGCCACATGGTTGTAGAGCGACATCGCCTCGACGCCAACCCGCTGGCCCAGCTTGCGCATGGACAAGGCGGCTAGGCCATCGGCATCGGCCATGGCCAGAGCTGCATTCAGGATACGTTCGCGATTGAGGGGACGGGGTTTTGCTGCCATCCCGGCATGCTACGCGTTTGCGATTGTGATTGCCAGATTCTGCGTAAAGATCTAGACTTACACTGTAAGTATTGATCAATGAATGATCCAGCACTGATCACCACTCCACGCAAGCCATTGTTTCTATATGAAAAAATATAGTACAAGGCCGGACAGCTGATCACAGTATTGAATTCATTGCGACAGGAATGACGAGCGAAGAAACAGCGATTAACGCCCGTTGGATGACGCGTGCCTTATCGCCTGAGCCCCTGCTCTTAAACCGAAAAACCTCGACGCCTAGTGATATGCGTTCGGTGTCTGACTTTTGATTTAAAGGAGATTTGACGTGAACATTGGTTACCCCTTTCGCTGTGCGCTGATAGTGGCGACAGTCGCTTCATTGGCCGCATGTGGCGGCGGTGGTGGTGGAGGTGATGGAGATGGAGGCGATAATCCTCCGCCCCCTCCCCAGGATCACACCTCAGGAGACCCCTATCTGTTTTTTGCGAGCAGTTTGATTGCCATCGATCCAGCCAATCCCGGCGCACCGATCACGGTTGAATCCGGCGCAATAGAAGGCGCCCGGCCCGTTCAATACGCGAGTCTCGACAGCCACAAGATGGCCAAGAACATCGGCTATGACTCTGTTGTTTATATCAAAGAGGGCAAGCTCTACCGGGTCAGTACGGCGAAATCAGGCTCACTCACCCCCGTGCGTATCTCAGCGGAAACACAGGCGCATAATGTCTGTGACAGCAAGATATTCAGCACTGCCGGGGAAAGTTTTAAAGCCTATTATTTCTATCAGACGGCAGGCGCCAACACCGTTTGCGGCAACAGCGATGACATATGGAAAAGGGTGCGCGTTACGGATGACGACAGTGTCGACCCACTGACCATTTTCACACCACCACTGATGAGTCTGACCGACGTCAGTACCCAACAGATAAACGGCTGGCTGATTGCCGACGATGGTCAACTTAAAACCACCAACCTGAATTTTGACTCTACAACCAGCATCAAAGGGTATGCCAATGTCACACTGATGCACCGCGGGCTGCTTCACTCAGTGCTCGAGATCGATGGCGGACTTTACATCTTTAACGATGAGACCGACACCTTATCGCCGAATCTGCACAATAAACAGCTTCATCTAATGCTGCAGCTTGGTCCGCGCGCAAGCGATTACCATTACCTAGCCGACGGCCGTGATATTTTGCGCGTCAAAAAGGACGGCAGTGCCGCTGCCACGTTGACCCACACAGTACCGCCATCCGCGCACATCAACACCATGGCGAGCAACGATCAGTATATTTACGTCAGTTGGTTTGATAGCAACTCAGTACGCTCAGGGATATCGCGTATCGATGCAGCGACCCACAGCGTGAGTAATATCGCAGAGTTTTCTGGTGAAGTGAGCCCGGTGTTGATGGAAGTGACAAATGATTTCATCTACTTCAACTCGACCCTGGATAACGACAGAATCCAAGACGTAGGTTATGCGCGCTTGCTCAACACCGATGGCACCGTTGCTCAACGGTTCGATCACGCATCCTGGGGGGGCATCCTCGTATCGCGCAGCCGAACCATGGACATGGAAACCTTCAAAACAGTCGACACAGTGATCTTGATGGAAGGCGCTGACAATATTCTGAATACCGCGGCTGGCGCGATCGTGAGTTCTTACAATCTGCACACGGGCCAAAAAATTGCCACGCTTGGTCAGGTCCCTGACGACGTGGAAGGTTTGGGAGGCGCTGGTTTGGGTAGCAAACTGCTCATCTCCGCCGTCGCACAAGCAGATGCCCCGAATCCGTTCCAGTTTGATGTCTTTTACGTCGATGTCGAAAAGAACAATTCGCTTTATCGCATCACCCATAGCAAAGACAAAAACGAAGAGATGATTTACTACTAGGCTTCAAATGTTGCTCTGATCCCCCGGTGTCGCAATCCGCCACCGGGGGCATCTTCACTGTCGGCGGCGCGCACATGCTCCAGAACAACATCCAAGCTGCTGATATGACATTTTTGCTCAAACTCAGGACGATTGTTGCCTGATTAGGCACGATGAACCAAGCTAACACTGCAAGCATCAAATAAGGGGTACCCAACCATGACCACCCAGCCACTCGACACCATCCCCACTACCCTGACCGCCAACATGTGGGCAGTCGTGCAAACCCGTTATGGCGGCCCGGAGACCTTGGCATTCCGCGAGATCGCACGGCCGGTCATCGCCGCCGATGAAGTCCTGGTGCGCGTGCGCGCTGCGGGTATCTGCCGCGGCGGCTGGCATTTAATGCACGGCCACCCCTACCTGATCCGGCTCGCGGGGTTTGGGCTGTGGGCGCCTAAAACCCAAGTGCCCGGCATGGATGTCGCGGGTGTGGTCGAGGCCGTGGGCGAAGGCGTCACCCAATTTAAGCCCGGCGATGAGGTCTTCGGCACGGCCATGGGCGCGGGCAGCTTTGCCGAGTTCGCCAAGTTCAAGGTCGAGAAGCTGGCCCTCAAGCCCGCCCGCCTCAGCTTTGCCGAGGCCGCTGTGGTGCCGGTCTCAGCCATGGCGGCGCTGAAGGCGGTGCGTGATGCGGGCAAGGTCCAGGCCGGACAACAGGTACTCATCATTGGCGCCTCCGGCGGCGTCGGTTCTTTCGCGGTACAACTGTCCAAGATCTACGGCGCCACGGTGACGGCCGTAGCCAGCCGCGACAAACTCGCGATGGTGAAGGAGATTGGCGCCGATGCGGTCATCGACTACACACAACAGGACGTTCACTGCCGGGGCATCCAATACGATGTGATCATCGATCTCGGTGGCAACCGTTCCCTGCGCGAGCTGCGCAGCATGCTGGCACCGAGGGGCACACTGGTCATCGCCGGCGGTGATAACGGCGGCAAGTGGCTCTGCGGCATCGATCGCCAGCTGCGCGCACTGCTGTGGTCACCCTTTGTGCGTCAAACCCTGACCAGTTTCATCTCGATGGAAAACCCGCAGGACCTGCAGACACTGAAGCAATGGATCGAAGAAGGGAAACTCACCCCCGTGCTGGATCGCACCTTTCCTCTGTCGCGCACGGCCGATGCGATGCGTTATTTTGAACAAGGGCACACCAAGGGCAAGGTTGCGCTGGTCGTCGGCGAATAAACACCAACGCAGCCCCTGGCCCGGCCATTTTTCTGCACGGGCATTGCGAATCTCGGCTAGAATCAGCGGACAGTTATTAGCTCGAGAAGTATTACCGACATGACCTATTGTGTTGCCATCTCCACCGACACCGGCCTCGTATTCTGCTCCGACTCCCGCACC
>DHYU01000039.1:91844-92153 GCA_002415485.1 Proteobacteria bacterium UBA5122
CACCACCCAGGCCATCATCAGCCGTATCGAACACGAACTGGATGATCTCGAGGCCAAAGTCAACCTGCGTACCTGCACCAAGATGCTCGATGTCGCCAAATACGTCAGCCAGATCAACCGTGAAGAACAATTGCACGCCCAGGCCACCACCGCAGCCGCAGGTGTCGACACCTCCGCCTCACTGATCCTCGGCGGCCAGATCCAGGGCGGGCCACCCAACATCTACATGATGTACTCGGCCGGCAACTTCATCAGCGACTCGGACGAGACCCCATTCCTGCAGATCGGTGAAAGCAAATACGGCAAACC
>DHYU01000039.1:92159-92662 GCA_002415485.1 Proteobacteria bacterium UBA5122
AGATGCCGCCCGCTGCGCCATCGTCTCCATGGACTCCACCATCAAGTCCAACGCCACCGTCGGCCCGCCGATCGAGGTGCTGGTCTACGAAAAAGACACCTTCGAAACCGATCACTACATCAGCATGGGTGAGGAAGACCAATACCTGCGCGAGATCCGCCAGACCTGGAACGAGGCGCTCAAGACCGCGTTCTCGGCCCTGCCCCAGTTTGAGTGGGAGCGTCGCACCCAGCCCACCAGTCTCGACCCGGCCATCCAGAACAACGTGCTGCCGATCAACCCGGACTCGAACAACAACAGTTTCTAACGCCTAAACAAGGGGAACACCCGCCATGTCGATCCGCGTCGCCATCCACCACAAAACGGTATACGACTACGACAGGGCGGTGAACCTCTCCCCGCACCTGGTGCGGCTGCGCCCCGCCGCCCACTGCCGCACCCCGATCCACAGCTACAGCCTCAAGGTCACGCCGGAGAAACACTTCGTCAACTGGCAGCAGGAC
>DHYU01000023.1 GCA_002415485.1 Proteobacteria bacterium UBA5122
CTGGTGCGCGGCAAGACCGGCCGCGTCAACGGCCACCTGATCGCGCTGCTGACGCTGATGAAGGGCCAGTGCCTGGCCTACAACAAGGACAATCAGGAAGACAAGGAGCCGCTGTTCGACACCATCGATACGCTGCGTGGCTCGCTCAAGGTCTATGCCGACATGATGGCGGCGATCACCGTCAAACGTGAGCGCATGGAGAAGGCGGCGTTGCAGGGTTTCTCGACTGCCACCGATCTGGCCGATTACCTGGTGCGCAACGGCGTGCCGTTCCGCGACGCCCACGAGGTGGTCGGTAAGGCGGTACGTCTGGGGGTCGATACGGGGCGTGATCTGGCCGAAATGAAGCTGGAAGAACTGCAACAGTTCTCAAATGCGATCCATGCGGATGTATTTGAAGTGCTGACCCTGACCGGGTCGGTGTCTGCGCGCAATCACCTCGGTGGCACTGCGCCTGAGCAGGTGAAGGCCGCCGTGGCGCGGGCGCGCCAGCGGCTGGCCAGTCAATAAGGCTGATTAGGCGGCGACCACCGTTGTGCCTGCCGATCTTGCGGCAGCCACGCGGTCGGTGACGCGCTTCAACAGCAGGTTGGCATCGTCGCCCTTATCCCAGGCGGCCACGCCGCAGTAGCATTTGACAGGGATGCCATCGATTTCGAGGTTCGCCACCTTGTCGGCAATCTTGTCGGCCAGGTTGATGGCCGCATCGTGGCCGGTCTCTGGCAGGATCATCAGGAAGTCGGCACCGTCATAACGACCGATGATGTCGGCCCAGCGTAGTTGGTCCATCAATAACTGGCCAACGCGGGTCCAGACGGTCTCTGAATCGATGCCTTTGACGGCATCGACGCTGAGCTTGACCAGCGACAGCGGGTTGCCGTAGCGGCGGCTGCGAGATACCAGCGGATCCAGGCCCTGCAGCAGTGCGCGACGATTGGGCAGGCCGGTGATCTGGTCGCGGGTGGTCAGTTGTTGCAGGTCTTCCGTCAGCTTGTCGCATTCCTGTTTCAGGCGCTGGGCCTCGGTGACATCGAGATAAAAATGGGTGCGGCCGCTGCCGGTGTTTTCGCAGCGACTGCTCAGCCAGCGTTGTTCGTCGCCGTGCTGCAGCAAAATCAACTCTGGCGGATCAAGCAGCATCGCCTTCAACTCACAGGGCATGTCGTCGCCGAGTGCGCTTGCATCGCCTAAGCCAAGAAACTTGACCAGGGTTTGGTTGAACCACTGAATATTCCGTTGCTCGTCGAGCAATAATATCCCTATCGGCGCTTGAGAGAGTGTTTCTCTGGCTGCGCTAAGTTGAAGCTGATCCGTCATCTTGCAAAAATCCTCTGAACCCAGTACCTAAGTAATTTGGTACTTTATCGCAATCTGCGGTAAGAGGTAAGTCCGGACTGTACAAGTGATTACTGATGTCTACAGGCAGATATGATTTCTGTTCTGTGTCAAAATGGATGCTGTGATCTAGAAGCCACTGATTTACTTCGCAATAACATAGGAATTATCCTTGGCGAGTGCCAATTTTTCTCAGGTTTGGCTATCCACGTCCGATATCCACCGTGTTGGGGGCAAGCCATGCAAAAAGCTTTGAGCAATATCCAGTTCGCTGAGGTCGACGCACTTAAAAAGCGTTTCCTTATGATCAATCGCGAGCGTCTGCGTCGTGGCGAAGACTGCATGCGCAGCAGTCAGCGGGACTTTCTCGACTTCCTGCCCTTGTTGTTCCATATCAATCATCCACGCCTGCCAGGTTATACCTCGAAAGATTCGCCGGCAGGTATTTGCGATTACGCCCCCAGTCAGCGCGCATTGCAGGCGGCCAATAAATATATCAATCGTTTTGAATATAAGAAAAAGGCGATGCCGCGTTACGACATCATCTCGATGTTTCTGATGGGCAGCAGCGGTACGGTCGCTTATTCACGTAGCAGTGACTTTGATATTTGGTTATGTCATCAGCACGATTTGTCGAGTCAGCAGCTTGCCGAGTTGCAGGCCAAGTGCACGGCGATCGAAGAATGGGCTGATGGCAAGGGGCTGGAGGTCCACTTCTTTTTGATGGACCCAGAGCGCTTTCGTCAGGGTGAGATTGTTGACCTCTCATCGGAAAGTAGTGGTACTGCGCAATATTATTTGTTGTTGGAAGAGTTTTATCGCACCAGTCTGTTGATTGCCGGGCGTTATCCTGCATGGTGGCTGGTACCGGCGGAGCATGAAGCCAATTATCAGGCATATCTTCAAAATTTGATTGAGCGTCGGATTATCACCGAAGGAGAGTGTATCGACTTTGGCGGTATTCCAACGGTGCCCGCAGAAGAGTTTTTCGGTGCGGCGCTGTGGCAATTGTTCAAGGGGATCGATTCGCCATATAAATCGGTGCTCAAGCTATTGTTGATGGAGGTCTATGCCAGTGAATATCCGGATATAGAACTCCTTTGTTTGCGTTATAAGCGGGCAATTCATGCGGGCGAAAATGATCTGGATCGTCTTGATCCGTACATCATGTTGTATCGTCGCCTGGAAGAATATCTGGTCAAGCGCGATGAAGAAGAGCGTTTGGAGTTGGTACGTCGTTGTTTTTATATCAAGGTCAATCAACGTCTCAGTACACCAGAGCCTCGCGAGTTCGATTGGCGGCGCAGTGTTATCAGCAATATGGTCAATAGCTGGGGCTGGGAAGAGCATCAATTGGCATTGATGGATGATCGAGCCAATTGGAAGATCTTGCAGGTGCAGAATGAACGGGGTGTCTTGGTTAAAGAGTTGACCTATACCTATCAGTTCTTATCTGACTTCGGTCGTCAGCACGCACAGTTGGCCGCGATCAATCAAAAAGACCTTAATGCATTGGGCCGCAAGCTCTATGCTGCGTTTGAGCGGAAGAGTGGCAAGGTCGAAATTATTAATCGTGGTATTTCTGAAAACGTACAGGAACGCCAATTGGCTTTTTACCAAATTCGGCAAAAAGGCGATAACGGTGGCTGGGCGGTGTTGTCAGGTGGTCCTCAGGGTGAAAGTGAAACCTCAGCCATGACACCTCTCAAACGCACCCGTCATTTGATGGAGGCGGTGGCGTGGGCACACTTCAATGGATTATTGAACAGCAATACGATGCTGAAGGCAGTGTGTGTTCGTGGTGAGCTGACTGCGCAAGAGGTGCTGGAAACTACTCGTGCACTCGATAAGATTATGCCGCGCGAAAAAATATTACAGACAAATGTCGAAACACTTGGACGAGCGGTTTCGATCATGAGTGCGGCGATAGTCGTTAATTTTGGCGGAGACCCAAATGCTCAGGCGAGACGTGTTGGGCAGCATCTTGCCAGTAATCGCACAGATGCCTTTAGTTATGGTGGCATGTCAGAAAATCTTGTCTTCAGCATGGACCAGATCCTGATCAATAGCTGGAAAGAGGTCATCGTTACTCATCACGAAGGTGTTGAGGGGATTCTTCAATGCATTAGTAATTACCTGCGGTGGTTGCCACCCTCGCGTGCAGTTATGCCGCCGATGCCCGAAGTGTTCTGTTTTTCAATGCAGCATACGGTGACAATACGTCAGCGTGTGGAGCGTATCTTTCAAGATGTCGTCGCCTGTTTTTATTCCGGCCCGGATGCGGTTAACAATCAGTTTATCTTCTGTATCGAGCGTTATTTCTTTGTGCTCTATTTTGAAGAAGATGTTTTGCGCTATCAGCGTTTGTCCGGCCACAGTGATCTGTTGCGCTATTTGAGCAAGGGGCGGCAGCGTTACGGAAAAGTGGTTATAGATAGTATGGCGTTGCAGGATACGGTGCTGCCACTGATCTATAAACTCAACAAGCCGAATGTTGTGCAATTGTTCTTCAGAGAAGAGAATTCGCAGGCAGATGTGTATATCGTTGATGAACATGGCTCCATGTATTATCAACGCTCGGATTTTGCGAATACGGAACACCTGTTGGTGCAGTACAAACGTTTCTTTGACTCGATTCTTAATCGCCAACTGTTTCAAATCGGGAGTAGTCCTGTGGTTGATGTGGCCGAGAGTCGTGAGGTTGAGTACTACCGGATCAGTCGTGATCAGAATGGACGCTGGCAGGTTGGGCGTTGTGACGCAGAAAGATCTTCCAGTCGGGCGTATTTCAACATTCAGGTGTTGGCCGAAGAGCAGGAGGATGGTTCCAGTACCTTCCGCATCTATTGCGAAGACCAGGAGTTCTCATCGTTGGAACATGGTGGTCGGATGTTTCACGAGGCTGCGCGGTACATTTTGCTCAAGCGGGTCAGTGGTCAGTCTTATCCGATTTTTATTACCGACATCGATTTGCCATCAGCGATGTTTGGCGAGTATGTCGATGGCAATCCGCCGCTGGTGGAGTTTCTCAATTACAAGCGTACGATCGAGGGTCGCCTCAATGCCGCGTTGAATGAGCTGTCTCGCGATCCTAATATCCTCAATTTTCCACCGAACGACAACCCTGCCACTTGATCCGCGTCGGGTGGTCGGCCTAATGGCAGCTACCCCTGCTTCGGTTTATACTTGCCGCTTTGCCTGAGGGGCGTATGCGTACACTGTCGGTTCTTGCTCTCATCTTGTTTGTTGCTGTAGGCGTAACTGCCTGCGGCCAGAAAGGGGGGCTCTATTTTCCGCAAGAGCAGGAAGTGAGCGCTGAAACCGCGTCAGGGCAAACCGATCAGTAGTCACCCGGAGTCATCATGGATTTTTTTGAATATCGCCAAGGCACCCTCTACGGCGAAGATTTAGACCTCAACCAGATTGCCGCCCAATTCGGTACCCCGTGTTACGTCTATTCACGTGCGACCATCGAACGCCATTGGCATGCCTTTGATGATGCCTTTGGTGATCATCCGCACCTGGTCTGCTATGCGGTCAAGGCCAATTCCAATCTCGCGATCTTGCAGCTGATGGCGCGTCTTGGTTCCGGCTTCGACATCGTCTCGGTTGGTGAATTGGAGCGTGTATTACAGGCCGGCGGCGACGCGGGCAAGGTGGTGTTCTCCGGCGTTGCCAAGCGCAGCGATGAGATGCGCCGTGCGCTGGAGGTCGGCATCAAGTGTTTCAACGTCGAATCGATCCCGGAGCTGGAGCGCCTGAACGAGGTCGCTGGCGAGGTGGGGCTACGGGCGCCGGTATCGCTGCGCGTCAATCCCGATGTCGATGCCGAGACGCACCCCTATATCTCGACCGGGCTCAAGGAAAACAAGTTCGGCATTGATTTCAGCGCCGCGCTCGATACCTATCGTCGCGCCCAATCGATGCCTAACCTGAACGTGATCGGCATCGACTGTCACATCGGTTCGCAGCTGACCAAGCTCAGCCCCTTCGTCGATGCGCTGCAGCGCGTATTGGCCCTGATCGACACGCTGGCTGACGAAGGCATCCAGATTCAGCATCTGGATATCGGCGGTGGCCTTGGCATCTGCTATAAGGACGAGACGCCGCCGTCGCCTGCCGAATACGCCGCCGCCGTGCGCGCACAACTGCAGGACCGCGCACTGGAGATCATGGTCGAGCCGGGGCGCGCCATCGTCGGCAATGCCGGCGTGTTGCTGACTCGCATCGAATACCTGAAGCCGACGCCACACAAACACTTCGCCATCGTCGATGCGGCGATGAATGACCTGATGCGGCCCTCGCTCTACAAGGCCTGGCAGGCGATCATCCCGGTCAATCAGCGCAGCGATGTGCCTAGCATGAACTACGATATCGTCGGCCCCGTCTGCGAGACAGGTGACTTTCTCGGCAAGGACCGCGAGCTGGCCATCGATACCGGCGACCTGCTGGCGGTGCGTGGCTCCGGAGCCTACGGCTTTAGCATGAGTTCCAACTACAACTCGCGGCCACGGGTGGCCGAGGTCTTGATCGATGGCGAGCGGGCGCATCTGGTGCGTGCGCGCGAGCAGATCAGCGATCTCTATGCGGGTGAACAGCTGCTGCCGGACGAGGCCTGATGCAACGCCGCCCTGAGCCGGAGCTGATGACCGATCCGGCCCAGGCGGCGGCCTATGCGGCGGCTGACTTTAGCAGCGCCCACAATCTATTCATCGATCTGATCCGCCGCACCTTCGGCCCCGATCTACGCGGCCCGGCGCTGGACCTGGGTTGCGGCCCCGGCGACATCGCCATCCGCTTTGCCCGCGCCTACCCTGACTGCACTGTCGATGGTATCGATGGCGCTCAGGCGATGCTCGACGCCGGGCGCGAGGCATTGGCGGTCAGCGGTGTCGCCGATCGTATCCAGCTGCGCCTGGGTTACCTGCCGCCCAGCGGCGCGCCCGTCAAACCTTATCCGATCCTGATCAGTAACAGCCTGTTGCATCACCTGCTCGAGCCGATGGTGATGTGGCAGAGCCTCAAACACTATGCCGCGCCGGGGGCGGTGGTGGCGATCATGGATTTGGTCAGGCCGCAGAGTGAGGCGCGTGCGGCGGAGCTGGTGGCCGAATATGCCGCCGATGCGCCCGAGGTCTTGCGCCACGACTTTTATCATTCGCTGTTGGCGGCCTATCGACCATCAGAGATAGCGGCCCAGCTCGAGCAGGCGGGGCTCGGTCAGCTGCAGATCGAACTGCCGAGCGATCGCCATTGTTTTATCTACGGGCGCTGCGATTAGAGGGCCAGTTTGACTGGTCGCAGACGGTAGCCGCTGCCATCTCCAAGCTGATGGGTGGCCCTTCGTCCCCAGCAATACATCAAGCCCTTGGTGTCTACGGTGCGGATGCCGCAGCCATGGCGTTCGCTGAGACTGAAATCGGTCCACAGGCTGAAAAATGAGATCGCCTGCGGGTTGGCGGGTTCTTCCACGTCTTTGAGGCGGGACGTCAGTTGCATATGGCTATTGTCGCCCCAGCAAAAGGGTTGGCTATTGGTGGTGAGGCCGCAGCTGGAGTTGCCACGGGCATAGATTGAGTCCCACGAGGCCAGTTGAGTCAGGATGGGGGTGTTGCTGCTGGTGCCGACAAAGGTTGGATCACCGAGCTGACGCTGGCGGTTGCTGCCCCAGCAATAGACCCGGTTGTTTTCGGTCAAGCCGCAGGTGTGTTCGCTGCCCGTGGCGACGCTGACCCAGAGGACGCCGGCGACGTTTACTTGCTGCGGTGTGGCTGTTGATGCGATGGCGCCGACACCGAGTTGGCCTGACGCATTGTCACCCCAGCAATAGAGTGCCTTGGCTGTGTCGACAGCGCAGGTATGGCGTGGCCCCAGGGCGACCTGGCTCCAGGTGGTGCTATGGACCACTTCTGTAGGTATGCTGGTTTGACCGCCGGCGGTGCCATCGCCAAGCTGGCCGATGCCATCATCACCCCAGCAGTAGAGCTTCTGGGCGCTGGAAAGGGCGCAGGTGTGGATGTTGCCTGCAACAACGCGTCGCCATGTGGTCACGACATCGGTCTCCTGTACCGGTGACCAGTTGGTTGCGGTATTGGATGTGTTTGTGGCCCCGGTTTGGTTGCGGTCATTGCGGCCCCAGCAGTAGAGCTGGCCGTCGGTGTTTTTGATGGCGCAGGTATAGAAATAACCTACGCTAACATCTGCCCACTGTTGTCCGGCCTCCACTTCAACCGGGATGGGGCTCGCGGCGAGCGTTTTGGTGCCGAGCTGTCCCCATTCGTTGAGGCCGCCACACCAGAGCGACTGGTTGTGTTTGATGGCGCAGGTATGGGTATTACCGGTCCGCACCATGTCCCAGTCTTTGCCGGTGTTGAACTCGGTGGGGGTGAGATACTCGAGTGCCGAGCCGTCACCCACCTGACCTTCTTCGTTCAAACCCCAGCAATAGAGTGCTTCAAAACGATCCAGGCCACAGGTGTGGATATCGCCGGCCGCAATTGACGCCCATTCGACATCTGCACCAATACGCACGGGTGAGGCCTGAATAAAGGTATTGCCATTGCCGACCTGGCCGGCTTGATTGCGTCCCCAGCAGTAGAGTTCTGAGGCGTTATTGAGGGCACAGGTGTGGTAGTCCCCGCTACTGATGGCGGTCCAGTTGGTCGCCACACCGACCTTGATTGGGGCGTTATAGGTTGCGGTGGCACTTCCCTGGCCGATCTGGCCATAGCCGTTTGAACCCCAGCACCACAGGGTTTGGTCATTCAGGATGGCGCAGCTGTGTTCGACGCCGGCACTGACCTGTAACCAGTCTGATGCGTTAACCAGTGACGGCAGGGTCTCGTTGATCGAGGCATGACCCAGTTGGCCCAGGGTATTGTCACCCCAGCAATACAGTTTGCCGTTATTCAGGCCGCAACTATGACGGCCACCGGCTGATACGGTTTGCCAAGTGGTATCGGTCCCCACCTGGTTGGGTTGCCAATGGTCGGTAGTGTCGCTACTGCCCAGTTGGCCATTGATGTTTCTACCCCAGCACCAGAGGGTGCTGACGGTGCTGCTTTCCTGGCGGATGCCGCAGGTGTGGAGGCCGCCTGCGGAGACCGTCGTCCAATCCTTTGTGAGATTGGATGCCGGGATCTGGGTTGGGAAACGGTAGATGTTCAGATTGCCGTTACCTACCTGGCCGTAGTCATTTGCCCCCCAGCACAGGACTGCGCGATCTTTGGTTAAGCCGCAGCTGTGGCCATCGCCACCATCATAAAACGCCCAATCGCTGCGGCTGCTGATATTGGCGGGTGCCGAATTGTTTAAGAAACGGCCGCTGGTGTCCGCGCCCCAACACCAGAGTGTACGGTTGCCCCTGACTGCACAGGCATAACCAGTGCCGGCGCCGACCATGATGATGCCGATCTCGGTGTCGTTGCCGCTGCCGGGGTCACGGCGTGGTTCTGGAGGGATGAAGGTGACATTTGGAATTGGGTTGTCTGTCGCCCGAGGATTCTTGGCGCTGGATTCGAAGCAGGCGCTCAGCGATAACACCAGCCCTGCCGCGCACAGGCCGAGCACGAGACGCTTGAGCGGTGTTGCCAGTGATATGAAAGATAGTCGGCTCAATTTGACGGGCTTATGGTTGTAAAACAGTATCTTGTGGCCACTCGGCGCCGGCAAAATCCAATTGCCGCCACGCCTCATATAGGCCGATGGCTACTGTGTTCGACAGGTTCAGACTACGACTGTTCCCGCACATCGGCAAGCGCAGGCGCTGTGAGGGTGGCAGGCTCTCAAGTAGCGCCTTCGGCAGGCCTCGGCTCTCCGGGCCAAAAATCAGCGCATCGCCTGCCTGATAGGCGACGTCGGTGTAGTTGTGGCGGCCGCGGGTCGAATAGGCGAGCAGACGGGGCGGGGCGACCTCGGCGACAAAGGCGTCAAAACTCTTATGGGTGCTGACACAGGCCAGCTCGCGATAATCGAGACCGGCGCGGCGCACGCGCTTCTCATCCAGCTCAAACCCCAGGGGCTCGATCAGATGCAGACGCTGACCGGTATTGGCGCACAGACGGATGATATTGCCGGTATTCGGTGGAATCTCTGGTTCGTATAAGACGATGTGCAGCATGTGGCGCGCGTTACCCCTAACCTGCGACTAATATAGGCGGCGTCAAGGATACAGAGCGCCCCCGGCTTTTCCAAGCGCTGATGTGTCCGGGGGGGCGGGAAGGGGGGGGCTTAAACGTCGTCCTCCATGTCGAGCTCCTTGATCTTGCGGGTCAGGGTATTGCGGCCCCAGCCCAGCAGCTTGGCGGCGTCCTGACGGCGCCCACCGGAATGTTGTAATGCCGCCTTGATGACGATGCGTTCGAAACTGGGCACGGCGTGATCCAATAGGCCTTCTTCGCCTGCGGCCAGTCGTTGATCGGCCCAGCGCTTCAGTGCCGACTCCCAGTCGCTGGTGGCGGATACCTGTGCCGCCTCGGGTTTCAATTCCTGCGGCAGGTCGTCCATGTGCACTTCACGGCCGGAGGCCATCACGGTCAGCCAGCGACAGAAGTTCACCAGCTGGCGCACGTTGCCGGGCCAGTCGAGACGACACAGATATTTTTCCACCTCGTCGCGCAGGATCTTCGGTTCGACATTCAGCTCCTTGCCAGCCTCGGCCAGGAAGTAACGTAGCAGCAGCGGGATGTCCTCACGCCGGTCACGCAGTGACGGGATGTGGATGCGGATTACGTTCAGGCGATGGAACAGGTCTTCACGAAACAGACCTTGTTGTACGCGCTGCTCCAGATTCTGGTGGGTCGCGGCGATGATGCGCACGTCGACCTTGATTGGCGTGTGGCCGCCGACACGATAGAACTCGCCATCGGCCAACACGCGCAGCAGACGGGTTTGCAGCTCGGCCGGCATGTCGCCGATCTCATCAAGAAACAGGGTGCCTCCATCGGCCTGTTCAAAGCGGCCGCGACGACTGCTTTGGGCGCCGGTAAAGGCCCCGCGTTCGTGGCCGAACAGTTCCGACTCCAGTAGGTCACGCGGGATCGCCGCCGTGTTGAGGGCGATGAAGGGTTCATTGGCCCGTGGGCTGTGGCGATGCAGTGCGTGGGCGACGAGCTCCTTGCCGGTACCGGATTCGCCATTGATCAGCACGGTGATGTTGGAGCGCGACAGACGACCGATGGCGCGGAACACCTCCTGCATCGCGGGTGCCTCACCGATGATCTCGGTGTTGGGCACGTCGGCGGTGCTGACCTCCTTCTGTTGCTGTTCCTGGGCGTGACTGATCGCGCGGCGGACCAGGTCGACGGCCTCGTCGACATCAAACGGTTTGGGCATGTATTCAAAGGCGCCGCCCTGATAGGCTGATACGGCGCTGTCGAGGTCGGAGTGGGCGGTCATGATGATCACCGGCAGCTGCGGATACTCGGAGTGGATGTGGTCCAGCAGCTCGAGGCCGTTGGTGCCCGGCATGCGGATGTCGGTGATGATGGCGTCGGGTTGATCCTGGCGCAGAAAATCGAGCACCCTCAGCCCGGATTCAAAGCTGGTGACCTCCATGCCGGCTTGCTGCAGGGCTTTTTCCAATACCCAACGGATTGATCTGTCATCGTCGATGACCCATACATGCGATTTTTTGCTCACGCCTTGCTCTCCAGCGGTATCAGTAATGTGAATATGGTCTCGCCCGGGTGGCTGCTGCATTCAATCAGTCCACCGTGTTGATGGATCAGCGCCTGGGCAATCGGCAGGCCGAGGCCGGTGCCTTCGGCGCGACCGGTGACCATGGGGTAAAAAATCTTGTCCAGCATCTCCGGCGCGATGCCGGGGCCGTTGTCGATGACCTCAATGCTGGCGACCAGCTTGTGACGGGTGTGGCCGATCGTGAACTGGCGCTGGGCGCGGGTGCGCAGGGTGATCACCCCCTTGTCGCCGAGCGCCTGCGCGGCATTGCGCACGATGTTGAGCAGGGCCTGGATCATCTGTTCGGGATCGGCATACAGGTCTGGTACGCTGGGGTCATAGTCACGCACGATCTTGATGCCGGGTGGCGCCTCACTGCTGACCAGATGCCGGACGCGCTCCAGTACCTCGTGGATGTTGGTGTCGGACTTCTGCGGCAGGGTGTTGGGGCCCAGCATGCGGTTGAGCAGGTTTTGCAGACGGTCGGCCTCGCCGATGATGATGCTGGTGTATTCCTTGAGTTCCGGGGCATCCAGTTCACGCGCCAGCAACTGTGCGGCACCGCGCAGTCCACCGAGTGGGTTTTTGATCTCATGGGCCAGCCCACGCACGACATCGCGCGTGGCATCGTGTTGCGCCATCAAGGCCTCTTCACGTGCGATGCGCAGTTGGCGATCCACCTGTGATAGCTCGATCAGCACGGTAGACTCCTGCGTTTTGTCGAACAAGGGGGTAACCGAGACGTCGGTCGTAATCTGGCGTTTGTCCGGTGTTAACAGGATCAATTCGCGTTCGGTGAATGGGTGCCCAGTGGCGACTGCCTGACGGACATTGTCGAAAAAGTGTTCAGAGCCGCTCAGCAGGTGTTCCAAAGGGGTGTTTTGGGTGCGTCCGGCACTGACGGCCAGCAGAATTTGTGCTGCCGGGTTGAGATAGCTCAGACGCAGTTGGTCATCAAACACCAATACGCTGGTGCTGATATTTTCCAGGATGCGCCGGCTCTGCTTGTCGTTTTCCATTCTGAGTTTCACCATGCTTAATCAAGTAGCAAAAACCAAACCAAGTTTTTCATCCCACCTAAAAAGATGTGTTTTATCGGGCTAACTCAGCATCCATGCGCCATTCAAGGACTTGCCGTGATTCAGGTGACGCATCGATAGCGCTGAATGGGGCATAACCAGACACCAGTTTAGTGCATTTTGGTTGCTGCATTGACATGCGAGCACTAATTTGGTGCATTCATTGTTAGGGCAAAAAAAACCCCCGCACAGGCGGGGGTTCTTTTGGGCTCTGTAACCGGAACAGGCTTACAGGCTGTAGTACATGTCGAACTCAACTGGGTGAGTGGTTTGACGAATGCGTTGTACTTCTTCCATCTTCAGTGCGATGTAGCCGTCGAGCATTTCGTCAGTGAACACACCGCCGCGTGTCAGGAACTCGCGGTCTGCATCCAGCGCCGCCAGGGCTTCGTCCAGAGAGTGACAAACGTGTGGCACTTCTTTCAGTTCTTCTGGTGGCAGGTCGTACAGGTTCTTGTCCATCGCATCGCCAGGGTGGATCTTGTTTTGGATGCCGTCCAGACCCGCCATCATCAGGGCAGAGAAGGCCAGGTAGGGGTTGGCCATTGGATCAGGGAAGCGAACTTCCACGCGACGAGCACGAGGATTGGCAACAAATGGGATACGAATCGACGCAGAACGGTTGCGCGCAGAGTAGGCCAACAGGATAGGCGCTTCGTAGTGTGGTACCAGGCGCTTGTAGCTGTTGGTCGACGGATTGGTGATCGCGTTCAGTGCCTTGGCATGCTTGATAACACCACCGATGTAGTACAGCGCAGTCTCAGACAGGTTGCCGTACAGGTCGCCATTGAACAGGTTTTTTCCGTCTTTGGCCAAGGACATGTGGACGTGCATGCCTGAACCGTTGTCACCCACCATAGGCTTGGGCATGAAGGTTACGGTCTTGCCGTAGGCGTGGGCAACGTTGTGCACAACGTATTTCAGGATTTGGGTCTTGTCGGCGCGATCCACCAGGGTGCTGAACTTGGTGCCGATTTCGCATTGGCCGGCAGTCGCCACTTCGTGGTGATGTACTTCAACTTCTACGCCCATGTCTTCCAGGGCCAAACACATGGCGCCACGGATGTCGTGCAGGCTGTCGACAGGAGGTACTGGGAAGTAACCGCCTTTGACAGAAGGACGGTGGCCCATGTTGCCGCCATCGAATACCTTCTCAGAGTTCCAATCCGCTTCTTCAGAGTCGATCTTGACGAAGCAGCCGCTCATGTCGGCGCCCCAACGTACGTCGTCGAAGATGAAGAATTCTGGCTCAGGACCAAAGAATGCAGTGTCGGCGATGCCAGTAGACTTCAGGTAGGCTTCAGCGCGCTTGGCAACAGAGCGTGGGTCACGCTCGTAACCTTGCATGGTGTTTGGCTCGAGGATGTCGCAACGTACGATCAGCGTGTTTTCGTCAGAGAAAGGATCCATAACGGCAGTTTCTGGATCTGGCAACATCACCATGTCAGAGGCTTCGATACCCTTCCAGCCAGCGATAGAAGAACCGTCGAACATACGACCATCTTTGAAATCGTCTTCGGTAACGGTGTGAGCTGGGAAGGTGATGTGTTGCTCCTTGCCGCGGGTATCGGTGAAGCGGTAATCAACGAATTTAACATCGTTTTCTTTGATCATATTTAGCACAGTGGCTGACATTGCTTTCTTCTCCCTCCGGAAATTCCGTGGTTACAGTTAATAAAAAATTTCGTCGCGGCGGATTGCCGTGACGACGTAAATCTTTTGCACCAGCAGTAATAGCAGGAAACATGCCACCATGTTCCAGATGGGGTTTTCCCAGCAGGACAAGGACTTAGTTTTGCCCTGATTTGATGCTTAGGCACTATATTGGTGCATTTGTGCTGGAGGATGATCAGTTTTGGTGCGCAAGTCGGTGAGTTAGATCTTCAGCGAGACGACAATTTCACCATTATCACGCTTTTCGATACCCAAAACCTCGTGGCCGTTGATCCGGCACCAGGCAGGAATATCGTTGACCACCCCAGGGTCTGTGCACACTACCTCCAAGATATCGCCGGGCGCAAGTTTTTTTGCCTGATTTTGGGTGCGAATGACCGGAATCGGGCATAACTGATTTTTCACATCCAGCACGTGTGTCGTCACAGGTACCACTCCTGGGGGAAGTCATCACCGCTCATCGGTGTTACCTCAAATTCCGTCTCGTTGCCGTCGGTATCCACCAGGGCTACCGTGATGCGGTCGGCGTGTTTGCCCTTGCCGAAACGACCGGTAATCTGGGCGGCCAATTCGGCATCGCCTTCTTTGAGTTCGCCATCGATCAAGACCAGCGGACCCGGGTGGCTCTTGGTGTACAGATAACCGAAACGCTTTTTATAGCCTTCCATGAATTTGTTTTCACCCTCTTCACGGCCGATGATCAGCTTGAAGTGGGGGCGGGGGCGTACGTGACGACCGATCTTGAGCAGCAGCACATCGTCAAAATCATAGTCTTTATGACCTTGCACCTGCCACAGGTCGACCAGTTTGCGTGAGTAGTTCTCGTCGGTCAGAAAACAACAGCCACCGGCGGGCTGGGCGTATTCATCAAAACCGAACTTGGCAGCCAGCGCCATCTGCGGTTTGCGGCTGCGGCCATTGAAATCCAGCAGACCCTCGCGGCTGATCCAGCCCTGCTCCTCGGGATAGGTCGCCGGAAAGTTTTTCCCGCACAACGGGCGCACCAGCAGATTCTTGGCCCCTGAGTCACGCGATACAATGTTCATCGTATCGCGTCGCTGCGACATCGGCCGCTGACCGATGACCTCGCCGGTGATGATGAAGTCGAAGTGGTTTTCGGCGATCCACTCCATGGCCTTGGTGACCATGAAGGTCTTGCAGTCGAGGCACGGATTCATATTGGCGCCGTAACCGTGCTTGGGATTGATCAGCACATCTTTGTATTCATCAATGACGTCGATGATGTGCAGCTTGATGCCAAGCTGTTCGGCGACCCATAGCGCATTGTTACGCTTTTGTTTGTTCTGGTCCTGCTTGCGGATGGCGTGGGTATGGCCTTCCACGCAAAACCCGGTGAAGAAGTTGATGCCTTCGACGTAGATGCCCTGTTCCTGCATTACGCGCACGGCGAGCATGGAATCGAGCCCACCGGAGATGAGGGCGACGGCTTTGATTTGTTTAGTCATGATAGGTGTGAATCTGGGGGTCGAAAAAGGGCTGCAGTGTAACAGAAAGCGGGGCCTGACGCCCCGCTCGATCCTGTCTTGTGTCAAGAAGCGTTAGTGTTTGATGTCGATCTGCATGCCGCGGACGATGATCGGCGATTCGCTGCGGGTATGGCGCGTCAAGGTGGTGTGCGCACGGCGACTGCTGGTGTCCTGGCACAGCTCCATCGCGCCCATCGCGTCCAGCTGTAGCCGTTCATCGCCGCCCATCTCGCGCATCGCCTGTAGCACATCCATCATCGCGACAAAATCGGCCTGCAGACGGCCGTACAATTCGGCCACCTGTTGGTGGGTGCGGCTTTGCAGCTGCCCGTAGGCGGCGCGGCCGACATCGACAAAATAACTGACCTTGACCAAACGCTTGCGTGCGAGCTGGGGAAAGAGGCCGGAAAAGAGCAGGCATTTGTCGCCCACATCGCGCAGTTGTTCGCGGGCCTGGCCACCGGCCTGGCGGGCGCTCTCCAGAAAATCGAGGCCGACCAAACTGGCCGCCATTTCCGGTCGTTCGGTAAAGCGCATCAGCGTGAAGACCAGATAACTCTCGCTGGTTTCATCCAGTGTGGTGTGCGCCGCCGCCTCGGCCTCGCTGACCAAGGTATGCCACTGTGCTGCTTCGGTAGGTTCCATTACCAGTTGCATAAGCTCCATCCTTTGTTCTGCCGCCCTTAACCTTCCTATCGACCAAGTCTTTGAGCGTCTTGAGATTGTGAGCTTCCGAAAATAACAATTACTGATACGATGGATGCTGTGAGTCTTGTCATCCCCAATCTTTGGATCTCAACCGATGCCCATCTCGCCCAGTCTGTCCTTGCTTGCCGCCCTTAACATTCATGTTGTGCAGAATTTGCCGCCGACCATCGACGTCAGTGTCAGCGCGCGTACGGACGAGGTGAACTGGAGCATTGCGGGGAATACGCGTGGCCGGAATCCCAATATCTTGTCGGAACTGACATGGGACGGTCTGCGCACGATGACAGTGGGTGTCCGCAGCCAATATCAATATCAGTGGTGGCTGGGGGAGGTTGAATTGCACTACGGTCATATCTATCGCGGGCGCAATCAGGACTCCGATTACCTGTTTGACAATCGTCGTGGTGAGTTTTCCCGTTCCAATAACGGTGCCGGTGGCGATATGTTCGATATCAGTGCCTCGCTCGGCGTGCCCTTGGCGCTGCCTGCGGTGGATGGCTGGCGCCAGGTGCTGATCCCACGTGTGGGTTACAGTCTGCACCAACAAAATCTGAGCCTGATCGACGGCTATCAGACCATCCCGGCAACGGGTGCCTTCGCCGGGCTCGATAGCCGATACGCGACCGAGTGGAATGGCGGCTGGTTCGGCGTATCTCTCATCAGTGAGCGTCAGCACCAGTTTCGATTCGATCTCAGTTACCATCTGCCGGACTTTCACGCTGAGGCCAATTGGAATTTGCGTGATGATTTGGCCCACCCCAAGAGCTTCGAGCAATGGTCGAATGGCAGTGGTGTCAGTCTTGGGCTGCAGTTGCGCGTGCCGTACAAACAGGTGGCGCTGATTGGCGGGTATCAGCTGCGCAGCTGGCAGGCGGAGGCGGGTTATCATCGTGTCTATCTGGCAACGGGCCAGACCGGAGGCACGCGCCTGAATGAGGTGGAGTGGCGCAGCCAGCAATTGTCGCTGGCGGTGGAATATCTGTTTGGCGAGTCGCCCTGAGTGTTGAAGTGTTACGCCGGTCTCGGCGCAAACTCGAAGCTATCGCAGTGGAAATCGGTCTCGGCGAGGCCAGCGGCGATGAAGCCCGTGCGCGCGGCATCGACCATTGGCGGTGGCCCGGCGACATAGACTTCATATCCCGACCAATCCTGCATATCCGCCAATACCGCCTCATGCACCAGGCCGCGTCGTCCCTGCCAATGCTCCGATGCTGAGGACAGTACCGGGATGTAACGCAGTGAGGTGAAGTCGGCCCAGAGCGCGGCGGGGTCAAGAT
This sequence comes from Proteobacteria bacterium UBA5122, assembly GCA_002415485.1. Lineage (GTDB taxonomy): Bacteria > Pseudomonadota > Gammaproteobacteria > Tenderiales > Tenderiaceae > UBA5122. The sequence continues at coordinate 17,239 of DHYU01000023.1, forward strand.
ACAGGTCTTTCGCATCGCGCACGCCCCAATAGAGCAGCAGCGGGCGTGTGCTTGCCTCGGCGTGTAGGTGGTCGATCATCGCCTGGATCGGCGCCAGACCGGTGCCGCCGGCGACAAAGATGATCGGCCGTGTTGAGTCTTCGTTCAGTACGAATGTCCCATAAGGGCCTTCGATGCGCAGGATGTCCTTCTCGGCCATGGCCTCGAAGACATGGTCGGTGAACTCGCCGCCCTCGACCCGGCGTACATGCAGCGTTAGCAGGGCGTCATCATGGGGGGCGTTGGCCAATGAGAAACTGCGGTGGCGGCCATCCTTGAGCAGGATGTCGATGTATTGCCCGGCCAGGAACTGCAGGCGTTGGTTGTCCGGCAGTTTGAGGTGCAGGCGCATCACGTCGGCGGCGAGGCGTTCCATGCGGACCACGCGCGCAGGGAGTTTGCGAACCGGCAATTGGCTGCTATCGCCGACCAGCGGGATCTCAAGCACCAAATTGGTGCGCGCATGGCAACTGCACAACAGCGCCTGGCCGATCGCGGCCTCGGTCTCGCTCAGCGCGGCCGGACGGCCATTGGCGTAGTCAATCTCACCCGATACCACCTTGGCCTTGCAGGCGCCACACACGCCATTGCGACAGGCATAAGGCAAGGCCAGGCCATGGCGAATCCCCGCATCCAGGATGTTTTCATTCGCCTCTGCATTAAAGCTGCGGCCGCTGGGCTCGATGCTGATCTTGAAACTCATGCCTAATCCTTTATCCTGTGCGCTCTTCCGAGGCAGCAAATTTTCTATGAATTCCGAACGAATAGATACCCCGAGCCCGATCCTGATCATCGGTTGTGGCGACATCGGCCGCCGGGTGGCAGCACTGTGGGCGCCCCATGGCGGCCGCATCGTCGCCCTCAGTCATAGCGACGACAACCGCCAGCGTCTGCAGTCCCTGGGGCTGGAAGCGGTGGCCGGCGACCTCGATCAGCCGCTGAGCCTGGCGCCGCTGCAGGGCGATTACCCGCTGGTGTATTACTTCGCGCCGCCACCGGCAACGGGCATCGGCGACCCCCGCCTCAATGCCTTGCTGGCCCGGCTCGGTCAGGTTGGGCGCCTGATCTACATCAGCACCAGTGGTGTCTATGGGGATTGTAACGGCGTCATCGTCAATGAAGATCAGCCACCGCGCCCCAGTACTGAGCGCTCACAACGCCGCCTGGCGGCCGAGCAGGCGCTGCAGCAATGGGCGGCGGATCGCAGCAGCGAGTTGATCGTGCTGCGGGTCGGCGGTATCTATGGCCCTGGCCGCCTGCCGTATCGACGCCTGGAACAAGGTCTGCCGGTGCTGGCGCCGGAGCAGGCCCCCTACAGCAATCGCATCCATGCCGACGATCTGGCGAATATCTGTTACCAATTCGGTCAGCGTGGCCGGGCCGGGATCTACAACGTCTGCGACGGCCACAACTCATCGATGAGCGACTACTTCCTCAGCGTGGCGCGGATGGCCGGTCTGCCGCAGCCACCGCTGGTCGATTGGGAGGAGGCGGAGCGCACGTTGTCGCCGGAGATGATGTCCTACCTCACCGAATCGCGCCGGCTGGACATCAGCAAACTGCGCGCGGAGCTGGACTACCGTTTTATCCACCCCGACCTGCAACACGGCCTGCACGCGAGTCTCGTCGCCGACGGCCGATTACCTGAATAAGCACCCGACGAGTATTACCCCATGCACAGCCAAGAAGCCGATACCCTGCAAAAATTCATCTTCGAGAACAGCAATGTTCGCGGTGACCTGATTCACCTGCGCGCCAGCTACCAAGTGGCGCGCGAACGGTATGACTACCCGCCCGTGGTCGCCGAGCAGCTCGGCCAGGCCTTGGCTGTGGCCACCCTCCTGGGGTCAACTATAAAATTTGATGGTTCATTGATTATGCAGATTCAGGCCGCAGGGCCGGTCAACCTGCTGGTGGCGCAGGTCACGCACGATCGCCACATCCGCGGCCTTGCCCGCTGGGCCGAGGTGCCGCCGGAGCAGGGTACGCTCGACACCATCTATGGCGATGGCCAGATCACCATCACCATTGCCGCCAATCGGTTTGAGGATCGTTACCAGGGCATCGTCGGCCTCAGTGGCGATACGCTGGCCGACGCCATCGGGGCGTACTTTGAACAGTCCGAGCAGATCAAGACCCACATGTGGCTGGTCGCCGACCAGGAGCAGGTCGTCGGCATGCTGCTGCAAAAACTCCCTGGCGACGATCCTGACCCTGACCTGTGGCAGCGGGTCGAGATGCTGGGCTCTACCGTGACCGCCGAGGAGTTGTTTCAATTGTCGAGCGCGCAGATCCTGCAGCGCCTGTTTCATGAAGAGGATGTGCGCCTGTTCGACCCCGAGCCGGTCAGCTTCCGTTGCAGCTGCTCGCGTGACAAGGTCGGTGCCATGATTCGTGGTCTTGGCATCGACGAGGCCCGCGATATCGTCAAGCACGAAGATGAGATCAAGGTCGGTTGTGAATTCTGTAACCGCCAGCATGTGTTTGATGCGGTCGATGTGGAGGCCTTGTTCGCCAGTAGTCATTAGGCTGGACTTGAGGGGAGGCGGTGATAGAATTGCTGCCAGACACCAGGCAAAATCTAGCGGCTCGGATCAAAAATAAAATATAACCAGGGTCGTTTGTCTACTGAAGACTTCGTGAGGGAAGCTCCAAATAAAAACCCCTGCTGACCGTGCAAACGATCAGCAGGGGTTTTTGTTATCGAAGGTTGCTTATGCCACCATGGCCTCGGTTTCTATCATCGCCAGGTCTATTCCCCACGCGGCCAGTATCTCGGCGCGGACTTCGGCGACAAAATTGCCCAATTTGTAGTCGAATTCCTCGGTGGGTAACCAGACGCCGCCGGGCACCTCTTCCCACAAAGAGTTCAGGCGCCAACCATCGCCTTCGCGACAGAAGGTAAATACACCCTCTTGATCTTCGAAGTTCATTGAATCGTCGAAGGAGTAGTTTTGACGCCGCGCCGGCTCGATGCTTAGCCATTCAATCAGCGAATGGGCAAACTCGGCCAGTGGAAACGGGTCTTCACTGTAGAACACATCACCGTCGACGGTGATCTCTAACTCGCCATCAATCAGGCGCAACCATTCTGCAGACGTCTTGGTCAGATGCTGCAGGATCTCCGGCTCATCATCGGCATAGACTTCAGCCTGTTCAATGATACGGAACTCAAAGTCCAACGTTGAACATTTCATAGTGACGTGCACCAATATCGCTACGCCATTATCACCTTCCCGGCGATTCCGGCCAGCGTTTTTGTTTTTGTCTTAAGTCTCCTTGGATGCATTCGTGGACCTGTCACGTTTCCACTGCCCGGCGGCTCCCCTCCGCCTGATGGGCTGAATGTATCTCTCCCACAAATCATTATAGAGCACGCGGGAATAATGAACAGAGGGGGTGAAGAAATCACCCCCTGGCCATCCGATCAGTTGCTGGCTCGGACCACGCGTCCGTTCAGCGGTTGCACTGGGCGGGCGCTATGCGGAAACAGGCCGGTATAGGCCTTGACCTGTTGGGCGGAGACGGTATTGGGCGTTGCCATCACCATCCAATTGACACCTTCGGTGCAGGGCGGGGTGGTCAAGGAGCCGTTGTAGTTGAAGTAGGTGAAGTCGCGCGGCAGGAAGTCTGCGGCATTGACCATGATGTCCTGCGATTTGATCGTGGTCCCCGCCTTGTCCGGCATGTTGAGCCACACCTTGCTCAGCGCATTGTTGGCGCCGCCATCCTTGAAGACGATGCCGATCACGGCCAGCTGACCATCCTCAGCTTTGTGTACAAAGTGCGCACCCAGATCAAAGATCTTGCCACCGATGGTGTGTTCGGAGGGAGAGTGGAAATGGAATTGCAGCAGGTCGTAACGCTTGTCGCCGACGGTGATATAGCTGCCAGGCGCATAATTGACCTGGATCGTATGGCCGTTGTTGACGATCTCCAGCGGTGACGGCTGATAATTGAATTCGATGGTCGGCAATGACGTGATGGTCACCGTGGAGATATCGATGGGTGACTGCTCACGACCCTCTGTGCAGGTCGAATATTCAGGTTGTAGTCCGCCCCAATGCTCGGGGGCGCCGGCACCGGTGTAGTCCCAATGCGCCGCATGTGAGGTGTGGGTGGTCGGGGCCGTGTGTGTCTGCTCCGCGTCGGCATGAGTTATGACGGGTGTAACCGTTGGTGCCGCTGGTGCCGCTGTCGCTGCCGCGGGCGCGTGTTCTGCCGCAGGTGCTGGTTGGTCGTGGCTGGTGCGCTCTGTCTCATCATCAGAGTCAGAACACGAGACCGCCAACAAACCGAAGCCGCCTGCGATCAACATGACATTGAGTGCTGTGCGTTTACCGCTATTGTCCATCCTTCCTCCCCTTTGCATATCTGTTTAATTGGACGTTTTTTTATTTGGATATTGACCGGCGAGATTAGCCACTCGTCGGCTGCAAATCAATCGATGCCCAGCGAGGTCCAAAGTTCATCCACCCGCTGTTTGATCGCCTTATCCATCACGATCGGCGTGCCCCATTCGCGATGGGTCTCGCCTGGCCATTTATTGGTCGCATCAAAGCCGACCTTGGAACCCAGCCCCGATACGGGCGATGCAAAGTCGAGGTAGTCGATCGGCGTGTTGTCGATCATCACCGTGTCGCGCGCCGGGTCCATGCGCGTCGTCATCGCCCAGATCACATCCTTCCAGTCGCGCACATTGATGTCGTCATCGACCACGATCACAAACTTGGTGTACATGAACTGGCGCAGGAACGACCACACACCGAGCATCACGCGTTTGGCGTGACCGGCATACTGCTTTTTGATACTGACGCAGGCCATACGATACGAGCAGCCCTCGGGCGGCAGATAAAAATCGCTGATCTCCGGAAACTGCTTTTGCAGGATCGGCACGAAGACCTCGTTCAAGGCCACGCCGAGCACGGCCGGCTCATCCGGCGGACGACCAGTGTAGGTACTGTGGTAGATCGGCTGTTCGCGATGGGTGATACGCTCGATGGTGAAGACCGGAAATTTGTCGACCTCGTTGTAATAACCGGTGTGATCGCCAAACGGTCCCTCATCGGCCAGCTCGCCCGGCGTCAGATAACCTTCGAGCACAAACTCGGCCGAGGCGGGCACTTGCAGGTCATTGCTGATGCACTTCACCAGCTCGGTCTTGCCGCCGCGCAGCAAGCCTGCAAAGGCGTATTCCGAGATCGCATCCGGCACCGGCGTCACCGCGCCAAGAATGGTCGCCGGGTCGGCGCCCAGCGCCACCGCAACGGGGAATTTTTCGCCGGGATGCGCCAACTGCCAGTCGCGATAATCGAGCGCGCCACCACGATGGGCCAGCCAGCGCATGATGACCTTGTTGCGCCCGATCACCTGCTGGCGATAGATGCCCATGTTCTGCCGTGGTTTGTTCGGTCCTTTGGTCACGACCAGCGCCCAGGTGATCAGTGGCCCGGCGTCGCCCGGCCAACAGGTCTGCACCGGCAGCTTGGCCAGATCGACATCCTCGCCTTCGATCACATGGGCCTGGCAGGCGGCATGTTTGACGATCTTCGGCGCCATGTTCAGCACCTGTTTGTACATTGGCAGCTTTTCGAGTGCATCGCGAAAGCCCTTCGGCGGCTCCGGTTCTTTGAGCGCCGCGAGCAGGGTGCCGATCTCGCGCAGTGCCGATACTGAATCTGCGCCCATGCCCATCGCCACCCGCCGCGGGGTGCCGAACAGATTGCCGAGCACCGGGATGTCATAACCGGTGGGGTTTTCGAACAACAGCGCCGGGCCTTCGCGGCGCAAAGTGCGGTCGCAGACCTCGGTCATCTCCAGGTTGGGCGACACGGGCTGCGCCACGCGTTTGAGTTCGCCCTGCTGTTCCAATTGGCGGATGAAGTCGCGTAAGTCTTTGTATTGCATGAAACGGTCCCTGAATATGGCTGGAAAACTAGCCGAGGATTTAGTTGGCCGCAGCATAGCAGAGGGCCCACAGACAGGCCACCGCCCGCCGAAAGCTGCGCCGGATCGGAGATTCAGCCATAATGCAGCCTTTGCACAGTTTGTAGAACCGCCGGCTGTCGCGGCGGTCCATTGATTAACGCAGGCCGATAACGATAAAGACCTTCATGCGCGCCACCCGCCAACCCATGCCACGCCTGATCCTTGGCCTCTGTTTGACGGCCCCGATGCCGCCGGCGCTGGCATTTATCGATGTGACGCCGCCGGTCATCAGTCCGATCACCTCGCCTGCCGCTATTCAACAGCTGACCCCGGTCGTATCGATTGATATCGCGGCCGATAATCTGCTCGTCGACGGTGCCGGGGACCTCATCTCCATTACAGAAGACAGTGTCGGTGTCAGTGCACAAGACTATTTTCCCACTGGTGTTGTTGGCTTGTTGAGCCCGGGCAGGCATACGATTGAGTGGAAGGCGACCGATGCGGGCAGTAATGTCCATATCGTCAATCAGGTCGTCGATGTCCTGCCCACGGTCAACATTACGGTTGATCAGGTGATGGGCGAGGGGGGGAGTGCACAGGTATGTGTATATTTGAACGGTACGGCACCGGCACCTTTGGTGCTGCCCTACACGATTGGCGGCACTGCAACCGCTGGCATTGATCATGATGCGGCCGCGGCCAGTTTTAACCTGGCTGCAGGTGATAGCCGCGCGTGTATCACAATCAATATTACTCCTGATTTGATTGGCGACGAGGGTGAGACGGTCGTTATTAATATCACGCCTTTGCCTGCTGGTGTGATGGCAGGCAACAAACTCATTCACACGCTGACGACCACGGATGTCAATCTGGCCCCGGTGGCCATGCCGTCGATCTCACAGAATGCCCAGCTGACGCGTACCGTTATCGCCAATAGCCAGTTGGTCACAATCAATGCCAATGCCAGCGATCCCAATGGTGATGTGATTACCTACGATTGGAGTGGTACGGACAATACCTTGCTTGCCATTGCTACAGATAATGGTGGCAACATTACCTTTTCACCTGCCGGGCTTGCGCCTGGTTTTTATACGGTGCGCTTCACGACGAGTGACAGCACCAACAGCAGTCAGCATTCGATTCTGATGGCGGTGACCGATGCGCCGTTGTTATCCACCTTGGTAGATAGTGATGATGACTCCATCAACGATAATGTGGAAGGCGTGGGGGATAGCGATAACGATGGTCTGGTGAATTATCTGGACGCCCTGAGTGTGCCCTACCAGCTGCAGGCCTGGCCCTTGACCCTGTTTGATGCCACTCCTAAAACGAGCAAAAGCTACAGTGCGTTGAATCTGACCTATCAATGGCGCATTGCTTCAACGCCTGCCAGCAATCAAGTCATGTATACCCTGTTGGCGACGACGGGGCCGGGGTTGAATCTGTCGATCGGCCGCAATGCATTTATCGGCGGCTTGGGGCACGCACGCCTGCGGGTTGTGACCCTTGCGACCATGCTCAGCGTCAGCGCACCGGTCAACCGTACCCCGATCGATGGCCACATGGTTGATTTGGTCATCAGTGGTCTCAGTGCGCCCGGTCGGGTGGCGCGAGTCGTGATCCCACAGGCCGGGCCAGTGCCGCCAGCCGATGCCCCGGCGGAGCTGTATGTAATCGACAACAGCGGCAATTTTGCGCTCTTTGATGCGGCAGATACTGAAGAAGGGATTGTGACCACCGGCGGTGCCAATCTGATTGCCGGTGCCTATTGCCCCGACACCCATGCCGCGGCCTATGGCGCGATCGGCAATAGCATCAGTTTTGGTGATCAGTGTTTGTTGATCGCGGTCAGGGATGGTGGCCCGAATGATCGCGATGGTGAGGCCAACGGTACGATTCGCCTCACGGCGGGTATTTTTATCCCCGCGACCAATCCACAGACATCGACGCCGCCATTATCCCCACCGGCCGGGATCAAGGAGACCGTTGTGCCTGGCAACCGTACCGATGCGGGTGTCGGCAGTGGTGCGACCGGCAGTCTGGGCTGGTTTGGGCTGATGATGTTGGTGTTGGCCGTTTACCTGCGCCGGGGTCAGTGGAGTTTGATGCCGCCGAAACGCTGCGTCAGCCGCTTATCCAGGTAGGCATAGCTGAGCCACGCCCCCAGGACCAGGCCGAGCACCAACACGCCGAGCAACACGGCCATCGGTGCGCCGGCATGCAAATCGGCACCTAGATCCTCATCCAGTCCCAGCTGATCACGAGTGATCAGATCCGATGCAGCCAGTTTCAAACGCAGTTCTTCAATCTCGGCCTGCAGCGCGGCCAGTTGGCCGCGGGCAGAGTCTTCTTCCGCTGCGACCGCCGCAGCGTTTTCAGCCTGTGCCCCGGTGAGTGCCTTCAGTTTGGTCTGGGTCTGTTTGAGCTCGGCCTCCAATGCCTTGACCTGTTCGCGGGCCTTGTTCATCTCGGCCTTCATCCAGCGTGCATCTTTGCTGGCCTGGTCGGCATCAGTCGCGCTCTTGCTCAACGCGCTGAGCTCACTCTTGGCCTGTTTGAGCTGGGCCTGGAGTGCCTCCAGTTGTAGTGCTGCCGGTTGTTTGGTGGTCAGATTCGAGGCGCGGATCCAGCCCGTGATGCCTGTGCTGGTCTTGATCTGCGCCGCCTCGCCGCTGCGTTGCAAGACCTCGACCGGCGAACCGCTCATCAGGCGCTGGCTGGAGGTGCCCGTCAGCTCCTGAGACTCGAACACGCTGATGGTGATGGCGTCGGTGACGAACGCCGACTCGGCCGCGGCCGGGCCGGCCGCCATCGCCGACCACAGCGCCAATGCCAATATGCCGCGCCGCATCACTAGGCCGCCAGACCGCTGTGGCGCAGCAGTGCGTCGATGGTCGGTTCACGGCCGCGGAATTCGACGAACATCTCCATCGGGTCGCGTGAGCCGCCCTGTTCCAGGATCGCGGTCAGGAAGCGCAGGCCGGTCTCGCGATCAAAGATGCCGTTCTCTTCGAACAGCGAGAAGGCATCGGCCGACAGGACCTCGGCCCACTTGTAGCTGTAATACCCGGCGGCGTAGCCCCCAGCGAAGATGTGCGAGAAGCTGTGCGGGAAGCGGTTGAACGACGGCGGCCGGATAACGGCCACCTGGTCGCGCACCTCTTCGAGGATCTCGTAGACGCGCGCGCCTTTGACCGGGTCGTATTCCTTGTGCAGACGAAAATCGAAGATCGAGAATTCGAGCTGGCGCACCATCTGCATCGCCGATTGGAAGTTCTTGGCGGCGATCATCTTTTTATACAGATCTTCTGGCAGCGGTTTGCCGGTTTGATAATGGCCCGAGATCAGGTCCAGCGCCTCGCGCTCCCAGCACCAGTTCTCCATGAACTGGCTCGGCAGCTCGACCGCATCCCACGGCACGCCGCTGATGCCGGCGACGCTGTAGTAGTCGACCTGGGTCAGCATGTGGTGCAGGCCATGGCCGAATTCATGGAACAGGGTCAGCACCTCGTCGTGCGTGAAGAGGGCGGGGTCCTTGCCGACCGGGCCGGAGAAGTTGCAGGTCAGGTAGGCGACCGGGATCTGGATGTCGTCCTCGGTCAGCATGCGCGAGATGCAGTCGTCCATCCATGCGCCGCCGCGTTTGTGCGGACGGGCGTACAGGTCGAGATAAAACTGGCCGCGCAGCTCGCCACCGTGGTCGAAGATGTCGAAGAAGCGCACGTCTTTGTGCCAGGTGTCGACCTTCTTGCGCTCGCGGATCTCGATGCCGTAGAGGCGATGGACCACCGCGAACATGCCGTTGACGACCTTGTGCTCCGGGAAGTAGGGCTTGAGCTGCTCCTGGTTGATCGCGTATTTGTGCAGCTGCAGTTTCTCCGAGTAGTAGGTGATGTCCCACGACTCCAGATTGTCGGCGCCATATTCGCGGCTGGCGAAGTCGCGCACCTCTTGCAGGTCCTTACCCGCCATCGGCAGCGAACGCTTGGCCAGATCATTCAAAAACTCGAGCACCTGATCGGTCGAGGTCGCCATCTTGGTCGCCAGTGAACGCTCGGCGTAGTTGGCAAAGCCGAGCAGCTGCGCCAGCTCGTGGCGCAATTGCAGGATCTCGGCCATCACCGGCGTGTTGTCCCACTGGCCGGCGTGCGGGCCCTGGTCCGAGGCGCGGGTGGCGTAGGCGGTGTACAGCTCGCGGCGCAGCTCACGATCGTCGGCATAGGTCATCACCGGCAGATAAGACGGGAACTCGAGGTTGAAGGTCCAGCCTTCCTGGCCTTCGCGCTCGGCCACCTGCCGCGCCGCCGCCTTGGCCGAGTCTGGCAGACCGGCCAGACGCGCCTCGTCGGTGATGTTGATGTGCCAGGCATTGGTCGCATCGAGCAGGTTCTCGCCGAACTTGCTGGTCAGCGCCGACAGCTGCTGCATGATCTCGCCGTAGCGCGCCTGTTTATCGGCGGGCAGATCGATGCCCGACAGGCGAAAATCGCGCAGCGCGTTATCGATGATCTTTTTCTGCGCCTTGCTCAGCGCCTTGTATTCCGGGCCATTGGCGATGTGCTTAAACGCTGCGCACAGCTGTGGGTTCTGGCCCATCTCGGTCGAGTATTCACTCAACTTGGGCAGACAGGCGTTGTAGGCGTTGCGCAGTTCCTCGGTATCGACCACCGAATTCATGTGCGACACCGGCGACCAGATGCGACTCAGGCGCTCCTCCAGCTCCTCCAGCGGCTGCACCAGGTTGTCCCAGGTGTAATCGTCGGTCGCCGCCAGCAGGTCCGCCGTCGCCTGACGGCACTCGGCCAGCACCTCATCAATCGCCGGCTCCACATGTTCGGGTTTGATTTGCGAGAAGGGCGGCAGGCCCGCCATGTCGAGTAGGGGGTTGGTCATGGGCTACATCCTTATATCAAGATATGAATGGCCGAGACTTTACCATAGCGCACCGGCCAGTCGAACCACTGCTAACGCGTTACAATAGGCGCATTGATAAAAGAAATGACGGAATCGACATGGCGGTCTACGCAATCGGTGACATACAAGGCTGTTTTGATGAGTTGCAGCAACTGCTGGCGCAACTGAACTACGATCGGCAAAACGACCAGCTCTGGTTCTGTGGTGACCTGGTCAATCGCGGTCCCAAGTCGCTGGAGACGCTGCGCTTTGTCAAAGAGCTGGGCGAACGCGCGATCACCGTGCTCGGCAATCACGATCTGCACCTGCTGGCGGTGCTCGAAGGTCACGGCAAGTATCTGGCCAATGACACGCTCGACGACATCATCCACGCCCCCGACCGCGATGCGCTGATCGACTGGCTGCGCCAGCAGAAGGTCATGCACTACGATGCTGGGCTGGGCTATGCGATGGTCCATGCCGGGCTGCCGCCGCAGTGGGATCTCGAACTCGCGCTGGCCTGCGCCGACGAGTTGCATGCCAAACTGCGCAGCGACGACTACCTCGACTTCATCCGCCAGATGTACGGTAACGAACCCGACCGCTGGGACGATGCGCTGACCGGCATCGACCGCCTGCGCTTCATCACCAACTGTTTCTCGCGACTGCGCTTCTGCAAGGAAGACGGCAAGCTCAATCTGAAGGACAAGGGCGGTCCCGGCAGTCAGGGTAAAGGCATGCCGTGGTTTGCCGTGCCCGAGCGCCGCAGCCGCGACACCCGCATCATCTTCGGCCACTGGTCGACGCTGCCGACCGGCGTGCATGACAACTGCTACGCGCTGGACGGCGGCTGTCTGTGGGGCGGCAAGCTGGTCGCGATGCGGCTCGATACGCCGGAGCCAGAGTGGCATTACCTCAAGTGCGCGGGGGCGTGTGTGCCGGACTAAAAGGCCTCGAAAAAAGAATAGGCGCCACTGTTTGTTTTTTATCTAATTTTAGAGCAATACCTATTTTTGAGCCTCTAAGCCAGGCACGCCAATGGATCTCAGCTCCAACACATCACTGATTCTCTCTCCATCCCAATAATAAGCAAGATGTGCCGCTTGATGAACCTGACCCAATGCAGGTGGCCGAAATACCGCCGCGCACTGGCCTGCGGGATCGCGCACACTGTCATAGAGCAGCCCCCAGCTGCCCGCAGCGCGCAACTGGGCCGCTAGCTGTTGAGCTGGGCCATAATGCGCGGGGCTGGGGTCAAACCATTCAGGGTGAACCGATGTCATCCCCCGTAGATCATGATACGTACGCTTATTGAGACGGCCGATGTATACCCGCATCACGAATGACGTTGGCGGGTCGTTGGACTCCTGCGCCAAACGCGCCACATGAAACACCGTTTCCGCGATGGCCGTCTGTTGCGAGTTGGCGGCGTAATAAACCCCGTATTCACCATTCGTGAAGCGGCTGCCTGCAGGATTTAGGTGGGTGAAGGCCGCCATTATCGGGGTCGTGCCGGGGCCGGTAATTCTGTCTTCGTCAGACACCAGATGAATCTCGCCGACTTCGTCTCGCAAGCGGGGATTGGTGAGTGACTCAACGTAAAAGACCGCTTCAAGATCGGCCGGATCGGCCACGCCATCGAAGACCCCCATCGGCGGAAAGCGACTGCTAACGATGCGATAGGCCTTGCGCCATGACGCTTCCGTTTGGGGGATATTCAAATAACGCCCCGCCGCGCATCCAAATGCTGACGAATGACATACAGATCCGCCACCTGTCCGCCCAATAATCGCGCCAGCGGCGGCTGACCGCCAAACAGGGGGTTCTGATTCGGGCGTCGTAACCAGCCATCGGCGACGGCCTCATCGCTGTAAATCAGATGCAGGGCCTTGTAGATGCCCAGGATGTAGGAGATCCGTTCCAGCTTGTCGCCATCGATCTGGGCTTGATCCGGCTGTTTCTTCCAACGGAAGTAGGTGCTGCCAGGTGTTGCCAGCAGCGTCTGTCCCTCCTGGCCACTCAACTGCCAACGCTCCAGGATATTAAAAAACGTCCTTAGTGCGGCGGGGCCAATATTTGCCGGGATAGCTTGCGTTTGATGCTGCATGATGCGCGTCCCCTTCGAATCTCATATGAGAATTATCGTCCCATATGAGACAAGACTCAAGCGACTTACGCTGTCGCCGCCGGAGCCGGTCTGCGATCCAGGCGCCGAAACGCAATCGCCTCGCTGAGATGGCGCTGGGTGATCGACTCGCTGCCTTCGAGATCGGCAATGGTGCGGGCAACGCGCAGGATGCGGTGGCTGGCGCGGGCGGAGAGTCCGAGTCGGTCTATGGCTTGTTGCAATAGCTGCTGGCTGGCGGCGTCGATGTGGCAGTGTTGTTCGATGTCGACGCTGTTGAGCTGGTGGTTGGCCTTGCCCTGGCGGGTCAGCTGGATGTCGCGCGCCAGCTCGACGCGCTGGCGGATGGTCGCGCTGCTGTCGCAGTCGTCGCGGCGTTCGCCGTAGAGCATGTCTTTGGGCAGTGGCGGCACTTCGATGTGCATGTCGATGCGGTCGAGGATCGGGCCGGAGATCTTGCTGCGGTAGCGCTGGATCTGATCCGGCGTGCAACGACAGCGGCCGCCCGCATCGCCCTGATAACCGCACGGGCAGGGGTTCATTGCTGCAATCATTTGAAAGCGGGCTGGGAATTCGGCCTGCCGTGCCGCGCGCGAGATGGTGACGCGGCCCGATTCCAGCGGCTCGCGCAGCACCTCCAGCACCTTGCGGTCAAACTCCGGCAGCTCATCGAGAAACATCACGCCGTTGTGCGCCAGCGAGATCTCGCCCGGCCGCGGATTGCTGCCGCCACCGACCAGGGCCACCGCCGAGGCGGTGTGGTGTGGTGCGCGAAAGGGGCGCACGCGCCACAGGCTGGGGTCAAAGCCACTCTGGCTGATCGATTGCACGGCGGCGCTCTCGACGGCCTCGTCGTCACTCATGGTCGGCAGGATGCCAGGCAGGCGGCTGGCGAGCATAGTCTTGCCGGTGCCCGGCGGTCCCATCATCAACAGTGAGTGACCGCCGGCGGCGGCGATCTCCAGTGCGCGTTTGGCGTGATGCTGGCCGCGCACTTCGTTCATGTCCGGCACACAGAGTGGGGGCAGTTGGTCTTCGGCGGACTCCTGCGGATGGATCTTTTCCAGGTTGTTGAGGTGGGCGCAGACCTCCAGCAGATGGCGGGCGGGCAGGATGACGGCCTCACGTGCCAGTGCCGCCTCGGCGCTGTTCTCCAGTGGCACAAACAGGCCACGGCTCAGGCGCGCACTTTGATGCGCCACCGGCAGTACGCCACGGATCGGTCTCAATTCGCCACTGAGCGCCAACTCGCCGACAAATTCGTACAAATGCAGCAAATCGGTCGGGATCTGGCCGGAGGCCGCCAGGATGCCGAGTGCGATCGGCAGGTCGAAACGGCCGCCGTCTTTAGGCAGGTCGGCAGGGGCGAGGTTGATGGTGATGCGCCGTGCAGGGAATTCAAACTGGCTCTGCAGCAAGGCGCCGCGTACGCGGTCCTTGCTCTCTTTGACCGCCGCCTCCGGCAGGCCGACGATCGAAAGGCCCGGCAGACCGTTGGCCAAATGGACTTCCACCGTGACCTGTGGCGCGTCCACGCCACAGCCGGCGCGGCTGTAAACAGTTGCGAGTGACATGGCTTCCCTGCCTTTATCAATCTGAATGGACCCATTATTCAGCACCTGCGTCGATTAATGCAACGTGACTGAATGGCTGGGGGTGCTAACGCGCTACATTCTTCACCTTACACCCGTTATACTTGCGCCCTTTCGTTTCAACAGAATTAGAGCGATATGTCGGCAAATTCAGCACAATCCGCGGCGACGGGTTACGATCTTTCGACCTTTCAGGGCCTGATTTTGGCCTTGCAGGAATATTGGGCCAAGCAGGGCTGCGTGATCATGCAGCCTTACGATATGGAAGTCGGGGCGGGTACGTTCCATACTGCGACATTCCTGCGTGCGATCGGACCGGAGCCTTGGCGCGCGGCCTATGTCCAGCCTTCGCGTCGTCCGACCGACGGTCGTTATGGCGAAAACCCGAACCGCCTACAGCATTATTATCAGTTCCAGGTGGTGCTCAAACCATCGCCGCTGGAGATTCAGGACTTGTATCTCGGCTCGCTGAAGATGCTCGGTTTTGATCCGCTGGTACACGACATCCGCTTCGTCGAGGACAACTGGGANNGTCTGGCTCAACGGCATGGAAGTCACGCAGTTCACCTACTTCCAACAGGTCGGCGGCCTCGACTGCAAACCCGTCACCGGCGAGATCACCTACGGCCTGGAGCGTCTGGCGATGTACATCCAGGGCGTCGACAGCGTTTACGACCTGGTCTGGGCCCATGGCCCCGATGGTGATGTGACCTACGGCGATGTCTTCCATCAGAATGAGGTCGAACAATCGGCCTACAACTTTGAACACGCCAACACCGACGCGCTGTTTGCCTGGTTCGATGCCTGCGAGAAAGAGAGTCAGGCGCTGATCGAGGCGGGCCTGCCGCTGCCAGCCTACGAACAGATGCTCAAGGGCTCGCACACCTTTAATATGCTCGACGCCCGCCGCGCCATCTCGGTGACCGAACGCGCGCGTTATATCGGTCGTGTGCGCGGCCTGTCGCGCGCCGTGGCCGAGGCCTATTACAACGCTCGGGAGAGACTCGGCTTCCCGCTGGTGAAAAAAGGGGGGAGCGCACAATGAGCGAACAACGTGATCTGCTGATCGAGCTGGGCACCGAAGAGCTGCCACCGAAGGCGCTGCGCAAACTGTCGCAGGCCTTCACCCAGGGTGTGCGCGAAGGGCTGGATGCCGCCGGTGTGAACTATGGTGAGATTCAGGACTTCGCCGCGCCGCGCCGTTTGGCGATTCTGATCAAGGGCCTCGACACCGCCCAGGCCGACAAGGCCAGCGAGCGTCGTGGCCCTGCCGTGCAGGCCGCCTTCAATGACGATGGCCTGCCGACCAAGGCCCTGGAGGGGTTTGCCCGTTCCTGTGGCGTCGAGGTCGATCAACTGGAGAAACTGGAGACCGACAAGGGTGCATGGCTGGTGCATCGTAGTTTGGTCGCCGGTCAGGCCACCGCTGAACTGATCCCCGGCATCGTCGAGACCTCGCTCAATAAACTGCCGATCCCGAAGCGCATGCGCTGGGGTGATCTGGATGCCGAATTCGTGCGCCCGGTGCACTGGCTGGTGCTGTTGTTCGGCAGCGACGTGATCGAGGCCGAGATCCTGAGTGTGAAATCGGGCAAGCAGACCCGTGGTCACCGCTTCCACCACCCGGCGGCCATTACCATCAGCAGCCCGGCCGAATACGCGCCGTTGCTGGAGACCGAAGGCCGCGTCGTCGCCAACTTTGAGACGCGCCTGGAGGCCGTACGTGGCCAGGTGCAGGAGGCTGCAGTCAAACTCGGCGGCACGGCCGTCATCGATGAAGACCTGCTGGCCGAAGTGACGAGCATGGTCGAGTGGCCCGTGGCCGTTGCCGGCTCGTTTGAGCAGCGCTTCCTCGACGTGCCTGCTGAAGCGTTGATCTCGGCGATGAAGGGTCACCAAAAATATTTCCACGTGGTCGATGGCAACGGCAAGCTGATGCCGAACTTCATCACCGTCAGCAATATCGATAGCAAAGACCTGGATGCCGTGCGCGCCGGCAACGAGCGCGTGATTCGTCCGCGCCTGACCGATGCCGAGTTCTTCTGGACCCAGGATCGCAAGCAGCGTCTGGCCGATCGCCGTGAATCCTTGAAGAGCGTCATCTTCCAAAAAGAGCTGGGCACCGTGTTCGACAAGTCGGAACGCGTCGCCAAGCTGGCCGGTGAAATTGCCGCGCAGCTGGGGGCCAAACGCGAAGCGGGCGAGCGCGCCGGTCAGCTGGCCAAGTGCGACCTGATGTCGGCGATGGTCGGTGAGTTCCCCGAACTGCAAGGCATCATGGGCCGTTATTACGCCGCGCTCGATGGCGAAGGCGAGGCCGTTGCCAATGCGATGGACGAACAATATATGCCGCGCTTTGCCGGTGACGACCTGCCCAGTGGCAGCGTCGGCCAGGCCTTGGCGATTGCCGATAAGATCGACACGTTGGTCGGCATCTTCGGCATTGGTCAGCCGCCAACGGGTTCGAAAGATCCGTTCGCCTTGCGCCGTCAGGCCTTGGGTGTGCTGCGCAGCATGATCGAACAGAAGCTGGAGTTGGATCTGGCAGGGCTGATCGCGGAGAGCGTCACGCTGTATAAACTGGCGCAACGCAGCTTCGATGCGGGTCTGGCCAAACAGGTCTTCGATTTCATGATGGAACGCCTGCGCGCCTACTACCTCGATAGCGGTGCGTCGGTGCATGTGTTTGAGGCCGTGTTGGCGGTAGAGGCGACCCAGCCTTACGACTTTGATCAACGCGTGCGCGCGGTCGATGCCTTCCGCAAACTGGATGCTGCCGAGTCATTGGCTGCGGCGAACAAGCGTGCCTCTAACATCCTGCGTCAGGCGGCAGAGAAGGGTGAGACCATTCCGGCGGCGGTGAACAGTGCTCTGCTACAAGAGTCTGCCGAACAGGCCCTGGCCGAGCGCATCAATGCGGTCGCCGAGTCGGTCAAGCCCGCGTTGGCTAAATTCGATTACAGCTCGGCCTTGAATGAAATGGCCGCGCTGCGTGAGGCTGTTGATACCTTCTTTGATGAAGTGATGGTCATGGCCGAAGACGAGGCAGTGCGTTTGAATCGTCTGGCCCTGTTGAATCAGTTGCGTGACCTGTTCCTGCAAATTGCTGATGTTTCTCGCCTACAGGACTAAAAGATGAAGTTAATCATCCTCGATCGCGATGGTGTCATCAACGAAGATTCGGACGACTACATCAAATCGCCTGATGAGTGGTTGCCAGTCCCCGGTAGCCTGGAGGCGATCGCACGCCTGACCTTGAACGATTACCACATCGTTGTGGTCACAAATCAGTCGGGCGTGGCGCGTGGCCTCTATGATCTGGAAACACTGATGCGCATCCATGACAAGATGCATCGGCTGGTCGGTGAGGCAGGTGGTCGTATCGATGCGGTGTTGTTTTGTCCGCATGGACCGGAGGCAGCCTGTAATTGTCGCAAGCCCAAGCCGGGCATGTTTGAAGAGGTTGGCCGCCGTTTGAATATGGATTTGGCGGGTGTGCCTGCGGTTGGTGATTCGCTGCGTGATCTGCAGGCGGCACAGGCCGTCGGTGCTCAACCGATCTTGGTGCGCACCGGCAAGGGCGAGCGTACCTTGCAAAAGCCGGAGTCGATCGTCGGTATCCCGGTGTTTGATAATCTGGCGGCTGTCGTTGATGATTTATTAAAAAAATAGGCTTATGCGTTTTATTCGGTCACTGTTATTTTCGATGGGCATGATTGCTGCGGTGTTGGTCTTTACGCCAATCTCGCTGTTGACATTCCCATTGCCGTTCAAAAGCCGTTACGCCGTGATTTCGAGCTGTGCCAAGTTTGTTATCTGGTGGTTAAAGGTCACGTGTAATTTGCGTTTTGAAGTGGAAGGCCGTGAAAACATCCCGGTGGAGACATCTATCATCTTTGGCAAACATTCTTCCGCCTGGGAGACCTTTGCCTTTCAGTGCATCTTTCCGGCACAGACCTGGGTGTTAAAGCGTGAGTTGTTGTTTGTGCCATTCTTCGGTTGGGGCTTGGCCATGCTGCGCCCAGTCGCGATAGATCGCGCCACCGGACGCAAGGCCTTAAAGCAGCTTGTAGATCAAGGCAAAGAACGTTTGAATCACGATAGTTGGCTGGTGATCTTTCCTGAAGGTACGCGTATGTCGCCGGGCAAGCAGCGTAAGTTTGGTTTTGGTGCAGCGATGCTGGCGGAGAAGAGTGGGCACCCTGCTGTGCCTGTAGCGCACAATGCCGGTGAATTCTGGGCGCGGCGTGAATTTCTGAAAAAACCGGGCACGATCAAGGTCGTGATCGGCAAGCCGATCGTTACCCAAGGCCGCAAGGCCGGTGACATCAATGAAGAGGCGGAGGCCTGGATGATGCAGGCGATGGAGCGCATCACGGGGCAGCCGCAAGAGATCGTTGAGCGCAAATAAACTATCTTCGAAAAGTGCGCGCATTGTCCTGATGCGCCATGGTCGGCCGTGTGTTGATAGTCAAAACAGGATTGGCCTGCACCAAATCGCTGATTGGATCGATAGCTACAATCAATCGAGTATTGACCTCGGTTATCCCGCGCCGGAAGCAACGATCAATGCGATTGCATCATGTAAGGCCGTGGTGTGCAGTGACCTGCCTCGCTCCATCGACTCGGCAGCACATCTCGGTCGGACTCAAATTGCGTTAATCGATCCCATGTTCCGTGAAATGAGTTTGCCGTATCTCTGTTGCCGCTCGCCAAAGATGTCCCCTATGTTCTGGGTAACGGTGTTTCGTTTGAGTTGGCTGATGGGGTTTAGTCGGCATGGTGAATCATTGGCGACGTCTATCCAGCGAGCGAATCACGCGACATCGGTGTTGATATCGATGGCGCATGCCCACAATGATCTGTTAATGGTGGGGCATGGCTTTCTGAATCGTTATATTGCAAAGACGCTCATCGCCAGTGGTTGGCAAGGGCCCAAGCGTCCGCTCAGTGGGTATTGGGCGACCAGTATTTATTACTCGCCAGAGATTAATTTATGAAGATGACTAAGTATGTTTTTCTATGTGTTGGTCTTGTGTTGTTGTCCGCATGTAGTGATCATGGTTTGCAGGTGACGGAAGAGCATTGGCAATGCGAAGCAAAAAAATGTGAGGCCAGCTTTACATTGACCAACGGTGGGCAGCAAACGATTATCGCCCACTATGCAGTGCGTGCGCAAAGCGCGATACAAACCATCGGCTCTGATTTGAGTAAGGGTTTTGTGGTGGCGGAGATTAAGGAGAATGTGAAGCTCGACGCAGGTCAGTCGCAAGTTATTCGTCATCAGTTTGATGCGGCGCGCCCGCCAACCGATGTCAGTGTGAATGCCTGGGTCAAATAGATAGGCGACGACGTAGCGCAATCAATAACGCCAGCAGAGTCATTCCGCCCAGGCTGCCGCCGCCCTGGTTGTGTTGATTGGTTGCCGCGCCGATGCTGGCATCCAGCGGGTTTAAGTCATCCTCATCTCTCACGCCATCATTATCGTCGTCACTGTCCACCAGATTTGATAGGCCATCGCCATCGGTGTCGATATCGGTAGTTACGCTGAAGGTATCGGATATTGTACCAACGGTGAGTGTGGCTTCGCGGGTGATGCCACCGCTAGAAGCGGATAATAAGCGCACTGCGACAGAGTCGCCTGAGTTGATGGTGCCATCTATGTTTGTGAACGCGCTGCCATTGATACTGTATTCGCCGCCTATGACCGAGATGGGTAAAGGAATGCTGAAGTCCTTGATGACGACTTCATTGGAAATGATTTGTTGGTTGAAGGCGCCACCGATCAAGTCGGAAAAATAGAAGTTGTCCGGTGTAGAGTCTTTGGCGGTGGTTGTTCTGAAGATGGCGGTTTGGTTGCCGATGGTGACCGTGGTCTCGACGGTGCGATTGTTGGTTGTGGCGCTGGTGTGTCGTACAGTGAATTTCTGGTTGTGATTAATCTCACCATTTGCTGATGTGTATGTTCCGCCATCAATGCTGTATTCGCCATTGGTGATGGATATCTTGGCGCGATCGGAGCCTGTGCCAACGCCGGGGAAGGTGATGGTTATCTGCTCGGATACGATCTTGGTTTCAAGTGCTACATCTATCTGTGGAAGGATGCTGAATGCATCTGGATCTTCATAGGTTTTGAATGGCAAGTGTTGCACCAAGGTATAGGCGTTCTGGATGCTGTTGAGTGCGACCAGGTATGCATCATAGGTTTTGCTTGGTGTTGCTGATGCGTCGGTAAAGATAAATGTCTCTGTGTCTATGCTATCGAGGAAGCCACTTCTAGTGATGATGTTGTTTAGGACGATGGCGGCGCCCGCATTGTAATTAACGCCAGCGATGACTTCTTCCGCAGTAGGAGCTACGTTGCCTTGGTTGACGATGATGATGTAGTAGTTCGCATCGATATCAAAACCAAAAGATAGTGTGGCTGATGTGTTGGTGATGTTCTTGGCAGCAAACTCGTCGATTTCTGGAGCTAGTGTGTCGAATTCCGTTTTGTTCAGGCCATCACGCACGAGTCGTACGTGGTGAGTATTTGATTTGGGGGTTGTTGCCACCGCCTGGCCTTGAGCAAAGTTTACGCTCCACGCATTTGGGATGCCGTTTTCAAAATTAGGGGTTGATGCCCAAAACACATCTGATGGGGTGTTGGGAAATATTGTTTGATTGATGGCAGGTGAATGCCAGCAGTGTTCAACGATGGACTGCAGTTCTTTGAAATTCGGTAGTCGCCAGTCGCTTTTGCTGGCGGTGTTGTCGGTCTGCGCTAGAGAATGAGCCGCCTGCCATGTATGTGTCGTCGCTGTGCCGGTGCAGCCGGGGAAGTTTTGCCCTTCGGCGCACTGTTTCCAGATCAAGCCGGTGGAGTGTTGAATGACGGTGCCATTGCCGACGTCGGTGAAATCGGAGCTGGGGGTCGATTCGGGGATTGTGCTTAAAGTATTACCAGCGGTGCAGGCGGCGTTTGCATAGGGAGTAAACACCGACAGGCTTAAGAGTGCTGCACTGTACGTGGCAAAGATCCCGATTCTTGTGCGACTATGGGCCATCACTCACCAGTATGATGTGTGTGGTTGCGGACTTTGTATCATGTGGCTGGTTGCCATTGGCGCTGGCGGAGGTCTTGTGTCCGAAGTCTACTTGCCAGGCGTTGGTGGGTGTATTGGCAACGGTGGTTGCTGTCCAATAACGTGCAGCTCTGAGGTTGGGGAAGTAGCTGCTATCAGCTTTTAAGCCCAAGGTGCCGGCATGCATGATGGATAACAACTCATGCACAGTTGGTGCGCGCCAATTTGCGCGGCCACAGAGGCTGGTGGCATTGATGTCGACAATATATTTTTCCAGGTCGCAGCGAGATGGGTCATGGCAGTTATCGCCGCCGTCGGCAGTGCCGGCGTTGCCGCCATTAACGGCGCCATTACTGTTATACCAACTGTAGGTGTGGGATGCTGCGCGCAGGCCGGTACTGGTCTTCATTTCCCAGCGTAGGCCGGTGATGTTGTCATGGGTGCATGCCCATTCATTTGCGCCCGAGCCGAGGGTGGCGGTGGCAGGTAGGGTGGTGCCGCTGCTATCGATTTTGCTGTAATCAAAGCCCGCGGTGCCTGCGCCCGTTTTTTTAAACAAGCGCTCTACATTGGCTGCATCGTAGCCGTAACGGCCATCTTGTCGCGGCAATGGTGCTGAGTCTCCTGTATTGCCGCTATTACAGAGTTCCATGGCGCCACCACCGCGGTCACAGTCGGAGACGCCTGTGTCTGCAAGGCGGCCGGCTGCCATCAACATGTTGCCCCAGCCCTGACAGGTTACAAACAGGATTAGGGGCAATACAAGGGCACGGTGTTTATTGTGCATAATTCCGTTCCGGCGGGCAGTCTGGTAAATACAGGATAATGATACTAATCAACATTTAGCTAAGCCTGCAGTATATTTACTTATCTATAGGCTGTACAGAAACCGGCAGTCGTGTCTGTGTTTCTAATGCGGCACATATGTTTATTAAGACCTGTATGGCAGTGGTTAGTTGCCGCCGGGCGGTGATAGGCTACGCTGTTGTTTCTATTGCCGCGCTGGGGCGCGGTTATCGGTAGTACTTCCTTTAGATTATTCAAGGGCAAGTTGACGTGAGTTTTGACGAATTTCTAAACAATCCCGTGGTCCAATCGTCGATTGTGCCATTTGCAGTCGGTCTGCTGGCGTTGGTGATATTGCGACGCATGGGGTGGATGTGGGCCGGGCTGTCGGCAGTGATTGGTTTTTACGCTGCAGTTTATTTGATCCATGGTTTCGACTGGCTACCCTTGCGCAGCAATAACAAGATTATGTGGTTGGGGCTGGGGGCGGTGGTCGTGGGATTGGCGTTGGATCTTTATCCGGGGCCGCGTAAGCCAGTGTTGCCGTTGTTGTTTGTTGCCGGTGCGGCGGCAGTGGTTTGGCTGATATGGCCGAAATTATCGCGCATGGAAGGGCTTGAGTGGTTGTTGCTTGCGGCATCGGCGGCTGTGTATGGTGGTTGGATGGTCGCCAGTTTTGACGGTTTGCGCGATAAGCCGCTGACCGCAGATAGTGCCTTATTGGCCTTGGCTTTGGGGGTTGGTCTGTGTGCGGTCTTTGGCGCGAGTGCATCGTATGGTCAATTGGCCTCCGCCATTGCGGCGGCGGTTGGGGCGCGTTGGCTGTTGCATGTGCTAGGTAAGGGGAGTGCCGTTGGTGCATTGGGTGTGTTGCCCTTGGCAATGTTGTGTGCGGCATTCAGTTTTGGTGCATATGTTTACGCTAATATGCCGTGGTATGTGTTGCCGTTGTTGGCGCTTATTCCTCTGTTGGCGCGTGTGCCGCTGGCAGGTATGCCGGCAATGGCGTTGGGGGTTGTGACGGTGTTTGTTTGCGGGTTGCCGGCCGCGATCTCGGTCTATCTGACGCGAGAGGCGGCTGGTGGGTTGCTTTATTAGTCAATGATTGATGTTTATCAGGGGAGAACAAAATGAAGGTACTGGCATTAAGCGCGGCCTTGGTTGCGGCAGGAATTAGCGTGAACGCCCAAGCAGTTGAAACATATACGATTGATTCATCACATACGTATCCAAATTTTGAAGTGGACCATCTCGGATTTTCTACGACACATGGCCGTTTCAATAAAACCGAAGGTAAGTTGACGATCGATTGGGCAAATAACAGTGGTAGTGTAGATATTACGATTGATGCCGCCTCGGTTGATACTGGCCATCAAAAGCGTGATGATCATCTGCGTAATGCCGATTTTTTGAATGTCGTTGAATTTCCACAGATCACTTACAAGTCATCCAATGTCACCATCAAGGATAATAAAAGCGCTACCGTTGAAGGTCAGTTGACCATTATGGGAATCAGCAAACCGGTTACGCTGGACGTTGAGAGCATTAACTGTGGTCCGCATCCAATGAAGAAAGGGACGCATGTTTGTGGCTTTGATGCCACTGGCAGCTTCAAGCGTTCTGACTTTGATGTCAAATATGCCTTGCCCGCTGTCGGGGACGAGCTGAAACTGAAGATTCAGGTAGAGGCGCATCGCGACTAAGCCTTGGAGATGATGTATTTTTTAGCCGGGCTGAGTCCCGGCTTTTTTGTCTCTGTTCCCTTTAAAGACTAATGTTGCGTACAGCGCGGATTCAGATCGGATTTGTAGAATGGCGCTATGTAAGTCACCGATTTTAACATTTGGTTTGATGTGCCGAGGCTGCGGAAAAACGCCTATCTTTTTGAAATTTAGGCAAAAAAAAGCCCGCGTAGCGGGCTCAGGTTTTTCTGGGTGCGACCCTTGAACTTTTAAAAGTCGGGCCGATCTTACATAGTGAGCGCACCACGCATATGCGCTTACCCGCTCCCCCTCCCTGAGCGGGACCCCTCAAACCCGGTTTCCCCAAGCCGGGCTAGAATTTACCCCGGCCTCCCTCCACGAAATGCCGGGGTTTTTTTTGTCTTCTAGTTAGGGGTGGCGACAGCAGTGTGTTCTTGAGTGATCACAAAGCGTCAGCCTGCATACAGCGTGTTAATTTATGCTCATGTGCCTGTTTGGCGAGTTTCCCAGAGTCACCCGGTTTCGGGCGACGATTGCCTTTTGTGTTGTGGTCCTCCCCCGAGAATCTTGTGCACAATCAGCAATTTTATTTTTTATTTTGTTGGAACTTTGTAAATAAGGGTGGGTCTTAGAGGTTGTACGTGACAGATGCACCCCGCTCGACTCTCCGATCTTGCGGGTTTTTTGGACCCCCTCTGGTGTTCCCGCCTCAGTATCCCTCATTGACTGAGGCGGTCTTTATCCTCCTCCAAAACCATATTCCGGGTCAAGTAGAAAAACCAAACCAATTATCTAATGTATTTTGTGCGTCTTCGACGCCAGTCCCCTTGAGTGCCGAAAATAGCTGGGCCGTGGCCCATGGGCGTTCGCGGTCGACATCGAATTCCTTGGTCAGTGCTGTGCGTACCTGTTGCAATACATTGCTACCGGCGCCGCGACTCAATTTGTCTGCCTTGGTCAACAGAATGTGGACGGGCATGCCTACATGCTTGCACCAGACCAGCATTTGGCGGTCAAAATCCGTCAATGGGTGGCGAATGTCCATCATCAGTATCAGGCCCGCCAGGCATTCTCGCTCACGCAGATACCCCTCCAGCACCGATTGCCAGTGGCGCTTCACCTTTTCCGAGACCTTGGCATAGCCGTAGCCCGGCAGATCGACGATATGATGTGCATCATCCAGGCAGAAGTAATTAATCTGTTGGGTGCGGCCCGGTGTTTTACTGGTGCGCGCCAAGGATTTCTGACCGGTGATACGATTGATGGCGCTCGATTTGCCGGCATTGGAGCGGCCGGCAAAGGCAATTTCGACACCTTGATCCGGTGGCAACTGCGTCAGCTCGGCGGCGCCTAGAATAAAGCGTGCCCGTTGGTACATCTTGCTTGGCATCAGCGTTTGCCAGGGCCGTAGATATAACGCGACAGATTGACCTCTTCCGTCGACAGGCGACGCACCAAGTGGTCAAGGCTGATAATGGCATGCTCCAGCAGGTTTACCGCGATGAATGGGTGTTCGACGCGCAGGCGCTTGTACATCGGGCGGCTCAGGCGCAGCAGTTGGGTTTTGGTGACCGAGCGCATTTGCAGCATCCGCGGCTGGCGATCGAAGAAAGACATCTCGCCCATCAGCTCGCCTTCTTTCATGCTGCCGACTTCCACTTCGCGGCCGTTGTCGTCAAACATCAGTGCAGCCTCGCCTTTGACGACAAAATACAGCGCCTCGCCGACCTCGCCCGCCTCGGCAACGATCTCGTTCTGCTTGTATTCAACAAACTCGGTGTATTCAAGAAGGGTTTCCACCTCTTTCATGGTGAGCGATTCGCACAGGTACTGCTGATTCATGAATGCGGTTAAATCAATGCCTTTTTTGACCATGGTGTGGTTGCTCCTATAAGGGTCAAATTTAGTGGGAACGATGATAGCAACAAACTTGTCTCATCGACTAGCGACGGCGCGGCTACTTGCTGTCGACGGCAAAAGCGTCGACAATGCCGACCGGACCATCCAGCGACATCGCGCCAATCCTGCGCCTGTGTTGCAACAGCATACGAAGATAAAGAAAGGACTGTTGAGATGATGAAACTGTTTAAATCTGCATTTGCACTGCTTGCGGCGTTGACATTCGCTGGTGCGGCCTCCGCCGCAGCGGTGGAAGAGGGCGAAACCTATCGCGCGATCAATCCACCACAGGCGGTTGCGACCGACAACGGCAAGATTGAGGTGATCGAGGCGTTTTCGTACGGCTGTTCACACTGCCATCGTTTTGAGCCGGTGTTGGAGCGCTGGTTGAAGAGTAATGGTGATAAGGTTGAATTTGTGCGCCTGCCGGCCATCTTTAACCAACAAATGGAGTTGTTCGCCCGCGTTTATTATTCGCTGGAGGCCCTGGATGCGGTTGAAAAGGCCCACTTGCCAATCTTTGATGCCATCCATCTGCAAAAACGTAATTTGACCACGGATGAGCAGTTTGCCGATCTAGTTGCCGAACATGGTGTGGACCGTAAAAAGTTTTTGAAGGCGATGCGTTCGCCGTTTGTCGACACCAAGGTCAACCGCGCTTCCGAACTGGGCAAGCGCTACCGTATAGAGGCGACGCCTTCTATGATCGTCCACGGCAAATACATTACCAACCCTGGCATGGGTCGCATCGGTTTCAACGGTATGCTGCAAGTGGTTGAGACGCTGGTGGCTCAAGAGGCAAAGACCATGTAGTTCATGGTTGATTTCGGGTGTATACAACGGGCCGCGATTGCGGCCCGTTGTCGTTTTATCGAGTAGAATAGGCGCCTTCGCAATCAAAATAGATGGATCTCAAGCCAATGAATGCAGCCCAGTTGTTTGTCAGATGCCTGGAAAATGAAGGGGTCGAATATATCTTCGGCATCCCTGGCGAAGAAAATCTGGCGGTAATGGACGCATTGCTGGACTCGTCAATCAAATTCGTTACGGTCCGCCACGAACAGGGCGCGGCCTTTATGGCTGATGTCTATGGCCGTTTGACGGGCAAGGCGGGGGTCTGTCTGGCGACGCTTGGCCCCGGTGCCACCAATCTGATCACCGGCGTTGCCGATGCCAATATGGACCACGCGCCGCTCATCGCCATTGCCGGCCAGGCCGGTACCGACCGCCTGCACAAAGAGTCGCACCAAGTGCTCGATCTGGAGGAGATGTTCCGTTCGATCACCAAATATTCGGCACGCATGCTGCTGCCAGAGGTGATCCCCGAGGTGGTGCGCAAGGCCTTCAAGCTGGCGCAAACTGAAAAGACTGGCGCCTGCTTCATCGAATTCCCGGAAAACATCGCCGACATGGAGATCCCGGACGACTGCATGCCGCTGTGGTCAAAGAACCCGGTGATTCCCGCGCCGACCCAGGACCGCATCGATGCCGCCGCGGAGCTGATCTCGCAGGCCAAGCATCCGATTATCCTCGCCGGTCACGGTGTGGTCCGTGCCCATGCCTCGAGCGAACTCAGTGAGTTTGCCGCCAAACTCAATATCCCGGTGACCAATACCTTCATGGCCAAGGGCGTGGTGCCGTTTAAACACCCAACCGCCCTGGGCAGCGCAGGTCTGCAGGCCAAGGATTACGTGGGGGTCGGGTTCGACCGGGCCGATGTCATCATCTGTGTCGGTTATGACCTGGTCGAATACCACCCTTACCTGTGGCACCCGACCCGCGATCGCACCATTATTCACATCGACTTCCAGCCAGCCGAGGTTGACGCCCACTACGGAGTCAAGGTCGGTGTCGTCGGTGATATCAAACAATCGCTGCAACGCATCGGTGAAAAATGCAGTGTACATAAGGGTGAAAAGGCCCTGGCTCCTTTGCGCGATGCGTTGATCAAGGACATGAACGAGCACGCCAAAAGCGATGCCTTCCCGGTGCAGCCGCAAAAGCTGATCTGGGATCTGCGCACGGCGATGGACCTATCTGACATTGCCATCTGTGACGTCGGTGCCCACAAGATGTGGATGGCACGCATGTTCCGCTGCGAGTTGCCCAATACCTGCATCATCTCTAATGGGTTTGCCAGCATGGGCATTGCCGTGCCCGGCGCCATTGCCGCCAAGCTGGCTTACCCGGAGCGCAAGATTGTCGCCGTCACTGGCGATGCCGGTTTCCTGATGAACAGCCAGGAGATCGAGACCGCGATGCGGCTCAAGACACCGATCGTGATCCTGATCTGGAACGATGGCGGTTATGGCCTGATCGAGTGGAAACAGATGAATTATTACGGGCGCCCCAGCAATGTGCATTTTGGTAACCCGGATTTCGTCAAATATGCCGAGGCCTTCGGTGCCAAGGGCTATCGTATTGAAAAAACGGAAGATCTGCTGCCGACACTGAAGCAGGCGCTGGCCGACGATGTGGTCAGTATCATCGACTGCCCGGTCGACTATTCAGAAAACCTCAAACTTACCGCCAAACTTGGAGAGGCCGTTTTCCAACTCTAACCCTGATTGTGCTGAATGAATCCGCCAAGTTTGCCGCAACAACACCTAAAATTATTGAGCTACAACATCCAGGTCGCGATGGCGTCGACCCGTGCGCGCCATTACCTGACACAGAGCTGGAAGCATGTGCTGCCGCACGCCCAGTGCTTTGATAATCTCGATCGCATTGCTCATGTTGTTGGTGATTATGACATTGTCGGTTTACAAGAGGTCGATGGCGGAAGTTTGCGCAGCTACTTTGTCAATCAAGTGGAATACCTGGCTGAACGCAGTAACTTTCCTTTTTGGCATCAGCAGACCAATCGAAATCTTGGCAAGGTAGCGCAGCATAGCAATGGCTTGCTCAGTCGCATTAAGCCCACTGTTATTACCGAATATAAACTACCGGGATTTTTACCAGGCCGCGGTGCGCTTAAAGTGCAATATGGTACTGGTCAGCACTCATTGACGGTGATTCTGGTTCATCTGGCCTTAGGCAAACGCGCCCGCGAATATCAGCTGGGTTTTATTGCTGACCTAGTTAATGAGCAGCCACATGCCTGTGTGATGGGGGATTTTAATTGTGCGCTGCATAGTCCCGAGATGGATAAGTTGTTTGCTGATACCAAACTGTGTGCCCCGGAAGAGAGGCATCTTACCTTTCCCAGTTGGCGACCGAAGCGTAACATCGATCACATCCTGACCACTGCAGAGTTGGAGGTGCGTGAGATCAAGGTTTTGGATGCCGCGCTTTCTGACCACCTGCCAATTTCCATGGAAATTGTTCTGCCGCAGGAACTTCAATTTTCTCCCTAAAATGCGGAATGGCGTTTCTAAAAATTTTGAATGATAGTACGTTATATAAGTGTTGTATTTATGATGGACGCATAAGAAAAGGAACGGTTAACGCATGAGCTTGTGGACGCTCAAGGGAAAAAAGATTCTCGTTATTGATGATTATCCTGAGATGCGCTCAGTATTGCGTAGCGTATTGACTCCGCTTGGTGCTGAAGAAATCAGCACGGCCGATAGTGGTGAAGAAGCTATTGATGCCATTTGTAAGACGCCATTCGATATCATTCTCTGTGATTACAATCTGGGTGATGGCAAAGATGGTCAGCAGGTATTAGAAGAGATCAAGTTACGTAAGGCATTGCGTTATTCGGCAATCTTTATCATGGTCACAGCTGAAAATACTGCGTTTATGGTGATGGGGGCGCTGGAGCATCAGCCCGATGATTATCTATCTAAGCCAGTGACACGTACTGTGTTGCAGGCTCGTTTGCAGAAATTGACCGAAAAGAAAGAAGCGCTTGCTGAGCTAGGTGTTGCGATTGATAAGGGAAATAACCTGGCGGCGATCAAGTTGTGTGATCACTTTATTGTCAGTGAAGCAAAATATCGAGGCGAACTGGTCAAACTCAAATGTGACCTGATGCTAAATGAAGGTCTTTACGAAGATGCAGAGAGCTTGTGCAAACAGGTGTTGGCCGAGCGCGACACGCCATGGGCAAGCTTTGCTCTGGGCAAGATTCGTTATCATCATCAGGATTACCAACAGGCTGAGCAACTGTTTGAACAGGTTATTCAGACTAACGTCGCATTTGTTGCGGCATATGACTGGCTGGCAAAGACACAGCTTCAGTTGCAAGACAAGGCCTCTGCGCAAAAGACATTGCTTGATGCAGTAGAACGATCACCCAAATCAGTTGTTAGGCAGCGCGAGCTTGCTGAGATCTCGGAGGGAAATCAGGATTTTGATACCGCTGAACGAGCGCGCAGAAAGGCGGTGCGTCTGGGGAAAAATTCTATTCAGGCACGAGCCCAGGATTACACAGGTTTAGCCAAAGTCCTGCTCAAAAATGATAATGGGCGTGAGGCACTTCGTACAATCGAACTGGTTAAGAGTCAGTTTAAAGAAGATACGCAGGCGCAACTGATCGCAGCATTGACGAAGAGCGAGATTTATCAGCACAGTGGTCAGAGCGGAAATGCAAAGCAGGCAGCAGAAGAGGCAATGGCGTTATATCAGAAAAACCCTGACTGTATCGACGTAGGAACATCGTTAGAGTTGGTGGAAGTATGTCTTGGTCATGGTATTGCCGATAGTGCCAATCATGTGACCGAGCACCTGATTGCGAATAATCATGAAGATGATGGTTTGTCAGATCGACTGGTTCAGATCTACAACAACGCGGGTATTGGTGATGTCTCAAGTGAAATAATTGGGACGGCTCGCAAGGAGATGCGGCGGATCAATAATCAGGGGGCTGATTTGCTCAATTCAGGCAAGGCTGAAGAATCGATTGCCTATTTTGAACAGGCGCTTATGCGTGCACCGCTTAATCCTGTATTGAACATTAATGCTGCCCATGCCTATTTGTTGCTTGCCAGGAGTCAAGGTGTGACTGAGGATCGCCTGGATAAGATTCATCATCATTTGCAGCTCTGTGATTGTGTCGAGGCGTTGCAAGATCGCTATCGTATACTCGATAAGGCATATCAGCAGCTGGTGCGTAGTAATGGCTGATATTGTCTGGGGTCGTTTGCGTGGATAAAAATTCTATTTTTAATAGCATTCTGGCCAGTTCAATTCATGACATGAAAAATTCTCTGGCTGTCCTGCTGGGGGATATCGATATTCTGCAGCAAAAGAATGGTGATGATTTACTGAGTAAGATGCGTATTGAAGGGAATAGGCTTAATGATCGCTTCATGCAGTTGCTATCAATTTATAGAATTGAAAATAAGCAGTATGCCCTGAATGTTGTCGAGCATAGTGTATATGACATGTTGGAAGAGGTTCGTCTTGAAAATGAGTCCATGCTGTATGGGCGCTCAATATCCTTGAATGTTGAGTGTGATCAGTCTCTACTTTGGCATTACGATCGTTCCATGGTGCAGGGTGTTATAAACACGTTGATACATAATGCTTACCGTTATGCTGAAAGCGAGGTTCTGCTCAGGGCTACTTCCAAAGATGGCATGCTTAAAATCGATATTATGGATGATGGTGGCGGGTATCCTATGGCCATGCTCGATTCAGAGGGGGGCGTTGCCGGCATAGACTTCCAAGCCGGGAATACTGGACTGGGTCACTATTTTGCACGCTTTGTGGCTGAAGCGCATAGTGCTCATGGTCGACATGGGGCTGTTCACCTCTCCAATAATGGACTTGCCCATGGTGCGTGCTTAAGTTTCATCCTGCCGTAAATCGGATAGCGTTTATATCCCGCCTGTTGTATTCAATCATTCCAGTTTTCTTAATTCATTGTGTCTTTAAAGTAGCTTATGTCATGAATGACATGGCTAGCAGGCTTGCGTTGTAATAAGCGTGGAGGATGATGCATGGGATGGTGCTTTGATATCTATCGCGGAAGTGTCCAAAAATGAGCGAAGGGACAAACACCAGCAAGGCAGCTGTTATAGGTTGGTAAAGCATGTGGCTCATCGCAAATAGTATGCTGGTCAGTATGTTTGCGTAACTGATTCCTAACACAGTGCTCCTTGCCCAAGGTTCAACAGAAGATGAGGGTATGGCTGGGCGTCTAGATCGGTGTTGGCTTAGATAAGGCTGGATGATGCCGCGAAAAAGTAGTTCTTCTACCACGGGGTACACAAGACATAGGCTGATGATCATCCAGGCGCTGACGACGGTTGAGATCGGCAGCATGGAGGTCAGGTAGAGTGCTAGCAGCCCAGCAGGAGCAGCCAATAACGCCAGCTGAAAATGCTGATCATGTAGGAGTGCTGCAGGAGAAAGGCTGCGAGGTGTCATTGTGATGCCGAAAGTTGATGTGAGGCACCTCGCAGCTTCTTGGAAAAGAGTCCGTTAGTCAATCACCTCAATGATGTTGAGTTCAACACGGCGGTTCTGGGCGCGACCTTCATGCGTGTTGTTATCGGCAATGGGTTCATCAAAGGCGTGTCCCTTGGTCGAGATTGCCCAGGATGATACGCCTTTTTCAACGAGGTAGTCTTTGACAGAGTCGGCACGGCCCAATGAAAGATCAACATTGTATTCACGCGTACCAATGGCATCGGTATGACCAGAGACCATGAGTTTATATTTCTTGCCAGGCCTTAGTTTTTGCGCGACGTCCGTTAATATCTTCTGCGCTTGATCTTTGAGGGCGACCGAGTCGAATTCAAAATTGACGTTTTCCAAGGTGATCATGCACCCCTCGGCGGATAAGGCCCCAGCCATGATCGCCTTTAGACAATCTTCGTTTCTTTTGGATGTGGGTGTCACTTCCGGTGGTTGCTCAGGTTCTTTTGGTTGTTCTAGCTGAACCAGGATTTCGGGTTCTGGTGGTTGTTTGATTATAGGTGCCTGTGAAACAGGTTGAGTTGTTTTCCCAAAATAACGTGCGATGCTGATGGTGAAGAGTTGAGAGTCTTTGTCATATAGATCTAGATCTGCGCGCAAGGTGTAGAACTCGTTTAGCGGATATTTGAGTCCTGCGCCAAACAGGATGTGTTGATCGTTTTCGCGTTGATAGTCGACATTACTATCGTTCTTCATGAAACCCAGGCCGGCTTTGGCAAACAGATCCAGGCCAGGGGTATTGAAGGCATGTTCCTTGAACGTGTACAGGCCACTGATTCCAAGATCGCGGTAGCCGATCTTGCCAGTGGGTGAGAGCGTCATTTCTCCTTGATCCGAATAGTAGGCCTCGATGCTGAGCTTCTCGCGCACATCCTTGCCCAGAAAAACACGCCAGCCAAAATCCTTGGTGTCGTCCAGCGAATAATTTGTATCGCTGGTATCCGGTTCCAGTTGGGACATGCCTATGCCCAGGCCGATGTACCAAGGTGTCGGTTCGGTCTTCATGCCGGCATCGACTGGTTGGGCTATGGCAAATGTGATTGCCGCAGTAGAGGCTGTCACCAAATACAGCGATGTTTTGCCGGTGGTGAAAGAGGAGGTTGTCGGGGACATGGCAGCCTTATGTTTGTTATAGCGCTGTCGCATGAAATAGAGTGCGATGATTGCCAGCATGGTTGGCAGCATAGGATCAAAGCCCGCGTTGGGATTTACTGTGCAGCCACCTACTCCATTTAGTCCGGTTTTAACGGTGCCTTGAGTGGGTGTTCGAGGAGCGGGGTCGCAAGGGAGGGGGGTGCATTCTATTCTGCGGAGAGTTGGCTCGCGAAAATCCTCAATGCCATCGCTGTCTTCGTCAGGAACTGGTAGTGGGGATGTTTCCAATGGGTCGTGATAGCCGTCCTTGTTATCATCGGTGAAACCATCAATGCGATTGTCGGCATTATTATCAATCCCGCCTGCTTCCCATACATCATTGGTCTCGCTGTTGTCTGAATCCAGATCGAGATAGTCCGGTATGCCATCTAGTTCACTGTCGGGAACGGGGGACGGATTGGTCGCAACGTGATCATGTAGGCCATCACCGTCATTATCAGTGATCGGATTGATCCTGAATGCGGTGTTGTTCATGATACCGTTCACTTCACGGTAGTCCGGGATGCCGTCATTATCTGAATCCAGATCACGAAAGTTTGGAATTGTGTCGCCATCGCTATCTGGCGGGTTTGTAGCGCTGCCGTCAGACTCTGTTGCATCCAGCGCGCTATCGTTATCCGAATCGCGATCTAGATAATCGGGAATGGTGTCCTTATCGGTATCAATGGCGGGGGGGGATTCCGCAGCGCCATTCTGGTCCCGATCCACGAGGCCCGAGTCAGGCGTGGTTTCGATATCGTCGAGCAGGCCATTGCTGCCGACTTGTAATCCCGGGTCCAATTGGCCATTTTGGTCGCTGTCAAAGCCTGAGGTGTGATTTCCAGTCTCGGATTCGATCAGGTCGTAAATGCCATCACCATCGCTATCGAGATCACAAGAGTTGGGAATGCCATCGCCATCCTGATCGATAATGCCCGCATCTTCCCATGAATCAGGGATTGAATCGTTGTCGTCATCAATGTCTATGTCATCAATGATGCCGTCACTGTCCCAGTCGGCGATGATTTTCGTGCTATCACAATAATATTGGGGTGGAGGTGGGGGTATTTGTTGAGCGTAGGCTTGTTGGCCGATGATGGAAAGCACCAAAGCACTGCTTCCGAAAAGGCGTGTGAGATTGATTATGGTTTTTTGTTGTTGTGACATACCTATCCCCTAGCGACATCCTGCCCGAGATTAAAAATGTAAAACGCCTAGATAGGCGGTTTTTATTATTGAGTAGGGGGCTAGAGATATGGTTAAGATATGAGGTGGCGCACTTTATCCATAAAAAATACCGAGCCTTCCTTGACTCATTCAAGGTCAAACAATCGTGGGTATACGGTGAATTGTTCTTGTCGATTGTTTGCTTTGATGCAGCAACTTAATGCTGCTTTTTCGAAGTCTTGAGTCAGGCGGCTTCCATGCCAGACAACCTCCGCGTCGCGATTGTAACGATGAACGGTTGTGTGCTCAAGCTGTAGGTGTAGTTGGCTGCGTTGAGGCAGTTGTCGGAAACATTTCGTTTATTTCAAAAGAGTAGTAGTTGGTTATATAACAATAAAACAAGATTCTTGTTAATGAGTTGCACAGCCATGTTTAGCAAGATTGGTTAAGTTGAGTTTCATTCTTGGTCAGTACACTTGAGTCGCGCGATTGCGCCTATGTACATTAAGAATAAATGAAGAGGGAGTTATATGTTCAGTAAGAAGGTTGGTGGCATTTATCTAGGCTTGCCCATGGCGGCATTGTCCTTGGTGGTAAATTCTGCACAGGCATATGAATATGAAGTGTGGCTCAGTGATCAGGCGAATACCCAAGGTATTAGTGATGTAAAGCCCAATGGTACGCACGGTGGCAAGGTGCGGATTTATGACAGCAGTGATCTTGCGTTGGATGTGCCCAATGATATGCCGCTGGTGTTGGATGCAACGCTGGACCTGTTTCCAAATGCGCAGGTAGATACCGGTGCGCATGTGGCGCGTATTCACGGCATTTTGCCCAGTCATGATCATCGTTATATGGCTCTGAACTTTGTTGCCTCCGGGCATGTGGGGATCGTGGATGGTGAAACTAAACAGCCCGTGTGTTTGTTCCGCACCACGCACACGAGTACCGGTCGGCAGAATCACATGAGTTTCTGGACGGCCGATGGTGAGCAATTGATAGTCGCCAATCAAAACGGCCGCATGGTCGAGCGTATTGATGTGGCGCGTAATGCCAAAGGAGATGTACTGGGGTTTGCATTCAATGGCGATGCCAGTTTGGACTTGGTCGGTGGTGAAGGGCGTGTGCTCGCGCAACCGATTGCGGTTGATATGAATGTGGCAGACGGGATTAATTGTGCGGTGACCGGTGAGGTTGCAGATGGTCAGTCGATGCTGACTGGATCTGGCACGCCTAAAGAGGCGAAGGGAGTTCGTCCAACAAACACGGTGATCTGTCCTGTTCCTGCCAGCAACAGTCAGCATATCTTTGTGACCCTGGGTGGTGGTGGTTTGTTTGTGGTCGACAGCAAGGCCACGCCGATGGCGATTGTCGCCGAATACGACAACAGCACCATCAGCTCTGCTGGGTGTGGCGGTGTCGAGGCTGCCGGTTTTATGCATATTAATAGTGGTACATCGGGCAAAGGCATCTCGGAGTTCTCGTTGTACCGCTTTGAGGTCGATTATCCTGCGGCTCCAGCATTCAATGCGCCAAACATGCCCGCCCCCGTGGCTTCCTGGCATGATCAGGATAACGGACAGGGATTGCCGCATGACATGAATCGTGATGCCCATGGTTTGGTGGCGGTACGCAATATTGAATCGGGGACGGCACGCTATATCCATCAAATGGACCGGGTGCGCAACAATGCCGAGGTGTTCAAGATTGCCCCGCCTTGGAATGATCTCGAAAAACGACATGTCGGTACCTATAGCCTGACGACTACCGGTGTATGCGGCACAACCCTGGGTTCGGAAAAGGTGAATGATCCAACGCCGGACCTGGGAGATCTGTCGTTGGGTGGTGCGCCCGATGGCGGTCGGATCTACGTTGCACTGCGTGGGCCGAACCCGCTGTCGGTCAGTCATGCCGCCGAAGGCAGTTGCCCTGGTCTGGGGATCGTGACCTTGTCGGCGGATCGTACGTCAGGTGAATTGACGCACGTGTTGCCGACGATGGTGGTCGACTATACCGAGACTGAGAACCTAAGCGACCCGCATGCGGTGATCGTGCGTAAAAAGCTGCAATAGCTTCATCTGCGCTTCCATCCGGTCCCGTTTGGTGGAGCGGGTGGGAGCCTCTTTCCCGGAGTGATACTCAATCTATACCTTCGTATAGCATACGGTGCTCAAACGAATAGCCATAATTAGATCAAGGAAGAAGCAAAACAAGGAAGTTAAACCATGCAAACTCCACTGCCGTTGATGACCAAAGATACCCCCGCTATTCCCATGATGGATCCGCTCAGTGTGCGTGATGGTGACACCTTGGTGGAAAAGCCCCAATCATTGGTGCAGGCAAGAGGTTGTCATGAATGGGCTGTACCTGTATTGCTGGAGAATCTGGATCATGCAGACCCGGTGGTGCGTCAGGCGACAATTGCCACCTTGGGTCGGATCGGTCTGGGCGCTGAACAGGTCGTGCCCAAATTGCTGGGTTGTCTCAAAGATCCAGAGATCGGTGTGCGGCATAATGCCGCGGCAGCCTTGGGATTGTTCGATATCGAGGTGCTTCGCCGATACGATACTGCATACCAGTTGGTGAATGCCTTCAGTCATGGTGACCATATCACCCGTGATTTCCTCAGGCCGTTGTTGCCTGCTGCCTAATCAGGTGGCGGTGCGGTGAGTTAGGTCTTTTTATAATCCAAGACTCATCGTTATATAGCGGCGTACATTCCAAGTCTTCTTTTTTGACAATGGCGCGGAACCTGGTAATGGGTGCTGCGCCTTTATATTTTTGACATTTGGAAATTCAGTCTGAAGCTTGCAGGCCGTTATAACCGGGATGCCATGGTGCATTCTAAAAGCGCACTAAATTTAATGTTTATTGTTTGACTGGGAATCCGACACGGGTTTATTGGAGTAAGCATGGAGAACAAGCCGATACTTATGACGACAATGTTGCGGACAAAAGTCCTGGCGACCATTGCGTTGGTATTGTTGGGCCTATTTGGCAATTATCTCAATCTGCCGCTGTTTTTCTCAGTCAATTTCATCTTTGGTTCTATCGCCGTCATGCTGGCGATCGTTCTGCTTGGAACCGTGCCTGCATTATTGGTCGCGCTTGTGGCGGGCGCGTATACGATTTTTTTGTGGGGACATCCTTACGCCTTGGTGGTGTTTGTCCTCGAGGCCCTGGTCGTCGGTTACTTATATAAACGAGGGTGGCGCAATCTAGTCTTATCCGACCTGGTGTTCTGGTTGGTCTTGGGTGCCCCCTTGGTGTTGGCACTTTATCGTGGCGTGTTGGGTATGCCGTGGGAGGCGGCTACGTTGATTGCGCTCAAGCAGCCTGTAAACGGATTGTTTAACGCATTATTCGCTGGGTTGGTGATCATCGGTTGGCGTATGTTGCGGCGCGATGTCTCTGGTCAGTACATGACAGCGTCTCAATTATCGGGCTTGTTGTTTCATGTGGTATTGATGGTTGTTATTTTGGCGGGTACGGTCCCCATTCTTCATGAGGGGCACAGTAAGCGAAATTTCCACGAACAGGTGATGGCGGAGCGACTGGGCGAAGGTGTCGATGAATTTATTCTGCATTTGAAAGCAGAACAGGTGCAGACAGCAGAGCAGGCCAAACTTTATTTGTCCTTGAATAAGGAAAGTATGGTGCCGTGGTCGGGGATGGCATTGATCACTACGGACGGCGAGGTCCTGGCGAGTCTAGGTGATGTGGTGGAAGCAATGGCGACCCCAGGTGAGGTCAGGCCATTGGAGAATGGCTTGAGCCAATGGTTGCCGACGGGTGATATGCCGGCAATGCAACGCTGGAAGGCCGGTCGTTATCGAGTGGTTAAAGAGGTGTCGGGCATTGGGCAAATTGCTTATGTCGTTATAGAGAAGAGTTCGGCGCCGCTGGTGGCCAAGGTGGAACGGGACAGTGCGACGCAATTTGGCTACTTGGTAATACTGGTGGTGTTTGGTTTGATCGTCGCCCGGGCACTTAGTCATTGGCTAACGGTGCCATTAACACGATTGTCGCGTATCGCAAGTGAAACCAATGATGGCGTGGTGGTGACAGATCGAGAGGGCCGCGTGGAGTGGGTCAATGAAGCATTCACTCGTATAAGTGGTTATACCTTGAATGAACTAAAAGGTCGTAAGCCTGGTGATGTGTTGCAAGGTGAGGAAACATCGGCCGCTGCCATTTCAATGATGAATAATGCACTTTCACAACAAGCGCCTTTTAATGTGGATGTGGTGAATTACTCCAAGACGGGTCAACCATATTGGGTGCGCATTAGTTGTAATCCTATGCGTGATGAGAGTGGTAGTTTGACCGGGTACATGGCAATTGAATCTGATATTGATGAGCAGAAGCGGGCAGAGAAACGATTGCGTGAAAGTGAGCTGCGCTTTCGTTCAATATTTGATGACGCTGGAGATGCGATTTATATCCATGATCGATTTGGCCGCATTATGGATGTCAATCAAGGCGCATGTGATCAGACAGGGTATACACGGGCCGAGCTAATATCGTTGAATGTGTCTCAGTTGGACAGAGGTGTCAGTCCGGATGCATTGCTTAACATTTGGGAGCGAGCGCAGGGGCAGGCGAATGTATTTCCAATGACACTGGACAGTATTCATCGCTGCAAGGATGGTCGAGAGTTTCCGATCGAAGTACGTATTAGCATGTTAACGAAAGATGAGAATAATCTGTTTATCGCTGTTGTGCGGGATATCACTGAGCGTAAACGTATGGATCGCATGAAGAGAGAGTTTGTGTCGACGGTCAGTCATGAGCTCAGAACGCCATTAACATCGATCTCGGGTGCCCTGAGTCTGGTGGCAAGTGATGCACTGGGTGAATTGCCAGCCAAAGCCAAAGAGATGCTTTCAATTGCACAATCCAATAGTCAGCGCCTGACGGAGCTGATTAATGATTTACTCGATATGGAGAAGATCGCTGCGGGCAAGATGCATTTTGAGATGCAGCCACATTCATTGGATGAAGTGGTAAAGCAGGGTGTGGATGCAAATCAAAGTTATGGTTTAGGAAAGGGCGTGACAATATCCCTTGCCGGCCACAGCAATGCTGAAGTCAGAGTGGACAGGCAACGTCTGTTGCAGGTGATGTATAACTTGTTGTCGAACGCGATTAAATTCTCGCCAGAATCTGGGTGTGTGGAGGTGGTAATAGCACGCAGGGATGGGCATGTACGCGTAAGTGTACAAGACCATGGTCCAGGTATCCCGGAGGAGTTTCGAGCGCGGATATTTCAAAAGTTTGCCCAGGCAGATTCATCGGATACCCGACAAAAGGGTGGGACAGGGTTGGGGTTGGCGATTAGCCGAGAGCTCGTTGAGCGCATGGGTGGTGTGATTGGGTTTGATTCGCTGCAAGGGAAGGGGGCTGATTTTTATTTCGAATTCCCTATATGGAGAGGTGAGGGGGCATGACTCAGACCTTTCTAAATAAATCATCTGGATTTGCGCAGATCTGAGCCAATAACGCGGCGGCTGTTTGAGACAGTTTCCAAGCCTGTCAATCTTGCCCCGCAATATCAACAGCCCCTGTGTCGCGCGCTGCATTTTTAGTGTGGTTTCTTAAAATCCAATATCTCATCGTTATATTGCAGCGTACATTCCGAAGCATCTTTTTTGACGATGGCGCGGCGCAGCGCGTTGTCGGCGGCCAGCCATTCGTCTTTAAGGTCGTCGTTGACGCCGCATTCGCTGATCGACTCGCCAAGCAGTCGTTGTCGCAAATCAAATAACTCTTCGGTGATGACCATGTGCTGGTGGGCAAACTTCGGCGCCCGGCCCATGTATAACTTTGGGCCACCGATGATCGAGGTCAGAAAGTCGGTCTGTTGGTCTTCCAGCAGCTGCTGACTCCGGCCCTGGAAGTATTGGCCCAGCCACGGATGGGCAAAGGCCTTGTCGTAAAAGACCTTGTGCACCCGTTGCAGGGTCGGCTTGCCGCCGAGTCGGTCATAGAGGGTATTGCTGATGCCCATATCGATACACCTGTGAATAAGATTTATTTGGGATATATGTTATTTCGGCTATTCTGTGAGAAAGTAAAGCAATACAGCGACGGAGTCTCACGGCCGCAAGTGTAGAACCACGGGTGAACAAATGTTCCGCAGCGTTCGATACGTAAAAACGCCTAGTGAGTATGTATCATGCTGCTGATAGCGAATGTTTTACATCTGCAACCTATTCTTATCTTATTATTCTGGTTGAACTCTATAAAATATACGTCGTATATAACTGTGAGATAGAGAACGAAAATGCCAATGTATCGAATGGTCATGCTGTGGCTGGTCTTGATGATAACGGTGCCTGCCTTTGCCTCGCCATTTGACAGTCCGGCGGCCCCGGTTCTCGGTGTGCATAATGCGATCGATATATCAGCGATTAGCGAAAATATCGTTATAGGTGACAATCTGCATTACCTGGAGGATGCTAATAAACAACTGAGCATCAACGATATAACCGATGCATCCATCAGCAAGCAGTGGCAGAAAAGTGATCAAGTGGCGCCGTCGTTTGGTATTACCAATAGCGCATATTGGTTTTATGCTGATTTAGAAAATACATCCCCAGCCCCTGTTTCCACGATACTGCAAATTGAAAATCCCCTGCTGGATGAAGTTATTTTGTATGTTACCAACGGTGATAAGGTGCTAAATAGTTACACTGTAGGTTTAAAACATCCATTTTCTCAGCGACCTATTGCCAGTCCGCTATTTGCCTTTCCTATCGATATGTCAGGGGGCAGCAAGCTGCGTATATATTTTAATGCACACACGTTGTCGGATGGGCTGCGGGTGCCAACCCGCTTGTGGCAGCCACAACAGTGGTATTTATCCATTTCGCGAGATCATGTGGTTCACGGTGTCTACTTTGGCATCATTATCGGGTTGTTGCTTTAT
Source organism: Proteobacteria bacterium UBA5122 (assembly GCA_002415485.1). Classification (GTDB taxonomy): domain Bacteria; phylum Pseudomonadota; class Gammaproteobacteria; order Tenderiales; family Tenderiaceae; genus UBA5122. Next base: position 58,869 of record DHYU01000023.1, read on the forward strand.
AACTTGTTTCTATACGCAGTTGTTAAAGAGCGTGTCTATCTCTATTACTCCCTTTTCCAACTTTCATTTGTATGCTTTCAATTAGGTATAAGCGGCTATGGGCAGCAATTCGTATGGTCGACCTATACAGGAGTCAATACCCATCTCAGTTATCTGTTCTCTGGGTTTGTTGGTTTTTTTCTCTGTTACTTTAGCTATAAATTAATCGCCGCAGAGTCATTCAGTCATACCGTCAAAAAGGCATGGTTGATTCTTGCCTGGTTGTTTGCTGCAGGCTTGGCGATAACGCCGATCATTAGTGATGCGCTATACATTGGAATGTTGTTTCAGAGTGGGGTGGTCGCGCTAATGGCGATCTCATTCTGTGCCACGTCGATCCTGTACTGGAAGCATAGTTTGGTGGTGAGGATATGGGCCGCAGCACTGCTCTGTTTTGTTGGCGGCACGGCGCTTTATGTCGCCGCAGCCAATGGTGTGATCGAAACCAACTTCTTTTTTGAACACGCCATGCAAATTGGTTCAGCCTTGGAGGCGATTATTTTGTCGTTATTGCTGGGCTATCGAATTCGGCGCGAACAGGACGAGAAGCGCATGCTCATGAGCAGTACGAAATCTGTGCGAGAGGCTGCTAGAGAAAAGTCACGTCTACTGGCCGAGGCATGCCATGATTTACGGCAACCACTGCATGCGCTATCTCTGTTTGTTGATGTGCTCAGGGATGATAATAGCCAAACACAACGCGAAACCCTGTTTCCGCGCATTGATGCGGCTATGGAGGCAATGCAAAAATTGTTTGATACGCTATTGGATGTTTCACGCTTGGATGCAAACTCGATAGTGCCAGAATACAGCCACTTCGATATTGATGCGTTGATACAAACACTGGCCAATGAATATCGTCCGGCTGCGCAGGCCAAAGGTTTGCAACTAAAAACCCGCGCACGCAATATTATTGTTATGTCAGATCGACTGCTGGTCGAGCGCGTATTGCGCAATCTTATTAGTAATGCCATTCGTTACACCGATGTGGGTAAAGTGCTGATTACCTGTCGTCAATATAAAAGTCGCGTGTTGATACAGGTGTGGGACACTGGCATTGGTATTCCAGAAGAACAGTGCGATGAGATATTTCTCGAATTCAAGCAGCTTCACCAGCCAACACACAACCGTAACGAAGGTTTTGGCCTCGGTCTGTCAGTAGTGCAAAAGATTTGTGGTTTATTAACATTGCCGCTAACGCTGAGGTCCACTCCAGGAAAAGGATCGGTATTCAGCATCACACTACCACTAGGCGATGAAGGTTCAGTCGCCAACGAGCAAGAATGCGATCGAAGTCAAGTCTTGACCTTGGAAGGGTTGAAGTTGTTGGTGATAGACGACGACAGTGAGGTCCTCTCCGCCATGCGGGCACTGCTAGAAAAATGGCAATGCCATGTGATTACAGCCTGCTCGCTCGATGAAGCAATTCAGGCTATGCAACAACAAAACTTTGTGCCAAGCATGATCTGAATCGCCCCCACTTTCATAGAG
>DHYU01000026.1 GCA_002415485.1 Proteobacteria bacterium UBA5122
GGCCGATGCCGACACCATCGCCAACCAGAACAAATTCCGCACCCTGTCGCAGGAGTACGCCGAACTGAGCCCGGTCATCGAGTGTTTCGAGCGTTACCAACGGGCCTTGGCCGACATCAAGACCGCCGAAGAGATGATGGACGACCCCGACATGCGCGAGCTGGCGGAGGATGAATTCAAGGCCGCCAAGGCCATGCGCGACGAGCTGGACGCCGAGCTGCAAAAACTGCTGCTGCCGAAAGACCCGAACGACGACAAGAACATCTATCTTGAAGTGCGCGCCGGCACCGGCGGCGACGAGGCGGCGATCTTCTCCGGCGACCTGTTCCGCATGTACTCGCGTTACGCCGAGACCCAGGGCTGGCAGGTCGAGGTCATGAGCGAGAGCGAGGGCGAACACGGCGGCTACAAAGAGATCATCTCACGCATCATCGGCCGCGGTGCCTACTCGAAGATGAAGTTCGAATCCGGCGCCCACCGCGTGCAGCGCGTGCCAGCAACCGAGTCACAGGGCCGCATCCACACCTCGGCCTGCACCGTTGCCGTCATGCCCGAGGCCGACGAGCTGGAAGAGATCGACATCAACCCGGCCGACCTCAAGACCGACACCTTCCGCGCCTCCGGCGCCGGTGGTCAGCACGTCAACAAGACCGATTCCGCAATCCGCATCACCCACTTGCCGACCGGCATCGTCGTCGAATGCCAAGAGGAACGCTCGCAGCACAAAAACCGCGCCAAGGCGATGTCGCTGCTGCACGCAAAACTCAACTCGATGCAGATCGAAAAACAGGCCGCCGAACAGGCCAGCACGCGCCGCCAACTCGTCGGCACCGGCGATCGCTCCGAGCGCATCCGCACCTACAACTACCCGCAGGGCCGCGTCACCGATCACCGCATCAACCTGACGCTGTACAAGCTGGAAGACATCATGAACGGCGGCCTGGCCCAGGTCATCGATCCGCTGACCAGCGAATACCAGGCCGACCTGCTGGCGGCAATGAGCGGCGAATAAGCGCTGACCGTGGATATCGCCGGTGCGCTAAAACAGGCACAGCAACACATCGATCGTCTCGACGCCGAGCTGTTGCTGTGCCACCTGCTCGACAAGCCGCGTAGCTACCTGCGCACCTGGCCCGAGCGCACGCTCGACGAGGCCACACTGGCCGCATTCCATGCACTGATCGCACGCCGCAGCAACGAAGAACCACTGGCCTACCTGATCGGCTGGCGCGAGTTCTGGTCACTCCGACTCAAGGTCACACCGGCGACCCTGATCCCGCGCCCCGACACCGAGACGCTGGTCGAGCACGCATTGACGCTGATCCCGACCGATGCCGACTGGCGCATCGCCGACCTCGGCACCGGCAGCGGCGCAATCGCGCTCGCCATCGCCAGCGAACGACCGCGCTGCCACATCGTCGCCAGCGACCTCAGCCCCGAGGCCCTCGCCGTCGCCCGCGACAACGCGCAGACGCTCGGCATCCACAACATCGAATTCCGCCACGCCTCATGGACACAGGCCTTCCAAGCCGACGAACGCTTTCAACTGATCGCCTCCAACCCGCCCTATGTCGATGCCGATGACGTGCATCTGCAACGCAATGGCCTGCCGTTTGAACCGCAAACTGCACTCACCCCCGGCGCGGACGGCCTCGCCGATCTGCGCATCATCATCGAACAGGCGCGCCGGCACCTCACCGCCCCCGGCTGGCTATTGTTGGAACATGGCTATAATCAAGGAGAGGCCGTGCGCGACCTGCTGGCGCAACACGGCTATCAACAGATCGGCACCGCCAAAGACATCGGCGACAATGAGCGCATGAGCTGCGGCCAATACACTCAGACCTGTTAACACTAAGCGAGCATCATGGACACACTGAAACTACCCCGCCACATCGTCAATCAGATCCTCGCCCACGCCCAGAGCGCACCCGAGGCCGAGGTCTGCGGCCTGATCGGCGCACGCAACGGCAGTGCCAGTCACTGCTATCCGGTGATCAATGATGCCGCCGAACCCAGTCATCGCTACCAGATGAATCCCGCCAATCAAATTGACGCCATGCGCCAGATGCGAGAACGCGACGAGAGCCTGTTGGCGATCTATCACTCACACCCGCATGCCCCGGCCCTGCCCTCCGCCACCGATATCGATGAGGCTGCATATCGGGAGGCCGCCTACCTGATCGTCTCGCTCGACACCACCGGCGTGCTGGAAATGCAGGCCTTTCGCATACAGCAACAGCAAAGCATCCCATTAGAGCTGGAACTCATCTAGCCGATACCGCGCGTCGCACACCTGCAATAACAGGAAGCCTCACGCACACCACCACACGTTGAAACCCGAGGCACACATGAGCAATCTCCCCCCATGCCCGCAATGCGGCTCCGAATACAGCTATGAAGACGGCCAACTGCTGATCTGTCCCGAATGCGCCCACGAATGGTCGCCATCCGCCAGCAACACCGACAACGATCAGCGCATCATCAAGGATGCCAACTGCAACATCCTGCAAGACGGCGACACCGTCACCGTCATCAAAGACCTCAAGGTCAAAGGCAGCTCTGCCGTCGTCAAGGTCGGCACCAAGGTCAAAAACATCCGCCTAGTCGACGGCGATCACGACATCGATTGCAAGATCGATGGCTTCGGCGCGATGAAGCTCAAATCCGAGTTTGTGAAAAAGGTCTGAGAACACCCGTCAGCAACAACACACCGCAAACATCAATCCACGGCGGACGGCAGCAACAGAGCATACAAGCGCCCATCCTCCAGCCAGGTGTGCACTTCAAAGTCCGCCCGTTGCTGACGCCGATTGTGCAGGGCCGACAACACATCGTCGGCCTGAAGCACAAACAGCTCGGCCCGCGCCTCAGCTGCGCCTTGCAATTGAATCTGCGCCGCCAACTGCCCCAACACCTCACAATGGCGCGCACTGTACGGCCGATATCCTTGCAGCCGTGCATCGATCGACGGCTTAAACTCAAACGCCAACCGATCCAGCCCACGCGCCACCGCCTGCCAGTGATCCACCAACAGCACATCACTGTCCGTCGACTGCTGGCAACGCTCCCCATCGTAGGCGAGCTGCAGGATCAAATCGCTTTGTTTGGCACCAAAGATATACACCGCCTGCGAGATGACCAGGATCACCACCATCACCATCAAAGCGGGCAACAGGCCCTTGGCCGGCACTCCTCTCAACGCATCATGCATACTGCCCACCTCACACGTGGTGCCCCTATCGAATTAGACTTCATTAACGGTAGAATCCTGAATCAATAAATCCGGTGCGACACACACAGCACCTCCATCACTGATAACACAAGGTCGATGCCAATGCCCAACCAGCAACAGGTATACATCATTGCCGAGATCGGCACTAACCACGGCGGTCAATTGCAACGCGCCAAGGACCTCATCCGCGCCTGCGCCGATGCCGGTGCCAATGCCGTCAAGTTTCAAACCTGGCAGGCGGACCAGCTGCGCAATCCGTGGGACTTTGATGCACAGGGTCAGCGCAGTCGCGCCGGTGTCGTCGACATCCTCGAACCGCTGACCACCCGTTATGAATGGCATCAGGCACTGGTCGATTGTTGCAAACAGCATGGCGTCGATTTTCTCTCCACCCCGTTTGATCTCGACAGCGCCCGCCTGCTCCACAGCCTCGACACCCCAGCGATCAAGATTGCCTCCGGCGACATCACCTTCTACGAACTGATCAAGGAAGTCGGCAGTTATGGCCTGCCAGTGATCCTGTCTACCGGCATGGCCAATGAGGCCGAAATCGCGCAGGCCCTGGAATGGCTCGGCCCGGCCGCGGCACACACCACGCTGCTGCATTGTATCTCGGCCTATCCCGCCGCGATCGAAGATGCCAACCTCAAGGCCATCACCAGTTTGCACAAACGATTCCAGCTGCCCGTGGGACTGTCGGATCACTTTATGGAGGATGACCCGGCCATCGCCGCCGTTGCCCTCGGCGCGACCGTACTCGAAAAACACATCACCTTCTCACGCAATGACGGCTTTCCCGACTCACCATTTGCACACGAGATCGACGACCTGCGCCGCCTGGTGCAACGCGTGCGCGCCCTGGAGTCCGGCCTCGGCGATGGCGTCATCGGTTGTCGCGACAGCGAGGCAGGCGGACTGAGCGGCGGCCGCCGCGGCATCTATCTCGCCTGCGACCTGAGTGCAGGCACCACTATCGAACGCCAGCACCTGCGCGTCGCACGTCCGGACCTCGGACAATGCCAGCCCGTCGATGTACCGCAAGTCGTCGGCTGCACACTCGCACATGACAAGACAGAAGGCCAGGCCTTGCACTGGGGCGACCTCACGCAATGAGGATCGCCTTCATCCCGGCCCGCGGCGGCAGCAAACGAATCCCGCGCAAGAATATCCGTGACTTTCACGGCCAGCCGATCATTGCCTATTCCATTCAATCCGCACAGCAGTGTGGCTTGTTCGACAAGGTCATCGTCTCCACGGACGATACTGAAATCGCAGACATCGCGCGCCAGTATGGCGCCGAAGTGCCCTACATGCGCCCGGCGCAACTGGCGGATGACCACAGCACCATCGGCGACGTGATGAATGAATTCGTGATCTGGCTGGACCAACAGGCCTGGCCCGTCACCGAGATGTGCCTGATCTTCCCCACCGCCCCCTTGCTGCGCAGTACTGATCTCATCGCCGGACACGCACTCATGCAAGGCGCGCAGTGGCGTTATGTGATTGCCGCCACCGAATACGTCTTTCCCATCCAGCGTTCTTTTTTGTTAAACGAAGTTGGCGGCATGCAGATGCTGCATCCCGAACATTTCAGAACGCGCTCGCAAGATCTGCCGACGACCTATCACGACGCTGCTTTATTTTGTTGGGCCAACATCCAGACCTGGCGCGATAACGCCCCTGGCTTCACTGCAGATTCGACGATCCATCCCATCCCGCACTATCGCGTCATTGATCTCGACACCGAGGACGATTGGCGCAGGGCGGAATTGATGTACAAGGTATTAAAAGAATTCGACGGCGAATAACCACGGACCCCGCACATGAGCAACGACATCGAACAGTTCATCATCGACTATCTCAGCAGCAAAGGCGCCGACATCCCTGCCGATAGCGCAGCTGCATATAACTACGTGGATGCCGCGATCATCGATTCATTTGAAACACTCGCCTTCATCATGTCGCTGGAGACTGAGTTCGCGATCAAGCTCACACCGGAAGATTTGCTGGATGACAATATCCGCACGATCGGCGGCCTCAGCCAACTCATCGAAAACAAACGCGGCCGCAATTCATGAGTGGTTTGCACATGAATACCTCAGGCATGTACCAACAGTTCAAACAACAGGCGCTGAATCAGGGCGACAAAACCGCCATCATCTTTGAACAACAAACGATCAGCTATCGCCGCCTGCTTGAACTCTGCGACACCATCGCCAGCCAACTGGAACAACGCATCGATCGCGACCAACCACCACACGTTGCACTGCATCTAAAGAACTGTATCGAACAGGCCGCCTGCGCCTTTGCCATCGCCCGCCAGGGCATGGTCGCCATCCCGGTCAACACCACCCTCAAAGCAGAGCAGCTGGTTCAATCATGTTTGGCCACCGACGTGCAACTGATTGTCACCAGCAGCCATCAGCTCAAACAGGTCTCACAGGCATTGGCGGCACACGAGCACTACACGCCTGTATTGCTGACAGCAGATGAACTGACAACAGATACGGCTCACATCATCAGCGAACCCATCGTCGATATCGATGCCGCCTTCATCATCACACTCTCTTCCGGCTCAACCGGAGAACCCAAACCGATCGTGCTGTCACAACGGGTAAAACAGCTGCGCTCACAGCAATCGGTTGGGCTCTTTGATGTCACCAGCGACGATGTCATTTTATGCGCATCACCCTTTTTCCATTCACTGGGACAACGCCTGACCTTCCTGCCCCTCCTGCACGGCGGCACCCTGGTCTTGCTCGATGGATTTACACCAGCAAAATGGATCAATGCCACCCGCGATCATGGCGTGACCTTTACCATCCCCGTCTCCTGCCATCTGCATGCATTACAAGAGCCCTTGCTCAATAACAGTCAGGACATCAAAACACTACGTGGGCTGGTATCGTCATCGGCCGACATCGATCCACAGCTAAAACATCTGTTGCTGGAAACACTCAACTGCCAGTTCCACGAGATGTATGGCGCCAGCGAAGTCGCCACCGCCAGCAATCTTGCGCCACAGGCACCCAAGTCCAAAGAGAAATCCGTCGGCCTTCCCTGCCCGGGTGTCGACATCAAGATCCTGGATGATCAACAACAGGAAGTCACTCAAGGTGAGTGCGGTGAAATTGCAGTCAACAGCCCGCTCATGTTCAGTGGTTATTATCAAAAACCTGAACTAACAGCCGCTGCAAAAAACGGCAATTATTTTCTCACAGGCGATTTGGGTTATCTGGATGACGAGGGTTATCTGTATTTTGTCTCGCGCAAAAAAGACATCATCATCAGCGGCGGCATCAACATCTATCCTGCCGACATCGAAAGTGTCATCAAACAACACCCGCAGATTGATGACTGCTCAGTGATCGCGATCCAGGACAGTTATCTAGGCGAAGCCGTGTATGCTGTCTGCGCCACGCGAACACAAGACCATCAGACACTGGAGCGAGAACTGCGCACCAGCCTGGGCCAACACCTTGCCAGCTTCCAACAACCCCTGGGATACGATTTCATTCCGGCCTTACCACTGACCGCCAGCGGCAAGATCGACAAACAAGGTCTACGCAAAGACTATAACAATCGAGGCCTGGATCTAACCGCAACCATGCGTCGGTTACTCAACATCAACACCGATATCAAACAACGTCAGGATTAAGCTGCCTTATACGTCCTGCCAGCTCTTTTGAACATGGGCACGACGCGCCGCTGAAAACAGCTTCAGCGCATCCTGCGAGTGATCCAGACCATAGACATAGGGATGTGTATGTGAACCCTGCGCGCGATACTGCTGTAAGGCATCGGCCAGATCACAATATAGATTGGCGAAGGCCTCAATAAATCCGGCAGGATGCCCGGGCTTCATGCGGTTATAACGCAACAAGCCTGCGACATGGGTTTGACTGCCGCGATCAACGATCTCATTGCGTCCATCTGCGTAGGAGATGTGCAGCGTCTCGGGCTGGGCCTGCACCCAGTCGACACTGGCCTTATCGCCATAGAGCCGCAGACGCATGCCATTACGATTGCCGAGCGAGGTCTTGCTCATCCAAAAATCACCCTTCATGCCATCGTCGTATTCGAGCCACATACGAATGTCGTCGACAAGATTTGGGTAGGGCGAAAAATTTGAAAAATCGGCCATCGTCCGCACAACATTTTTTGCCGTCAGAAAATGGGCCAGATGAAACAGATGTATACCCAGGTCAAACGCCACCATCGGGATCTCGGTATCTTTTAATCGCCAGGCCTGTGGCGGCGATGCCTTTCCTGCGATTGATGGCGGCCTGACAAAGCCTTCCTGCGGCATCTCAAACTGAATCTGATGAATCTTGCCCAGCTCACCATTTTCAATACGCTGACGCAACTCACGCACCAAGGGATAACCACTGTAGTTATAGGTCACTGCCAGAAAACCATTCGTGCGCGTCAACACCTCACGAATGCGCGCTGCTTCATCGAGACTGACCGCCAGCGCCTTTTCGCAGATTACCGGAATGCCACGCTCCAGAATTTCACACACCTCATCCGCATGATCAGGCGTCGGCGTCAGCACCGCCACCGCATCCAACTGCGTGCGTTCCGCATCCAACAACTGACGCCAATCATCATAGACCCGCGCCACATTCCAGGCCTCAGCCGTCTTTTGATTTATCGACTGATCCCGACTAAACGCACCCGCCTGCAATTGCCAATGTCCGTCCATCTGGCTGGCGCACATATGCACCTGCCCCACCGCCGACGACAATCCACCACCGACAAAACCAAGACGTAACGGTTTATTGTTTTGCTGTGTATCTGACATTCAACAATCCTTTTAAAATGGCTCCGCGTACTTCATACAAGCATTACGGCCGGTACTTCACAAAATTGTATTCATCACGTGATGCTGCCGGAAAAAAATGTGTGATGGCCGCGAACTCTTCATCCTGTTCAGACGCCTGATCAAACCCCATATACTGGTTGAGCAGGTTAACGTATTTATTACTCTTTTTAATCACCGCAACCCAGGCCGCATTTGGTTTCAACTTCGCCGTTTCATCCAACTGCCACTTCAATGCCGCCAACACCAGATTAAACGGACAGTCTTCACGACAGACAAACCAACCGCCTATCCAATATTCGTGTTGTTCAAAGACATACAACTGCTGCCAGATGTAAAACATCGGCAGATCATCCTGTGATACCAAATAGGAGTCACGACGACTATCAAACCACCAACGATAATGATCTATCCGTTCAATCTCGACCGTCGACAACATATTGCCGCGATTTTGCGCCAGATTTCGCGCCTCTAGATAACAATTGATATCGCGATCATCCACTGCACGAATAGATACCCGCTCAGACAATCGATGACATACCGGTACATTTTGCGGCGGCAAGCTCACACCATCCATCTTAGCTTCAGCCGTCGCCAGCAAATGATCAACAATACGCTGACAACCCAAACCATCAATCCTGACACGCTGCGCACTGGCCAACGCACGCAAACGCGTCAGCTTACCTCGTAAGCTCCAGATCAAGGCTGCCAATGCCTGACTTTGATACAAGGCCTGTTTTGGCAAATGTAGATAGTGCCCGAAGTCTTCCAAACAGCGCAGATCGTTTTCCTGATTTTCGGCTATCGAGAAACTCAACGCTGGCACTTTCAATGCAGCCAGTTCAAACACGGATGTCCCCAGGGCACCCACATAGAGGCTGCTATTGAGATATTTCTCACACAGCGATTGCGCGCCAATTATTGGCTGCACACGTGCATCGTTTGCAGCGAGCTCTTTGAGCAGATGGGCATTCACAGCCAGCGGGCCGATCACCGGTTGCAAACAAAAGTCATGGTCATCATCGCCGACCGTCACCAGCATCGCAGACAACAGCGCGGCGAGTGGCGCTAAATCACCTCCACCACCCAATGCAAACAACACATTAAATTTTTCCGGTGGCGTATAACGTGCCTGCCGATACTCTGCGCCCAACACGCAATAGGCAGGACCCAACAAACGGATACATGTCTCTGGCACCAAGCCCTTATATCGATTCGCCGTTTCTGATTCGCCACACCACTTGGCATCTATCAACATATCGCAGTCGTGGGCGCGATTTGCCAGATCATCAAATACCACCACCTGATAACCACGCGCCTTGAAGCATCGCTCCCATTCAGCACCTAGGTAGTAACTATCAACGATCACGGTAGCGTGGGCTGGCTCTCCCATCGCAGCCAAGGATAAACGGGCATCCTCAGGCTCGGACCAGACGGGCGTTGCCCCTGCAGACGAATTTAAATAAACAACATCAAACCCCCGCAGCAATTGATCCAGCATTGTGCTGCGCGTGGCGAGTATAAAGATGACTTGATGCTGGCGCTGCTTTAGTTCCGTTGCGACATGCAACATGCGCTTGAGATGGCCGATCCCCAGCTGCTCACTGGCATCGGTACGAATATAAACAGTCAACCCCGCCCCCATGTCACCTACTGCTTATGCATAAAAGTATCGCACCTACTATACGCACTTTATGCCCTCATTTGCAGCCAACAACATAAGAACAGGGTTAAAGAAAAAAACCGCCGTCGTCAGGCAACCGCGATTGTTTCAAAGATCTTGTACCCTGCGATATAGGTGCCCAACACCGAGCCCATACCTGTCATAAAAAAGACCATAAAGGTATGCGCGACGCGATTGGTCCACCATCCCTTGAAGTGACTGGTATCGACCCTGAGTGAAACAAAATCACCGACCTGGGGTTTCCGCACCATTGCCTCCACCGCGGCAGTGACCACACCGGCACTGATCGTCGGGTTGAGTGAAGTCAACGGTGCAGCAACAAACGCCGCACAGATCGTGATCGGATGCGCGCCAACCAGCAACGCCCCCAAGGCGGCCAGTGAACCATTAATGATGATCCAGCTCTTGACCAACCCCCAACCCAACTCAGGACTATGACTGAAACCAATCGCAAAACCGGCCAAAATCACGGCCACGATCATCCACGGCATCAAACGCCACAGCGAAGATGTTGGCGCCACATACTCGAGCTTCGCTACTTCTTCTTCCGGTGATTCATGGCGTGCCTGCATCGATTCAAAATAACGCAGCATACCGGCCATGTGCCCGGCGCCCACCACCGCGAGGATACGTTTACACCCCGAAGACTTGGCCTCCTGGATCAAACGCGCCGCCATGTAATGATCACGCTCATCAATCAGGGGTTGATAGATTTCGGCCGAGTGTTCGGCAAATTGATTAAAGGCCGCATCGAGTGCATCGTGTTGTTTGAGCTGTTCCACTTCCCGCTCAGTGATACTGCGGCGACTGATCACACCCGCCAACAACATCGAAAACACACTCAGGCGACGCCACCACAGCACACTGCGGTAGACGCGTTTTAAGGTCACGCCCAGATCACGATCGATCAACAGCACAGGTAAATTACGTTGTTCAGCGGCACGGATACCCGCGCGCATATCGGCCCCTGGCTCGACGCCGAGCTGATCGGCCAAACGTTGCTGAAAGGCGCCGAGTGCGAGACTGGCCATGACCATCGTGCCCTTGCCCTTGCGGATGACCTCGAGCAAATCCATGCGCGCGATGGCATTGGGATCCTTGATTCCGTTAAAACGGTTTTGACATAACTCGAGTGCGACCGCGTCATAATCCCCACTCTCGATCAAACGCTCGACGGCATCGGCGCTCGATTTGGAGATATGTGCCGTGCCCAGGATCGTGATCGATACACCATCTACATCGACCATCGCCACTGGCTCTTGCACGACCACACCATCCGTTACCTCTACTTCTGTAGCTGCGTTGGACATATGTTCTCCCCCTAATTTAGGAGCTATAACTGACGTCCCTGCGCCGGTGGCCCATTTTGCTGGACCGGTTTATAGTGTTATCGGCACGGACTACCGTCCGCCAAGCAGGAGACCTGATCGGTCATAAGCTGGATTAATCCTGACACGGCCAGTCAAGATTTGTAAAGCACAAGGAGGGAACCACTGTGCTCTTCGTCACCAATCGCACCCCCGTCGGCTCGGCGCGCACCCGCATCGGCCGCACCATCCGTTTTGAAGATGGCAACAACACAACGTCCAACTCGGCCTTTTATTGCGAGCGTCATGCAGACGGCAGTTACACCGAGATTGGCAGCCAGCAATTCATGACCCGCCTACGCGCCACCCCGCATCGCCAGATCTTGTTTTACATTCATGGATTCAATTACTTACCTGAGAAACACATTTTCCCCGATGCCCACGATCTGCAACAACTGCTCGATGAGAACGAACTCAACATGGCACTCGTGGTGCCACTGATCTGGCCCTGCGACAATGACTTCGGCGTGGTGAAAGACTATTGGGATGATCAAAAATCGGCCGACATGAGCGCCTACGCCTTCGCCCGCGTATTGGAAAAATTCATGGCCTGGCGTGAATCACCCGCCAATGAACCGGAAACCGCCCCCTGCACCAAGCGCATCAATGTATTAGCGCACTCCATGGGCAATCGGGTGCTACGCGAGACCTTGCGCGCCTGGTATCGCTACGACCTGATGGAAGGTGTCCCCATGTTGTTTCGCAACATCTTCATGGTCGCCCCGGATGTAGTAAATGAAACACTGGAAATCGGACAACACGGCGAGTTGATCAGCCATGCAGCCCGTAACGTCACCGTTTTCTACGCCGCAGATGATCTAGCCCTACGCGCCAGCAAGGTCTCGAATTTAAAGAATAAAATAGCATCCAGGCGGCTAGGCCACACCGGCCCCGAGGACATGAGTAAAGTCCGCAACAATGTCTATGCGATCGATTGCGATAACGTCAATTCTGCCTACGACAACCCACTCGGTCATTGTTACTACCTCCATGACGAACAGGGCGGCCCCGGAAAAGTGCTCCGCCAAATTGCCACCACTCTCAAACACGGCCGGGTATTTCCCCTCGACCCCAATCAACGGACCACCATCCTCTAACGACAAAGGGGGCCTGTTGTTAAGACAGGCCCCCTTTGATTGAAAACTTCAACGATATTATCAATAGATATAGCCAGTCCCAACTCCTTGAGCCATAGGAACTTTTGGATTCAGCCACACCGCATCAAATTGATTATGAATAGGCATTCGGCGCTTGCCCAGCTCAACCACATCCACCTTTACACCGCGATATTCACTCGGAATCAGCTCCACCGCGGGCAAGGCCGTACGCGGTTTCTTTTGCTCAACGTAAACGATCAGACATGGGTCACCCGAATTGAGCGCGCCTCGTGATTCCTTGGGACCAATGCCCACCCCAAGCACACCGGGCACCCGCATAAAACCGCTACGCGCCTCTTCCAAACGATCAAAACAACGCTCGTAACGATCGCCCACTACCGCCAAACCGATGTCCGTCTTTCCATCCATGCTGAACTCCTTTACATATACTCCACATATCGCAGCCGGGTTAATAATGCCGTCCTTGGCGCAACCCGCGTACTTTCCCTGCTACCACGATGCAAATGTTAGAGGTCCCACCGCCATATAAAAAGTATCCATGAGTATACTTTTACGAGTTAGAATGAGTCGAAGAAGCAAACTGTCCTGAAGCTCGCTCAAGTGGCGCCAATAATTAATAATAACGGGATAGTTGATAGAACAACCTTTTTACCAGGAGCAGCGCAGCAATGCCGTCTGGGCCACATCACACCACCTCTATCGGCAACCACCTACGGTCTGTCAAACAAGACTCTTTCGTGGGGCGCCAACACGAACTCACCCAGTTTGAAGACACGCTGCTACAACGCTGCCCTGAATGGAAAATCCTCAATGTCTACGGCCCCGGCGGCATCGGCAAAAGCAGCCTATTAGATGCCTATCGTCGCTGCGCCGAAAAACACAACACCTGCTATATATACATCGACGCAAAAGACCTGCAAGGATCGGCCCTATCACTCATCGGCAAGGTCACCACTACCGTCAGCCAGTTCACTCCCTCCATCGACAGCGACCTGGATTCAACGATGGACGCACTTTATCAAGTTGCACAAAAACAGCCGGTTGCACTGGTCATCGACAGTTATGAAGAAATTGGAGAACTCAATCGCTGGTTGCGAGAAGCGTTTCTACCACGACTACCTGGCGGCAGCGCAATCGTCATTGCCGGCCGTTACGCACTCAACGAGCTATGGCAAGATCACGACAGCTGGTGCAAGCTGATCGAACCGCTGCCACTGAAAGACTTCACCCCCGCACAATCCAGCGAATATCTGCAGTCCCAAGGCATCAACAATCCTCGCACGATCGATCAAGCATGGCGCTACAGTCAGGGCCACCCACTCGCACTCAACCTGATCGCTCTCATCATCAAACGCGAAGGCGACAATGCGATCGACGAAATCCCCGACCGCCCTGACGTCATCAACAAACTGGTTCAGCGCTGGCTCCGCGAAATAGACAACGAAGAACTGAGGACACTGGTAGAAACCGCTGCCGTTGTCCGCAATTTTGATCAGGACCTGATCAGCCACATCGAAGGACAGCCGATTAGCAGCGCAACATTTGAACAATTGATTGCCTGCTCCTTCGTTCGACACCACCTGAACGGATGGGCATTACATGACCTGGTGCGCGATGCGCTCGTACGCAGTCAACGCACCCGTGCCGGGAGTACGCTGCGCCAACGCCAAGCCAAGGCCCTCCATTATTTTGCCAAACGCGCGACAACGCCTGGAGATGGCAAGCTGCGCAGCCGAATGCTGCATGAGTTCTTTTATCTTTTGGGTGACGAACTGGTTAACGCAGTACTTTATAGCGAGCAACAGGAAAGCGGCCTTTACCTGGAAACGGCAACTCAAAAAGATCTGCCCGATCTCCATGACTACATGCAAGACTGGCGTAACAACCGGGGCGTTATCGCAGGCATCAAACTAGAGCTTTACGATCGCGAGCAAAAAACACCGATTGCCCAATGGGTCGAATCAGAACCTCGCGAACCAGAGTTTCTGAAAATGGATGACATCCTGCAACAAATGCCCGGCACCATCCGCACGCTTCGCGACCCACAAAATCAACTACGTGGCATGACCATCGTCTACCCAATCAACAAACAAACCATCAACTACCTACAACAACAACCTGTCTGTGGCAGCTTTATTGACCAAATGCCCGTCACAGAACGCGAAGCGCTCGGCAATGACACAGCTCACACCCAAGACTGGTTCATTCGTCTGATTGATATTCGGGAAGGCGGCGACATTGATGCTCGCCGAGTCCTCAGCCGCGACCTCGTCAATCTCTTCATCCGCCCAGCACGTTTTATCACCACCACTCCTCTAGCCTTCTATCAAGAAATGGTGGCACGTTTCGGCTTCATTAAAATCGAAACCAAAGAGTCGCATTATGACTTCGGCGCCGACCGGCCATCCCCATACTTTGAGCTTGATCTGCGCGGACCACGCTTAACCGCCTATCTACAAAGCATGATTCGGAATTACGCGGGAGAAGATGCAAATCAGGGACTGGACGATCAACTCGTTGGAGCCATCGCCAACGAAGTTCAACAAAGCTCTCAGCAACAAGAAAGCCTGATTGAACACCAACAGAAACTTTTAGACTCTTTATCAAAACGCGAACGCGAGGTTGCCGTTGCTGCGGCTGAAGGCTTGCCCAACTGTTCAATTGCCGCCCGTCTATTTGTCAGCGAAGTTACTGTCAAGAAACACATGAGCAATATCTTCCAAAAACTCGGCGTGCGAAATCGCTCAGGACTGATCAAACGTTATTGGGACGGCAACAAATAAAGGCCGAGGCTTCCTCGCTATACCGTCAAATATTTCTGCACCAGTTCGTCACTGAGTTCACTCATCGCGCCATTGGCAACATTGCGCCCACGATCCAGGATCTCAAAACGTTTACCTACACGACGGGCGAAGGGAAGCTTCTGCTCCACAATCACCACCGTCATATTCTCTTCTTCATTCAGCCGAATGATGACATCACCAATCTCGGCCACAATGTTCGGCTGGATACCCTCAGTTGGCTCATCCAACAACAGAATGGTTGGATTCAACATCAACGCACGCCCTATCGCCAATTGCTGTTGCTGCCCACCCGATAAATCACCGCCACGGCGATACAGCATCTCCTTCAACACAGGAAACATCTCGTAAACCTTATCCAGTGCATTGCGGGTCTTATCGGCGCGCGCACTCAAACCAATTCGCAGATTCTCTTCAACGGTCAACTGCGGAAAGATCTCACGGCCTTGAGGCACATACCCTATCCCAACCCGCGCCCGCCTCTCGGCCGCCGCACGACTCAGATCATGTCCATCAAAATGGATTTCTCCAGATCGAATCGGCAATAACCCCATGATTGACTTCATCACGGTTGTCTTGCCAACACCATTACGCCCCATCAAACAAACGCACTCGCCCTTGGCTATTTCCAGGTTAATGTCCCACAGTGTGTGGCTCTCACCGTAAAATTGATTCACATTCTTCAAACTGAGCATCGTCACTCTCCTGCAAGCAGCCCGTTATTCACCAAGATAGACACTGATCACTCGCGGATCACGCTGCACTTCATCCATGCTGCCTTCCGCCAGCACATGGCCTTCATGCAACACCGTCACTTTACGAGCAATAGAGCGAATAAACTCCATATCATGCTCAACAACCACGACTGAGTGTTTACCGGCCAAACTGGTCAATAACTCTGCGGTGCGTTCTGTTTCCTGATGGGTCATGCCCGCGATCGGCTCATCCACCAACAACACACGTGGATTTTGCACCACCAACATCCCGATCTCCAGCCACTGCTTTTGCCCATGCGAAAGCTGTGCCGCAGCAAGATCACGCTCAGCATCCAGATGAATAATCTTCAACACTTCGTCGATACGGTCGCGCTGCTCACCCGTGAGTTTGAAAAACAAACTGGGCCATACACGCTTATCCGCCTGCAAAGCCAGTTCAAGATTTTGGAAAACCGTATGATGAGGAAAAACCGTCGGCTTCTGAAATTTACGACCGATTCCTGCTGATGCAATTTCATGCTCCGACATCTGAGTCAGATCCATGGTTTGACCAAAATACACTGAGCCACTATCAGGCCTGGTTTTACCGGTGATGATATCCATCATCGTTGTTTTACCAGCACCATTCGGTCCGATAATGCAACGTAACTCGCCATCATCAATATAGAGATTCAAATCATTGATGGCTTTAAAGCCATCAAAGGCGACATTGACCCCTTCCAAATACAGAATCGGGCCATGACTTACATCAACCTCACCATCATGCACTGGCCGGGTACCAGGCAATGCCATGGTCTGACGCTTCTGCACAAAATTAAATACTCGATCACGGCGCATGGTCTCACGCAATCCATCCAGCTGTTTCATACCGATGCCTCCGCCTTTGGCGTCGCCGTTTTGGTTTTATTTCGTTTCTCCAACAGTTGCTGAGCCAAGCCGACAATCCCTTGTGGCAGGAAGATCGTGACAAAGATGAACAACGCACCAAGGAAGAAAAGCCAGATCTCCGGCGCAAAACCGGTGAAGAAGGTCTTGGCAAAATTCACCACCACCGCACCAACTACTGCACCGAGCAATGTGCCACGACCACCAACTGCGACCCAGACTACGAGCTCTATCGAATTCAACGGAGAAAATTCACCCGGATTAATAATCCCCACCTGCGGTGTATACAAGGCACCGGCTATCCCGGCAAGCATGGCAGAGAAGACAAATATCCATAACTTGAATGATTCGACCTTGTAACCTACAAAACGGGTACGCGCCTCGGCATCACGAATCGCCACCACCACACGCCCCATCTTCGAATTGACCACAAATTTCGATACTACGTAGGCCAGCCCCAAGAAGAAGATCGTCGCGATAAACAACCCAGCACGCGTGTTATCTGACTGTAAGTCAAAGCCCAAAATATCTTTGAAGTCGGTTAAACCATTGTTGCCGCCAAAACCCATCTCGTTTCTAAAGAAGGCCAGCATCAAGGCAAAGGTCAGCGCCTGAGTGATAATTGACAGATATACCCCTGTAACTCGCGAACGAAACGCGAGCCAACCAAAGACATAGGCCAACATACCCGGCACCAACACCACCATCAGCATCGCAAACCAGAACATATCAAACCCCTGCCAATACCATGGCAGTTCGGTCCAGCTCAGGAACACCATAAAATCCGGCAGATCTGGATTGCCGTACACGCCACGGTCACCGATCTGACGCATCAGGTACATGCCCATCGCATATCCTCCGAGCGCGAAGAACGCTGCATGACCCAGACTAAGGATGCCGCAGTACCCCCACACCAAATCGAGTGCAATGGCCAGAATGGCGTAACTCAGATATTTGCCGAGCAGGGTCACCGTATATGTCGAGACATGAAACGGCGAATCTGCCGGCACCATCAAATTACAAAATGGCACAACGATCGCAAGCGCTACCAGTGTAATCAAAAACCACTTGGCGGCCTTATCATTCGCCAACAGCGTCATAATGAAGCTTCTATTTTCCATGATCAGCCCCTTATTCCGCTGCACGGCCGCGTTGCGGGAACAATCCCTTCGGCCGTTTTTGTATAAACAGGATGATGAAGATCAACACCAGTATCTTCGCCAATACTGCACCCGCCCACGGCTCCAATACCTTGTTAATCACGCCCAATGACATCGCCGCGACCAAGGTACCCCACAGATTGCCGACACCGCCAAACACCACCACCATGAACGAATCGATGATGTAGGCCTGACCCATGTTGGGACCGACATTGGTCAATTGGCTCAAGGCGACTCCTGCAATGCCCGCAATCCCGGAACCCAAGCCAAAGGTCATCGCATCGACCCAGCCAGTGCGTACACCCATTGCCCGCGCCATTTGTCGATTCTGCGAAACGGCGCGCACATGCAAGCCGAGTGAAGTCTTTTTCAACACCATCAACAGCGCAATGAACACGAGCAGGCTAAAGATAATGATGTAACCACGGTTATAGGTCAGTGCGAGCGCACTATTCACTTCAAAGGTACCACTCATCCATTCCGGGGTTTCCACCGAACGATTGAGGGGAGAAAAAATAGTACGTACCAGCTGTTGTAGAATCAGACTGATACCGAATGTTGCCAATAGGGTTTCTAGCGGACGCCCATATAAAAACTGGATCACGCCACGCTCTATCGCAACCCCAACTAAACCAGCCACCACAAAGGCTGCGGGGATCGCAACAAACAATGAATACTCGATCGAGTTTGGCATCAACAATTGCACCACGTACGTGGTATAGGCGCCGATCATGATCAATTCACCATGCGCCATATTGATCACTCCCATCACACCAAAGGTGATGGCCAAACCGATCGCTGCCAACAACAACACTGATCCAAGACTCAAACCAAAGTATATGGTTTCAGCCCATTCGTTATACTTGAGTTTGGCATCAATGCGTGCCAACGCCTTGATCGCAGCGCTACGCAGCTCGCGGTCTTCTAATTTATATTGTCCGTTCTCATTCTTCTCCACCAAGGGTAATAACGCATTGCGCGCAGCGGACTCCAGGCTATCGCCCAGAATATCGACTGCCGCCAAACGCAGACTGGCGTCATCTGATCCAAGCTCGTAAATCGCGACCCCGACCGCCAACACATCGAGTACCAGCCCTTCCGTCTCTATCGATTGACGATCACGCAACAACACAACCGACTCACTATCGATATCACGGAGCATATTGCGCACCGCATCACGGCGCACCTTAGAATCTTTATTATTGAGACTCAACTTCGCAATCGCGGCCCTCAGGTCTTTACGCAGTGAGTTGTTCACCTTGACCTTATTCAAGTCTCGCTTGTTGACAACACCGAGCGTCTCCCCGCTCACCACTGCCGTCACCGCGAGCCCATCATCTGTTTTCGCTGTAAAAACCAACAACTGTGGCTCTTGTTCTTGAAAGTGTAGATCACCATCGAGCATTTGCTGAAACACCTTCATCACACGAGGATCATCGATGGTTTCCAGCTGACTAATAACTTCTTTCTTTTTATTAAAGCTATCGTCTTTTAATCCTTCCAAGACCTCTGCCAATGCCATGTCGCTGGCTTTTGCAGCTCCCGCTAGGACAAAGATCATAAAAGGGATGAAAAAGAGCCTGCACAGCCGTTCAATGCTCATAAAAACCTTCTTTAGTTTTTTTGGAACAAGAAAGGGGTGACATCTGCCACCCCTTCTAATCGTCATACCAACCATCAATTACCCATGCAGGGCAATCGGGGCCTGATTAGTAGTTCTGACCGGAACAAGTTTTGGTCTTGGTGTTGTAGTTACCACACTTCAACGTCACCCAATCTGCCTCGATATCTTTACTACCGGGCAGGAAGTCAGACCATGCATCGCCAGGAACCAGACCTTTGGTTTCCCAAACGACTTCAAATTGACCATCGTCCTGGATCTCACCGATCAGTACTGGCTTGGTGATATGGTGGTTTGGCAGCATCTTAGATGTACCACCGGTCAGATTTGGAACCTCGACACCGATAATGGCGTCAGCAACTTTATCAGTATCCGTGGTACCCGCTTTCTCAACAGCATTCACCCACATGTTAAAGCCGATGTAATGTGCTTCCATTGGGTCGTTGGTTACGCGCTTTTTATCTTTGATGAACTTGTGCCATGCATTGATAAAGGCATCATTGGCATCAGCCTCGACACTCATGAAGTAGTTCCAAGCGGCCAAATGGCCGACCAGAGGACCAGTATCAATACCTGACAACTCTTCTTCACCAACCGAGAATGCAACTACCGGGATGTCTTCAGCAGAGACACCTTGGTTACCCAGCTCTTTATAAAAAGGCACATTGGCATCACCATTGATGGTAGATACTACTGCAGTCTTTTTACCTTCAGAGCCGAATTTCTTAATGTCAGCTACAATGCTTTGCCAATCAGAGTGACCAAACGGTGTGTAGTTGATCATAATATCCTTCTCGGCCACGCCTTTACCTTTCAAGTAAGCCTCAAGGATTTTATTGGTAGTTCTCGGATATACATAATCGGTACCGGCCAATACCCAGCGTTCGACACCAACCTCTTTCATCAAATAATCGACCGCAGGAATAGCCTGCTGGTTAGGCGCCGCACCTGTGTAAAAAACATTCTTTGATGATTCTTCACCTTCGTATTGCACGGGGTAGAACATCAAACCATTCAATTCTTCAATAACAGGCAATACAGATTTACGAGATACCGATGTCCAGCATCCGAAAATAACATCTACCTTTTCTTTTTCAATCAGTTCGCGGGTCTTTTCTGCGAACAAAGGCCAGTTAGACGCAGGATCAACAACCACCGCTTCCAACTTCTTACCTAATACACCACCCTTTTTGTTTTGCTCTTCGATGAGCATAAGCATAGTGTCTTTCAACGTGGTTTCACTGATGGCCATCGTGCCTGACAACGAGTGAAGGACCCCAACTTTAATCGTATCACCAGCGATAACGATCGTAGACGTCATACCAAGCGCAGCAGCTACCATAAAACTGGCAACGGATTTCTTGAACATTGTTATACCCCTAGTCAATCTGGATTTTTTATGCACCTGTATATGGCAGCCATCCATAGCCAACCATACGCAGGTAGCGCTTAAGCTATTGAGCTGAATTACAGATCAAAGCTCTTTGAGTAAGTCACTGTGAACAATGGATCTTCTTCTACAGCACCGGCAGCAGTATCAGCAACGTCGTTACTTGCAATGCTCACACCAAAAGACAATTCGTCAGTAGCCTGATAACCAACCGTGATGTGGCTATACTCATTGCCTGGATTTTCCAGATCCCAGAAGCCGTAAGTCACACTAACCTTGTCCATGCCATAGCTCAGCGTGAAGTAATTGTCATCATCTTTGTCGCTGTCTGTTGCGGTGTATGCAGTCACACCGAACCCGGCATAGCTCAAGCCAATCACCAGCTCAGAAGCATCGGTGTCACCCAAATCCTGCGCAGTACCTTCTTCTGGATACAAATACTCCCAGAAAGAAATGTCATAACCAAAGCCGTTGACTTCACCGCCAAAACCCAGGTACAGATCAGTCTCATGACCGTCAGTTTCGGTAGAAGTCCACACACCTGCGTAAAAACCACTCTCATGGCTATAGTCCAATGAACCAGAAGCAGCCGCACCACTTGGAGTCAGGTTTTGACCACGCCACAAGTACATATTGCTAATCGCAAAACTCGCGCTCATTTCAGCTTGCGCTGGTGTAACAGCCATCATGGCAGGTACAGACATGACAGAAGCGATTGCCAAAGGCATCAATTTTTTACGTAGTTTCATTTTGGTTTCTCCCTACTTATGAGTAAAATTATGTTTCATTTGGGTTACTCACCCTTGTTCGGATACTGCTAAATATCTCGCTATCACTTGTGCATAGCGCGTGCCAACATGCAACATTCATATGAATTCAATAACTTAGACTTCAACACCCCACCTCCAACTCGATTAGCAAGATCTGCATCGACTCAACCTGGTGCGTAAACGCATACATTTTTCATATAACGCACAAAAAGCGGGCATAAAAAAACCGCCCGTAGGCGGTTGCTTGAAAAACTCGGCCATCATCACGCTGCACGTAACATGCCTGCCTCAATAATGAACGTGATGACCTGTTGCAACCCTTCATTTGTCTTTAGATTGGTAAAAACAAACGGCCGCTCACCACGCATCCGCCGCGCATCCTCTTCCATCACCTGCAAAGAGGCACCAACATGGGGCGCAAGATCGATTTTATTAATTACCAACAGGTCCGACTTGGTGATCCCCGGTCCGCCTTTACGTGGAATCTTATCTCCCGCAGCAACATCGATTACGTAGATCGTCAAATCCGACAGCTCAGGACTAAAGGTCGCACTGAGGTTATCGCCACCACTCTCAACCAATACAAAATCCAGGTCGGCATGTCGCTGCATCAGCTCATCGATCGCCGCCAGATTCATCGATGCATCTTCACGGATTGCAGTATGCGGACACCCTCCAGTCTCGACACCCATGATGCGATCTGCACTCAAGGCCTCGTTACGCGTTAAAAACTGCGCATCTTCCTGTGTGTAGATATCATTCGTCACCACCGCGATGTTGTAACGATCGCGCAGCTCTTGGCACAAGGCCCACAACAAGGCTGTCTTGCCCGAACCGACAGGGCCGCCCACTCCAATGCGTAAGGTATTGCTCGACATAATATGTCCTATGATCTAAATAAACGTGAATACTGTTGTTCATGCCAGGCACTGACCATCGCCACACCGGGCAACGATGCACCGACATCAGCATCATCCACCTGCAGTGCATTCGCGATAACCTCTTCAATCACCGGCTGTAATTTCATCAAGATACGCTGGCCATCTGTTTGCCCCAGCGGCACCAGTTTAATAGCCGCCGCAACTTGATTCTCACACCAACTCCACAACAAACCTGCCAATGCCTCATTTTCATTCACTTGCTGCGCCACGGCGGCAAGACTATACATCGCGATATAGCTGGTATAGGGCTGACGCAACCATGCTGCCGCCCGCGCCTCACCCAAGTCGGTCAATAAGCGCGCCAAGGCCTGTCCTTGTTGCCGATCCTCCAAGCGCAGTTCTTTAGCATCACGCCAGGCAATCAATTCGGCACTCAGGCGTTTAACCGCCAATTCATCACCGACCGCCCACGCACGATGCATACGCAGACACATCGGCGCATCCAGATAAGCATGGGAGTTACGCAAGACGCCTGTCAGCCATGACAAAACTTCATCGCGCTGCGTCAATTCACCACGATCAATCACACACTCCAAGCCCTGCGAATAGGCAAATGCACCCACCGGCAGACTGGGACTTGCCAGTCGCAACAGTGATAATAAACCGGGACTCACCTTATTCATCATGCGCGTGCCTGTGACCATGTTCATAACTGTCATCATGACTGTGATCATGGCGCTGATCGTGGCCCAGGCTATGACTATGGCCATGCGAATGACCACCGCTATACGCACCACTCTCTGGTTCAAACGGCGCCAACGCGTATTCAACCGTGAGCCCCAAGCCTCGCACCATGTCATCCAGTACGTGATCATGCAGATAACTCAAACGCATTGCCTCAACCTGCAATGGCACATGACGGTTTCCCAAGTGATAGGCCGCACGCATCAACAACAGCGCATCATCACTGCACACCTGTGATACCGACTCAGCACTCGCCTGGACCTGCACCACACGACCATCATCGGCACACAGACAATCACCATCACGTAAGATCTGGCCACGGTTTAGAAATAAACCAGCCTCTTCACCATTGCTCAACACCACACGCAGACGGCTGCGTTGACGCTGTTCAAATGGCAGCGACAAAAACAGCTCAGTTGCACAACGGCATTCGAGACGTTGTTCGATACGCAACATGACTAAAACAGAAAATAACGTTGCGCCAATGGCAGCTCGGCCATCGGTTCACAGGTTAATAGTTCACCATCAGCACGCACCGCATAGGTCTGCGGATCAACCTCTACCTTCGGCTGATAGGTATTCAGGATCATGTCGGCCTTGCGCACAGTGCGACAACCCTTAACGGCAGCAATCTGTTTTTGCAGCCCCAGTCTGTCAGCCACACCACCCTCAACCGCCGCCTGCGACAAAAAGGTCAGTGACGTGTTATACAAGGCACCGCCCAGCGCACCAAACATCGGCCGGTAGTGCACCGGCTGCGGTGTCGGAATCGAGGCATTGGGATCTCCCATCGGTGCTGCTGCAATCATGCCACCCTTGATAATCATCGAAGGTTTCGCACCAAAGAACGCAGGTTTCCATAAAACGATATCTGCCAATTTGCCGACCTCGATCGATCCCACCTCATGGGCAATGCCGTGGGCCAAGGCTGGATTGATCGTGTACTTGGCAACATAACGACGGGCACGGAAGTTATCGTTGCGATCGCTATCCGGTGCCAATGGTCCACGCTGCACCTTCATCTTGTGCGCCGTCTGCCAGGTGCGCGTCACCACTTCACCGACACGCCCCATCGCCTGCGAATCTGAGGCAATCATTGAGAAGGCACCGAGATCATGAAAGATATCTTCGGCGGCGATCGTCTCGCGGCGGATGCGTGATTCTGCAAAGGCCACGTCTTCCGGAATATTTGGATCAAGATGATGACAAACCATCAACATGTCGAGATGCTCATCGACAGTATTGATCGTATACGGCCGCGTCGGATTGGTACTCGACGGCAGCACATTATCCAAACCACAGGCGGTAATGATGTCGGGCGCATGGCCACCACCCGCACCTTCGGTGTGATAGGTGTGAATGGTGCGATGTTTAAAGGCATTAATCGTATCTTCAACAAAGCCCGACTCATTCAGCGTATCGGTATGGATAGCCACCTGGATATCGTAACGCTCGGCCACATCCAAACAACAATCAATCGCCGCAGGTGTCGTGCCCCAGTCTTCATGCAACTTCATGCCCATCACACCGGCTTCGACCTGTTCTTCCAGTGAAGCGGGCAGACTGGCATTGCCCTTACCCAAAAAGCCCAGATTCATCGGCAGCGCATCGGCCGCCTTCAGCATCTGTGAGATGTACCACGGCCCTGGTGTGCACGTCGTCGCATTGGTGCCTGCGGCCGGGCCGGTGCCGCCACCGATCATCGTCGTCACCCCCGACATCAAGGCCTCGTCGATCTGTTGCGGACAAATAAAATGGATATGCGCATCGATCGCGCCAGCCGTAATGATCTGACCTTCACCGGCAATGATCTCAGTACCGGCACCGATGATTATCGTCACACCCGGCTGCACATCGGGATTACCCGCCTTGCCAATCGCAGCAATGCGACCATGTTTGATACCAATATCGGCCTTCACAATGCCCCAATGATCAAGGATCAAGGCATTGGTGATTACCGTATCCATCACCTTCGGATGGCTGTTGGTTTCCTGGCTCTGCCCCATGCCATCACGGATGACCTTGCCACCACCGAACTTCACCTCTTCGCCGTAGAGGGCATAGTCTTTTTCAACTTCTATCCACAACGCGGTATCACCCAAGCGCACGCGATCGCCCACGGTGGGGCCAAACATATCGGCATAGGCGCGTCTGTTCATCGTCTTCATGATGCATCCTCCAGCGCGCCCATCACCTTGGCCTGAAAGCCAAACACCTTGCGTTCACCCGCAATCGCCACCAGTTCCACCTCTCGGGTTTGTCCCGGCTCAAAGCGCACTGCCGTACCGGCTGGTATGTTCAAACGAAAACCACGCGCCAATTCACGCTCAAACTGCAGCGCATTATTGGTTTCATAAAAATGATAATGTGAGCCGACCTGAATCGGACGGTCACCGCTGTTGGCGACTTTCACAGTGACCGTCTCGCGACCGGCATTGATCTCGATCTCGCCATCGGCCACCTTAATCTCTCCTGGAATCATGCGACCTCCTACACGATCGGGTTATGCACGGTGACGAGTTTGGTGCCATCCGGGAAAGTGGCCTCCACCTGCACCTCATGGATCATCTCGGCGATGCCTTCCATCACCTCGTCATGACTCAACACCGTACGACCGTAGTCCATCAGCTCGGCCACGGTCCTGCCCTCACGCGCACCCTCGATCACGGCCGATGAGATGTAGGCAATCGCCTCTGGATAATTGAGCTTGATGCCTTTGGCCTTGCGCCGCTCGGCGACGATGGCCGCCATCGACAGCAGTAACTTATCTTTTTCACGTGGCGTTAAATCCATCGTTGACACTCCATATAAATAGAAACCAGCCCCCCAAATCTAGTGAGCCTCTGATTAATTCGTCATTCCGGGCGAAACGAAGTGTAGACCCGGAATCCAAATCAATAATCTCCATGAGTTATGGGTTCCCGCCTACGCGGGAACGACGCTTCATTTAATAACTCAGAGCCCCTAGGTATCCCAAATCCGGGGACGACAAAACTCGCGACCCAACAGCTTGGGACGTAAGGTCTGCACTATCGATTGCAGGCAGGCCTGCACCACCATCGCCTGCGGCCCGAGACAACGACCGACCAATACACCATCAACCAGACTCAGCGACAACTCACAGCCGCTGTCTTGAGTATAGGCATCTCGCGCCAGGGCCAAGGCACTGTCATCGGCATCGGTCATCAGCAGATTGGCCGTAACCAAATGACCACGCAGGCCCCACGGTTGTTGCAATACATCACCACCGCCATTTACACGCAGTCGATCCAACAGCACAGGCTTGCCATCACGATATAGCGCCAGGCCTTGATCGATATGACCACTGACAAACACCTCATCACTGGCCGGGCGGCCAAAACAGCTATATTCCCAGCCGATAAAACGGGCGTTGCCAACTAGGTCGATACGGGTATGGAGACGAGCCTCGGCGGCATTGAAGAAGATGGCCTCCTGCGGTAACCATTCGAGCACCGCATTAGGCGAAATCTGGAAATGCTGATGCAGACGGGCCAGACGGCCATCGCTGCGATAGAACTTGTTGGCGGCCGGGGTGGTGATCAGCGCATGACAACCCTCAGCCAGACGGACATCCAGCCGTAGCTCGTCGCCACCGACCACACCGCCAGGCGGGTGTATCAGATAGGTATGGCAGACCTCGCCTTCGGGATAGAAGGGCCGCTGTACCAGTAACGGACCGAAATGGCGACGCTGAACCAGCACCGTCTGACCACGGCGCGATTCAAAGCCCAGTTGCAGGTGGGCGCGCCAACTCTGCGCCGTCAGCGCTGTCGCTGGCACACTCATTTCAGGTATTGATGTTTGATTAACATGCCCCAACTAGGGCAATTCTTATGCCATATACTGGCACATGCTAAATGCAGCACCGCACCACGGCGCACCAGAATATTTTATCCATACAGAACAATCAGTTAGAAAGAGGAGGCTGTGTTGGCGCGAATACACCATGCTCATCGATGGGCGCACCACCACTTACTTACAAGCCGCGAGACACCAGACTGGTGCATATGTGCACCAATCTGGGGCGGACGTTAGGGCTTGCGGTAACCGTCTGCCGAGATGGTATGAGAGACAATAGAGGTCTCATCACTATCGACTGCATTGAACAATGACACCACTTCGGCCGCAGGGCCCTTGTCATATTGCACGCTGACATCATAGGTATAGAGACGACCGCGCAACATGGTGTTGATCTCGGTGTTCTTGATCTTGAAGCTCTTGATGCCCCCCATTTGCTGCTTCAGATCTTGAAGATGGGAGCTCCATTCTTCAGGCAGGCGCTGGGTCGAGAAATAGGTCTGGGCCTGATCGATGTCGCCGGCGATCATCGCCTGGTAGTAGGCCGCGACGATCTCATCGGTCACGCTCTGGTCGGGCGAACCCACGTCACACGCACTCAGCGCAAACAACAATACAATCAGGGGGAAGGTTTTAACGGCTTGCCACACGGCATCTCTCCATCGGTCGGTTTTCAGTTGGCGGGGGCTATGTCATCATCCAATACCACACGCAGCGCGATTATAACGCAATGAGGATTTATGATCTTTCGCCAACTGTTTGAAACCAGTTCCAGCAGCTACACCTATTTATTGGGATGCGAGACAAGCAGGCTCGCCATCCTCATCGACCCGGTACTGGAGACAGTCTCACGGGACCTCGAACTCATCCAGCAACTGGGCCTGAGCCTGTACGCCACACTCGAGACCCATGTCCACGCCGACCACCTGACCGGCGCACGCAAACTCAAACAACTCAGTGGCTGCCAGATCGCCGGCCCGGCGCTGGACAAACTCGCCTGCCGCGACATCCAGCTCGATGTGGACACCACCTTCCGCTGGGGTGAACTCGAACTCACGTGCCTGCACGTGCCAGGCCATACCGACACCCACTTCGCGTATTACCTCGCGGGCGAGCCGGGCATGCTGTTCAGCGGTGATAGCCTGATGATCGATGGCTGCGGCCGTACCGATTTCCAGGCCGGCAACGCGGCTGAGATGTATCGCTCCATACATGACCACCTCTACACCCTGCCCAACGACACCCTACTCTATCCAGGCCATGACTACCAAGGCCGCCGCGTCTCCAGCATCGGCCAGGAAAAGGCGCGCAATCCACGCCTCAAGCTCGATATCAGCCCAGCCGAATTCGAACAGATCATGACCGACCTCAAACTACCGCAACCGACCAAGATCCAGTTCGCCGTGCCCGGCAATGAGGCCTGTGGCAAGTGCCCAGACAATGTGCCCGCAGAATTCAAAAAACCATGTGGCGTGGAGATACAGGGTTAAGCCAAGCAAACATCATGCGCAGCCTTAAGTGATGGGACATACATTCAAACAAGCCTGGCCTTGAGCGAACAATGCAATTAAAGAAGAGAGCCTTAGAATTCGGTTTCCATGCACCCTAGTTATCAGGCAAGACAAATGAAGCATTGATGGCGCGCATTATCCCAATCCAACACCATAAATAATGAGCAACTGGATAAATTAGAAAACCATTGGGCATTAATAAAGAAGAAAAGAACTATAAACCATCGGCTCAATATTATTGCTGAAATGGAACATTGGAATTTGATAACCCAAGATTAATCGCACGCTGCACACATTCAGTCCTGTTTCTCACATGCAACACCACGAATAGCGCACTAACATGGGCCTTGATCGTACACTCAGATAAGTAAAGTGTCGAGGCTATCTGTTTGTTTGAATAACCTTTACAAAGTAGCTGCAAGACTTCTAATTGCCGCTTGGTAAAATCACCGTATTTTAATTTATCTTGGTCATTTACATCATTGAATTTTCGGCGCCCGTCTAGCTGCAGAATTTGCTGCGCGATTGCCTTCGGTATATAGATATCCCCGCCTAGCACAGCCTCGACAGCTGCAATCATTTGTTTGCTACTGTGCGATTTTGGTATGAAACCGAGCGCCCCCAAGTCCAGCGCTGACTTGATAATGCGCACATCTAATTCAGAAGAAACAACAACCAACGGAACACATGCCTTTCGGGCGTGGGCGCGCTGCAAAATGGACAAGCCATCCATGCCCGGCATAGAAAGGTCGACAAGGATCAGATCAAAATCCTTCCCTGATTCAATAATAGAAATCGCTTCTTCAGCAGTATTGACACCGAGTATTAGCGCATCTTCATCCAGCCTTTTTAATATCAGCTGCATGCCTTCAATAAATAACTGATGATCATCGATGATCAGGATTTTCATACCCCCTCTCTCTCACATATATGTTAAATCATATCTATTAGGGGCCGAAAACAGTGACCATACCGAAAGACTATTTCCATTCTTTTTTATAAGAAATTTGACCAGCTGTACGTACGAGACAGCTGGTTCTATGATGCCTGGAAGTTCTATCATCTATGGCCATTCAATAGTTCAATTTCCTTATTTGTAAGAACACGATCAAAGATCATCAGATCATCAACTTTCACATTCAAACGACCGGAGTCACGGCTTCTAGTACCTTTGCATGAATCATTTTCAACAAAGCTTCCGACGTAAAAGTAGCATGTGCCCGGGTTAACAAAAGAACCTGACCGGATGATCGTGTCTTGCAAATTAGCGCCACGATACAGACTCATGGTGGACTGGTTATTATAAATGTCATAGTTCATTGTGACCGTATATAACTCCCATTCATGCGTGGCAACGTCTAGACTAGTCAGCTGTGAGTACTCACTGTTAGGGGTATCGCCATTCAATACACCGAATTTGACCTTATTGTCACCATTTGAATAAAAGTTAAACCAATCACCCTGGCCAGCAATTCTCACTTCTGTTCCATAGAAACCACCCACCTTCAACCACAGGGCAATAGTAAACGTCTCTCCAAGCAGATGCTTGTTTATTTTGGAAAACATTCCTTCTGAGTAAAGCAGAGGGTAAGTGCCAACACTGGCTTCACTGGGTGATAAATTTATTGCATATTGCGAAACACCAAAGCGATCAACGGAGTACCCTTCAATACCATACAGGTTGAAGTTATGGTAATGGCTATGGGCATTATCAAAGGAGCCGTCATAATCACCATTAAAATCCAAATGTACAATAAAATCATCGACATTCATCTCGAAATGAACCTCCCCCCCCCCATTGTTACTAGACGCATTTAAATCATCATAAGCAATCGCGCTTATTTCATACGTTCCTATACGCACGTAGCTGTGGGAAACAATATAAACATCGTCTTTAAGGACCTTAAAATTCGGATGACCATAGCTGTAATTGTGTGTTTCACCGTCACCCCAGTCGATGGATAAATAGTCAAAGTTTTTGTCCACGTCTGATATTTTTAACGTTAGCGTCACCTCCAAACCATCAACAACAAACTCATCGACAAATAATACAGGCGCGTGATTAATAATCGTCAGCTTGGATGGGTGAGTACCAAATTCATACTCTTCTTTGTCAGTTATCGTATCTCCATCGGTATCAGGCACCAGGGGATCTGTCTTCACATGAATTTCTTCGCCTCCCTCTCCTACAATCATCCAACCGGCCACTTCAATACCATCTTTCAACCCATCTTTGTCAGTATCGGATTCTAAGTGGTCCGTGCCTAACAGATGCTCCATCCTATTACCCAAACCGTCACGATCAGTATCTTGAACGTAGACCATATGCAATACGTGGCCCTTGTATAGCTTTATGCCGTCAAAATCGTAATTTTTAAGAATCGGGTTATAGACCTCGGTTATAGTGCTAGAGCCACCTTCAGTGGGAAAAGTATGCGATACGATCCAATAACCATTCTCGATATCAGACATACCAACACCACGCACTTGCATCAAACCACGATACGAAAGCCCTGGAACGGCATCCTTTCCGAAATTCCAGGCACTAACGCCGGACACATAAGGAATATCGAGCACGTCACTCATGACCTCACTTGCAGACAAACCAGTATAACCCTGACCAGCTACTGTCGCCACGCGATAGCTCTCTTGTGGTCTGCCATCTACACCATAATCGACAATGACCTGAGCCGTGCGCGCATTAATGTTGGTGCTCGCCAACTCAAAAGAGATGCCACCATTGCCACTCATTGATCCTACTACCGGGTCAATCACTAGATTGTGCGATTTTTTAAGCACATTCTTAATAGTATCCAAACTCACCTCTCCAAGAAAATTCAGTGGTGGCGTAATCTCTCCAGGCACAAGTGTAATTTTCGGAAATATCTTTGAGTTAGCGGGTGAAAGATATGTCATACTAGCGACGGGATTAATTCGACCGCCTTGACGCGTATCAGCCAAGTATGCTGTCAACGTTAAATCTTCTAAATTGTAAGCGACATTTCCGTTGTTACGCATGGTAACTGTAGTGGAAATATGGCCTCCAGAAAAATCGATTGTCTCTTCTTTTTCTTTGTTTTGAATTCTATTCAATGTACTGATGTGTTCTTCCGTTTGCTCCTGCGACCAATCGACGCTGGTCTGATTGGATGTCGCATGAGAAAACTCGTAACCTAGCGTCGTTTCAACACCAGGAATCGGCTTAATTGTTGCAGTTACCTCAACGCTGGTGGTATGAGTCATCTCTATCGTTTTACTTTGACTTCCACCCCAGCTACGACTGGAAACCTGGCCATGACTCTCACCATACTCAGTACCAATACTTTGACGCTCGCTACCACCCTCTGAGTAGACCATTGCCAAATCAGGTGCGCTAGTCAACTTTATTTCCAGTGAAGGAACATCGGCAATCCGAGGATTAAACTGATAGTTATTTACATGAATCGACCCCACTTTTCTAGAG
>DHYU01000087.1:0-273 GCA_002415485.1 Proteobacteria bacterium UBA5122
CGCCGCAAGGCCATGCTGCAAGACATCGCCATCCTCACCGGCGCGACTGTTATCAGTGAAGAAATCGGTCTGTCTCTGGACAAGGCCGGTCTGAACGAACTGGGCAACGCCAAGAAGATCGTCATCAGCAAGGAAACCACCACCATCGTTGATGGCGCTGGTACCAAACAAGACATCGACGCCCGCGTTGCGCAGATCCGTTCACAAATGGATGCCACCAGCTCTGACTACGATCGCGAAAAACTGCAAGAGCGTCTGGCCAAGCTGGCCGGC
>DHYU01000087.1:293-18642 GCA_002415485.1 Proteobacteria bacterium UBA5122
TTGAAATGAAAGAGAAGAAAGACCGCATCGACGACGCACTGCACGCCACCCGCGCCGCCGTTGAAGAAGGTGTGGTCCCAGGCGGCGGTGTCGCCCTGATCCGTGCCATGGCTGCCATTGCGCAACTCAAAGGCGCCAACCACGATCAAGACATCGGCATCAACATCGCCCGTCGTGCGATGGAAGAGCCACTGCGTCAGATCGTTGCCAACGCCGGCGACGAGCCATCCGTCATCGTCAACAAGGTGCGCGAAGGCAAAGGCAACTACGGCTACAACGCCGCCAACGGCGAATACGGCGACATGTTCGAAATGGGTATCCTGGATCCAACCAAGGTCACCCGTTCAGCACTGCAACACGCCGGTTCAATCGCAGGTCTGATGTTGACCACCGAAGCGATGATCGCAGAAAAGCCGAAGAAAGACGCCGCCGCAGCTCCCTCCATGCCCGACATGAGCGGCATGATGTAAGCCACGGCAACATCGGCACTCAAAAGGCCCCGTCAGCAATGGCGGGGCTTTTTTTTGCCTGAATTATCACGGGGCAGGTTTTGAACAGCTGTTTATCTGGCGGACCTTGGAAGTGGGTGGTGGACATGCAGCGCGGAGCACGGATGGGGTGAAGCATAATCCGGGGTGGTTGTGGCCAATCCCGGATTCCACTTCGTTACATCCAGGCTACTTTGCTGCACATTTTGATAGGTGGATTCGTTTGTTATGTAAAAGCATATTCAAATACTGACAGCCTATAACTATTTGACTTGAATAACCATGTCGGGATCTTTTGAAAGTGGCTGCGCAGATCCGCCAGGGCTTACACATTTAAAATGCAGTTCAGTTGAGCCTAGTCTGGCTGGTGCCGCAGGGGTAATAGTTTCTCTTAGTACTAATACTTCTAGATCTTTAGCTTCACAGAAAGTATTGGCTTCTTTATAAACTTCAGCTTTATTGTTCAAAGAAACTCCTAGTCCGGGAGTTCCGTCCTTTTTGCCAATGTAATATGAATCTTGGCTCATTGGCACAACCCCAGTACTTGAGCAGCTAGCCTGAAGCAAAAGGATCAGAAGTACTGAAAATTTCATTTTCATCATCATTCACCCTTGTATCGTTTAACGAGGCTGTAGAAAAAATTCAGAATCACTCATCTAAACAGCAGCGTTTGTTGAGATTATAAACACCAATTATTCGAGTTTTGTCTGTACTTGACCAGTGAAACTATATTTTCGGCCTAGAACGTAAGAACATAGCGCATAGCCTGTATGAAATGAAACGCAATCCGGGGTGGTTGTGGCCAATCCCGGATTCCACTGCGTTACATCCGGGCTACAGTGCTGGAGATTGATTCTAAACAGGGGGAAAGGATCGATGTTACAGTGCAGCCTGTTTGAATTTGCAGATTGATGAGCATGAATATTTGGGTGGATGCGGACGCCTGTCCCGGCGTGATCAAAGAGGTGTTGTACCGTGCGGCGGAGCGTACGCAGACGCAGGTGACCTTTGTCAGTAATCATTATTTGCGTTTGCCGCCGTCGAAGTACCTGACGCATTTACAGGTCGAGAAGGGTTTTGATGTGGCTGACAACGAGATTGCGAAGCGGGCGCAGGCGGGGGATTTGATTGTGACCTCGGATATCCCGCTGGCGGCGGAGGTGATCGAGGCGGGGTGTTTTGCGCTCAATCCGCGTGGTGAGTTGTACGAGGCAAACTCGATCAAGGCCAAGCTGACGATGCGTGATTTTATGGATACGTTGCGCGCCAGTGGCGTGAATACAGGTGGTCCGCCGGCGATGAGCCAGGCCGAGCGACAGCGGTTTGCCAATCATCTGGATCGCTTGTTGCAACAGCAGCGGCGGTGATGGCCGCGAGTGCGAGGGAAACAAAAAAGCCGCGTCGATGAATCGATGCGGCTTTTTTTATGAAGATGGTACCGGAGGCCGGACTTGAACCGGCACGCTGTCGCCAGCATCGGATTTTGAATCCGACGTGTCTACCATTTCACCACTCCGGCGAATCTGTTCGGCGAGTTTTGAGGTTCGGCCGAGTCAGCGAGCGCGTAGTATAACGAATTTATGCCGAACGGCAAGAGTGAGTGTCGATTAGGTGGCAATAAACTGATAACATCGCCCGCCATGCAACGTAGTGATTTTTTTTATGAGCTCCCCGAACACCTGATTGCCCAGCGGCCTTTGGCGCAGCGGGGGGCGAGCCGTTTGTTGAAGCTCGATGGCGCGCGCGCTGAGTTTGTCGATGGCCGGTTTGCCGATATCGAGGCCTGGCTGCAGGCGGGCGATGTGTTGGTGTTTAACGATACCAAGGTGATCCCGGCGCGGGTGTTTGGGCGCAAGGCCAGTGGTGGCCAGGTGGAGGTGTTGGTCGAGCGGGTGATCGACAACCGCACCGTGCTGGCTCATGTGCGTGCCAGCAAGTCGCCGAAGCCGGGCAGTCAGTTGCTGCTCGATGGCAATGTCGAGGTGACGATGACCGGTCGCGAGGGCAGTTTGTTCGTGCTGCAATTTCACGGCGAGCGTTCGGTGTTTGAGGTGCTCGATGACATTGGCCACATCCCGTTGCCGCCATATATCGAGCGACCGGATGAGACGGATGATCACAGCCGTTATCAGACTGTCTATGCCGACAAGCCCGGTGCGGTGGCGGCGCCGACGGCGGGCCTGCACTTTGATCAGGAGATGTTGCAGCGGCTGCGCGCCAAGGGCGTGGAGACGGTGTTCGTCACGCTGCATGTCGGCGCGGGCACCTTCCAGCCGGTGCGGGTCGACAATATCGCCGAACATCAGATGCATGCCGAATATCTGGAGGTGGGGCAGGAGGCCTGTGATCGCATCAACGCGGCGCGGGCGCGCGGCAATCGTGTGGTGGCGGTAGGCACGACCTCGGTGCGCAGCCTGGAGTCGGCCGCGGCGCAGCACGGCGGCGAACTCAAACCCTATACCGGCGATACGCGGCTGTTCATCACGCCCGGTTATCAATTTCAGGTGATCACGGCGATGATCACCAATTTCCATTTGCCTGAATCGACCTTGATGATGCTGGTCAGCGCCTTTGGCGGTTATGACCTGATCATGAAGGCCTATCGCCATGCGGTGGCGGCGGAGTATCGGTTCTTCAGTTATGGCGATGCGATGCTGATCGTGCCCGATCCGCAGGCGCTGGCGCAGAAATAAAGACCTAAGACCATGAAATTTGAGATATCGAATACCGATGGCGCGGCCCGTCGCGGCCAGCTGACCTTTGACCGTGGCACGGTGCAGACGCCGACCTTCATGCCGGTGGGCACCTATGGCACCGTCAAGGCGATCAAGCCGGAAGAGCTGAAGACGATGGGCGCCGAGATTGTGCTCGGCAATACCTTTCATCTGATGTTGCGTCCAGGCACCGAGATCGTGCAGCTGCACGGCGATCTGCATAATTTTATGAACTGGCAGGGGCCGATTCTGACTGACTCTGGCGGTTTTCAGGTGTTCAGTCTCGGCGAGATGCGCAAGATCACCGAGGCGGGCGTGACCTTCCGCTCGCCGGTCAATGGCGACAAGGTATTTCTCGATCCCGAGCGTTCCATGGAGGTACAGCGCGCGTTGGGCTCCGACATCGTCATGATCTTCGATGAGTGCACGCCGTATCCGGCGACTGAAAAACAAGCTCAGGATTCGATGGAGCTGTCGTTGCGCTGGGCCAAACGCAGCAAGGCGGCGCACGAGGGCAACCCGTCGGCGCTGTTCGGCATCGTGCAGGGTGGCATGTATCCACACCTGCGCACGGTGTCGCTCGATGGGCTGGTGGATATCGGCTTTGATGGTTATGCGATCGGTGGGCTGTCGGTCGGCGAGACCGAAGAGGAGCGCATCATGATCCTCGACCATCTGCAGCCGCGCATGCCGCAGGACCGGCCGCGTTACCTGATGGGCGTCGGTCGGCCGGAGGATATCGTCGAGGCGGTGCGCCGCGGCGTCGATATGTTCGATTGCGTGATGCCGACCCGCAATGCGCGCAACGGTCATCTGTTCACGCAGTGGGGCGATATCCGTATCCGTAACGCCAAACACGAGCGCGATACGCGGCCGATCGATGAAACTTGCGACTGTTATACCTGTCAGCATTACAGCCGTGCCTACTTGCGTCACCTGGACAAGTGCGGCGAGATGCTCGGTTCGCAGCTGAACACCATCCACAACCTGCACTATTACCAGAGTCTGATGAAGGGCTTGCGGGCGGCGATCAGCGAAAACCGGCTACAGGCCTTTGTCGATGAGTTTTACGCCAAGCGCGCCCAAAATGGCGAAGCTATGTCATAATTGGCCGCTTTGTGTAGGGGCTTGCCGCATTGAGGCGGGGCTGCTGTCAAAACGTTTTAATATCAACAACATCTATTTGGGGAATACACATGAGTTTCTTTATCTCTGACGCCATGGCTCAGGATGCTGCTGCTGGCGGCGATGCGGGCATGATCAACTTTGTCTTTTTGATCGCACTGTTTGCAATTTTCTACTTCCTGTTGCTGCGTCCGCAGATCAAACGTGCCAAAGAGCACAAGAAGATGACTGAGGCCCTGTCGAAGAACGACGAGATCGTTACCAGCGGTGGCATCGCCGGTCGTGTTTCCAAGATCGAAGATAGCTTCATCATGCTGCAGGTAGCCGATGGCGTGACCTTGCAGGTGCAAAAAAATGCAGTGGCTTCATTGTTGCCCAAGGGCACGCTGAAGAACTAACGCTGCCTGCTGCGGCAGGCTCGAGGCGGGGCGGCGCAGGTCGCCCCGCTCTGTATCAAAAGAATTAGGTTCAAGGCAGAACAGTCGCATGATTAATCAATATTCCTGGTGGAAGAACCTCTTGGTGGTGGTCGCGGTGGTGGTAGCCGCCCTGTACGCGCTGCCCAATCTCTACGGCGAAGATCCGGCGCTGCAAATCTCATCGAATGTCCCAGGTGGCATGAGTGATGCTGCGATCGGTGACGTCAAGGCGGAGCTGAGTCGCCAGGGGCTGACTACGAAGTCTGTCGATCTGGAGGCGCATGGCCTGGTCGTGCGTTTTACCAATACCGAAGATCAGCTGAAGGCGCGTGACGTGCTGGAGCGTCGTTTGGGTGATGACTACATCCTGGCCTTGAACCTGGCCCCGGCAACACCCGACTGGTTGCGTTCGATGGGCGCCTTGCCCATGTATCTCGGCCTGGATTTGCGCGGCGGTGTGCACTTTCTGATGGAGGTGGATACGGCGGCGGCGGTGCAAACGGCTGAAGAGCGTTATGTCAGTGATATCCGTGGTCTGTTGCGTGAAAACAAGGTGCGTTATCTGGCGGTGGGTCGTAACAGCACCGAAGGCGGGGTTGAGGTTAAGTTCAGTGATCGCGCAGAGCTGAGCAAGGCCATTGAGGCGATCCGTCAGGAATTTCGTGACCTGGTGGTCGATGATTTTGACCGCGGTGGCGCCTCCTTTATCAGTGCCAAGCTGAGTGAAGCAGAGGCGGCTGAGGTACGTAAGTTCGCGGTGCAACAGAACGTGACCACCTTGCGTAACCGTGTCAACGAACTGGGTGTGGCCGAGCCGTTGATCCAACAACAAGGTCTGGATCGTATCGTGGTTCAATTGCCGGGTGTGCAGGATACTGCGCGCGCCAAGGAGATCCTGGGTGCGACGGCGACCCTGGAATTCCGCATGGCGGATGACACCGGTGATGTGGAGGCGGCCAGCCGTGGCCGTGTGCCGGTTGGTACCCGTTTGTATGATCAGCGCGGCGGTGGTCAGGTGTTGTTGAAGAACCGCATCATTGTCACCGGTGATTCGATCACCGATGCCCGTTCCGGTATCGATCCGCAAAACGGCAGCCCGTCGGTCAGCATCTCGCTGGATGGCAAGGGCGGCAGCAAGATGCATGACACCACCAAAGAAAACGTCGGCAAGCCGATGGCGGTGGTCTTCATCGAATACAAGACCAACACCAAGGTGGTTGACGATGAGGTGGTGAAGGTCAAGCGTAAGATCGAAGAGGTCATCAACGTCGCCGTGATCCGCGAGCCGTTTGGTAATCGTTTCCAGATTACCGGTCTGGATAGCGCGACTGAGGCCCGCGATCTGGCGCTGTTGTTGCGCGCCGGTGCTTTGTCGGCGCCGATCGAGATCGTTGAAGAACGTACCGTGGGTCCGAGCCTGG
The DNA here is from genome assembly GCA_002415485.1 of Proteobacteria bacterium UBA5122. Lineage (GTDB taxonomy): Bacteria > Pseudomonadota > Gammaproteobacteria > Tenderiales > Tenderiaceae > UBA5122. Next base: position 6,461 of record DHYU01000087.1, read on the forward strand.
GTCAGGACAACATCGACATGGGCTTTATGTCGGTGGCGATCGGTTTCAGCCTGGTGCTGGTATTCATGGCGGTGTACTACAAGGTCTTCGGCCTGGTGGCGAACATCGCGCTGGCGCTGAACCTGGTGATCATCGTCGCGGTGTTGTCGATGTTGCAGGCGACACTGACGCTGCCAGGGATCGCCGGTATCGTATTGACCGTGGGTATGGCGGTCGATGCCAACGTACTGATCTTTGAACGTATCCGCGAGGAGATCCGCAACGGCAACACGCCGCAGGCGAGTATTCATTCCGGTTACGAGAAGGCCTTCTCGACGATTGCCGATGCCAATATCACGACCTTGATCGCTGCCTTCCTGTTGTTTGGTTTGGGCTCGGGTCCGGTCAAGGGTTTTGCCGTGACGCTGTCGATCGGCATCATCACCTCCATGTTCACCGCGATTATGGTGACGCGTGCGATTGTCAACGTGATCTACGGTGGCAAACGCGTCAGCAAGTTATCGATTTAGGGAGCGGTTACGACCATGTTTAAATTTGACGCAAACAATTCTTTTGACTTCATGGGCCAGAGTAAGATCGCACTGGTCTTGTCGCTGGTGGTGGTGCTGGTGAGCCTGGGTTCGCTGTTCACCCGCGGCCTGAATCTTGGTATCGACTTTACCGGTGGTACGCTGGTGGAAGTGGGTTACACCGAAACGGCTGATTTGGTGGTGGTGCGTGACACCTTGGCACAGGGTGGCTTTCACGGTGCGGTGGTGCAGCACTTTGGCACCTCGAAAGATGTGTTGATCCGCATTGGGGTGCAAGAAGGCGAGAGTTCATCACAGCTCAGCAATCGTGTGCTCGATGCCCTGCGTGCAGGTGGCGAGGAGATCGAACTGCGCCGGGTGGAGTTCGTCGGTCCGCAGATCGGTGAAGAACTGACGGAAGACGGTGGTCTGGCGCTGCTGGCGGCGCTGCTGTGCATCATGGTCTATGTCTATTTCCGCTTTGAGGCGCGTTTTTCGCTTGGTGCGGTATTGGCCTTGGCGCACGACGTGATCATTACGCTGGGCGTGTTCTCGATCTTGCAGCTGGAGTTTGATCTCTCTGTGTTGGCTGCGATCTTGGCAGTCATCGGTTATTCACTCAACGACACCATCGTTGTGTATGACCGCGTGCGTGAGAACTTCCGTAAGATGCGTAAAGGCACGCCGACCGAGATCATCAATCACTCGATCACGCAGACCATGTCACGGACCCTGATGACATCGTTGACCACCTTGCTGGTATTGATCGGACTGATCGCCTTTGGTGGTGAGATCATTCGTGGTTTCTCACAGGCCCTGATCGTCGGAGTCGTCGTCGGTACCTATTCATCGATCTATGTCGCCAGTGCGCTGGTGTTGATGTTGGGTGTCAGCAAGGCTGACCTGATGCCGACAGAGAAAGAAGGCGAAGATGTGGATGCCACGCCCTAGTCGTCTTTGACCGGGTGGAGAAAAAGGCCGCGAAAGCGGCCTTTTTTGTGTCTGTTAGGAATTTGCCTGCATCAGCCGTGGCTGCCGCGCACGGTGCTGATTTTACTCGGCGGATTGATGGTGTTGTGTTGTTGGGCGACGTCTTGCGGATGGGCCTCAATGCGGTTGCGGCCGTTTTCTTTGGCCTGGTAGAGCGCGATGTCGGCACGTTTGATCAGGCCATCACTGCTTTCACCCGGATGATAGAGCGCGATACCCGCCGAAAAGGTGGGGGGTGTTCGGTTGATGCCGGGGCAGATGCCTTGTGCGGCGCGCATCCTGACCTTGTTCAGTGCACAGAGTGCGCCCTCGATATCGGTGTTGGGTAACAGTGCGGCGAATTCTTCGCCACCGTAACGGGCAACGATGTCATGGTGGCGGAAGATCGACAGTATGTGTTTGGAGTAGTAGCTCAGTACTTGGTCGCCGACATCATGGCCGAAGTTGTCGTTGATCGATTTGAAGTGGTCGATGTCGATGATGGCGAAGGTCAGCGGTGTACCGTAACGGTGGGCGCGCATGATTTCGTCATCGAGTCGCTGTAGCAGCGCCCGGCGGTTGGCGAGGTCGGTCAGCTCATCGGTGAAGCTCAATTTGTAGACATCCGCCAATTCCATCGCCAGTTGTTCGTTGTTGCCGGAGATGTCTTTGAGCTGGTTGCGGATGTAGTCGAACTGCGTCGCCATGTCTTGTTGGCGTTTGATCAGATCGTTGCATTGCTGCATGTAATCGTTGCGGATCTCCGAGGTGCTGTCATGCCACTCGGTCAGGCATAGTGTGTTGACCGAGCTGTGCAGCATCTCGGCCAGTTCGTCATTGAGGCGAATGGTATGGATAATCTGTTCGGTCAGCTGCGACTGGATGTGGCTCATGCTGGAGCGGGTGTTGTCCAGGTAGTTTTGATAACGGCTGTGCTGGTGGCCGTCGACGGCCTCGTAGACCGGCGTTGGGTCACTGACCTCGTTGACCATGGTCTCCAGTGCCGCCTGCTGCGGTTGAACCTTGGCCTCGGCAGGGCGCAGGGTGGGCGCAGGTGCAGCACCTGTGCTGACGCGCTGGACGAGGGTATCGAGGGCGTCCTCTTCCTGTGGTGCGCTTGCCTTGTCGTGGAGCCGTTGATGGATGGCCTTGGTTTCGCGTTGCAGTTGCTTCAGCTCGCCGTTGGACAGGTTGGCGCGCAGACTGAGGCGGGCAATGCGCAAGGCTGCGCGTGCGCCTTCGTCTTCACAATGCTGGGCCAGGCTGTCGAGCAGCGTGGCAACGGTGCCGGTCAACAGGTGGCGGCCGATCAATTGCTGCGCGGTATATTCCTGCAGACGTTGTTCGATGTGGGCCAGAATCAGGCGTCCGCTCTCGCTGGCCCGTAGTGGGGCGAGTACATCCAGTGCCCGTTGCAGGGCCGGTGCCGCCTGGCAGAGTCTGGGAGAGGAGTTTTTCAAACGGTGGAGCCTCTTCTTGTTCTTGTATGCAACGCCAAAATACAAACCATGTTGAGGTCCATCTTAGTGAAACGGCCGTTGCCAATCCTAGAACGGTGTCGCAGATTTTAACACCAAAGTGATTACCTGAATATTTGTATTGATAGTTAGGGTGGTTGGAGGCGGGAGCGGGCCCATGGCGACGGAATCTTGTTGCCAAAACATGCGAATTACGGCCATTTCAGGTATCATCTCAGCCCTTTCAGCCCTGATTTTTGCGGAGACTTAGAGAGATATGTACAGCAAGCAGATGACCCTGGCCGGTTTTGACGATGAATTGTGGAATGCCGTGGAAAATGAGCGGGTACGTCAGGAGGAGCATATCGAGCTGATCGCCTCCGAAAACTACTGCAGCCCCCGCGTGATGGAGGCCCAGGGTTCATCGCTGACCAACAAGTATGCCGAGGGTTATCCGGGCAAGCGTTATTACGGCGGTTGTGAGTATGTCGATATCGCCGAACAACTGGCGATCGATCGCGCCAAAGCGCTGTTCGGCGCGGACTATGCCAACGTGCAGCCGCACTCCGGTTCACAGGCCAATGGCGCGGTATATCTGGCGCTGCTGCAGCCCGGCGACACCGTACTGGGCATGAGCCTGGCCCATGGTGGCCACCTGACCCACGGTTCACACGTCAACTTCTCCGGCAAGAGCTATAAGGCCGTGCAATATGGTCTGAACGAGGCGACCGGTGAGATCGATTACGAACAGGTTGAGGCGCTGGCGCGTGAGCACAAGCCAAAGATGATCGTGGCCGGTTTCTCTGCCTATTCGCGCATCGTTGACTGGCAGCGTTTCCGCGATATCGCCGATGAAGTGGGCGCCTACCTGTTGGTCGACATGGCCCACGTTGCCGGTCTGGTCGCGGCCGGTTTGTACCCGAACCCGGTACAGATCGCCGACGTGACGACCTCGACCACCCACAAGACCCTGCGCGGTCCACGTGGCGGCATCATCCTCGCCAAGGCCAACCCAGAGATCGAAAAGAAACTGAATTCCGCAATCTTTCCCGGCATCCAGGGTGGTCCGCTGATGCACGTGATTGCCGCCAAGGCCGTCGCCTTCAAAGAGGCGCTGATGCCTGAGTTCAAAACCTATCAGCAACAAGTGGTGAAGAATGCACAAGCGATGGCAAAGGTCTTCATCGAGCGTGGTTTTGATATCGTCTCTGGCGGTACCGATGACCACCTGTTCCTGGTCAGCTTCATCAAACAGGGTCTGACCGGTAAGGATGTCGACGCCTGGTTGGGCGCAGCGCACATCACCGTCAACAAGAACGCTGTGCCGAATGATCCGCAGTCACCGTTCGTGACCTCCGGTATCCGCATTGGTACCCCGGCGATCACCACCCGTGGCTTTAGCGAAGACGATTGCCGTCAGCTGGCCGCTTGGATCTGCGACATCATCGATGCCAAGGGCGAACAAGCGGCGATCAACGCGGCCAAAGACAAGGTGGCGACCATCTGCAGCCGTCTGCCGGTTTATAAAGACTAAGCCGCAGGAGCCTCGTCATGCGCTGTCCCTTTTGCGGTGCCGACGATACCAAGGTGATCGATTCACGCCTCGCCAATGAAGGAGAGAGCGTGCGTCGCCGCCGTGAGTGTCTGACCTGCAGCGAGCGTTTTACCACCTTCGAAACCGCCGAGCTGGCGATGCCGCGCGTGGTGAAGCAGGATGGCACACGCGAGCCGTTTAACGAGGACAAGCTGCGCTCCGGCATCACGCGGGCGCTGGAAAAACGGCCGGTGAATACCGAGGCCGTCGAGTCGGCGATCAGTCGGATCAAGCACCATCTGCGCGGCACCGGTGATCGAGAGGTCTCCTCGCGGCTGATCGGTGAGTGCGTGATGGATGCGCTGGCCGAGCTGGACCAGGTGGCCTACATCCGTTTTGCCTCGGTCTATCGCAGCTTCGAGGATGTCAGTGCCTTCCGCGAGGCGATCGAGCGGCTGGAAAAGGAACCCTCGCCGGAGATGCGGGCGCAGCAGATCTCGTTGTTGCCCCGCGGCGAAGAGAAAAAGCCCAAAGGTAAATAGGTAGCGCGGTCAGCGCGTGCCGACCTGATATGTCTTCCACTCTAGACCATCAATACATGGCCCGTGCGCTGCAACTGGCGGCGCGGGGGTTGTATGGCACCGATCCCAATCCACGGGTGGGCTGTGTCATTGTGCGTGACGGTCAGGTGGTGGGCGAGGGCTGGCACCAGCGTGCCGGTGAGCCCCATGCCGAGGTGTTTGCGCTGCGCGCCGCCGGTGAGCAGGCGCGGGGTGCGACGGCCTATGTCACGCTGGAGCCGTGTGCCCATCATGGCCGCACGCCGCCCTGTGCCGAGGCCTTGATCGCCGCCGGTGTGGCGCGGGTCGTGGCGGCGATGGAAGACCCGTTCCCGCAGGTGGCGGGCAAGGGCCTGCAGATGTTGCGCGATGCCGGTATCGCGACCGAGGTCGGCCTGATGGCGGCCGAGGCCGAGCAGTTGAACATCGGTTTTGTCAGCCGTTTGCGCCGTGGTCGGCCGTGGGTACGCCTGAAGATGGCGATGAGCCTCGACGGTCGCACCGCGATGGCCAATGGCGACAGCAAGTGGATCAGTTGTGACGCGGCGCGGGCCGATGTGCAACGGCTGCGGGCGCGCAGCTCGGCGATTGTGACCGGCATCGGCACGGTGCTGGCCGATGACCCGCAGCTCAACGTGCGGCTCGATGGTTGCACGCGCCAGCCGTTGCGCGTGGTGCTCGACAGTGGCTTGAAGATGTCGCCTCGCGCCCGCATGTTGAGCCTGGCGGGTGAAACCTGGGTTGCGACGGCCACTAGCGACGAGGCGCGCCGTCAGGCCCTGCGGCAACAGGGCGCGCGGGTGTTTGATCTGCCGCGCAGCGCGAGCGGTCTGGATTTAAACGCCTTGCTCGCCGAGCTCAGCCGGGCCTCGGTCAACGAGGTGCTGGTCGAGGCCGGGCCGACGCTGGCCGGCGCCTTTGTCGCCGCCGGGCTGGTCGATGAACTGGTGATCTATCAGGCGCCGCATCTGATGGGCGATGGTGGCCGCGGCTTGCTGCACCTGCCGGGGCTGGCGTGCATGCAGGATCGCATCGCGCTGCAAATGACGGATGTGCGACAGGTCGGCGATACGTTACGCTTGACGCTGCGCCCCAAATAGAAAGACGACAGCACTATGTTTACAGGCATTATCGAGGCCCAGGGCCGTATCCGCGAGATCAAACGCAGCGGCGACGATTGTCGGCTGCGCATCGACGCCGGCGCGTTGTCGATGTTGGACGTGCAGCTCGGCGACAGCATCGCGGTCGATGGTGTTTGTCTGACCGTGGTGCAGTTTGATCAGGCCAGTTTTGCCGTTGATGTCTCGGGCGAGACGCTGCGGCTGACCACTGTCGGTGGTTTCAAGGCCGGGCGTTACGTCAACCTGGAGAAGGCGCTGACGCCGACGACGCGCCTTGGCGGCCATCTGGTCAGCGGCCATGTCGATGGCGTCGGCACGATCGAGTCGCGCCAGCACGTGGGCGAGTCGATCCAGTTTCGCGTGCGCGTGCCCGATGGCCTGGCCAAGTACATCGCGGTCAAGGGTTCGGTCTGCATCGATGGTGTGAGTTTGACGGTGAATCAGGTCAGCGGTGCGGTGTTTGAGATCAACATCATCCCGCACACGGCGGAGGTGACGACGATCGGTGAATACAGCGCCGGGCGTCAGGTGAATATCGAGGTCGATCTGATCGCGCGTTACCTGGAAAGATTATTGCTCGGCGATCGAGCTGCGCAGCCGCAAGGCGCGGGCGTGACGCTGGAGATGTTGCAACAACATGGGTTTTTAAAGGCTTAATCGATGGCGCTGAACAGCATCGAAGAGATTATCGAAGACATCCGCCAGGGCAAGATGGTGGTGTTGATGGACGATGAGGATCGCGAGAACGAGGGCGACCTGATCATGGCCGCGTCGTGTGTGACGGCGGCCGACATCAACTTCATGGCGCGTTATGCCCGCGGCCTGATCTGTCTGCCGCTGACGCAGGAGCGCTGCCAGCGCCTGAAACTGCCGTTGATGGTGTCGGACAACGGTGCCAAGCACTCGACCAACTTTACCGTTTCGATCGAGGCGGCCGAGGGCGTCAGCACCGGCATCTCGGCGGCCGATCGCGCCCGTACTGTGCAGGCGGCGGTGGCGGCCGATGCCAAGGCCGAAGACATCGTGCAGCCGGGGCACATCTTCCCGCTGATGGCGGTGCCGGGCGGGGTCCTGAGCCGTGCCGGGCATACCGAGGCCGGCTGTGACCTGGCGCGCCTGGCCGGGTTTGAACCGGCGGCGGTGATCGTCGAGATCCTGAATGAAGACGGCAGCATGGCGCGGCGGCCGCAGCTGGAGGAGTTCGCGCAGACGCACGGCCTCAAGATTGGCACCGTGGCCGACCTGATCCAGTACCGCATGAACAATGAGCCGACCGTCGAGCGTGTTGCCGAGTGTGATTTTCCCAGCGATTACGGCCAGTTCCGCATGGTGGCCTATCAGGACTATGAGGGGCAGCGCGCCCACGTGGCCCTGGTCAAGGGCACGATCTCGGCCAACGAGCCGGTGCTGGTGCGTGTGCACCTGCTCGACATGATCAACGATGTGTTGCTCAGCCAGCGCCGCGATGGCGGCTTTGCCTTTAATCAGATCATGCACGAGGTCGCCGGGGTCGATAACGCGGTGGTGATCATGCTGCGGCGGCCGACCAACCCGGCCGAGCTGATCCGCCGCGTGCGCGACATGCAGTTGCAGGATCGCGGCGTCAATCTGCCCAAACCCGAGGCCGGGCCCGACCTGCGCGGCTATGGTGTCGGTGCGCAGATGCTGGTGGATCTCGGCGTGCGCAAGATGCGCGTGCTCGGTTCGGCGCGGCGGCTGCACGGCCTGTCGGGCTTTGGCCTCGAGATCGTCGAGTACATCGAACCTTAAGTCATCTTCACAGGTGCTAGGGCTGGCCAGCAGGGCCGGGCTTGGGCGATAATGCGCCCCTTGCGCCTATAGTTTTCAAAAGATTAGGAAAAACATCATGTCAGACGTGAATCATCTGGAAGGCGATTTCAACGCCAGCGGCAAACGCTTCGCGATCGTTGCCGGTCGTTTCAACAGCTTTGTGGTCGATCACCTGGTCGCCGGTGCGATCGATTGCCTGGTGCGTCACGGCGTCGCCAAGGCCGATATCGACGTGGTGCATGCGCCGGGCGCCTACGAGCTGCCCCTGCTGGCCAAACGCGTCGCCGGTCGTGGCAAACACGATGCGATCATCGCCCTCGGTGCAGTGATTCGCGGTGGCACGCCGCACTTTGATTACGTCGCCGGCGAGTGCTCCAAGGGCCTGGCGATGGTGTCGATGGAATACGATGTGCCGGTCGCCTTTGGTGTGCTGACCGTCGACAGCATCGAACAGGCCATCGAACGCTCCGGCACCAAGGCCGGTAACAAGGGCGTTGAGGCCACGATGTCGGCCATCGAGATGGTCAATGTTTTAAACAAGGTCAACGAGCTGTAAGCGACCTGATTCTGCCCGGCTGCGGCCGGGCTCGTTCTTTCACATTCTGCAGGAGTATTCCGCTTGAGCCGTACCCGTTCCAAAGCGCGTCGCACCGCCGTCCAGGCGTTGTATCAAAGTCAAATGACCGGTGATGACATGGAGATCATCGTCGCCCAGTTCATGGAAGAGCGTGACATGGCCAAGACCGATGTGGAGTACTTCGGCGAACTGCTGCGCGGCGTCGCCGCTCATCAGGTCGAGCTGGATGAGAAACTGGCGCCGTTGGTCAGCCGGCCGTTGAAAGAGATCGATCCGGTCGAGTTGGCGATCGTGCGCCTGGGCGCCTACGAGCTGATGCATCGCCTCGATGTGCCCTACAAGGTCGTCATCAATGAGGCGCTGGAGGCGACCAAGATGTTTGGCGCCGAGCAGGGGCATCGCTTCGTCAACGGCGTGCTCGACAAGCTGTCGCAACAAGTGCGCGAAGTGGAAGTACAGCGCGCCGCTAAAAAATAAACCCTGGCGCTGTCGTCCGCATGGCGCTGTCTGAATTCCAACTGATCCGCGAATACTTTGCCGCCGGCGCTGGCCGTGATGCCAGCGTCCGCCTCGGCATCGGCGACGATTGCGCCATCCTCGCGCCGCCGCCGGGCGAACTGGTGATGAGCCTCGACACGCTGGTCGCAGGTGTGCATTTTCCGCTCGATACCGCCGCGGCCGACATCGGCCACAAGGCGCTGGCCGTCAATCTGAGCGACCTCGCCGCGATGGGCGCGCGACCGCAGTGGTTCATGTTGGGGCTGACTTTGCCTGAAGTGAATGAGTCTTGGTTGCGTGGGTTTTGCGACGGTATGTTTACGCTGGCGCAGCAGTTTCAAATTTCATTGATCGGTGGCGATACCACCCGTGGCCCACTCAATATCGGGGTGCAAATTTCGGGTGTGGTGCCAGCCGGGCAGGCTTTACGGCGCGATGGAGCCCAAGTCGGTGACGATATTTATGTCAGCGGTCAGCCGGGCTGGGCAGCCGCAGGACTGCAGATCGTGCAGCAGCGTTTACAACTCGATGATGCGCAACTGCGTGCACGTTGTCTGCAGGCCTTAAATCGGCCGCAGCCGAGGCTGGCGCTGGGACAGGCGTTGCGAGGTCTGGCAACCTCAGCGATCGATGTCTCGGATGGCCTGGCGGCCGACCTGGGGCATATCCTGGAGGCGAGTGGTGTCGGCGCTGTGATCGAATGGGACTTCCTGCCGGTCGAGGTCCTGCGCGCTGCGATCGGCGAACAGGCCTATGCCCTGGCGCTGCACGGCGGCGATGATTACGAACTCTGTTTTACGGCGCCCTCGCAACTGCGAGTGGAACTCGAGGATTTGTTTGAGCAGTTTGATTGCGGTGCCCGGCGCATCGGTCACATCGAGTCTGAGCCCGGCCTGCGCGTGCGCCGCGACGGCGCGATCAGCCCCTATCAAATGAAAGGATACGAGCACTTTGTCGGCTAAAGCCCCATTGCCGCGCCCCAACTGGCGCAACCCGATTCACGTGCTGGCCTTTGGCCTTGGCAGCGGCGCTGCACCGAAGGCGCCCGGCACCTTTGGCACCTTGGTCGCCGTGCCAATTGTGTGGCTGCTGCCGGAGATGTCGTTGTGGACCTATCTGGCGCTGACGCTGGCGATGGCGCTGCTCGGCGTGTGGCTGTGCCATGTCACCGCACGCGACCTGAATGTGCATGATCACCCCGGCATCGTCTGGGACGAGATCGTCGGCTACATGATTACGATGGCCGCCGCACCTCAGGGCTGGCAGTGGCTGCTGCTCGGATTCGTCCTGTTCCGCTTTTTCGATATCGTCAAACCGCCACCGATCAAACAGATCGACCGCCATGTGCATGGCGGTCTGGGCATCATGCTCGATGATGTGTTGGCCGGTGTGTTTGCGCTGATCTGTTTGCAGCTGATCGCCAATTTTATCTAATCAATTTGTGAAGGGAATCGATCCATGAACAGCCCGGTTATGCAATACGAAGGACCTGAAACCACTGAGTTCTGGGCCAAGGCGGCCTATATCCTCTATCTGGTGTCATTGATATTTGGGATCACCGGCCTGGTGGCCTTGGTGATCGCCTACGTCAATCGCAATGACAGCCCGGCGTGGCTGCAGACGCATTATCAATTTCAGATCCGCACCTTCTGGATCGGCATGTTGTATGTGTTGATCGGTCTGCTGTTGATGATTGTGCTGGTGGGGTATCTGGTGTTGCTGTTGGCGGTGGTGTGGTTAGTCGTGCGTTGCATCAAGGGCCTGAAGTATCTGGGCCGGCGGCAGGCCTATCCGGATCCGACCGGCTGGTGGTTTTAAAACAGCGGCGACATCACGTTAAACGGATGCCGTCGTCGCCGATGGTGATCTTGCGCTGTTTGTAGAGCGCGCCGATGGTCTTCTTGAAGGCGGCCTTGCTCATGCCGAGCTGCGCCTGAATCTGCTCGGGCGATGATTTGTCGTGCAGCGCCAAGTGGCCGTTGTTGCGTTTGAGTGCCTGCAGTATCTGTTCGGCGTTCTTGTCGCGCGTTTCCTGGCCGCTGTGCAGGCTTAGGTCGATCTTGCCGTCGGTGCGGATGCGCTTGATATAGCCTTGTTTGTATTGGCCGAAGCTCAGCCGTTCATGCACGTCTTCGCGGTGCAGCAGTCCCCAGTATTTGTGATTGACGACGGCCTTGAAGCCCAGCTCGGAGCTGTTGGCGATGATTAGGTCGACCGGCTGTTGCGGGCGGAAAAAATCGGGCGCCTCTTCGATCAGGAATTTATCGACCTTGGACGAGGCGATGATGCGGCCATCGGCGGCGTTGAGATGGACATAGACCAGATACGAATGCCCCACCTCCAGTGGCCGGTGTTGTTCGCCATAGGGCAGCAGCAGGTCCTTTTCCAGGCCCCAGTCGAGAAAGGCGCCGACGTTGTTGATGGCGACGACGTTCAGATAGGCGTATTGCCCCACCTGTGCCTTGGGGTTGATGCAGGTGGCGATCGGCCGGTCCTCGGAGTCCAGGTAGAGGAACACGGTAACCCGGTCACCGGGTTTGAGTTCCTGTGGCGCCTGTTTGCGCGGGAGCAGGATCTCGCCCAGGTCGTGCCCATCCAGATAGTAGCCGTAGTCGACCGTTTTAATGACGGTGAGTCTATTGTATTTGCCTAGGTCGGCCATATCTGCGTCCGGATGGGGGAGGTGGGCGCCATTATAACCTTGTCTGTATCTGCAGGCGCCGTTGTTTAATCTGTGACCTTTTTCATGAACGGTGCCAGCCAATTGCGTAGCATCAGGATCGCCAACAGCCCTGCACTGAGCTGAAACAGGAGGCCATCGCTCAGTTCATGATGCTGCGCCGCAACCTGATAGACCTCAAAGCCGAAAGTCGCCACCAGCCAGTTGGTCACATACCCCATCAGGATGGCGACGACGATGATGGTCGTCAGATACGCGACCAACACCCGCTTGCCGAGCTCCTGTTGAATCATGCCGATGGTCGCCAGATTGGTGGCCGGGCCTGCGAGCATGAACACCAGCACCGCGCCGGGTGAGACGCCCGCCGCCAGCAGGCCCGCCGCGAGCGGGGTCGAGGCCGAGGTCGGAGGCGGCGGCGCGGATCGCGTGCATGGGCTCGCCGGCGGGCAGCAGCAGGTCGTAGTGCAGGCGCGGGTGGACGACGAT
>DHYU01000045.1 GCA_002415485.1 Proteobacteria bacterium UBA5122
CGATTGTTATATCGCCTGGCCACGACCACGGGTCGAGATGTGGGTGGATTATTACCGGCGCAAGGCCATGGAGGCTGGTGTATTGCATCCGGTCGAGCGCGCCAGATTTATTGAGGCCTTCGATTTGATGGGCATCCAGCGCCACTTGAAAGCAGCCGGCATCTTCGCCCGCCTATGGTTACGCGACGGCAAACAAGGCTATTTAAAGGACATCCCACGGACCGTGGGATATATCATCGAGGCCTCGGCGCATTATCCGGTACTGGGCAGCTTCCGCGTCTGGCTGATGCACACGGTTTTGCCGGCGATGAAGCGCAGCGATCACTTCCGATAACGCATCCGGGTGCCGTGCAATAATGACAGATCGATTTCATCGGCGCTCAGCTCTACCGGGAAATAGGCCCCGGAGATCTTGGCGCCGTTGATGCTGGCCCCCTCAAGCTTGGTCTTACTGAGATCGACGCCACGCAGGTCGGCCTGACGAAAATAACAGCCACTGAGGTTGAGACCGCTGAGATCAAAACCGCGAAGATCGACGCCACGAAAATCACAATTGGTCAGGTCTGAAGTTGGATAACTGGCCTTGGCCTTGTTGAAGGCATCGGCATTGCCGTCGCGGATCAGGCGAAACAGCGGGTCATCGTTTTTCATCACAGCAGTCATCTTGTTCCCTCTTTTTTTATTTGTATAAGCGATTGGACAAACGCAGTTCCTGTCCGTCTGACAAATCATCTGCGCCGCTCGGTGCCTTGACGATCGTAAACTGAAAACGGGCAAAGGCGCTGCTGGACTCCAGTTGTCGCGTCAGCTGGGCGTAGACGATGTCGTCCGGCAACAACAACATCACCACCGTATCAACATCATAAACTGCGGCCGGAGTAATCAACGTAGTCGGGTGATCGCGCGGATCAAGGTTGGGCACCAGCAGACAACGGTAGTATTCACTGCCTTTACCGACACCACGAATGGCCTTGACCGCGACGGCCTTCGCATCTTCCGCGATGATGCGCACGCCCAACTCTATCTTGTCGCCGCCCGGCAGGCGCATCCAGCGTACAGACCCGACGGCCCACGCATCCGGGTTTTGAGTGGATTGGCTGGCCAGCACCTCACCGACCCGCGCCGGAAACTTGCTTTCAACACTGCACTGCAGACCAAACCCACCCTGGTTGGCATCGACGATGGTGCAACCATGCGGCGTACGCTCCTCTTCGGTGAAGGTATCGTCAGATGAAAAACTGGCATTGGTGAATACCTTGTGCCACATCTCTTTTTCATGATCGGCGTGACTGGAGTGATACTGCGAGGTCCGCGACTGATTTTTCGGTAGAGGATTATCCTCGTCGTGTTCGTGCAACCATGGTTGTTGCTCCTCCGGGATCAGCGACAAGGCCGACAGCCCGCCAGACTTCACCTTCTGGGTGTGCAGGAAGTTTTCATCCTGTTCAGGGACAAATGGCCGGCGATCACTGAGAAAATGATGGATATCGGTCAGACCACTGATCAGCGAGGTCGGTGCATCCATCGGCGCACGGTGGCTACCACGCTCACGCCGCGTACCCCAGGCATCGGCCCAGCGCAACAGGGCATCGCGCTCCATACGACGTATTAAGCTGTTTTGCACCACGGTCTTGTCTTCAGTGCTGGGATTGATCTCCTCACGCACTGCATTGATCAGCTGCGTCAGATCAATCATACGACCTTCGGTAGGCTTGAGGCTGGTGCTGATCGTAGGGGTGTACATCGGCGGCATGTCCATCGCCAGATCAACGAACAACTCACCCTTGGGGACTTCGTCGCCAATTCTATGGATCCGACAGTGCTTGGCTTGGTTTTTGAGCTGGAAGAAGATCTTATTGGCCTCACCCTGCATCAGGTGGTACGGATTGGCCAGCGCCAACATCAGCGCGCGTTTGTACTGGTTTGCAATATTGACCTGCTCAGGCTCATGCTCGCTATCGATCGCCTTGAGTTCCAAATCCAGCAAACGATGTTGCTCCGCCAATAGATACAACTGGTTGAGCTCGAGCCAGATGTGTTTGGGTTCAGCGCGGTACAACGAATAACACTCAACCAGCAGACAGGCGAGAAAGTCGATCGTGCAATACACCGGCTGGGCCAGCACCTTCCAGTTGGGATTGCCGGCCTTCCCCAATTCCTGCACCAGATCCAAGACCGTGGCTTTATAACCGTAGCCCATCTCCGTCAGCAGCTGGAAGACTAGATTGGCCGTTTCCTGTTGTTTAAGCCCCAGTGGCAGCGACGATGCGATATATGTATTGCGCATCGGTCCGACGATACGACGGATAAGTGGCAATACCATACCCAGGATACGATAACGGACCTGCACATCCAGCGGTGCACGATTGAGCACGCTCAGGCGCGCCAATAGCAGATTGCAACTTTCTTTGCTGTTGGCGAGCGGTAAATTCTCGATGAATCGACGAATCTCTTCCAGATTCTGACTCACCGCAGCCTGTTGCTGGTCCCTGGCAGGGACATGAAGCTTTATGCTGGTCATTATGCTCCTTGCGATACCTCAACTCAGATGATAGCGATACTCGGCACCTCTTGCGCCGATCCTTAATGTCAGTATCGGTAAAAATGCAAAAAAAATAAAACCTTGGTGATATTTAATTAAGTCAGCAGTAACATAAATTGATTAGGCTGGTAGGGCAACAGCAACCACTTTGTAAAAATCAGGAAAGTTCATGTCGAGACCACACCCCCTCAAGTTGTTCCGCAAGCCGTTTAATTGGATGACCGCGCAGCGCGCAGTGCTGTGCCTGTCTGTATTGTCGGCCGGGCCGACGGTTTGGGCACAACAGGAACGGCCACCGACGCCGGTGGTCACGGCCGTGGCCCAGCTCAAACAGATGTCGCCGACCCAGTGGGTCAGCGCGCAGGTGGAGAGCCGCCACCAGGGGCAGTTGGCGTTTGAGGTCAGCGGTCGCCTGACCTGGGTGGCCGAAATCGGTGATCAGGTTGCGCAGGGTGCAGTGCTGGCGCGGATCGATGACCAGCTGCTGCGCGCGGCGCTGGCCGAGGCCGAGGCCGAGGTTGAAACCGAGGTCGCACGCTTGGGCTTTCTCGACAAAGAGGTGCAGCGCCTGCAACGTCTAGCCAAGGACAACAACGCCGCCCGCACCCAGCTCGACCAAACCCAGGCCGAGCATGATGGGACCCGCGCCGATCTGGCCGCCGCCCGTGCCCGGCTGCAGAGCGCACGCCTGCGTCTGGAGCGCACTGAACTGAAGGCGCCATTTGCCGGCGTGGTCGTGCATCGGATGCTGCGCGTGGGTGAGTGGGCCGACAGCAATTCGCCGGTACTGCGCCTGCTCGACAGCCACACCATCGAGGCCGTCGCCACCGCACCGCTGACGCTGCTGCCCTTCATCAAGCCGGGTGCAACGGTGGACGTGAAGGCGGGCGACATGCAGGGGCAGGCCCAGGTCAGCGCCGTGGTGCCCGCCGGTGACCCGATGTCACAGCGGCTGACCGTGCGCCTGCAACTGGATCAACAACCATGGGTGGTCGGCCAGGCCCTGCGCGTGGCGCTGCCGACGGCCGGTTCCGCCGAGGTGATCGCGGTACCACGTGATGCGCTGGTGCTGCGCCGTAGTGCGACCAGCATCTATCGCATCAAGGAAGAAGACGGCACCGCGACGGCCGAATTCCTGCCGGTACAGCTCGGCGTCGCCGAGGGTGACTGGATCCAGGTCATCGGCCCGGTACAGCCAGGCGACCAGGTGGTCACACGCGGCAACGAGCGCTTGCGCCCCGGCCAGGCCGTGCAGGCACGCAGCATGGGCGGCCTGCCGCCGACATCCAACAAACCAGATGAGGCCGGCCAGTGAACCTGACACGTCTTTCGCTCGGCAACCCGGTGGCGGTGACCGTCGCCGTGCTGTTGGTGGTGCTGTTTGGGTTTATCAGCCTCGACCGATTGCCGGTACAGCTGACGCCCGAGGTTGAACAACCCGAGATCACCGTCACCACCGTGTGGCGGGCGGCGGCGCCTGAGGAGATCGAGGCCGAGATCATCGAGCCGCAGGAAGAGGCGCTGCGCGGTCTGCCGGGCGCGACCCGCCTGCTGGGACAGGCCAGCCGCGGCCGCGGCCAGCTGACGGTGACCTTCGCCGTCGGCACCGACATGACCCGCGCGCTGCTTGAGGTCCTAAGCCGCCTCAACCGCGTACCGCATTATCCACCGGATGCCAACGAGCCGGTGATCAGCGCCGTCGGCGGTGACAGCCGCCCCATCGCCTGGTTCATCGTCAAACCCGGCGACGGCAACGAGCGCGACATCGCCAGCTATCAGGACTTCGTCGAAGAGACCATCCAGAACCGCTTCGAGCGCGTGCCCGGCGTGGCGATGTCCGAGGTGCGCGGCGGCCGCGAGAACGAGCTGCGCATCACCTTCGATCCGTACAAGGCCGCCAGCCTCGGCATCGAACTGCCCAAGGTCGTCGGCCTGGTCGGCGCCGAGGACACCACCGCCGGCTTTGCCGATGTCGGCAAGCGACGCTACACCGTGCGTTACACCGGCGCCTACTCGGCCGAGGACTTCGCCGACATGATCATCGAGTGGCGCAATGGCCGTCCGGTGCAGCTGCGTGACGTGGCCAAGGTCGAGGTGCGTATGATCGATCGTGATTCCTTCGTCATTCAAAACGGCGAACCGGCGATCGCGGTCAACGCCCATCGCGAGACCGGCGTCAACGTGCTCGAGGTCATGGCCGGGCTGCAGACGGCGGTGGAGGAGCTGCGCGCCGGGCCGCTCAGCCGCGCCAATCTGACCATCCAGCAGGTCTATGACGAGACCATCTACATCGACCGTTCAGTAGCGATGGTGCAGACCAACCTCGCGCTCGGCATCCTGCTCGCGATCGGCGTGCTGTGGTGGTTCCTGCGCAAGTTCCGCGCGACGCTGATGGTGGCGATTGCGATCCCGGTCTGCGTCGTTGGCAGCTTTTTGATCCTCGATGCCGCCGGGCGCACGCTGAACGTGATCTCTCTCGCCGGTCTGGCCTTCGCCGTCGGCATGGTGCTCGATGCGGCCATCGTCGTGCTCGAGAACATCGTGCGCCTGCGCGAACGCGGCGCCGACAGCGAGACCGCCGCCAGCAAGGGTGCGGGCCAGGTCTGGGGCGCACTGCTGGCCTCGACCGCGACCACGGTGGCGATCTTCCTGCCGGTGGTGTTTCTCGAAGACGAAGCCGGACAGCTGTTCGCCGACCTGGCGCTGACCATCGCCGTCGCCGTCTGTTTTTCGCTGATCGTGGCGGTGACGGTGCTGCCAACCTCGGCCATGGTCTGGCTCAAAAATGCCGAACTCAAGGACCCGCATCAACACTGGTGGGATGCGATCAGCAACGGCGTGATGCGCATTACCGGGCCACGCACGCGCTGGGCCTGGATCATCGGCCTGCCGCTGGTCTCGATCGTCTTGGTGTTGTTGATGCTGCCCAAGGCCGACTATCTGCCCGAGGGCAATCGCAACCTGATTTTCAGCTTTATCAACCCGCCACCAGGCGCCAATATCGAATACATGCAAAACGAGATGGGGCAGCAGGTGGCCGATGCGATGGCACCGTATCTGTCGGGTGAAAAACAGCCGCAGGTCGACAATTATTTCTTCGTCGCCTTCTCCAACGGCATGTTCATGGGCGCACGCACGGTCGAGTCGGAACGCACCGCTGAACTGTTGCCAGTCCTGAACGGTGTGATCCAGAGCTTCCCCGATACCATCGGTTTCGCCTTCAAGGCCTCGTTGTTTGGCGGCCTGTCCGGCGGCCGCTCGATCGATATCGATATCCAGGGCGGCGATCTGGAGACACTGATGGACGCGGGCATGGCGGGCTTTATGGCCGTGCGCGAGACCTTCGGCACGATGCCACGGCCGTTCCCCGGCCTGGAGCTGGCCGAACCTGAATTACAACTGGTGCCCAACGAGCGCCGCATCGCCGAGGTCGGCTGGGACCGCGGCGACATGGGCGGCATCGCCCGCGCCTTGGGCGACGGCCTCTATGTCGCCGATTATTTCGACGGCGAGAAGCGCCTCGACGTGGTGCTGCGCGCCGAGGAGTGGCATACGCCGGAAGAACTGGCCGCCATCCCGCTGGCGACGCCGGAGGCAGGCATCCAGCCGCTGGGGCAATTGCTCGATGTGGTGCGCACGGCCGGGCCCAATGAGCTGCGCCGTATCGACCGCCATCGCACCGTCACGCTGCAGGTGCGGCTGCCGGAGGGCATTTCGGTCGAGGAGGGCATGGACCTGATCCGCGACAAGGTCATGCCGCAGATCGAAGAGGCCCTACCCGAGGGCGGCAACATCCGCCTCTCCGGCACGGCCGACAAGCTGAAGACCACGCTGGCCAGCATGGGCGGCACCTTCATTTTGGCGATCGTGATCCTGTACCTGCTGATCAGCGCGCTGTTCCGTTCATTCTTCGACAGCCTGCTGGTGCTGGCGACGATCCCGCTGGCGACGGTCGGCGGCGTGGCGACCCTGGCACTATTGAACCTGGTCGGCGTCAATCAGCCGATGGACCTGCTGACGATGATCGGCTTCGTCATCCTGCTCGGCCTGGTGGTCAACAANNGCCATCCTGCTGGTGCACCAGACCCGCAGCGCCGAGCGTGAGGGCCTGGCCCGGCGCGATGCCGTCGAGCAGGCGATACACCTGCGCCTGCGGCCGATCCTGATGAGCACACTGACCAGCATCTTTGGCATGTTGCCGCTGCTGGTGATGCCGGGCGCCGGCACCGAACTGTATCGGGGCCTCGCCGCCGTCATCGTCGGCGGCATGGTGATCAGTACGCTGTTTACCTTGATCCTGTTGCCCGCCCTGTTGCGCCTGGGCGAGGAGAAACGGCTGGCCCAGGCCTAAGAACAACCTGCGTCGCACCCGACCCGTCAGGCCGAACGACGCACATTGCCGATGAAGCTCAGGTGTTCCCACAGGCGCAGCAGCTCGCCATCCTGTTCGTGTTGCAGGATGGCAGGGGCAAGCTGGCTCAAGGTGTTGAGGGCCGCCTCGCGCACGAAGTAGTGTTCATCGGCGAGGGCTGAGCTGAGCAGGATCAGGGCCTGACGGCTGGTGGGGATGATGCCCGCCAGCAGCGTGACGGCGGTGCTGCGCACAACCGGATCATCATGGTCGATGAAGCGCCCCAGGCCGTCGATCTTGGTCTCGCGGCCAACGGGGGCCGCCAGCAGTTGCACCATCTCGGCGCTGGCCTGTTGCAGGTTGTGTGTGTTGTGTTTGATCGCGTTCATGGTTTCCACCCTTTCATTCGGTTTTTGTTGCTCTCAACCTAGAAAGCGCGAATCCAGGCAAAATCCCCTCACAATTTTTTATTGCGGATTGATGGTCACATTCGCCCGCGCGTGACTGACGTTGCCCGCGGCATCGCGCGCGGTGAAGCGCACCGTGGTGCGGCCGAGCGGAAAGTGGCCGGGCGCGTTGTGGCGGATGGATTCGATGCCAACATTGTCCTCTGCCTGCACACCCTCCAGAAACTTGATGACGCGGCGATCGGTGGCCGGCATGCCCCAACGATTGGTCGCGGTCAGCGTCAGATCGGGCGGGGCCTCTAAGGTCGGTGCGTCCTGATCGAGCAGGAAGATCCTGGCACTGGCATGGCCGGTATTGCCGGCGGCATCGGTGGCGCTGAAGGTGACGAGGGTCTCGCCCAGCGGCAGGGCCGCAGGCAGGTCATGCTGGATGGCACTGATCACGCCATCGAAATCATCTTCGGCCCGGGCGGCCTGGATGAACTCATCGAGCGCCAGTTCGCTGATCGCCATCGGCCCTGCGTGCGGCGCGGCCAGCGTCAGATCGGCCGGCGGCGTCACCTGGGGCGGCGTGGCATCGGCGACCTTGAGCACGGCCGGCAGCACCGCCTCGTTGCCGCTGACATCCCGTGCCCGCAGCTCGACGGCATTGTCACCGCGCAGCAGAGTGGGCGGCAGTCGGACCTCCACGGGATGGATGCGCCCATCGACCGCATCACGGGCCTCGAGACTGCCGAGCAGGGCCTGAAGGCGTGGATGATTGAGGGGGATACCCTGCGCATCGGCCGGCTCTACCGCAAAGGGTGTCGGTAACGGTATCTTCGGGGGATCACGATCGACGACGACATCGACGATGACCCAGGCCTCGGCGCTGACCCCCTGGCCATTGCTGAGGGTGTAACGAAAGCTATCTTGCCCACGAAATCCGGCGGCGGGCGTGTAATCGAAGGTATCGTTGTCACCGCGCACAACGCGGCCACCCTTGGTGGTGCGCGGCTCGATATGTTCGATGTAAAAGTCTTCGCGCGGCGCCTCGGGCTTAAAGCGGTCGTTGTCGAGGACATTTTGTGTGGTCTTGTACCGATCGACCGCGCACAGCGTGGAATCGTCCACCACCCACGGGCGCGGGTCGTGGTTGGTGATCAGCCGGATCTCGCCGATGGCGCCGAGCAACAGGTCCTGGTCGCCATCACCGTCGATATCGGCGCTGCTGGCGATGGCCTCGCTGCCACCGCCGAGACCATAGAGCGGATTGCCACTGCCGTCACCGGGATTGAACGGCTGCGTTTGCGGCGCAAAGCGGGCGATGGCGAGACTATTGCGTTCACGACTGAGATTGAGAAAGTAACGCAGGCTGCCATCTTCACCGCCGACGATCAGATCGGCATCGCCATCCAAATCAAAATCGGCGAGCAGCGGACTGCTCTTGGCATCCACTTCCAGACGCATCAACGGCCCTTCGGCCTCGTTGCTGGCGACAAAACGGGGTTCGCGGACATTACCCTCGTTGCGGTAATAGGCGAGCGGCCCGGCGCGGCTACCGATGACGGCGTCGAGATCACCGTCGCCATCCAGGTCGGCAAAGGCCGGGCTGGCGAGGCGGTCGACCTGCACCGAACCCAGTGGGTTGCGGCTGCTCCAGGTCAGTACCGGGGCCTGGGGTGTGCCGCTGTTGAGCAGGTAATACACGCGGCCGTCGCTGCCGCCGACAAAGGCATCGAGGTCACCATCGGCGTCGATGTCGACAAACACCGGCGCGGTGTGCAGCGCCTGCGAATGGCCGGGCACCCAGGCGTGTTTATCGGTCAGCGGAGAGAAGGCCGGGGCAGATTCGCTCGACGCTTCAGCAGGGGAGCCAGCATCCACCAGGCTGGCGCGACGTCCGCGGTAGCTCTGGATTTGACCATCGATGTTGATAAACAGATCGAGCAGGCCATCGTTATCGAGATCATTCATGCTGATGGCGAGGCGCTTGTCACGCAGCTTGATGTCCTGCTCGCGCCAAAGCTCGGCCAGGGTTTCAGGTTGGCGCTCGGTGGGGTAGATGTCAGGCTGTTGCGGCCGGCCGTTGTTATGAAAATAGTGCACGCTGCCATCGGCGTGACCAACGAAGGCATCCAGATCACCGTCGTTATCGATGTCACCAAAGGCCGGGGCGACCCCGCGCTGCGCGCGCAGCCGGTGCAGTGGATTGGCGCTGCCGGCGGCGGGCCAGAACAACGGTTGCCGGGCGGAGCCGCCATTGCGGATGTAGCTGACACGTCCGTTCCACGCGCCGACGACGATGTCGTCATCTCCGTCCTGATCGATATCGGCCACCGCCGGGATCAGGCTTTGGCCTAACGCAAAGTCCTTGAACGGGTTGTCGCGATCGGGCATCAGATTGAAGTCGGGGCGATGCGACAGGCCGGTGTTTTGGAAATAGAGCAGGCTACGATCCCAGCTGCCGACGATGGCATCGAGGTCGCCATCACCATCGACATCGATAAAGGCGGGGGCGGCGAAGCGGCCGACATCGACGTTATTGAAGGGATCATAGGCATCGAATTCGGCAAATTCGGGTGCGCTGGCGCTGCCGTAATTTTGAAAGTATTTGATGCGACCTTCCCAATCACCGACGTACAGATCAAGATCACCATCGTTATCGCTATCGACAAAGACTGGCGTGGCGCGGGCATCGACATGCAGACCGGCAAGCGGGTTGTCGCGATAATCGGCGGCGATGAAGTGCGGCGCTTGAGGTGAACCATCGTTGCGGAAATAACGAATCTGCCCTTGCCAGTCACCGATGAAGGCGTCGAGGTCACCATCGCCATCCAGGTCGGCGAGTACAGGTTTGGCTTCATTACCGACATCGACATTGGTCAAACCAGAGGTGCCAAAGCGGGGCATCGCGTGGGCCGACACCGCCCACAGAGTGAGACTGACGAAGAGGGTGCTGGCAACCGTCAGGTGAGGGCGGAATGCTGTTGTGGGTGAAGAGTTACGCTTCATTGCCTCGGCATGATATCCATGTTCTTCGCGCTGCCAGAGTCCGCTGACAGATTTTTTCGCAATATAACATGAGGCTGCAGTTCGCGGGGGCGGCTGGACAAAGCCGATGGCATCCTTCATATTTCGGCCCTGTTTTTTAGGAATGACGTAGAGGAGTTCAGCGATGTCTGATTCATGGGGCGACAAGGGACAGGGTAATCAGGGCGGATGGGATCTGCCACCGGGCATGGACCCGATGCGGGTGATGAAGGTCGCCTCCGGCTATTGGAATTCCGCCGTGCTGCATGCCGGCAATCGTCTCGACATCTTCAACCTGCTGGATGGCCAGGCCAAGGATCTGGATACGCTGACGCGCGAGACCGGCGCCGATCGCCGCTGCCTGGGCGCACTGCTCAGCGCACTGGTGTCGATGGATTTTCTCGACCGCGATGGCGACGTCTTCCGCAATAACGATTTCGGCCAAACCTTTCTCGTACAGTCGAGCAAGTTCTATCAGGGCGGCATCGTCTACATGTTCGAGAACTGGTACGAGGCCTGGGGCGGTCTGTACAACACCGTGATGACCGGCAAACCCTCGGCGCTGATGCACCAGGAATACACCGATCAAGAGACTCGCAACTACATGATGGGCATGCACAACCGCGCCTTGTCGCAGTCGGATGTGTTGACCTCGATGATCGACCTGACCGGCAAAAAACAATTGATGGACGTCGGTTGTGGGCCTGCCACTTTTGCCGTGAAGTTCTGCGAGCGTTATGAAGGCCTGAATGCGATTGCGATGGATCGTGAGCAGAACCTGAAGATCGCGCAGGAGATCGTGGATCAGTACAAGATGAATGACCGGGTTGAACTGCGCCCCGGCGACTACAACACCGATTCACTGGGCAGCGGCAACGATGCAATGCTGTTGTCGTCGATGACCAACCAGGAGTCGCCACAAAACATCAAGGCACTGCTGAAGAAGTGTTATGACTCGATGAACCACGATGGCGTGATCATGATTCAGGAGCAGCTACTGCACGCAGACAAGAAGGGCCCGGAGCTGGCGGCGCTGATCGGCGTCAACCAGGTCATCAACACCGTCGGCGGTTCGTCGTATTCAACGGCCGAGATGGAGAAGATTCTGGCCGAGGTCGGCTTTGTCGACATCAAGTCAGAACAGATGGCGCCGCCGAGTCCATTCATCATGGTGAGCGGCTACAAGCGCTAACACCACACAGCGTTGCAAACTAAAAAGCCCGCCCCTGGTTCAACCGGGGGCGGGCTTTTTGTTAGGGCCTGTTAACTATGGGCGATAACCGCGGCGCATCGTGGCCTGGGTGAAGATGTTGTCATCCAGCCCCACATTCACCTCCACCTTGTCCATGTCGTAGATGATCGACGCATCGTTGATGGTGCTGATGATCGATACCTTGTCCCAGGTCCACGCATCACCGATCTGTTTCCATTCGACCATACGCTGCTTCACCATCTCGCCGTCTTTGTTGTAATAATCCACACGGCGCTCGACACACTCATCCCAGTTGTCACTCTTGCTGAACCAGGAGACCCGCTTGCTATAGGCCGGGTCTTCTTTTTTGGGTGTGAATTCGACGAGGTGATACTCATGGCCATCTACGGCCTCGGTGCCGAGATAACGGTGTTCGTCTTCGATCGGTTCGCGCAGGCGCAGGTCTTCATCACGGATCACCCACTCCTGATCCGTGGGGTTGCGCTGTGACAGACGACGAACCTTTTGCATGTCGGGCAGATAGATCCACATGTCCGGATTTTTATCACTGACCGCGCTATAACCCCAGCGCATGAAGGCGAGGTCTTTGTTGTGCGGTGGGGTTTCGGTAAACAGCACGACCTTGTCGACCAGTTCATCCTCACCATCATAATCTTTCCATAGGCGGGTATAGGTACTGGTGGCGGGCTTGCCGCCAGGGGCCTGCACGGTGATCGACATATGCGAGCGCTGATCTTTGCCTGCATATTTGTAATAGCATTTGTTGACGATCTCCTCGCCGCTCAAAACGCCTTCCGCTTGAGCAAGACCTGAGACCAAAACGGCGACGGTTGCGGTCGCCACTGCCGAACGCTTAATTCTTTTCATAGCCGGTTCCATCCAAAAATAGTGAAGTGTGCATCACGACAACGGAATCATCATACGTCGTTTGCCAGACGTTGAATATATATCCACTATTGTTACGGATTCGTCAGTAATACCTTGAGCACCCCAGGCTGTTGGGCGCGGGCAAAGGCGGTGGCAAACTCGCTTAATGGATAGCGGCTGTCGATCAGCGCCGACAGATTCAATGACCGATGCCGCATCGCTGACAGCGCATCGGCCAGGCTGCCACAACGGGAGCCGATCAGGCTGATCTCGTTGACCATCAATCCGGCCATATCGAGTGTGCAGGCTTGGTGATAACTGCTTTTGATGACGATCGTGCCGCGTGGTTTGACCACCGACAGCGCCCTCGCCAGTCCGCTTTCGCTGCCACTGGCCTCGATGACCACATCGGCAGGTGCGATGGCACGGCCTTCGTCGCAGATGTCGACATCCAACCCGGCCAGCGCCGCGCGTTGGCTCGGGTGGCGACAGACGATCGAGACCCGTTTACCGGCCGAGCTGAATACCCGCGCCAGCAATTGTCCCAAGGTACCGCCACCAATGATTAATAAATGCTGGTAGTCGTGGTGGGTGAGCTGTTGTTCAGCGCGCATCGCTGCAGCCAAGGGTTCAGCGAATACCGCGTCCAGGTCATCCATGCCATCAGGGACGGCGATTAAATTTTTGAGCGGCGCCAACACATAGTCGGCGAACGCACCTGCGTGCTGGCGGATGCCGATCACACGGCGTGAGGCACAATGCGCCTCCATGCCTTGTTGGCAAAATGTGCAGTGCCCGCAGCCGATGTTGATGCTGCACACCACACGTCTATTTAACCAAGCCGAATCAACACCGGGGCCCAGCGCAGCCACCTCGGCCACAAACTCATGCCCCGGTATACCGCTAAATTGGGCATAACCAGACAACAGCGCCTTATCGGTACCGCAGATGCCACTGACGCGTGGCCGGAGCAATACCTCGCCGATACCGGCAATGGGCGTTGCGATATCGTCACGCAGCTCGGCACGGCCCTGCTCAAAATAGATGGCGCGCATCAATCGGATTCCTCGCTTGCAACGGTTATGCTGATATTCCGCCCTGCGCAATAATCCAACAACGTTGCAACATGTGCCTTGGGCAACTCAGCCGACAAACGGACCCGTTGTGCGTAATCCACATCATCAATCTGCATGCCATGTAGCCCGGCCCAATGGCGCAGCGCCTGCTCCTGTGCAAAATCAAACATCAACGTAACCCTGTTCATCGCAATCGCCTGTTCGGTCGGCAGCATCGACATCACCGCCTCGGCCGCACCGCCATAGGCACGCACCAAACCCCCAGCCCCCAGCTTGATGCCACCGAAATAACGCACAACGATGACCAACACATCCCCCACACCCTTGTGTTGCAAGACATTGAGGATCGGCTTGCCGGCAGTGCCCGACGGTTCACCATCATCGCTCATCGCAGCGCTGGTGGCCGATTGCGGATTGCCGAGCAGATAGGCCCAACAGTAGTGACGCGCATCCGGGTAATCGATCCTGATCTGTTCCACCGCATTGAGTGCAGCCGAACGATCATGGACCTTCAGCGCACGGGCAATGAAGCGGCTCTTTTTAATCTCGATTTCTGCTTCGCAGGGAGATGCAGGGGTGGGGTAGGCATGACTCATGGTGACGAATATACCATTGGTCAACCGTGAGGCGGGTAACGAACACATACGCACCTTGCGATGCGCATGTGTTTGAAAACAGTTATCTAACTGAGATACGAGAGAGGCAGAGCCGAAGTGTCGATATGGCCGCTCTCTGATTTGGAATGAATCTCACGCCATTGACGCAACACCGCCTGCGCCTCATTGACCGTGTGGTAAGTGTTAACGCTAGTACCATCCGCCAGCATCAAGGTTGCAGATTGATCGGGCCATTGCTGAATAAAGAATTCCATATTGCACCTGTCGTGAATTCGAGTCGACCCAGATGGTAGTGCGGCTGTTTGGATGTTAAATGACAGAATGATGAAGTTTGTGTGACAGCGAAGAGGAATACCAGTGGTGAGGCCTGGGTGTGCCAACATTATCCGCTATTCCACCGTACGGACGTGTCATGCTGAACGCGAATGGGTGTTCATACCGATTCCAGAAATGCTGAAGATTTGAGGTTCTGACGTATACCCAATTCCGCAAATAAAGATAACAAGCACTGCATTTTAAACCAGTAGTTATATTGAGGGGTAAATACAAGGGGATTATACGGACATAGTCCGTATTTACCTCCTCATGAATAGCAAGAAGGGCATATGCCTCAGAGAGATTTGAAAAGTTTAATGAACGACAATTGTTTGAATTGATGAGATTATTTTTTAAGGTGTTGGAGATGCGTTCACCATCTTTGCTAAGTGTGGTAAATATTGAGCAAGGGGGATAGGTGGACGATGTCACCTGGATTAAATGCGGACATCGTCCGTCTACTGACTGTTAGGCGCCCTCGCCGATTTTCAGATTCACTATGATCTCAATATTCTGAATAGAGAAAGTGAAGTAGTTTAAAACTAAGATACCAGGCAAAATGAGAATTTATGGTAGATAAATACGATAAAAATACCAGTCCCTATGGATGGTGGGTTGCCGTAACTGTCGAACGATTCCAGTTCGATGACGAAGATCTAAATAATATGCGTAGGCGTTGCCGAGCGTTTACAAATACAATTATCCTCAAGGCAACAGACCGAGAACAGGCATACTCAAAAGCCGTTGAGTACGGTGAGCTAGGTATAGATGGTAAAAGTGACTGGAGTGATGAAAAAGGCCGAAAGGGCCGCTGGGTTTTCGAGGGTTTAAGTAGCCTGATGCCTATCTATGAAGAGTTTGATCCAGATGGTTCAGAAATATCGTTTGTTGATGATGTCGGTATTACAGTTGGCAGAGTTAAATCTTGGGTTCGGGAAAAGCACGAATTAGAAGTGTTTGATGATGGCAATGATGAATAATCGCCTAACAATGGCAATAAACTCGGACATTTTTCCGCGGTGTTTCAGGTGTGCTCTTCGCTACGCTAGCACACCTAAAACACCACTACAAAATGCCGGTTATTGCTAGCGTTGGGCCCCAAAGAGAATTGCTGAAGTTAGAACGTGAAGGGTTGGCGTTGAGGTTCCAGGTTCTCTCGCCAAAAACCGATTCGGAAAGTCCTGAAAAAACGAGGCTTCGGCATCTTCCGCTGCGGCTTCGTGAAGCAACAATGAGGCCGTGGTTTCGTCGGCGGGTTGGCAGTAGACTATTTTTAGTAGTGTAGGCGGTGGGGGTGGTGTGGCTTGGCATGCTTCGTAACGCGGCCCAGTCAGCTCAATGTGCAGTGGCATCGTCAGGTAACATGCCAAGCCAAGCTAACGGCATCTCAATCAACCTTCTCCCACCAAAAAAGTTTTCACGGGCACTCAGCCTTTCGGTCATGAGTGAGCGGGCGCCCAACAATAGGGTCAAGCTGACCCACTTCCGCGAGGTTCGTTTGTGCGTAAATCGCACAAGCCTCACCCCGCTCCAGTGGTCAGCTTACCCTGAACGTTAGGCCCGCGGAAAATATCGTACTAGATAGTTAACAATTAAACGGAAGTTATTATGAAGGTTTGTTTAGCTAATATAAAAGAGGCAAATGAAATTTCCACACTGGTAGGATCTCTGCTGGAGGAAATAATGAATGCGGTTGGAGAAAAGTCATTTAACTTCGATATAGCAGAAACTACAAAACGTTTGATTAACGCAATTGAAAATGAAAACTACTTTGTATTAGTAGCTAAGGACAACTCGGAAGCTATTGTAGGTTGCTTAACTATGTATAAAAGTTTTGCACTTTATGCAGAGGGCGAATTTGGAACTATTGCAGAGTTTTTCGTAAGCGATAAAAATCGTTCTAAAGGTGTTGGTCACTTACTGTGTGAGGAAGCAAAAAAATTCGGAAAAGAAAAGGGTTGGAAACGCCTAGAGGTAACTACTCCTCCTATTGAAGAGTTTTCTCGTACATTAGAGTTTTACCAAAAAGAAGGGTTCGCCATCGCCGGTGGTAGAAAGATGAAAATATTGCTGAAATAGGCCTAACAATTAGCTTGAGAGGGACTTGCTCTCCGCGGCGTTTCGTTTGTGGCGATTGCCACAAGCCTCACACCGCTCCGGCAAGCCCCTCAGCTTGAGCGTTAGATGCAAGATGGATAAAAACCTACTAAACCAGATTCTGGAAGAAAGTTTCAACGATACTGAAATGGTGTTTACCTGTCATGTATCTGATCCTGATGAATACATTAAAAATGCAATTAAAAGCATAAGAGCATCAAAATGCGATCCTTTCTTGGTTAAGGCCGTTGTAAAAGACCCAGGCTTTGAAGGAAAAAATATAGGTGATGAAGTTCAAGGTTACTGCGTCGCCAAATCAATGGGCTATTGGCTTGTTTATCAGCCAGAAGAAAAAATATTTTATTGCTTTTGGGGTGACACAGAGGAAAATCTTGGGGCCCATGGAATTATCGGGGGAGCACTGGAATGTTGGCTGGCATAAATGCATCTAACCAACGGGTCAAGCTGACCCATTTCCGCGGTGTTCGTTTGTGCGTAAATCGCACAAGCCTCACCCCGCTCCAATGGTCAGCTTACCCTTAGCGTTAGCTGCGGGAAAAATGGTAGCCATACTCAAAGCTGAATGGACTGAAAAATATAGGAGCTGTCCACTATTTGTGGGTAGGACCATTGCGGATGAAACGAAAAAAATTTCTAACCGAATTTCTAGGCGCACTAGGCGCTGTCAATATTGTTTGGGATCGA
Organism: Proteobacteria bacterium UBA5122; assembly: GCA_002415485.1. Taxonomy (GTDB): domain Bacteria; phylum Pseudomonadota; class Gammaproteobacteria; order Tenderiales; family Tenderiaceae; genus UBA5122. The sequence goes on from DHYU01000045.1 coordinate 17,203, forward strand.
GTGGAAGACGGTTTCATCTCTGGAAGAATTGAATATGAGTGCGATGTTGATTCAGAGTGGTATGACCCTGATGATGAGTTCCAAAACTTTTGTTGGCACGCAACTGAGAATGACGTGCCAAGTGACGACGTATTTAAATTAGCCAAATTGCTTAATGAGGGCAATTTATTAGATATCGATAGAATCACTGTATCAAAAGGCGAATTGTATAATAAGTTTGTTCGAGAATATGGAACTAATTTATCACTTATACAATTTGGTGAAACTCTTGAAGCACTAAAATCTATCGAAATACCAATGGTTGATGAAGGTAAGGAAACGGATGTATTTTTTATTCATGAGTAACGCAGCTAACAATTGCATTGAGGAGGGACTTGCTCTCCGCGGCGTTTCGTTTGTGGCTAAATGCCACAAGCCTCACGCCACTCCGGCAAGCCCCTCATGCTAGGCGTTAGATTTCATGATGATCAGAATTGTATTTTTTGCTTTAGCTTTGATGATTGTTACTGGGTGTAGCAATTCTGGTATTGGTTCAATAGAAACATGTCGCAGTACATCATCTAAAATTGTTGAAGATGCTAAAGGCATATATCAGCCAATGCTCACTAATACCAAAAGCATTGATGAATATTTTGCTGGTATCGAGAAACACCAAATCAGTATTGAAGAAGATGCAAATACTCTTTTAAAGTGTATGAAGTCATCAGCCCTAGTGGCTTCAGAAAGTGATACTAGTAAATGGATACCTATTGGGGTTGGAGTTAAAAGCCTTTCAGTTAGTTGGGAACAACAGATTCTTGAAAAAGAAGAGTACAGTGAAAGTGATGTGGCGTATCTGGTGTCACAATCACTTATAAGCGTAGAGGCGATTCTGGAAAATGAAATCTAACCAGGCAATTCAACAAGGACACAAAACCGCGTCGTTTCACTCCTTGTTTTGTGCCTGTTAATTGCGACGTTAGGCTCGTAAAAGGTTTGTTGTGAGAATATTATTTTCATTAATGGTTTATAGCGCGGCGTCTATATCATTATTAAGCTTATTTTATTTTGTCGCGTGGGCGTTTTCTATGCCAAGCCTTCTAATAAATGGTTTTGAGTCATCTGGTCTACCACCTTTGCCAGAAAGTTACCCATGGCGAGCTATAATAATGCTAAAGCTTGTTGGTGGTTTTGTTGGTTGGGTATCTCTAATCTATGTGTTTTCAAAAAGAGATAAACACATAAGTGACATATCTAGGTTTTGGTATGTAGGACTAGTAGCAGGTTTTCTAACAGCCATTACAATGGTAAGTGGGTTTCATGTGCTTAGCTTTCCACCGATAATTCTAGCAGGCCTGTTGATCATGAGAATGGTAAAAAACGAGCCTAACAAAGCCGTTTAACTCGGACATTTTTCCGCGGGGCTTTTTTGCAACTCGCTTCGCTCATTTCATAATAGGGGACAGACCACGTTTTAGCAGAAAACCCACCGTGATGAATTAGAGCCGTAGGGCGCAATAACCAAAGGGCATTGCGCCGAATGTTTGGCGCTAAGAAATTGGTGCAATGCACGTTCGTTTNNACGTTCGTTTATTGCACCCTACATTTATTCCGCCGTACAACTGTGGAAAGAAATCTGAATTCGTTAAAATCTCATACAAGGCCGTTTAACTCGGTCATTTTTTCGCGCGGTGCGGCTGTGGCATTTGCCACAGCCCTCACGCCACTCCAAGTTAAGAACGATGTGTTTCATGTATACGGGCT
>DHYU01000056.1 GCA_002415485.1 Proteobacteria bacterium UBA5122
CTCTATGAAAGTGGGGGCGATTCAAGTAGCCTGGATGAAGCGAAGCGGAATCCGGGTTAAACTCCTAGAATGGTCCAATATCATCGAAGCCTAACTCCAGGCGGCACCTTCTTTACCGTCAACCTGCGAAACCGCTCGTCAAATCACCTTGTAACCTATATTGACCAACTACGCGCCAGCTTTAGGCAAGCCAAAAAACAGATGCCATTTGAAGTTGTCGCGGTGGTTATACTACCCGACCACTTACACGCTGTTTTTCGACTTCCTGAAAATGATGCTGACTACCCATCTCGGTGGCGGATGATCAAAAGTCACTTTAGCCGGTCACTCGTCAAAATAGACATCGATCTCGATAGGAATAAAAAAGGTGAGATAAACCTTTGGCAACGCCGCTATTGGGAACACCAGATTCGCGACGACAAAGATCTACAAGCGCATATTGATTATATCCATTTCAACCCGGTCAAACACGGCCATGTGGAAAATGTCACGGATTGGCCTTATTCATCATTCCATCGTTATGTTCGACTAGGCATATATGACGATGACTGAGGGCATCATGTGCCTAAACATGTCAATGGCGCATTTGGAGAATAACCCCGGATTCCACTTCGTTTCATCCAGGCTACTTGCTACTTGCTGTTCGAGTACATTGAGATCTTCTATAACAGACATAGACGGCATTCGTATCTGGGCTATATCAGTCCAGCGGAATATGAGGCTAGATATGCCTCTTAATTAAACCGTCCGTTTTATTGGGGGAACGTCACAATATTAATCGGGGCTAAACCTTGGGGTAAAAAGCCAAAAACATAAACCTAAATATATTTGGTACTCCGATAGTTTGTAGTATGTCTATATATTATTTAGCGGATACAAAAGATATATAGCTAAAATACTGGTTATGCCTATAACTATATTCATCGGTATGCCTACTCTTAAAAAATCACTAAAACGATAATGTCCTGGACCCTGTACCATCAAGTTTGTTTGATAGCCGATAGGTGTAGCAAAACTTGCTGACGCTGCCATCATAATGGCAAAAACAAATGGCTCTTGGTTAAGATTCATTTTATCGGTCATATCTAATACGATGGGTAGCATTAATATTGCTGCGGCGTTGTTAGAAATTATCTCGGTTAAAATAGAAATAGTTATATAAGTTAATATAAGAATTAACAAAGCCTCACCGCCGCTTAAATTTATTACATTATTAGCGATAACGTTGGTTACACCGGTTTTTGTCAGTGCGGTTCCTAGTGCAAATGAGGCGGCAATAGTTAATAAAACGCTTAAATCTAAGCTTTTTTGGCCTTGGCTAGCAGAGCAGCAGCCGGTGAGTATCATTGCGGCTGCGCCCAATAACGCTGCGTTAAACATGGAGGTAATTTCAAATCCGGCCAAAACAATTATGGCGGCCATTATTCCCCAAGCTAGATGGGCCCGTTGATGTCGAGGTGGCTCGCTATCAAGATCATTAATTAGTAAAAAATCTTTGTTGTATCGTTGTCTGCTTATAAAAGCAGGCCTGGCTTCTAATAACAAAGTGTCACCGGCTTGTAATTGAATTCTGCCGAGATTGCCGGTGACTCTCTCTCCATTGCGAGCAACAGCGAGTACTACTGCGCCATATCTAGACCTAAACTTAGAATCGCGTATGGTTTCACCAAGACATTCGCAATGAGGGGAAACAACGGCTTCAACTAAACGTCTCTCACTTTCATGGCCGGATAATCGTGGTTCACCTTCATGGGTTGAAGGAACTAGTCCGTTTATACGCAACAGATCGGAAATTGCTTGGGTGTCACCTGCAAAAACTAATCTATCTCCTCCTTGTAGAATTTCGTCTGGAGTTACGGCGGTAATTACATGATTGTTACGTTCTATTTCTACTAGGTACACGCGTTTTAAATTGCGTAGACCTGCTTGTTGGATGGTTTTGCCCACGAGTGGTCCATTGATAGCCACAGCTATTTCAAGGGTAAACTCGCGCATTTTTTCCGCCAGTGGTTCGTTGCGATAATTTGGTAGAGCACGCGGAAACCACCAAAGCATAAAGACTACGCCGATAATTGCGACTGGAAGTGCGATAGGTGTGATAGAAAAAAGTGAAAAACTGGGGTTACCGGTTAGACTTTGATATTGACCATTGACTACTAAATTTGTGCTGGTACCGATGAGAGTTATGGTGCCACCTAGTATTGCTGCATAGCTTAGAGGAATCATTAACTTTGACGGGGAGATATCGATTTTTTTTGCTAGCGTGTTTATAGCTGGAATTAAAGTGGCGACCAAAGGTGTGTTGTTTATAAATCCACTAAGGGAAACTACGGGCAAAATGATGCGTGCTTGTGCTTTGCGTGTGGTTTTTGGGTGGCCAAGTACGTGGTTAACCAATAATTCTATACCCCCGGAAGCGTGAATTCCAGCGGCCACAACAAACATGGCCGCGACGGTGATTAAACCCTCATTGGCAAATCCGAGTAGAGCTTCTTTTGGGGTGAGGATTCCTATAACACTTAAGATTGTCAAGGCAGCCATTAGCACTAAATGAGAGCCTATGCGAGTAGTGGCTAAGATTACAAGTACGGACAATGTTAAGACGAGGGTAAACCAGCCTTGCCACTCCATTGATGTTCCTTTTGGATAAAACTAAGATGAAAAAGGCAAATATTTATTAACTATTATAAATTTTCAAAGTTAGACTTTTGAACTAGTCTAGAAGCTACGCACAAGAAAGCTAGCGAACTATAAACCGCGTAAGTGTGAAAATCTAGATAAATCCGAATTTGGTTGTTAGATATAGTTTACTCAGAAAAAATCGTAGTTTTTTCGTATATGTATGTAAAAATAAATTATGTATGGCGTGTACCAAAGTTTTACCAATTAAGTATCAAATTATATTAATCATGGCGTTTGAATATCAGATGATCAAAAGTCACTTTAGCCGTTCACTCGTCAAAATAGACATCGATCTCGATAGGAATAAAAAAGGTGAGATAAACCTTTGGCAACGCCGCTATTGGGAACACCAGATTCGCGACGACAAAGATCTACAAGCGCATATTGATTATATCCATTTCAACCCGGTCAAACACGGCCATGTGGAAAATGTCACGGATTGGCCTTATTCATCATTCCATCGTTATGTTCGACTAGGCATATATGACGATGACTGGGGGCATCATGTGCCTAAACATGTCAATGGCGCATTTGGAGAATAACCCCGGATTCCACTTCGTTTCATCCAGGCTACTTGCTTAGTTAACAGAGATATATGACAAAGCAAAGTGAGTCGTGAACTTTTACTCAGTTTTTTCCACATTTGCTTTTTGATAAGCAACTGGGAGTTATGTAACTCCCAGCCTAAGGTAACGCTTAGTTTATTCTTACGCACCGAACCCTAGCGGTTCCAGTTACACCTGATGTGCCACCAGAGGCATTATTAACAAAGTACGCTCTCCAGCCGAAGGTACCTTGTGGCCCGACGGATGTAACGGAAACATTATCACCGGGATTCGTAAAATATCCACCCCCGGTTGCGACGTAGCCATTGGGGCAGAAAGCAGTCACCCCATCATCGCCTCGAGTCAAGCGGTGTGCCATTCTAAAGCAAACACCCAAAAAGCGTTCAGCACAATAACTTTCCCTATAATGATCGATGTTTATTGTACGTTCTCTAAGGCGTGTCTCTATCTCCCCGGCGGCATTGGCAACAGCACACTCTAAATGCCCGTCATCATTTACAGCCGTCACAAAAGAACCTGCTGGACAAGAACCAGCGATATCATTTTGTTTATTGGCTAGTTGGTTTTGCAAATCGGATATGTTGTTGCTGAGAAAATCGATCAGCGTTCCATTGGCCCTAATATCTGCTAAAGCACTTAACAAACCTGCAGCGTTGGTGGCAAGCTCCGCTTCCAAGTTGGCCTGCGCCGTTTGTAGTTCACCGATAGCAACGCTTTGATCGCCACTAAGGGCATACAGCGCATCGATTTCCTCCTGAAGGCGCATCAACTCACTAAAGGCAAATTCGATGTTATAACCATTAACCGTGGCTTGGTCTGCAATTCGCTGCATTTCAGCTAAGATGGCCGTGTCCGCCTCCTTCAATGCAGCCACCTCTGCTTCCAGCGCGCTGATCTTGCTAGCAAGATCTAACTCCAAGGCATCGATTCTGGCCACGATGGCGTCGTAATTATTTCTAATGTCTGTAATATCATTTTTAACTTCTACAATTTGACCGTTGACTTCGACGAAGGGCTTTCCGTTGGGCGTGCCGCCTTTGCCGTTAGCTAAAACTGGCGATGTGAATGCAACGCAAAGCGATAAAACGACACATGTTTTTAAAACATTATTCATTACAGCTCCTTTTGTCTGCTTGATTGTTCGTTCCTACATGGTGAATCGAATAATTTCTTGCAAAGAAAACTCCTGTTCGACATGCAACTAGGGCATCAATAGCGGTGTCAGTTTAAAACCCAGTGCATGAGGATATAAACAGGGCAAATGGAAATGGAGCGTTTCCACTATGGAAACGGTGATATGAGGAAATTAGCTGTGCTTGCTTGGTGTCAGCTGCCTTTCGCTACGCGAGTTGGAAAGCAACGGCACCTCAACCTGTGAAACTTACTGTGTTCTTACTTTATCTCAAGCTGTATTGCTACTAAGAGCATCGCGTAGATATTCAATAATTTGTAATACCTTGCTTTTCTTCGTTCTTGTTGAGAGTTATTCAATCGGTAGTATTACCTCTGTAATCAATTCCCCCTCTTCAACCTCTGAGGGATTATTTTTGTAGATCTCCCGCATGGCATCGCGTTGCTGATAACCGTGTTCCTGGCTCCAGGCAAATAGCGAATTATAGGCAAGTCCAAGTTCGTCATAAGAACCTTTGTGAGTTAGCCAGGCGACATTTCCTCCGGGAATGTCGATGATTTCTGCATCATCCAATTCGGGATATGGTTGTTTAACACCAATACAACCATCAATGACCACATTGCCTTGCTTGTCTGGATCGCGGTTGATGCACATGACTGGATCTTCAAAGTCCCGCCCTGTTTTCTGGAGGATTCCGTGTAATTGATAGATGACCCTGCCACCATCTTCAATGAGTCTATCCAATGTTGAGGTACACGATAGGCGCGCAACGACATAGGATGGTTCGGTTCGTATGGCGATTTCGTAGGGAATCAGAGCCCCTTTTTGGCTGATACGCTTTATGGATTGCAGAATATTCTGCTTCCAATTAAGTTCTTTCAATATTCGTGTCTGCTCTAGCTCCAGGAGAGAAGGAAGCTCGCTCTCATCTGCCGCCAATAATTTTTCAATCGTTGGAATTGCGATATCGAGTGAACGCAGCATGTTTATAAGCACCGCTGTTTTCGCTTGATGTTGTGTGTAGTATCGATATCCGGTTTCCGGTTCAATGAAAGCGGGTTTTAACAAACCAATTTCATCATAGTGACGCAAGGCCTTAATCGTTAAACGACAGCTTTTAGAAAAACGGCCGATGGGCATAAGGTTTTCTGACATCAATGATCCCTTTCGAGGTCCCTGTATTTCACCAACAACATACATGGGCGTAATGAAAGATAAACCTTATGCAAGACCATACTCTTTTGCAAACTCAGGTGTGGCTCCCACCATTGTATAAACATCTACCAACAGCCCATTCGGATCTTCCACCATAAAGTGCCGTTGCCCCCACTCCTCGTCACAGAGCTCTATGATCACCGGTAGTTTAAGGTCGAGCGCCTTCTTATAAGCCACATCTACATCATCCATCTCAACCGTCACAACTACCCCTTGCGGTATCTTTTGATGCCCCTTGGGCACACTTGGGTGATTAATATCAACAAAGGCAATCTGAACAGATTCGTTATTGGGACTTTGCAATTGAATGTACCAGTCGATTTCAAATATCACCTCAAATCCCAGTAATGAGATGTAAAACTCCTTTGACTCAACAAGATTTCGTGAACAAATATCTGGAAACAAACTTTTCATCTTGATTCTCCTTCAGCCGTGTTTTACGAGACACAACTGTAAGAACTCCTGTAATGGGAGAGTCAAGTTTTGGGAAGTTGATGAGATTCGTGCTAAACATGGGATTATCGATGTAATACAACAGATCGATAATCAAGGCGTGTTTTGGCGCAAGGGCTAAATTAACAGCCGCATTGAATTATCGCGGCCGTTAAATTAAAAAATATATATAAATCAATATATTGTGATTATATATCCAGGTTTGAGACCGACAGNNGCGACGGCGTCTTCGATCTGGACCTGGAACAGGCGTCGGCTTTCCGGGTTGAGGGTTGTCTCCCACAACTGCTCCGGATTCATCTCACCCAGACCTTTATAACGCTGGATCTGTTGGCCGCGCTTGGCCTCGGCGGTGAGCCAGGCCAGGGCCTGTTTGAAGCTGCTGATGGCAACGCTGCGCTCGCTGCGTTTTACCTCGGCACCTTCGCCGATCAGACCATCGAGTTTTTCGCCGAGGGCGATGATGGCTGCATATTCGCCGGATTTGAGGAAATCTAGCCCGATGTCTTTATCGTTGGCGATGCTGTGGCGGATCTCGGTGACGGTGAGTTTGCGCAGTTGTCCGGCGTCGCTATCAAAATCCACACTGGCCTGATATTGGTTGCCGGTGTCTGGGTCGTCGTTCAGGCGTTGTACCAGTTCGTCGCACCAGGCCTGCATTTGCGCCTGATTTTGCTGCATCGCATCGGTGATCGGTGCCATGTAGATCATCTTTTCCAGCGCCGCCGCATTGTAGCGGCGAGACAGGCGTTCGATGGTCGCCATGACGGCGTTGTAGTCCTTGGTCAAAGATTCCAATGCTTCGCCACTGATGGCAGGTGAATCCGCAGCGACAATCAATTGCGCGCCGTCGAGCGCAGTCTGCATCAGGTATTGAGTCAGTTCGGCATCATCTTTGACGTAACGCTCTTGTTTACCCTTCTTCACTTTATAGAGAGGTGGCTGAGCGATGTAGACATAACCCCGCTCGATCAGCTCGTGCATTTGGCGATAGAAGAAGGTCAGCAACAGGGTGCGGATGTGCGAACCGTCGACGTCGGCGTCAGTCATGATGATGATGCGGTGGTAACGCAGTTTATCTGGGTTGTATTCTTCGCGGCCGATGCCACAGCCGAGGGCGGTGATCAGTGTGCCGACTTCGGCAGACGATAACATCTTGTCAAAGCGCGCCTTTTCGACGTTGAGGATCTTGCCCTTCAGCGGCAGGATGGCCTGGAAGTGACGGTCACGGCCCTGTTTGGCCGAACCACCGGCGGAGTCACCCTCGACCAGGAACAATTCGGATTGTGATGGGTCTTTTTCGCGGCAATCGGCCAGCTTGCCTGGCAGGCCGGCGATATCGAGCACACCCTTACGGCGCGTCATCTCACGGGCCTTGCGCGCGGCCTCACGGGCACGGGCAGCCTCTACAATCTTGGCGGTGATGTTGCGCGCGTCCGTTGGATTTTCCAGCAGGTAATCATTCAGGCGCTCGGTGACGGTCGATTCAACCGCAGGTTTGACCTCGGATGAAACCAGCTTGTCCTTGGTCTGGGATGAAAACTTGGGGTCTGGCACTTTGACCGACAGCACCGCCGTCAGGCCTTCACGGGCATCATCACCACTGGTGGCGATCTTGGCCTTTTTCGCGACCCCTTCGCGTTCGATGTATTGATTCAGGGTCCGGGTCAACGCTGCACGCAAACCGGCCAGATGGGTACCGCCGTCGCGCTGCGGGATATTGTTGGTAAAACAGAAGATGTTTTCCTGATAGGAGTCATTCCACTGCATCGCCACTTCCACTGCGATATCGTCTTTTTCGGTTTGGAAATAAAAGACCGTGTCGTGCAGCGGTGTCTTGTTGCGATTGAGGTGTTCGACGAAGGCCTTGATCCCGCCCTCGTATTGGAAGATATCTTCCTTCTCGGTGCGCTCATCATAAAGACGAATACAGACGCCAGAATTCAAAAATGACAGTTCACGCAGGCGTTTGGCCAGGATTTCATAGTGAAATACCGTGGTGCTGAATATTTCGGTGCTGGGCAGAAAACGGATCTTGGTTCCACGTTTATCAGTAGTACCTGTCACCGCCAACGGTGCGACCGGATCACCCAGTCGGTACTCCTGTTCGTGTACTTGGCCCTTACGATAGATGGTCAGGAAGAGTTTGCTCGACAAGGCATTGACCACCGAGACCCCTACCCCGTGCAGACCACCCGACACCTTGTAGGAGTTATCATCGAATTTACCGCCCGCATGCAGGACCGTCAGGATGACTTCAGCGGCAGAACGCCCCTCTTCTGGATGGATATCGACCGGAATGCCACGACCATCGTCCGCTACCGAGACTGAACCATCACTGTGAATTATGACATCGATCCGAGTGCAATGACCGGCCAGGGCTTCGTCGATAGAGTTATCCACCACCTCAAACACCATGTGGTGCAGACCAGTACCATCATCGGTATCACCGATATACATCCCGGGACGTTTGCGGACCGCATCGAGGCCCTTCAATACCTTGATATTGGAGGAATCGTATTCTTTTGTTTCTGCGCTAGTCGTAGTCATAAGAAGTCTCTGAATTGCAAACAGAAAAAAGCTCTGCTGGTCTTTTCCCGATAGGCGAAATATGGTTGGAAATTATACATGCTATACCCTCTTAACGCTCACTTTTGTACCACCTGCCCATGTTCCACGTGAAACACTGTATGTGGAACTGACCCATCGAAGGGCAATAAACTTAAGTCAGTCGCAGTAATAAACACCTGGCTACCAAGTTTGGTCAGCAGTCGTACAAAGGCAGCACGGCGGATAGGATCCAGTTCTGCCGGCAGGTCATCGACCAGGATGGTACATGGCCGTTGCCGACGATCCTGATACAAACCTGCCTGGGCGAGAAACAGCGCGCAGGCCAATAACTTTTGCTGGCCACCGGATAGATGCTGCGCCGCAGCGTGCTGTTGGTATGTGATCCTTAGATCCGCTCGATGCGGCCCACGCTGGGTAAAGCCAGTAGCCATGTCGCTGGCCTCACTCTCTAACAAGGCCTCTTGATAATTTTGTTGTTTGGACCAACCGCGTTGATAGGAGAAATTCAGCTCTGTCAGACCCAATAGTTCAGTCACATACTCGGCGACATAACGCCCCAGATGTTCTACATAATCACGGCGGATATCGTGCAAGGCCTCTGCAGATTGAATCAATGCTGGATTGAGACTGCGGATCAAGGCCCTGTCTCGACTGCGCAGCGCGGCATTACGTTGAAGCAATGCACGGTTAAAGCGCTGCCACAACGATAGGAATTCATGTTCCACGTGAAACAAACCAAGATCAAGAAACCGCCGCCGCTGTCTGGGACTACCACTAATCAACCGATCACCATCGGGCGAGATAAACAGTAAGGGCAATAAGAGGGCTAGTTCAGAAGAACGCTTCAACACCGCACCGTCGACCTTGGCCCGAAAACCACTATTATCGCGACTGATGGATAGACCTAATGAGTGTGTCTTACCACCTTCACCACTGACCCGGCCAAAGACAATCAACTCCTTCTGCTCGTGGCGGATCATCTTTTTACTATGTGCTGCGCGGAACGACCGACTACGACCGAGAAGGTATATGGCCTCAAGCAGACTGGTCTTACCGCTGGCGTTCTGCCCTACCAGCAGATTCAAACCCTCGTTTGGCGTGATTTGAACATGCTCCAGATTGCGGAGCTGACGGACATCCAGGCGACTCAAACTCATAAGAGTGTCATCGAGCCCGGTAGAAACTGAGGCGCACTGAATAGATCAGCGCGCCTAGTGGAGATGGAAGATACAACAAAAACCTGACTACAGACGCATCGGCATGACCACGTAACGGCATGCCTCTGACTCTGGTGCACGGATCAAACAGCAGCTGTTTTGATCGGTCAGTTCCAATTGGACCTGGTCACCCGTCAGTGAACCCAGCGCATCCAACACGTAACTGGCGTTAAAACCGATCTCCAGATTGGTCCCAGAGTAATCGACCTCGATCTCTTCCTCGGCCTCTTCCTGTTCTGGGTTGTGCGCCAATACCCGCACCAGACCGGGTGCCAGCATAAAACGCACGCTGCGGTACTTTTCGTTGGACAGGATCGATGCACGATTCAGCGCCTGACGCAGCTCACTGCGATTGGCGAGCACGATCTTGTCACCGCCCTGTGGAACCACACGTTGATAATCAGGGAAACGACCATCGATCAGCTTGGAGATAAAGCTCATCTTCGACGTGGCCAGACGAATATGATTCGTACCCAACTGTACGGTCACAGGCTCATCAGAATTATCAAGCAGACGCGACAATTCAGTCACCGCCTTACGCGGCACGATGATCTGCATCGTCTCAGGCGCATTGATCTCGGCCTCGACATCACACAGCGCGAGACGATGACCATCGGTGGCAACGGCACGGATAAGATTCCCGGAAAACTCAAACAACAAACCATTCAGGTAATAACGCACATCCTGTTGCGCCATCGCGAATGAAGTTTGATCAATCAAAAACTTCAGTTGATTCTGCGGGATCTTGAATTCCAGGTTTGAGCGGAAGCTATCAAGATTGGGGAATTCAGAGGCTGGCAAGGTCGACAAGGTAAAACGACTCTTGCCTGAACGGATCGTCCCCTTCTCGCCATCGATCTTCAAAGTGACATTGGCACCATCAGGCAAGGCCTTACAGATGTCGATGAACTTGCGAGCCGGCAAGGTGGTTTCACCATTTGCGGGTTGCTCCAAATCCATATGACTGACCATCTCGATCTCTAGATCTGTTGCCGTCATGGACAGCTGATTACCTTCAGCCTTGATTAACACATTACCCAATATGGGCAAGGTTTGTCTTCGTTCAACTACACCGATGATGAGCTGGAGTGGCTTCAACAGTGATTCACGATCAATCTTGAGTTCCATGACTGTCCCTGAATTTAGGTTTTATTAATTAATATATTTATTTAAAAAACTTGTTATTGTTATTAAGCAAGGCCATTTCACTGAATAACTAATAATTTTTCTTAAATAACAAACAGTTAAAAAGTTATTTATACTAACTAAGCTGGTTGTAAGCCTGGGCTTAACAGGTGCTTAGCTTGTGGATAAAACGTGGACTAAATTGATCCTGCGAGTTATCCACAAAAAACCAACATTATGTTGTCAGTGTTCTTAACAGGTTTTGAAAATCTTCGTCGATACGCGTGTCTGAATCACGTAACTCTTTGATTTTTCTGCAAGCATGTAACACAGTGGTGTGATCACGGCCACCAAAGGCATCACCAATCTCCGGCAGGCTGTGATTGGTCAATTCCTTAGCCAGGGCCATCGCCAATTGGCGTGGTCGTGCCACTGAACGCGAGCGTTTCTTCGACAACAGATCTGCCACCCGAATCTTGAAGTATTCTGCCACAGTTTTCTGAATATTCTCGATAGTGACTTGTTTGTCTTGTGAGGCCAGCAGATCACGCAGGGCCTCCTTGGCAAACTCGAGGGTGATCGGCTTGGCCATAAAGCGGGAATTGGCGACTACACGCCGCAGGGCGCCTTCCAGCTCACGCACATTGGAACGGATACGCTTGGCAATGAAGAATGAAACTTCATCGGGCAGACGGATCTGCATCTGCGCGGCCTTGCTCATCAGGATCGCGGCGCGGGTTTCCAGTTCCGGTGGTTCCATTGCCACGGTCAGGCCCCAGCCGAAACGTGACTTCAGCCGTTCTTCCAGGCCTTCGATCTCTTTCGGGTAACGGTCACAGGTAATGACAATCTGTTGTTGGCCCTCGATCAGTGCATTGAAGGTATGGAACAACTCTTCTTGTGAGCGCTCCTTACCGGCAAAAAACTGAATATCGTCGATCAACAATGCATCGACCGAACGATAGTAGCGTTTGAAATCATTGATTGCGTTGTGCTGCAGCGCCTTGACCATATCACCGACAAAGCGTTCGGAATGAACATATACAATGCGAGAATTCTGATTCTTGGTGCGCATCAGGTTACCGACGGCATGCATCAAGTGAGTCTTACCCAGGCCGACGCCACCATATATGAATAATGGGTTGTAGGCGACGCCGGGATTCTCACCGACCTGGGTCGCAGCCGCCTTGGCAATCTGATTCGATTTACCCTCCACAAACGCATCGAAGGTGAAGTCATCACGCAGATTACTGATGTGATTGACGTTCATCGAGTCTTCGCGACGGCGAAACGAGGGCGTGGCAGGTTTATTGGTAACCGCTGGGGCGGGATTGGTGCCGTTGGCGGCAACGGGCACAGCCGATTCACGGGTGCCGATTTCAAGTAACACCTGTTGTACCTGGCCATTTTTGAGTTGGGTCAGGATCTGTTCGATGTTGTCTTTGAATTGATCACGCACCCAGTCCAGCACAAAACGGTTAGGCGCCAACAGACGCAAGCCGTCCTGATCTTCTATCGCTTGCAGCGGCCGAATCCAGGTATTGAATTGCTGCGCGTTGAGCTGATGCTCTAGTTGTTCCAGGCACTGCTGCCAAAGTGACATCTGGTAAATACCCCAAGCGGAAGGAATCGTACAGCCTGATGGAACACCGTCATCAGTGTGCCGCCGGTATCGGTCCGGCTTTCAGGAAGAGGGCAAGTCTATACCTGTTGGCTAAAGTTATCCACACCCCAGGACCAACAAAATTTAGCCTATTTTGATTGACAATGACCGCCCTACCCCGCTATCCTTGCGCGCTTTCGCTGAATGGCGAAGGTCGGCCTATGGTCCGGCAACACTTTATTAATAACAGGAACGGATAGAGCGATGAAAAGAACATTCCAACCTAGTGTTCTCAAGCGTAAGCGCACCCACGGTTTTCGTGCCCGCATGGCAACTGCCAACGGCCGCAAGATCATCAATGCACGCCGCGCACGGGGTCGTAAGCGTCTGTCTGCCTAAGCAACAGGCGCGTGTTGTTTTGTCCGCGTCGTCGCTGGGCTTCCCTGGGGAGCTACGACTCAAAACCGCGGACGAATTCAATTTCGTTTTTGAGAAACCGTGCAGGTCGGCCGGTAAGAGTTTTACCATACTGGCCCGGCCAAACCAGCGAGACTACCCCCGTCTCGGGCTGATCATTTCCAAGCGCTGTGCCAAGTCGGCGGTGAAGCGCAATCGGCTCAAAAGATTGATTCGGGAAAGTTTTCGACATTCGCAGGAAGGACTTGCAGGCTTGGATGTGGTGGTCATCGGTAAAACGATGGCGAACACTCAGAGCAACAGCGATCTAACCGACACTCTGAACCGGCACTGGAAGGAACTGGCAAAGCGATGCGAGCGCTCCTGATCCTGATGATTCGAGGTTACAAGTACCTCATTAGCCCGTTGATGGCGAATCACTGCCGTTTTCACCCTACTTGTTCTAGTTATGCCGAAATGGCAATCCGTGAGCATGGTGCCCTCAAGGGGTCCTGGCTGGCGTTGCGTCGTTTGGGCAAATGTCACCCTTGGCATCCGGGCGGTATCGACCCTGTCCCCCCCCGGAAAAATGAATCTAAGCAGATAAAGCAAGCATAACCATCATGGATAATCAGCGTTTAATACTGTTTTTCGCCCTGTTTCTGATGTTGTTCCTGGTATGGGATCAATGGCAGGAAGACTACGGACCCAAGAAAGTCGATCTGGCCACTGAAACTAGCACCATTCCCGGCATGCCGGTGGAGCGACCAGCGATCAATGCCGCCAGTGCCACCGCGACAGCCGGTAGCGATAGCGCCGATGTGCCACAGGCCATGGCTGCAGCACCTGCCGCCGATGCCCTGCCAGCAGCAGCCAAACCTCGCAGTGGTGCCCATATCCTGAATAGCGCCGAGCGCGTGCGGGTTGTGACTGACGTATTGGATGTCGAGATCGACACCCTCGGCGGCGACATCCGCATGGTCGAACTATTGGCTTATCCTGTCGCGGTGGATCAGTCGGACAAACCCACCCGTCTGATGAAAGACAACCTGCCGAATCTGTTCGTAGCGCAAAGCGGTCTGCTCGCCAGCAACAGCGCGCCTGACCACTACGCACAATACACTGCGGCCAAAAATGAGTACGTTATGGCCGCGGGCAGCACTGAGCTGCGCGTACCACTGGTCTGGACCAGCGAAGACGGCATCCGCGTGACCAAGACGCTGATCTTTACCCCAGGCAGCCATGTCATCGATGTTGAGCACACCGTCGAAAACGGTAGCGCTGAGACCTGGAAGGGTCGCCAATACCGCCAACTGCAACGCACCCGTCCTGACGGCAGTGGCGAGTCGGCCTTCATCTACACCTACACCGGTGGTGTCATCTACAGCGAAGAAGAGAAATACGAAAAGATCGACTTCGATGACATGACTGAAAAGGACCTCAGCCGCGAGATCGATGGTGGCTGGGCAGCGATGATCCAACACTACTTCCTCGGCGCCATTATTCCACCGGCCAACGAGAACAACCACTTCTACACCAAGGCCCCGGGTGATGATCGTTTCGTGCTCGGTATGGTATCACCCGGCATGGATATCGCCGCTGGTCAAAGTGGCACCTTCACCACTCGCTTCTACGTTGGTCCGAAAGAACAGGCCGTGTTGGAAGAATTGGCGCAAGACCTGGACCTGACCGTCGACTACGGCATGCTCACCGTCATCGCCAAACCGTTGTTCTGGGCCCTGGATATCTTCCACGGTTGGTTTAACAACTGGGGTTGGGCGATCATCATGGTGACCCTGGTCATCAAACTGGTGTTCTACCCACTGTCGGCCGCCAGCTATCGTTCGATGGCCAACATGCGCAAACTGACACCAAAACTGACTCAGATCAAAGAGCGTTATGGTGACGATCGTCAGCGCATGAGTCAGGCGATGATGGAGCTCTATAAAAAGGAAAAGATCAACCCACTCGGCGGCTGTCTGCCGATGCTGGTGCAGATCCCCGTCTTCATCGCGCTGTACTGGGTGCTGCTTGAAAGCGTCGAGATGCGCCAGGCGCCGTTCATCCTGTGGATTGAAGACTTGTCGATTCGTGACCCGTACTACGTGTTGCCGCTGCTGATGGGCATCAGCATGTTCGTACAGCAAAAGCTGAACCCACCACCACCAGACCCAGTCCAGGCCAAGGTGTTGATGGCGCTGCCGTTCATCTTCACGCTGTTCTTCGCCTTCTTCCCAGCCGGTTTGGTCCTGTACTGGGTGGCCAACAGCGTGTTGTCGATTGCGCAACAATGGTATGTCACCGTCAAGACTGAGAAAGAAGTCGATGCCGCCCGCGCCGAGGCCAAGGCCGAGAAGGGTAAAGACAAAGGCAAGAAAGATAAAAAAGAAGAGTCGACAGACGATTAATCTTTATTGCTAGACCCTACACGCCCGAGGCAGAGTCATCTCCTCGGGCGTTTTCTTTTATAGCCCCTTATTGTTAACGGTTCCCAAGCGGCCATTGGTGCCGTACATTTATCGCCATGAATACTCAACAAAATAAAACAAACAACACCGACACCATCTGTGCCCTCGCCACGGCCCCCGGCCGCGGCGGCATCGGCGTCGTCCGCATCTCCGGTAACAATGCAGCCAACATCGCCAACGCGATACTCGGCCACTGCCCTGCCCCGCGCCATGCCGAATATCTCGCCTTCAACGATGAAACCGGCGAGCCTATCGACCAAGGCATCGCACTGTATTTCAAGGCACCAAACTCATTCACCGGCGAAGACGTATTAGAACTGCAAGGCCACGGCGGCCCGGTGGTGATGGACCTGTTGCTGCAACGCTGCGTCGCACTCGGCGCACGCCTGGCCGAACCCGGTGAATTTTCACAACGCGCATTTTTAAACGACAAGATGGACCTGGCCCAGGCCGAGGCGATTGCCGACCTGATCGACAGCGCCTCAGTCGAAGCCGCCCGTTCCGCGCTGCGTTCACTGCAAGGTGAATTTTCTCGCC
Source organism: Proteobacteria bacterium UBA5122 (assembly GCA_002415485.1). Lineage (GTDB taxonomy): Bacteria > Pseudomonadota > Gammaproteobacteria > Tenderiales > Tenderiaceae > UBA5122. Next base: position 15,966 of record DHYU01000056.1, read on the forward strand.
GCATCCATCACCTGCTCGAACAGATGATCCACCTGCGCATGTATGTCGAATCCGCGATCGACTTCCCCGAAGAAGAAATCGACTTCCTCGCCGACAGCGCCATTACCGAACAACTCAGCGCCCTGCTTGCCTCACTCAACACCACATTGAACGAGGCGCAACAGGGGTGTTTGTTACGCGAAGGCATGAACGTCGTCATCGCCGGCCAACCCAATGCCGGTAAATCCAGCCTGCTCAATCGCCTCGCCCAACGCGAACTCGCCATCGTCACCGACATCGCCGGCACCACCCGCGATGTGCTGCGCCAAGAGATCAACCTCGATGGTCTACCCTTACACATCATCGACACCGCCGGCCTGCGCGAAAGCACTGACCAAGTCGAACAGATCGGCATCCAACGCGCCTGGGCCGAGATCGAACAGGCCGACCGTGTATTGTTGGTCGTCGCCGAGGCCAATGGCATAAGCCCGCAAGATCAGGCCATCATCGACAAACTGCCGCAAGGTCTGCCGATCACGGTTGTTAGAAACAAAATCGATCTACATCAACAATGCCCCGAGATACACGACGGCCCCTTAGGCAAAGAGATCGCCCTCTCCGCCAAGAGTGGCGATGGATTAGCGTTGCTCACCCAACACTTAAAACAAAGCATCGGTTATCAAAACGCCGGTGGTGGAAATTTTATGGCGAGGCGGCGGCATGTCGATGCGCTGCAACGCGCCTTGCAAAAAGTTGAGGTGGGTAAACAGGAGTTGGAGATCAATCAGGCCGGAGAGTTGTTGGCGGAGAACTTGCGCTTGGCGCAGGAGGATTTGAATGAGATCACCGGGGAGTTTAGTTCGGATGATTTGTTGGGGAGGATTTTTTCTTCGTTTTGTATAGGGAAGTGATGTACATGCGTGCGATTACGCTACTCTAATCGCACCTACATTTATCAGAGTTACGAATTTAAATTAGATTGTGATAGACGATATGGCACAGAATCCTTTTTATGTTTATGCCTTAAAAGATCCTAGAAAAAACCAGCTAAAACCTTTTATGTTGGAAAAGGTACAGGGAATCGAGCATGGGAGCATCAGGCACAAATAGATGATTCTGAAAAAGGTAAAGTCATTCAAGAAATTCGCAGTGAAGGATTATCAGTCTTACATACTGTGATTTCTGACAACCTCACAGAAGAACAAGCTCTAAAAATTGAAGCCGAGCTTATTGCTGCATTTGGAATACGTTCTCAAGGTGGGCTGCTAACTAACAGAATAAAGCCAAACCCCGACAACATTTCAAAACGGGTCAGAATCAACATTCCAGACGGTTGTTATGAAAAAGCTCAAATGGGGCTTTCCATTCTAAAATCAGCCATTATGGAGCTGGCTAAAGCGAATCCAGGTGGAATAAAAAACTCTGATGCTGCAAAGTATCTAGGTCTTCAATCAGATTATGGTGGTGGTTCGAAAGATTATCTTAGCTACAGCATACTAGGCATACTTATGAAAGAAGGACGCATGGTGCGCAATGAGAAAAAGAAACATGTAGCCAAATCAGAGTGAATTCGTAACTACGATAAATGTAGGTGCGATTAGCGTAGCGTAATCGCACGCATGAAATTCAAACACCATTCAGTATCGCTGTCGCGATGCTTGGTTTTTGATGCGGGTCCCGGCCCGCGGCCGGATTCATTTCTTTTGCGCGGCCAAAAGAAACGGAATCAAAGAAAAGGCCGCCCGACAACTTGTTCAATGAGCAAAAGACGCTCATTGAATCCCCTGCGCTTCTCGCGATCAGCGGCGTGCGCAAAGTCGCAAACTACGCTCAACCGCGCACTTGTCCCGCTGACCACTGCGATGCTCGGCTACGTTGAACGGGATTCTTAAACGCATTTTTAATGCGCTTGGCGGCGCATGATAAAGAATGTTGTTTTGTAGGGTGGGCGTTGCCCACCGTAGAAAAGTGGGGTCGATTCAGCCTGATTGAATAGGTGTCCATCTCTTTATCTTAAGAAACATTAATTTTCAATGTTTAATGTTCAATTAAGTTTTGCCGTCTAGAGTTATCTACAGAGGATAACTAAGGAGCAAAACATGGCTGCGCGTAAGGTAATGGTCTGGGATTTACCCGTGCGTATCTTTCACTGGCTGTTGGTGATGAGCTTTGTGATGGCGTGGCTGAGTCATGAGTCCAGCCGTTATCTCGATGTCCATGTGTTTGCTGGTTATAGCTTTTTCGGTTTGTTGCTGTTTCGTCTGTTGTGGGGCGTGTTCGGTACCCACTATGCCCGTTTTGCCGAGTTTGCCTATGGCCCGAAGGAGGTGTTTGTCTACCTCAAGAGTTTGCTGGGTAAGGGTCTGCAAAGTTATGTGGGCCATAACCCGGCCGGGGCCTGGGCGATCTTTTTGTTGATCGGCTTTGGTTTGGTGTTGTCGGTGTCTGGGTTGATGGTGCTCGGGGGTGAGGAGCAACAAGGTCCGTTGGCGGGTGTGGTGAGTTTTGATCAGGGCGCGCTGTGGATGGAGGTGCATGAATCCGTTGCGCTGTTGCTGTTGGCCTTGGTGTGTGTGCATGTGCTGGGGGTGTTCAGCGAGAGCATTATGCATAAACAAAACCTGGTCGGTGCGATGTTTCGTGGCACTAAGTGGGTCGCGGGCGAATCGGCGACGGTACCTGTGCACCATCTGTTGGGCATTGCGATTGTCGTCGCGTTGATTGCTTGGGGTGCGGTGTCGTTTGGTGGCTATCTCACCGCGACGGCCGATAAGCCCTATCTTCCATTCAAGGGCCCACAACTGGCAATGAATGATACTTGGCAAGAGGAATGTGGCGCGTGCCACTTGGCCTTTCACCCTAACTTGTTACCGGCCCGTTCCTGGCAGCGCATGTTTGCCGAACAGGATCAGCATTTTGATGAAGACCTGATGCTGGATGAGGATGTCGTCACTGAACTGACCGCGTATGCGATTGCCAATGCCGCTGAACAGCAAAAGACCGAGGCGGCGTGGGAGATGCAGCGCACTATATCTAAAGATCAATCGCCCTTGCGCATTACAGAGACTGCGTATTGGCGCGATCAACACCATGAGATTCAAGACAGCGTGTGGGCGCAAAACAATATCAAGAGTAAGAGCAACTGCAATGCCTGTCATATGGATGCTGATCTGGGCACCTTTGAAGATGCCGCGATGAAGATTCCGAAACCGTCTACCAATCCAACTACAAACTCAAGCAAAGGAGAAATGCAATGAAGCAGTCTCATAGATTCAATGCCGTAATGTTGTGTGCGTTATTGGCCATGGGCATGACCAGTGTGGTGTATGCAGATGCGGTAACGACGCTACAGGATGAATACCGCGCAGCCGGTGCCGGGCCATTTAGTGCCAGTGCGGGTGAGAAGGCATGGACGACTGCACATAAGGATGCCGAAGGTGGGCCGGATCGCAACTGCCAAACCTGTCATGGCACGGATCTGACCAAGGCGGGCAAACATCAACGCACCGGCAAGGCGATTGATCCATTGGCGCCCTCGGCGAACAAAGAGCGTTTGACCGATGTGAAGTTTATCGAGAAGTGGTTTACCCGTAACTGTAAATGGACGGTGGGCCGTGAATGCACCGCTCAGGAAAAAGGCGATTTTCTTGAATATCTAAAGGGCCTATAGGCCGCAACGAGGAGACATGAAGATGAAGATTAAAACAGTTGCCAGTGCCTTGATGGCGTTTTCAATGTTGGTGACCGCGGTTGCGGTGAGTGCCAGTGGTAGTGAGCGTGGCGAATATGGTGAACGCGGTGAGCGTAGTGAATATGGCAGTAGCAGTCGTGGAGGTAGCTCGGTAGAGCCGGTGACCAATCAACAATACAAGGATGAATGTGGCAGTTGTCACTTCGCCTATCAACCAGGCTTGTTGCCCGAGCGTTCATGGCGCAAGCTGATGTCGAGTCTGAATGATCACTTTGGTGAGAATGCAGAACTGCCGGATGCCGATCGTCAGGCGTTGACGGATTATCTGGCAAGTCATGCGGGTGATCACTCCGATGCACGTCGTGCACAACAATTGGTGCGCTCGATCGCCGCGGGTGATGCCCCGCTGCGTATTAGCCAAGTGCCCTTCTTTCAACGCGAGCACCGCGAGATACCGCGCCGTGTGATTGAAAGCAAAGAGGTGGGCAGCTTGAGCAATTGCCAGGTTTGTCACCGCACTGCAGACCGCGGTGACTTTGAAGAACGCAACATCAATATTCCAGGGTATGGCCGCTGGGAAGATTAAGACAGCAATTGATGGATGTGGTGATCGATACCCCATCACAGGCAGATGTGCTGTGATGGGGTTAGATATCTAGAATATAAGTACCATCTGTCCTACCAATATTTTGCACTTATCCCAGATAACAAGAAAAATGCATACACAGCTGCGGCGAGCAGTAATGGGATTAATACACGAGATACCAACTTCTGTTTACCGACTGTTTGATGTTGGAATACGAGAGATGTTTTGATCTGAGCGATATTTAACTCATGTTCTGGTTTGATATAGCTGACCGGTTTCTGAGAGGCGTATTTGACGATTACTTTTAATCAAAATTTGATTTGTCTTATTTGTTTGATAAAGCGTTTATGGTCCTCTGCGGTTGCAGCTGATCCGTAGCGGAGTGTGTTGTATGTTGTGAAAGGGCCGCTTAATTTTTGCGCCAATTCGGGTTGTTGTTGTGCTATCCGTTGTGCAAAATCGTTGGCGGTTTCATTATCCATTCGTTCAAACCCCTGGCGTGCGAGCTTCTTACATAGTTCTAAATATGCGCGTTGCAGCGGGTCGTTGATCCGTTCGCGTTTGAGCAGGATGAATGCGGCGATGATGGCGAGCAGGCCGCCGATGACGATGCCGAAGGTCCAGGCCAGTTGGCGCCAGTCTTTGATGTCGATGCCGAGTTTGTCGAAGAAGTCGCTTTGGGTGGCGGCGTCGTAGCCGAGGACCCACAGGTTCCAGGCATGGTTGATGGCATCGATATTTTGTTGCAGTTGCCGCGCCATGTTCTCCAGCGCGCTCAGTTGTTGCGCGGTGAATAGGATGCGACCGTCGCGGCTGCTGCCAACATCGATACTGCGTTCGACGCGTTCGGGTGCAACGGCGGCGGTGGGGTCAACGCGCAACCAGCCACTGTCTTCGAGCCAGACCTCGGCCCAGGCGTGGGCGTCGCGTTGGCGTACGGTGAGATAGTTGCCGACGGTGTTGAGTTCGCCGCCTTGATAACCGGTGACGATGCGTGCCGGGATGCCGGCGGCGCGCATCAGCGTGACGAAGCTGGAGGCGAAGTGTTCGCAAAAACCGCGTTTGCTGTCGAACAAAAATTCATCGACCGGGTGCAGGCTCTCGAGCAGAGGTGGCTTGAGTGTGTAGGTGTAGGCCTCGTTGCGGAACATGTCCAACACGCGGGAGACGGTGTCGCGATCGGTGACGGCCTCCAGCCGCAATTGTCTGCCCAGGGCGATGGTGCGCGGATTGCGTTCACCGGCGAGTCGCAGGTTCAGTCGCCATTCGCCGGGGCTGAGCGCGCCGGTGTGGTAGTCGGGGTAGGAGCGTAGACGAAACACCTGGCGTTCGGTGATTGGGGTTTTATTCAGTAGTTGGTAGTCGCTGTTGAATTCATACGTGTCTGCGTTGGCTTGTACCAGGTCGAGGCCGAGTAGCCAGCGTTGGTTGTGCGGCTCGAGCGTGATGCTGTAGTCGATCGCCTCGCCAAGGTATTGGATCGGTGTCGGTTGCCAGTCTTTGCCGTGGTTGACGGCGACGGCGAACCAGTCGCGGCCGTTGCTCATGTTGAGCACCGGGCCGCGCCAATAACGTTGCGATGACATTGGCACCGGGCCATCGAATTGCACACGAAAGGCGATCTCGTCCGATTCCACCAGGTTGCTGATGCCGCCCAGCTCGAGCCGTGTATCCAGGCCGGTGCGTGCGGCGGGGTCGTGGGTCGGCACCGACCACACCGGGCCGGGCAGGCGCGGGAACAATAAAAACAGCGCGATCATCAGCGGGATCGATTGGCCGATGAGCACGATGGCCAGCTTCAGGCTCGGTTTTTTGGCTTGGGTCTGGCCGTGGCTGAGGTGGATGTGCAGCGCCAATAACAGCCAGGTGGCGACGAAGACATAGGCCGCCATCGGGATGCTTTGATCAAACAGAAACAGGGTGGCGAGGATGAAATAGGCGAGGAAGATCAGCACCAGCACATCGCGCCGCTGTTGCAGTTCGGTGAGTTTGAGTGCGGTCATTGCCAGCAGCAGTGCGATGCCGGCATCGCGGCCGTTGAAGCCGCTGTATTGCAGCAGCACCAGCGCGACGACGATGGCGACGACGATAAAACGGACCTTGACGCTCGGCAAGGCCAGGCCACGCTGTGCCGTCCACCAGCGCCACACCCCGGTGGCGATGATGGCGAGACTTAGCCAGATGGGCAGGTGTATCGCATGCGGCGCGGCGACAAACAGCAGGCACAGCAGCAGCAATTTCATGTTGCCGTGGTCGAGCACGGTGATGCGGGTGCTCATGCGTTGCCCCCAGTGCCGAACAGGGCCAGTTGGCGCAGGCAGCGGCGGCGCTGCGCGGGGCCTTCGCCGATGGTGACCTCGACCCCCGGCAGGCGCAGGCCGTAGCGCTGTTGGCGGCCGTCGGCATCGAGCAGCCAGCGGCAGAGCTGGCTCAGCCGCGCCTCGAGATCACCGCGGGTGTCGTCCCAGTCCAGCCATAACTCCGGGTTCTGATGGCGGTGAAACTGTTTGCTGATCAGGCCCCGTTCGCGGGCCAAGGCCTTCCAGTTGATGTGGCGCATCGAGTCGCCGGCCTGGTACGGGCGAAAGCCGTGAAAGTCGTCGTTGCCGGGTTCGTTGGTCTCGATGCCCTCGCCCACCGATTGGCTGTGGCCGGGGCGGCTGTGGCTATCGGCCGGTCGTGGGTAGACCAGCGCCTCGGCGCTGACCTCGACATAGGCCCAGGCGCGGCATAGGCCGAGCGGGTAACGTGTGGCCACGGTCAGTCGCCCTAGCGGCAGGCGGCCGCGGCGCGGGCCGGGTTTGAGCAGCGTCGCCCGGGCGTGGTCCTGTGGCCCGAGGTCGACGCGGTCGCCCTGGGTGGCGAGGCTGGTCAGCTCAATGTCGTAACGCGCGCGCCGCGACGGGTTGCTCAGTTGCAGCGTGAACACGCCCTGTTCGCCGGCAAAGCAGTCGTCGATGTGGCTGACGCGCAGCTCCAGCCCGGCCAGGTTGCGATAGGTATGGAAGATCGACACCAGCATCACGCTGCCGAGGGTGAAGGCCAGCGCGAAGGCCATGTTGTTGGCGTAGTTGCTGGCGCCGATCAGGATCACGATCAGCACGCCGATGAAGAACAGGCCTTGTTTGCTCGGCAGGATGAAGATGCGTTTGCCGGCTAGCCGCGTGTGTTCGCCGCTGGCGAGACGCGGGTAACGCAGGCCGCGTGGTCGCAGCCAGGGCGGCAGTTTGGCCAGTTGTTGTTGCAGCGCGCCGATCATGCGCCGCCTATGGGATGGGGACGCTGGCCAGCCGTGCCGCCAGTGCCTCGGGGGTCTGGCTGCTGTGTTCGTGCGCGCCTTGCAGGCGGTGGCCGGCGACGGCGGGCAGCACGGCCTGCACATCTTCCGGCAGGACGTGGTTGCGGCCGTGCAGCAGGGCCCAGGCCTGGGCGGCGCGGGTCAGGGCCAGACCACCGCGGGGCGACAGGCCATTGCTGAATTCGGGTGCGGTGCGTGAGAAGTCGAGCAGCGCCTGCAGGTAGTCGAGCAGCGGTTCGGAGAGGTGGACTTGCGGCACCTGTTGTTGGATCGCCAACAGTTCGGCGCCGTTGAGCACCGGTGCCAGTTGATGGGCGGCGGCGCGGCGGTCGTTGCCAGCCAACAGTGCCCGTTCGGCCTCGCGGTCCGGGTAGCCCATCGTGATGCGCATCAGAAAACGGTCGAGCTGGGATTCCGGCAGCGGGAAGGTGCCGATCTGGTGCACCGGGTTTTGGGTGGCGATGACAAAAAACGGTTGCGGCAGCGGGTAGCTGTTGCCTTCGGCGGTGACCTGCCCCTCCTCCATCGCCTCCAGCAGTGCGCTCTGGCATTTGGGGGTGGCGCGGTTGACCTCGTCGGCCAGCACCAGTTGGGCAAAGACCGGGCCGGGGTGGAAGTGGAATTTGCCCTCGTCGCGGTCGTAGACCGAGGCGCCGGTGATGTCGGCCGGCAACAGGTCGGAGGTGAACTGGACGCGCTGGAATTCCAGGCCCATGACCCGTGCCAGCACATGGGCCAGCGTGGTCTTGCCCATGCCGGGCAGATCTTCGATCAGCAGATGGCCGGGGGCGATCATGCAGGCCAGCGCCAGCCGCAGCTGATGCTCTTTGCCGAGGATGATCTGGCCGGCGGCGTCGAGCGCGCGTTGCAGGATGGCGCTGGTTTGGGCATTGGCGTCGTTCAGCTTGGGGCTGAGTTGGGCGTGGTCGGCTGTCATGGCACAGGTCTTGTTTTTCCTAAGGTGTGCCCAGTTTAACGACTATTTGGCTGTGGATGTTTAGGCGTTGCCAACGGCACGTTGCTGAGTTGCCCACTGCACAAGTTCATTACCGGCCATCGGCCGGCCGATGTGGTAACCCTGGGCCTGGTCACAGCCCATTTGTTTTAGTGAGTTGAAGGTGTCGAGTTGTTCCACGCCCTCGGCGGCGACCTGAAAGCCGAGTTTATGGCCCAGCTCAATCACCGAGCTGACAACGGCCGTGTCACGTGTGCAGTGCTGCATGTTGTTGATAAACGAGTTATCGATCTTCAACAGCTCCAGCGGAAACTGTTTGAGGTGGGATAGCGACGAAAAACCAGTGCCAAAATCGTCGATGGAAATCGATACCCCCATCTCGACCAGTTGTTTGAGTATGCTCAGGCAGCGATCACTGTGATTCATCAAGGTGTTTTCGGTGATCTCCAGTTCGAGTTGGTGGCCGTTGGTGTGATGGTTGCCGAGGGCCTGTTTGATGCTGTCGACAAAGTTCACGCTCTGAAAGCTGCGGGCCGAGACATTGATCGAGACCGGCATATGCAAACCCTGTGTTTGCCAGTTGTTGGCTTGGGCCAAGGCGGTGGTCAATATCCATTCACTCAATTCGGCCATCAGGCCGGATTGTTCGGCCTGGGGGATGAATTGACTTGGATGCAGGATGCCCAGCTGTGGATGTTGCCAGCGGATCAGGGCCTCGACGCCGGCAATGCCCTGACCATCGAGGCGGACCCGAGGTTGATACAACAGCTGAAATTCGTTTTCCTGAATGGCGTTTTTGATCTGGCTGCTGAGGCGCAGCTTGCGATCATACTCTTCCTCCAAGCCAGGTTTGTGGAATTGAAACGGCAGGCGTTTGCGCTTGGAGGTGTACATGGCGATGTCGGCGCGGCGCATCAAAACCGATAGGTCTTGGCCATCTTGTGGGTAAAGTGTGATGCCGATGGCAGCGCCGAGAAAAAGTTCGTGGCTACCGTATTGCAGGGGTTGCTGGAAGCAGTCTTGAATCTTTTCGGCGACTCGGGTCGCGATCGTGACGCCATCGTCGATCGAGGGCAGCAGTATTGCGAATTCATCACCACCAAAACGGGCAACGGTATCACTGGTGCGCAACACCTCTTTAAAGCGCTGTGCGACCATGCGCAGGACCACATCGCCAACCTGATGGCCGAGGGTATCGTTGATGTATTTGAAATGGTTGAGGTCCAGCAGCATCAATGCAACCTCACGGCCCTGTTCGCGTGCAGCGATGGCCAGTGCCTGTTTGGCGCGGTCGTACCACAGATTGCGATTGGCAAGGCCGGTCAGGGTGTCGGTGCTGGCCATGAACAATAATCGGTTATGCGTTTGACGGCTTTCGGTCACATCTTCCATGACGCCGTCGATACGGATGACCTGGCCGTGTTTATCGACAAAAGGATAAAAGGTACGTTTGTACCAACGGCGTTGGCCGTCGGGGGTCTCGGTTGCGCTCTCGATGCTGGTGGTTTCACCCTTTAGCGACTGTTGCCAGCAATTGAGCACATTCTGATGTTCGTTCTTATCTGTCCAGCTTAAGAATGGGATCGGGATTTCTTCACCGGCGTGCAAGGAGTCATTTTTGCTGGGACTCAAATAGATATACTTCTGATCGACGACATCGTAGGACCAAATGGTTTGCGGTAGATTCGATAGCAGGTTACAAAGCTGGCTTTGCAATTCTGTTAGCTTTTGTTGCTGTTGTTGATGTGTGTTTTCACCGGTTTGCCAGTAGCCTTCGAGGATGATGGCCATGTCGCGGAACAATAGCCGGTTGACGGCGTCGCATAGCAATGGCCGGTCCTGGTCGGTAATTTGGTTTGAATGATAGATAATGTTCAGGAAGTGTTTCTGATAGACCCGATAGGCACCTATGACCCAGGCCGGATCAATGCGCAGTTGGTAATGGGTCTGACCGATGTGTTTCAGCTGCGTGAAATAGTTTGCTTGTCCAAACTGGCGCAACATATTATCCAAGTGTTGGACTTGAGCGCGAAGTAAGCTTTCTGCACGATCTTCATCGGCATAGTGCTTCAAGGAGTCATATATCGGGATGACGCTCTTCAGAAAAGAGCGTATGGAATATTCAAGTTCAGTTTTGTTGTTGGTTAAGATGTCGGCATAACGTTCAATATAAAAAGCGAGCCCTGAGTTAACCTCAAGGAACGAATTTAATACCGCTTGGCTTGGTTCTAAATCGTTCACGCTATGCAGTCTCTTATTCAAAGGACTATTACTCCTATCGGAATGCGCTCGAAATGTAAAAGAGTTTTAAATGTAAGCGTATATGGCTTTGCAGAAGAGGGATACTAGTCGCATGGTTAGTCGACAAATTTAGTTGCACCACATTTTCCATAGATAAAGTAATCAATAAATTCGTTATTTTGGGTTAGGAAATTTTATTTTTGAGGCTGATTTTATATGTCGTTACATGCACCGAATTTGAACCAGATGTTGCAACAACTCATCGCCACGCCATCGATGAGCAGTGTCAGCCCCGAGTTTGATACCAGCAATCGCGCTGTCATTGATCTGTTGGCGAATTGGCTGGAGGGTGCTGGTTTTGAGGTCGAAGTGATGCCATTGGCCACGCAGCCACATAAGGCCAACCTGCTGGCGAGTTACGGCAAGGTGGATGAAAACAGCAAGGGGCTGATGTTTGCGGGTCATACCGATACGGTGCCGTATGATCAGCATAGCTGGCATCACGATCCCTTCAAGTTGACGGAAAAGGATGGCCGGCTCTATGGCCTTGGTACGTCAGACATGAAGAGTTATTTTGCGCTGGCGATGGAAGCGGCGCTGCGCTTCAAACCCGAACAGTTGAAGCAACCGTTGTTTATTCTTGCCACTGCGGATGAAGAGAGTTCGATGGATGGCGCGCTGGCCTTGGTGGAGCGTGGTTGCCCACATGTGCGTTATGCGGTGATCGGTGAGCCGACGGGTTTAAAGCCAGTGAATGCCCATAAAGGCATCATGATGGAGTCGATCCGTTTGGTTGGTCGCAGTGGCCATTCCAGCAATCCGGCCCTGGGGGTGAATGCGTTGGAGGCGATGCAGTTGGTCATCGCCGATTTAATTGATTGGCGTAATGGCCTGCAGGCCAAGTATCGGGATGATCGTTTTGCGGTGCCGGTGCCTACACTGAACTTCGGTTACATCCAGGGGGGAGATAACCCCAACCGGATTTGCGAACAATGCGAATTACACTTTGATTTGCGGGCATTGCCCGGCATGGATCTGGAGGTCTTGCGCCAGCAAATACGCGAGCGTTTGCACAGCATGTTTAAACACAGCGCGATTCGTTGGCAGATGCATTCATTGTGTCAGGGTACACAACCACTGCATACCCATGCGGACTCGCCGATTGTGCAGGCGGCAGAACATCACTGCCATGCCCACGCCCATGCGGTTGCCTTCTGTACCGAAGGGCCTTATCTAAGCGAGTTGGGTATCGATACCATCATCCTCGGCCCAGGCGATATTGATCAGGCGCATCAGCCAGATGAGTATCTTGCGCTGGACCGGATTGCGCCGACCGTCGATTTGCTCGCCAATCTAATCAGACGTTTTTGTCTGTAATACTGCTTACACCGAGCGCACGGCAAACGACAACGACTCACCTGGATGATCATCCAGACAGAACACGGTGTGCCAGCAACAGTCATCGATACCGCCCTGGGGTAGCAAGATGATATCGCCGGGGCCGACGATGTAGGCATGGCCGTGTTCAACGAGTTGTTGATAAAAGGCCGGGCTGCGATTGATCAGTAATTCCAGCGGTTCGTTGTCGCGTTCATCCAGCCAGCAGTTTAATTGTGAGTAGTCTTCTGCTGTGGTGCAGAGCATCTGCAGTTGAGCCTCTGTCAGCAGGCCATGCAGGCTGCGTTGTTTGTCGGCATCGGCCAGAAACTGTTGTACTTCTTCGATGAGCTGCACCTTGCTGCAGGCCAGCCAGCCGGTGCTGCCGTATACCTGTGCAAACACCACGCCCAGGTGGCCGCGTTCCACATCCTGATGAAATTGAGCGCCGCCATTGGGGGCGTTGAAATAGATGATGCGCTCGACATAGGCGAGCCTGCTTTGTGTGTTGTCGAGCAAGGCAGTGCCGAGAAAGGTCTCCAGTTGTGTGTTCTGACTGATGATGGCCGACTCGGGAAAGATCGCATCCGTCAGTTTGGCTGCGTAGTCCTGGCGTTGATAGTCGGCGGCTACGTCTTCATAACCGACCATACCAAAGGAGAAACGAAAACGCAGTGAGGTGTCATCATCCTCGAACGATAACCACGAGGCCTTGCACCACAGGTTTTCGGCGATCACTTCGCCATCGTCGTCGACCGCGTCGTATTCGATGGTCTCGATCTCCTGGTCATCGCCTTCATCCTGAAAGCTGGCCAGCATTTCAAACTGTGGTTCGGTGCGATCAATGTAAGGCGATTGTTCAAAGATATCGGCGACCTCACTGCCCTCGGCAACCTGATGCATCAAGGCCAGCGACTGTTCGATCTCGGCGGCATGGGCCGCTAATTGATCGCGGACAAAGCCCGGCATCAAATAGGGTGCAGAGCGACGCCATGCCTCAGCCGCTGCTTGCGTGTCGGCGGGGGTACGGTCTGCACCTTTGGCAATCCAGCCCAGGGTGGTGCCGCGTCGTTTTAGCAGATAGGTCCGCCCCAGGCCCAATGCCAAGGCGTTTTGTTGTGCAGTGGCGGCATCGGCCTCAGGCCCGGCAATGTATCGAACAGAATTCATAAAGACCTCACAAACTTTAAGGCGCCTATGATACTGCGACTCAGCGTTTGCGGCGATAGCCGCCTTCAAGCACAATAGCCCGATGTCAGCATTACCCTCATATTCGATCCGGCGCAGTGGCCGTGCCAAGCGGATGCAGCTCAAGGTGGTACCGCCCGGTGAGATTCAGGTGGTCGTGCCGCAACGTTTGGCGCTTAAGCATGTGGAGCCCTTTGTCGCCGAACATCATGAGTGGATCATGCGTACCTTGCAGCAGGTGCAGCATCAATATGCGGGCCATGATCAGCTGCCGGAACAGATTGAGTTTGCCGCACTTGGTGATTGTTGGCAGGTGATCTACCAAGAGGCTGCACGCGGACACATCAAAGAATTGCCCAATTTTGTGTTGCGGGTGAGTGGGCGCGATGCGCAGCATCAGCGGCAGGCCTTACAACATTGGTTGCAACTGCATGCCAAACGATCATTGCAGCCGTGGCTGAATGAAGTGAGTCAGGAGTTGAAAATGCCCTATGCCAAGTTGAGCATACGGGCGCAAAAGGGGCGCTGGGGTAGTTGTTCATCGCGAGGCAATATCAGTCTGAATCGGGCGATGTTGTTTCTCGAGCCGATGGCGGTGCGCTATCTGTTGATTCATGAGTTGTGCCATACCCGGTACATGAATCACTCGGCGGCATATTGGCAGTTGGTGGCGCAGTGTATGCCCGACTATAAACACTATGACCGTCAGCTCAAACATGCACTTAAAACCGTACCGGCCTGGGCCTTGTATTAGGGCCAGGTGGAAGCTTGAAAAACCGTTAGGGGGAGCAGTGGATTTAATTTATACACAGATTGTCGTTGTCGCATTGTTGGTGGCCTTTTTGATTTTTATGGCCTGGTCTGATTACAGAACCAAAAAACAACGCGAGGCGGAAGACCGTGATAATGCGATAGCTGATCAACAAAATCAGCGTAAAGAGTGAACAGGTCAACATCATTGTCATGATGACAATGGCTAGATAATAAAAAAGCCTGACATAAATTTATGTCAGGCTTTAATAAAGATGATGGTTAAAAATTAATCTATGCCGCTTTGCGTCTTACAGACGCGATCCCCATACCAAGTAGTCCCAGGCCCATCAAGGCAATGACAGAAGGCTCTGGTACGGTTGACATGCCAGCCCCATCAGCGCCATTTGAACGCAGCCCGTTGTTGTTGATAAAGGCGCCCGCACCTGTGGCGGTGTTGATACTGATGGTCTCGCCTCCAAGCGTAAAGCCGTACAAAACATTTTGGAAGAAGTTGAGACCAAAGACTGAGGCATAACCGATCTCGCCGATCAGACTGCCAACACCCGTCGCCACATCCAGATTGATCAGCTGGTCTGTTGTTGCATCTAAGGTTGCGGACATAAATAGATTGCCGCTAGAGTCAAACGCGATGTCGCCAGATGAGTTATAACCGGTAGTGCCGATTGTGGCGGCGGCACCTGTCGCCAGGTTAATCGTGTAAAGAAAATCAAGGCCAACACCATACAGAACACCACTGCTGTCGAAGGTCAGGCCGTTGATAAAACCGCTGTGGTTACCGATCGTGGTTGCAACACCGGTAGTGGTGTTGATCTCGTGAAAATCATAAGTTACAGGTTGATTTAAGGGTTGATTTACGGTTACACCGTAAAGTCTATCCGTGAGCGGGTTCAGGGCGATATCGAACATTGGCCCAACCCCTGTGTTGCCAAGGTTGACGGAAGTGTTGGTTGATACATTGTGATTGTGAATATTGCCCGCGTCGTCGCCGATAAATACTGCTTGTGCGGAACTGGCCGCAATCAAGAGGCCGGCTGCGACAAAAACAGCAGAAAGTTGCTTAAACATTGAATACATCTCCCTTGCATTATTAGAATTTTAGAATCTTTATATTTACTGCGTATCCATGCAGACGGTCTTATTATGCAATTTTCACACCTAAAATCCGAGGTTTTAATTTCAATAAGTTAGAGAACTGAAATCAGAGACGGGTGAAAAAGTGTAAATAAAACCGACAGTGCCTTTGTACTGGTTGCATCAAACAGGCATAAGAACAGTGAGCGCGTGTTCCACCTGCGCCTTGCCGGTGATGATGTCGCCGTGGGCAGGTACGATGCGGTCGATCCTTAAGTTAGTGAGCGAAGACAGTGAATTCTTGTAGGCTTGAGGATCGGTAATTGATTTTCTGATCAATCGACTTTGAGCGGTTTTGTTATAAGCCCCTACCATCGTTAAAAGACAGCGGGTTGTGATGGCTTGAGGTTTGCGCATGTTAAATAACAGATCTGTAATCACCAGGGTTTTTGAACTGGGGTGATAAACCAGGGTTTCTGATAAAAATGAACAGCCATTAACCGGGATAAATATAAGTCCGGTTTGCAATGATGTTGCCAATTGATTGATATTTTGCAGTCTGTCTTTCAGCCAGGGTTGCTTTTGAATTAAGGCCGATGGCCCAAAGATATTTGCAGTAGGCAGTGTGTTTGTAATGTGTTGCAGGTGAAGATGATGAAAGAGGTTGGGAGCTATGCAATGTATGGTCTGATAACGATTGTTAAGTTCGTTTAGTACATCAATTTCTAACGGCCCTGGTGATATGGCAAGCAGTTCATTGTTGGACAGTTCGATCAGTGTCGAGCGTACAGGGAAATACACACCTAGCATAAGTCTGGCCTTATAGTCGTAGCCATACACATTTTCAGCAATGGTATACATGATGCCCCCTGGCGAAGAGATTTCCCACATAGTCAACCACGATTGACTATTGGCATGAAGACCTCAGATTTCGAAGATCGTAAACAAGCGTCTCTGGCACATCAGTTGATCAAGGCCGGAAGACTGCTCAATGAGCATGGTCTGGCTGCAGCACGTATCGCATTTAAGCTGCCTGAATTAAAACAAACCCATCTCGATCTATTTCCGCATATCGATTTTGCGGGTACCAGTATTTCGGATATTGCCAAACGTAAGGGAGTGTCTAAACAGGCCGTTAGCAAGCTGGTGCAAGAGATGATAAAGATGAAGCTTGTTTATTTAGAGGACGACCCGAATGATAGTCGTACCAAACGGGTCTTTTTTTATACACGTGGCCCTTATGCAATTAGCAAAGGGTTTTCAGCGCTGGAGGTGCTTGATAAATCGCTTAAACAACAGTTAGGCGAACATGGTTATCGTTTGTTGTTGAAGAAAGTGGATGATATTCATGCAATCCTCAGTGTGTTAGAGAAAGATTAGTTTATTCCTTACCCAAACGGCACATATCACGCTTGGCCATTGTGTCGCCCTTGTTCCAAGGCAGCATCGCCAGCACATTGGCCAAGGCACAAAATCCTGTCGCACCCGCGACCAATAGACCACAGCCGATAAATACTGCACCCCAGGCATAAACAGGGTCCAACAAAGCCGCTGCAACACCAAAGCCAACGGCCATCGTACCGATTACCAGCTGCACCTGGCGCATCAGGGGCAATGGAGCTTTGACCTTGCGTGAGACTACCGCTTGGCCCGTTTTTTTCCATTTGAGGATACCGCCTTCGTATACTTCGCATTGATGCAGATCGCCAAAGCCCAGGCCTTTTATCATGGCCAATGCCTGGCCGGCGCGCACGCCGCTACGACACATGATGATAATCTTGACTTGCCCCAGCTGATGCAGAATTCCAGGCGCAATGCTTGCGAAGGATGACAAAGGGATGTTGATCGAGTTCTCGACGTGCTCAGCTAAAAACTCATCTTCTTCACGAACATCGATAATGACAGTAGACATGGTTAAACCTCATTCGAAATAAAATTCGCATGTTTTTGTCTGAGCAAACATGCGTTCCATAGAAATGTTCTCGTGTACTAAAATTAATTAATGCGCCTCATCCCAATTTGCACCCACGCCAGCCTCAACGACCAAAGGCACGGCCATGTTGAGTGCTTCGCTCATTAGGCTCACAATCTTCGGCCGAGCATCCATCATGTGCTCTGTTTTGATTTCAAACACCAGTTCATCGTGCACCTGCATGATCATGCGTGCATCGATGCCGCTTTCGCGCAGCCATTGATCAGTGCTGATCATTGCCAATTTAATGATATCGGCAGCAGTACCCTGCATCGGCGCATTGATCGCGGCGCGTTCGGCGTATTGGCGGCGTTGACCGTTGCGTGAGTTGATATCCGGTAGATAGAGCCGACGGCCCACTAGTGTTTCTACATACCCTTGCTCATGGGCCTGCGCACGCATGCGGTCCATAAACTCTTTGACGCCCGGATAACGATTAAAATATAGATTCACGTATTCCTGTGCTGCACCGCGCTCTATTCCCAATTGTTTGGCCAGGCCAAAGGCCGACATGCCGTAGATCAAACCAAAGTTGATTGCCTTGGCGCTGCGGCGATGATCGCTAGTCACTTGATCCAGCGGCAGCTCAAAGATCTCAGCGGCGGTCGCGGCATGGATATCTTTGCCATCACGGAAGGCCTGGCACAAACTCTCGTCACCTGACAGGTGTGCCATGATGCGCAGCTCGATCTGTGAATAGTCGGCCGCCAATAATTGATAACCCTCGGCTGCGATAAAGGCCTGACGGATACGACGTCCGGCCTCGCTACGTACAGGGATGTTCTGCAGATTCGGATCGCTCGACGATAAACGCCCAGTGGCGGTGACCGCCTGATGATATGAGGTATGCACACGACCGCTGTGGCGACTGATCATCAACGGCAGCTTGTCGGTATAGGTCGACTTCAACTTGGCCATCGACCGATATTCCAGGATCAGCTTTGGCAATTCGTAATCCAGGGCCAGTTCCTGCAACACATCCTCCGCCGTAGAGGGCTGTCCCTTCGGCGTCTTTTGCAGGATTGGCAAACCTTGTTGCTCAAAGAGGATGGTCTGGATCTGCTTGGGCGAGTTCAGATTAAACGGCTGCCCGGCAGCCTCATAGGCCTGTTTTTCGAGTGCCTGCATGTTTTCACCCAAGGCGTGACTCTGTTTTTGCAGCATGGTGCGATCCACCAACACACCATTACGCTCCATGCGTGACAACACCGGTACGAGCGGCATCTCGATTTCACGAAAGACTTTATTCAGCGCCGCATCGCCTTCAACCGTGGGTGACAGGGTTTGATGCAGTTGCAGCGTGATGTCTGCATCCTCTGCCGCATAGGGCGCTGCCTGGTCGATACCGATCTGATTAAACGTGAGTTGTTTGACGCCCTTGCCGGCGATGTCTTCAAAGTGAATGGTCTCTACACCGAGATGCGATAGCGCGAGGCTGTCCATGTCGTGACGCGAGCCGGTGCTGTTGATCACATACGATTCAAGCATCGTGTCGTAACGTATGCCGCGCATGCTGATGTCGTAATTGGCGAGCACGCTCATATCGTATTTGAGATTCTGCCCCACCTTGTGTTTGTGTTCGTCTTCTAGCAAGGGTTTGAGCTGCGCCAACACCTGTTCGCGATTCAATTGGTCCGGCGCGCCGGGATAATCGTGCGCGAGCGGTACATAGGCCGCCTCACCGGCGGTGACGGCAAATGAGACGCCGACGATCTCGGCATCCATGTAATCCAGGCTGGTGGTCTCGGTATCAAAGGCAAACACATCGGCCTGTGCGAGTTTTTGCAGCCACCGATCCAGTTGCTGTTGTTCGAACACGGTCTCGTAGTGTTTTGTGATTGGTGCGACTGGTTTGGCGGGCGCTGCCTTGGTCGAGGCCTCGATGGCGATCGGTGTGTTCAGGATGGGGCTGTCACCGGAATCGAGTTGTTTGAGCCAGATATTGAAATCCATCTCGCGGAACAATTCACGCAGTGCATCGACATCGGCGGCCGCCAGTTTCAGATCGGCCGGTGTGTGCGTTAATTCGACATCACATTTGATCGTCGTCAATTGGCGCGACAGCGGTAGCATCTCTAAACTGGCGCGCAGGTTCTCGCCGATCTTGCCTGAGATCTGATCGGCGTGTTGCATCACCGCATCCAGCGAGCCGTATTCGGCGAGCCATTTCACGGCCGTTTTGGGGCCGCACTTGGGCACGCCGGGGATGTTGTCGGCGGTATCGCCCACCAGTGCCAGATAATCGATGATCTGCTCGGGGCGCACGCCGAATTTTTCGACGACGCCCTCGGGGGTCATCAGGGTATCGGTCATGGTGTTGATCAGCGTCACGTGTGCATCGACCAGTTGCGCCATGTCCTTGTCGCCGGTCGAGACCAGTGTCTCCATCTGCAATGCACTGGCCTGGCGACACAGGGTGCCGATGACGTCATCCGCCTCCACCCCTTCGACCACCAGCATCGGAATCCCCATCGCGCGGATGATCTGGTGGATGGGTTCGATCTGACTGCGCAGCTCGTCGGGCATCGGCGGCCGATGCGCCTTGTATTCGGCATACATGTCGTTGCGAAAGGTCTTGCCCTTGGCATCGAAGATGACCGCCATCAGCTCCGGCTGGTAATCGGCCATCAGCTTGCGCACCATATTGATTACGCCGTAGATGGCATTGGTCGGCTGGCCTTTGGAATTGCTCAGTTCACGAATCGCGTGAAAGGCGCGAAACAGATAGGACGAACCGTCGACCAGAACTAGGGGCTTGGATGGGGTATCTGACATGATGATCTTTATCGTGAGAATTTCGTCGAGGATGCGTATTATGCAACACTTCAGCCGCCGCATGGGCGGTATAGGCAGGGAGTGATCAACAGATGGATGGACACAAACACTCGCATCCGGGCATGGCCCCCGTCGACGACTCGATGCTGACGCGGGAGTCATGGAAAATTTTCCAGATCATGGCCGAGTTTGTCGAAGGCTTTGAGCGCCTGGCACAGATCAAACCGTCGGTCAGCATCTTCGGTTCAGCGCGCACCCCGGTTGACCACCCCTACTACAAACTCACCGAAGAGATTGCACGCGGCCTGTCCGATGCCGGTTTCAGCGTCGTCAGCGGCGGTGGCCCCGGCATCATGGAGGCAGCCAACAAAGGCGCGTTCGCCGGCAAGTCACCCAGCATCGGCCTCAATATCATCTTGCCGATGGAGCAGAACAGCAATCCGTATCAGGACATCTCGCTCAACTTCAAACACTTCTTCTCGCGCAAGGTGATGTTTGTAAAATATGCCTCGGCCTATGTGGTCTGCCCCGGCGGCTTCGGCACGCTGGATGAGATGGCCGAGATCCTGACCCTGGTGCAAACCAACAAGACACGCAAAATCCCGATCATCCTGGTTCATCGTCCGTTCTGGGAAGGCCTGCTCAACTGGTTTGAGCAGGTATTGGTCACGGAAAAAATGATCTCAGCGGATGACTTGAAGCTAATGCAGGTCGTCGATTCGCCAAAGGAAGTGGTAGATGCTATTTTTAGCCATTATGAAAAACGCGGCTTTGAACCCTCAGCGGAAGAACAAGAAAAGCTCATGGACCTGTAAGTCGTCATTGGCCACGTTGGCCGTCGGTTCTGTATTGCTGACTAGCGGTCCGGCCATCGCGACCGACGAGTGGCAGGCGCTGCCGCCACCGGCGATGGATGCCGACGCCTCAGTCCCTGAGGTCGTGATCACCCCCCGCAAAGACGAACGTATACGTGAGTTCCGCGTCAACGGTGTGTTGTACATGATCGAGGTCACGCCAGATAAAGGGCCACCTTATATATTGGTCGACATGGACGGTGACGGCACCTTGGAAACACGTCGTCATGCCTTCGATGGTGACGATATGATGGTGCCGCGCTGGACCCTGCTGCGCTGGTAAAGTGCAATCTGGATGGCTAAGATTTCAACACTTTTTAAGGTTTATATGACAATAATGCGCTAAGTCATTGTTGGAGCGAAAATGTTACCGGTTATGCACAAAAGCTGTGGATAAGTTTGTGGACAGTCGTGCGAACAACTGGACCCCAAGGCGGCTTCGCTGGCAATCGCTTAAACTGGGCAAAAAGTAACCACCTGTCAAAGATCATATAAATCAATTGGTTACATTTTTGCGGTCTTGACTGAGACCTCTAAAAATAAGCACCACGGTAAACGGTTGACTTCGAGGCGGCATGTGTATAAGTACCTTGGCATACAGATAGGAATTGTTGCCTTTGCGATACAAAACAGAACAAAAGGGTGTTGATAGGCACTCATGTTGAACGCAGACAAGCTTCTCGCCCCCCTGCTGCAGCCCCATCCACGCCTGTTGAGTGGGGTGCAGGTCGTGCTGGTATTGGCGCTCGCCTACAGTGCGGCTGAATTTACCTGGCGCATACTGCCGTCAGCGCCCCCGCTGGATACAGCCACCGTGGTCTCCCCTAGTGAACGGACCCAGGCCCCAGTCCAACAGGTTACGAGCCGTCTACCTGAAATGCACCTGTTTGGTCAGGTTCAGCAAGCCGCTATCGATACCCCTCAAACGACAGACCTGCCCGAGACACAGCTGCGACTGACCCTGCGTGGCCTGATCGCATCGACCGAGCCGAGCGAGGCCCGCGCCATCGTCGCTGACCCCAGTGGTCAGGAGAACTTCTATAAGATCGGTGGTCGTCTGCCGGGTGGTGCCGAGCTGACCGAAATCCATGCCGATCGGATCGTGCTCAAACGCGGTGGCCGTTTTGAAACGCTGCGTCTACCCAAGGATCTTTTACCGGAGGATCAGCTGGGTCGCAGCAGTCCACCGCCAATCCACACGCAGGCTGATGCACCCATGCCGCCACCGGCTGTGCATGGTGGCGCTTCTTCCGACATGAGCCTCAGACAATATCGTGATGCATTGATGAACGACCCGCGTTCCGTGGCTGACATGCTCAGCATCCAGCCGGTAAATGAGGGCGGCCAATTTGGTGGCTACCGCCTCAATGCCGGTCGTGACCCCGAATTTATGAGCCGTCACGGCCTGCAGCCCGGTGATGTGGTGGTCAGCGTCAACGGTCAGGTGCTCGATAGCCCTGCCAAGGGCCTGAGTGTATTAAAAGAATTATCTACCGCGACTGCGATAACCTTGGAAGTCGAACGCAACGGTGTTCGCATGCAAGTCCCTTTGAGTATGCGTTAGGGTAAATAACCGAGAACAAGCATGAAACAGATCAAAACCAGCCACGCCTTTAAACGACGCGCCCTTGTCGCCAGCCTCAGTCTGGCGTTGACACTCGGTGCCAGCCACAGCATCCAGGCTCAATCGGAGATCACCTTCAATCTTAAAGAGGCCGATATCCAGACCGTGATCGGTACCGTCTCCGAAGTCACCGGCCAGAATTTCATCATTGACCCACGGGTCAAGGGCAAGGTCACCGTCATCTCCTCCAAGAGCATGACGCCGGATGAGGTCTACCAGACCTTCCTCTCGCTGCTCGAGGTCCACAACTTCGCCGCGGTGCCGGTCGGCAACGTGATCAAGGTCGTGCCCGACGTCAATGCCAAGCAGATGGGCGGCCAGTCCGTGCTGTCGCGGCCACTGAACGAAACCGATGAGGTCATCACCCGCGTCATCGAGGTCAAAAGCGTCTCCGCCACCCAACTGGTGCCGATCCTGCGACCGCTGATCCCCCAACAAGGGCACATGGCCGCCTACGCACCGACAAATGTGCTGATCATCTCCGATCGTGCGGCGAACCTGCAGCGCGTGATGAAGATCATCGAACGTATCGATGTCGCCAGCGGCTCCGATATTGAGGTCATCAGCCTCAAGCATGCCGCAGCGACCGAGGTGGTGCGCATCCTCGAAACCCTCAGCCGCCAGCAGGGCGTCCAGCCCGAGGGCGGGACCGGCAAACCGACGCTCGTCGCCGATGAGCGCACCAACAGCATCCTGATCAGCGGTGACAAAAACGAACGCCTGGCCGTGCGCGCCGTCATCACCCACCTCGACACCCCGCTCGAGACCAGCGGCAACACCCACGTCGTCTACATGCGCTATGCCAAGGCCAAAGACCTAGTGCCGGTGCTGACCGGCCTTAGCGAGACCTATGAAAAAGAGGCCGGTGGCGGCGGTGCCGCCGCGGCAACCCCCAAGTCCGGCCGTTCGCCGATCAACATCCAGGCCCACGAAGATACCAACTCGCTGGTCATCACCGGCCCGCAGGATCTGGTGCGTTCGCTGCAGGGCGTGATTCAGAAATTGGATATCCGTCGGGCGCAGGTGTTGGTTGAGGCCGTGATCGCCGAGGTCAAGACCGACAGATCGGCACAGCTGGGTGTCAGCTGGTTTGTCGATGGCACCCCCGGCAACCAGGGGCCAGTGGCAGGTACCTTGTTCCCCGGCTCATCGGCCAATGCCCCCGCCGTCGCAGCGGCCCTGGCCGATGGCAATGTGCCGAACATCCCGTCCGGCATAGGTTCGTTTCTCGGCGTGGGCCGCTTTAACAGCCCGAATACCGATGCCACCGCCATCCTCACCGCGCTGGCGGGTGACACCGAAACCAACGTACTGTCACGACCGAACATCCTGACCCTCGACAACGAAGAGGCCGAGATCGTGGTCGGTGAAAACGTGCCGTTCCTGACCGGCTCCTACACCAACACCGGCAGTGATGGCGGCAGCACGCCGAGCAACCCGTTCCAGACCATCAAGCGCGAAAACGTCGGTATCACACTCAAGGTCAAACCCCAGATCAACGAAGGCGATGCCGTCAAACTGGACTTGGAGCAGAAGGTCGACAGTATCTCCAACAGCCCGATCACCGCAGCCGACCTGATCACCAACACCCGCTCGGTCAAGACCTCGGTGTTGGTCGATGATGGCGGCACCATCGTCCTCGGTGGTTTGATCCGCGACAACCTGATCGAGTCGGAACAAAAGGTGCCGGTGCTGGGAGATATCCCCTTGCTGGGCGCCCTCTTCCGTTCCAAGTCCAGCGCCAAGGAGAAGACCAATCTGATGATCTTCATCACGCCGTCGATCGTGCGTGATCCAGCAATGGCCACCAACATCACCTCCGGCAAATATAACTACATCCGCGCCGAGCAGATGCGCAAACGCGAAGGTGGTGTGTTCTTGATGGATGACAAGGAGTCGCCGGTACTGCCCGAATTCAGCGATCTGCCGCCGCCGTACATGCCGGGCCACGCCGATACTCAGCGCGGTCTGCCGCTGGAGCCGGTCAAGCGCGAGCAGGATGACGCGGCGCAATGAGCCAGGAATCACATCACATCAGCGACACCGACATCCCGGCCGAGGCCATCGCCGCGGTCGAGGAGACGGCTGCCGCCGACAGCAAGACCATCCCCTTCGGTTTTGCCCGTCGCCGCGGGGTGTTGCTCGATGCCTATGACGAGCAGCGCGCCGTGGTGCAGTGTCGCCGTGGTGTCCACAGCCAGACGCTGACCGAGGTCCGCCGCCATTTAGGCCTGCCCTTGGAGCTGCACTGGCTGGAGGCCGACGAATTCAACCGCCTGCTGCAACAACGCTACGAAACCGGCTCGGCCGAGGCGATGGAGATGATGGGCCTCGACGACGATGATGATCTGTCACGCATCGCCGAAGAACTGCAGGAACCCGAAGACCTGCTCGAGAGCGAAGACGATGCGCCGATCATCCGCCTGCTCAACGCGCTGCTGACCCAGGCGATCAAGGAGAATGCCTCCGATGTCCACCTCGATACCTTCGAGGGTCGCATGGTGGTGCGCTTCCGCGTCGACGGCGTGCTGCGCGAGATCCTCGAACCGAACCGCGCCATCGCGCCGCTGCTGGTCTCGCGGATCAAGGTCATGGCCAAACTCGACATCGCCGAAAAGCGCCTGCCGCAGGATGGCCGCATCTCGCTGCGCATCGCCGGTCGCCCGGTCGACGTGCGGGTGTCGACGCTGCCGGTCGGCAACGGCGGCGAGCGCGTGGTGTTGCGTCTGCTCGACAAGCAGGCCGGCCGCCTCGACCTCAAACACCTGGGCATGGAGCCGAACGGCATGGCCATGCTCGATAAACTCCTGCACCGGCCGCACGGCATCATCCTCGTCACCGGCCCCAC
>DHYU01000061.1 GCA_002415485.1 Proteobacteria bacterium UBA5122
TCATATCCCAATGAGGTAAACTATTTGCCGCATGGTAGCGCCCAAAACCATAGTTCCGGTTAGTGCTCATATCCCAATGAGGTAAACTGCGTACCGCCAGCGCGTACTGGATCGTGCGGTTCCGGTTAGTGCTCATATCCCAATGAGGTAAACTTTTGTCGGCGTTGCGCGCGCCGAACGGTACGTTCCGGTTAGTGCTCATATCCCAATGAGGTAAACTTTTTTTTGACGCTGGTAGTCGTTCCATTCAGTTCCGGTTAGTGCTCATATCCCAATGAGGTAAACTTATCAAGGGCACGCGGGCCGGTACGGCGATGTTCCGGTTAGTGCTCATATCCCAATGAGGTAAACTAGACCCGGAACAACTTCCCCGGCAACAGCCGTTCCGGTTAGTGCTCATATCCCAATGAGGTAAACTAGAAGTCCCCGTCGGCCGTGGCGCTGGGTGGTTCCGGTTAGTGCTCATATCCCAATGAGGTAAACTTAATGCATCCTGCTTGGGCATGTCCAGGTGGTTCCGGTTAGTGCTCATATCCCAATGAGGTAAACTAAGCCGACCACTGCACCGCCTAGTGTTAACGTTCCGGTTAGTGCTCATATCCCAATGAGGTAAACTTGGCGGGACAATGGCCGTAAAGCGGTTCATGTTCCGGTTAGTGCTCATATCCCAATGAGGTAAACTTCCTGGAGTCTTAATTATGAGTTCAGAAATGTTCCGGTTAGTGCTCATATCCCAATGAGGTAAACTTTTGCCGTCGGGCGCATACACAAATAGATTGTTCCGGTTAGTGCTCATATCCCAATGAGGTAAACTCCCAGTCGTTTAACCCGCTGAATTATCAGCGGGTTTTTCGTTTTTGGGTGAGAAAAAATCATGTCTGAATTAGAAAAGATCGAACTGGTCAGGGGATTTTTTCGCCGGCTGTTTGGATTTACCATTGAAGGAAATGATCCGTTCATACTGTTTGTCGGTAAAGACTAGAATATTCACCCGGCCTCCGGAGGGCAAGGCCTGTTCAACTCGCTTGCAGTAGGTATCGATTTGCGCCTGACTGGTGCAAAAGCGCATGTAGACAGAAAATTGTGCCATTTCAAAACCCATGTCTAATAGCGTGTTGCGAAAGTGAGTGGCAGCTTTGCGCTCGCATTTTTCAACAACGGGCAGGTCGAACATGATCGCTATCCACATGATCCTATAACCGCTCAGCATGTTATCGTTCGACCAAGCTCGCAGCCATATCGAGCGGCAGGCCGGGCAGTGGCAGATCAAGTTTTTCACGTTCGCCGAGGTATATTTGAGCTAGTGATGTGGCTAGGCGTTGTGTGCATACCATGACAGGGGTGGCGCCTGAGCAGGTTTGCATGTCGTCATAGAGGCTGCGCACTAACGTTCGTTTGGTGTCTGGCGTGACCTTGTTTTCACCATAGAGCTGTAAATGCCAAACGTGTAAGTCGATGGCGGGTCGGAATGGTTCCATTAGATCATCAATCAGGCGCATGGGGTTGCCCGAGTTGCTGTGATGTAAACCTAGCGTGGGGTGAAGGCCTGCCGCGATGACTGAACGAGCTACGGTGGCTCTAAGTACAGTATAACCGTAGTTAAGCAACCCGTTGATGCCGTCGCCATTTTGGTCGCGCCGAAAATCTTCACCAAATAGCAAGTTCCAATATCGGCGTGCCCCTTGTGCTTCGATGTTGTCTGGATCTCCGGATCGAACCTTGTTTACTAGTGCTAATAAAGGCGCGGTGGCAACACCAGCTGCTTCCAAAGCTGCGGCTTGTTGCTGTAATTTGCTGCGTACAAGCTCAGCCCATAGTCGTTTTTGCAAGGGGCGTTTAGCGGCGAGCTGGGCGTCAAAACGCTTAGCTTGCTGGAAATTACCATCGATAGGCCATAAGGCCCCTACTGCATTGTGATTCGCTCCGCATAGTACAAATGGCGCACCCCGTTCAGCGAGTGCAACCAGTAGATTATTGGTATAGCTAAGCCCGTGAGCGTTGGCGATTAAGGCTGCGATATCATCCAGCGGTATTTGCCCAAGCTCATTGCGATCGCCATCGGTTTCTTTAACGACCATGAAGCCGCGAGAGACAAACAAGTGGCGTTTGTCATCTGCGACTTCAACGATACGCCCTATCATGCCTAGCTTTTCCTTCGGTAGCCTTGGTTGAGGGTGCCGATTGGGGATACTGTGACTTTCTGAGCATTGCCCGCTTGCAGTTCGGCGATACCTATTTGAGAACGAATAAATGTATCGTTTAATGCTGATTGATCAAGGTCGTTTAGAAGTGATTCGTTATTGTCTGCCTGTTTAAGCGCTTTATTGGCTTTGAGTTTATTTGTATAGCGTTGTTGAATATTGGCTTCGTGGATAGGGGTAAATGTTGCCCCACCTTTTACGCTCATTTGAACAACGCTTAGTAACATATTTCGCTGGCCTTTGTAGTTCATGCGGATCGTGTCGCCCGGCATAAGCTTCATTAGCAGCTCGCCAGGTTTGTCTGAAAGTTTGTCACGAATGATATTGGGGAGAATCTGGTTAGTATCTAGCCTTCCCCACCCGAGTTGGCGTGCATATTCATAGGCTCTGAAAATAGGGATGGTTTCCATTTGCCAGTGCCCTTCGGGGGCTTGAATGATCTCCAGGCAGTAATTACCGCCGGGCTGATATCCTTTGTAGGCGCGTGGTGATCCGTCATCCCTGGTGCCGTGGCGATCAGATTTTTCAGGTGCATAGATGGGGACGACATAATCGATAACTCGTTGCTTCTCTTTGTCAGGATTGTTTTTTTGAACAACGGAGCCATCACGGCGTATGCCATAGGCGGTAGCTTCAAAGATGGCGCCTTCAAAACTATGCTCTGGTTTGTGACTGACAATGATAGCCTTGAGTGCATTTTCGACCTGCTGTCGGTATTTGGGCCAGGGTTCTGGTAGATCGTCAATTAAGCGATTGAGGTGGAGTTCGCGGGCGTGAGCACTAGCCGTTGATACTTTTTGCAACAGGCTTCTATCGGTAATGCCGATGACTGCTGCGTCGAGTGCGTGATGGCGATGATCGTTGCGATTCTTGAGCTCGGTGCCGGACAGTAGTTTGTTTAGGCCATATTTTCCTCTTAGCATGGCGGTAAGTCTGCCCGGGATTGCATGGACCTTGTTGGGTGGGCAGATGAGTGTGAGGTATTCACGCGCAATCCGCGAAAAATAGGCCGTGTCATTGAGTGCGCGGGCAATAAATCCTTGCTCTTCGTCCTGCCAGTGTTGTAATGCGTCCGGGGCAAATTTCTTTCTTTTGGCGCGAGGCATGCGGGTTGTGCGGGCAAGGATGGCCTCGTAATCGTAGTGATTGCTGTTGCCAAAGGCATCGTAGGGAGACCGATTTCCCTTGTCTCGATTGGCGTGACGCATGGAAACAGTTTTATTGTTCATGCTGTCGTCGAGCGTCATTGAAAACGGAAGAATGTGCTCGATCTCTACTTCGTTGGATAGTAGTTTTTGGATACTGATTTGTTCGCCGCTGTATGGGCAGCAGCGATCGCTGGCGTTAGGGTTGAGTTCGATCCACAATTGTATTTTCTGTGAGATTTCTCGGCGCTGAGATTTGCTGAGATTGTCTGGGTTAAGTTGCAGTACTTTACAGGCATCCTCAATGTATTGTTGATTCTGCTTTTGCCGCTGAGCTTGTTCTTTTTGTAACTCAAGCTTCTTGCTGTGACTGAGTTTTAGATCTCGGGTGACTTCAATGATCACTTCTTGTGGGTGACCGTATTTGTTGATCAAGGCATTAACAACCTTCCGAAGTTCATTGAGACCTATATGAACGGTGGGGTTGGCGATTTTTCCATATCGTTCTTCTTCGTTGCGAGGGTTTTCTTTGGCAAAGCCGACATGGCGTGATAGCGGAATGCCGTAATAGGGGAGGCGATCCATAATCTCACCTGTTTGGTCCGCGTGAGACAATGCGCTGTGGCTGCCAAGTCCCGCTTTGGTAACTGCGGCGGAAAATGGAATAACGTCCTTCTTTAATTCGGGCAATACTTTATTGATGGCTTTGCTGCTTAGATGGCTATATCCGCTGGAGAGCGATATATCTGCAATCTGCTGGGCCTGTTCTGGATCAATGTTGGTATATTTTTGTAGCCAGTCACATAAGGTGGAAATGCTAGGCTCGTCGAGTAGTTGGGTAACTATTTCATCTTGTTGTTCGAGTGAAAATCGATACCACTCTTTTCCAAAGGCATTTTTGTTGCTTAGCTGAATATTGGTGATGTTACCTTTTAGGCTTGTTCTCTTGATGTCTTGCAAATTAAACCTTGCGGATCCTGGTTGCCCAAGTTTTTTTATGATTTCCGTGAAACTAACATCGCGTTTCTGTGCCAGTAGATCAGAAATAATGTCACGCTGTTCCATGGTAAGTGTTTTCTCTGCTTGGAGATCGTTTAGGATGCGCAGGTTGTTGATCTCTTGGTAAATGCGGAACTGTTGCACGCTGGGGAGGGCGAGTGGAGCGCGTTCTTCTTCGGGCAAGAGTGTGCAGCGCCCTGGACGTGCGGGTTTGAGTGGCCGTTGAAACAATAGGATGTCTTGTAGTTTGTCGTGTGCTGCTTGGGTGAATAGTTCGGGTTTGTACTGGCGCTGTTTCTGCCACAGCGTTTCAAACTCATGGGCAACCATGGCCCGGTCAGCGTAGAAGTCATAGGCTTTATCTTTTTGAGTGGCGCCGCGCAGTCTGGCGCGGACACTCAGGCGTTGCTCATGGCGATTGGCAAGCCATTCGCCAAGCGTTTGGCAGTTTTCTTGTTCTAATTTATCTCGGAGAGTTTTTATGGATTTTTTGAGTAACCCGCTCTCAGAATCTTTGCTGTCAGTTTTGCGATTACTGAGAAAACCGCGGCGTTGGTTGATATGAAACAGTGCGCGTGCGAACTCTGCGCCGCTGAGTTCTTCGTATAGCCCTTTTTTTCGTAGTTGGTATGGGTTTAGTTGGGTGAGGGCTTGACGTTGATCCTCGTCTTGAGGGAAGAAGCCAAGATCAATCAACGCGTGAGTCATCGCTTGTTTGCGTTTAAGTAGGCGATCACGTCGCCTTCTCATTTGACGGGCTTCGCGGCGTGCAACCGCAAGAGATGAGCCATCCTTGGGGTGGCGGCCATCTGAAAATATCCGGCTGCCCATGCGGATGATTGCAACGGGCTCGTGGAGTTTATTAAGCTTCAATAGACACCAGCCGATGGAGGTGGTGCCTAGGTCTAGCGCCAGTCGATAGTTTAGATTGGATAGCATATTTTCTCCTGTTGCCTTCTTCGAATTGTGGGGCGTATACTGGCGATGCTACTTTATTGGGATATGAGCACTACCGCTAACAAGCCGTAGGGCACCAAATGCAAGGCCGCTATATGCGGCCTTTTTTGTTTTCAGTCACCGCAACTTCACCTTAATATAAGTATTGAATTTGTTCACCTGACTGAATTGTGCGCAGGCATGTTTGACTGTTCTGGTCGGGTTCTCTGTGGTCGTTATTTTGTGTTGAGAATTGCCTCTGGAGAAAAATTATGTCACGACAACTTTCCCTGCAATGTTTTGGTGCCACCCGTGAGGTGACGGGCTCCTGTCATCTGCTCCGTATCGGTGGTCGTCGTGTGTTGGTGGATTGTGGTTTGATCCAGGGAACGCCGGAGGATGAGGCGCGCAACGCACAGCCGTTTCCGTTTGATGCGACCGAGATCGATGCTGTGGTGTTGACACATGCACACATCGATCATTCGGGGCGTCTGCCGTTGTTGGTGAAGGCGGGGTTTGACGGGCCCATCTACACGCATGCCGCGAGCATGGATCTGTGTGCGATTCTACTCAAAGACAGTGGCTACCTGAACGAACGAGAGGCCGAGTGGGAGAATCGCAAGCGTGAGCGTAAGCAGCTGCCGTTGATCGAGCCGCTGTATACGATGGCGGATGCGCAGGCGGTGATGCATCAGTTTAAGCCGCTGCAATATGAACAGGCGATCGAGATCCTGCCGGGGGTGCGTTTGCGGCTGCAGGATGCGGGGCACATCCTCGGTTCGGCCATTGCAGAGCTGTGGCTGACGGATGCTGGCGAGCAGCGCAAGTTGGTGTTCAGTGGTGATCTCGGTCATCGTGGGGCGCCGATTCTGCGTGATCCAACTGCAATTCAAGAAGCAGACTTGGTGATTCTGGAGTCGACATACGGTGATCGCGCCCATCGTGGTTGGGATTCAACCTGGGCCGAGTTGGAATCGGTGTTGTTGGGGGCGAGTCACGAGCGTGGCAATGTGTTGATCCCGGCCTTTGCCGTCGGGCGCACGCAAGAGTTGTTGCACGCATTTAAGTTGAATTACGACAAGTGGCAGTTGGATCGCTGGACGATCTTTCTCGATAGTCCGATGGCGATCGAGGCGACCGAGACCTATCGCCGTCATGTCAATCTCTATGACAAGGAGACGCGCCAGCTGCGCGAAGAGGAGGGCAGTCCGTTCGATCTGCCTAACCTGCATTTGAGTCGTAATGTGGAAGATTCGATGGGCATTAATCGTATTCAAAGCGGTGCGATTATCATAGCCGGGAGCGGTATGTGCAGCGGCGGCCGTATCAAGCATCACTTCAAACACAATATCTGGCGCCACAACTGTCATGTCTTGATCGTCGGCTTTCAGGCGCGCGGCACCCTGGGGCGGCGTTTAGTCGATGGCGTGAAGCAGATTACGCTGTGGGGCGAGACGGTCAGTGTCGGTGCCAAGATTCATACCATTGGCGGCTTTTCTGCGCACGCCGATTGTCATGGACTGCGTGACTGGTATCAACATTTCAAAGGCAAACCGCCCTTGGTGTTGGTGCATGGGGAAGAAGAGGCGATGGATATGCTGGCCGATCGTTTTCGCGCCGATGGTGTGGCGCCGGTGTTTACACCCAAGGCGGGTGACAAGATCGATTTGTTTGATATGCGTCCGGCATGAGTCTGTCCGTTAAGCGCCAGTACCAGCGTTTTCCTTATCCGCCGGTGAATGCGCTGGCGCTGCCGCGTCGTGATCAAGGTCAGGCGCTGGCGTGGGCACGAGGTGCGGAGTGGGCGCGTCAGCAAGGTTTGAATCTGTCGAGCGATGGTCGTGGCCTGCGCATCCTGGTGGCAGGTTGTGGCACCGTGGAGGCCTTGGTCGTGGCGCAGATGCACCCGCAGGCCTCGGAGGTCGTGGCGCTGGATCTGAGTGAGGCGTCATTGCAGCGCCTGGGGCGGCGTCTCACGTTGGCACGTATGCGCGATGTGTGTTCGTTGGCGGCCTTGCGTGGCAGATCATTGCCGAGGGTGCAGCGCGTGGCGGCGGATATGCATCACTGGCATGGCGGTGAGTTTGATTACATCGTGGCCAGCAATGTGTTGCACCACACGCCGGATGCGGCGCTGGCGCTGAGGCGTTTGGCATCCATGTTGAAGCCTGGCGGTTTGATGAGAGTGGTGACCTATCCCGCGCATAGTCGGCTGTGGATTCGGCACGTGGGGGTATGGCTGCGCTGGTTTGGGCTGCACCATGACACGCCGCGTTTGCAATGGTCGGCGGCGAGCTTGATGAGGGAGTTGCCGGATGCCCATCCATTAAAGACCTGTTTTTTTGCGCATAGTGAGCATCGCACGGAGGCCGGTTTGGTGGATGCCTTTTTACATGCGTTGGAGCGGCCGTTGCGCCCCTGGCAATGGCGCATTGCAATTGCAGCGGCAGGTTTAAAAAGCCTGGCGGAAGATCAGCATGAGTTATCACGTAGCAGTGTGTTGTCTGAACTCGTACCCGCGACATCGGTGCTGGATGATTGGCAACGCCTGCAGGTGATGGATGATCTGTTGGAATTGGCGACCAACCCGGTGTGGTGGTTGTACAAAGGTCAGGCCGAAGACGAAGAGGCACTGCCTGTCTTGCCCTCGATCAAGGTGCCAGTGGCGCATGGAGATAGCAGGATGCTCTGCGCCTCGATGTCGCCACAACAATTGGCGGGGTCCGAATGGATGGCGCAAACGTGGCAGTTGCCATCTCAAGCCTATTTTGAGTTGGGGCAAGGGGTGAGACGCGCTGCGGCACTGTTGCAACAGGTTGATGTCGACGTTGAGCAGGTGTTGCAGGCGTTTAAACATGAGTACGGTCAGCGGGTGGATCAGCACGGGCGCGACCTGCCCGGTTTGGCCTTGTGTGATTATTCTGCGGCAGAGTTGTTGGCGAGTGTGCGGCCATGGTCGGCCGCGTTGTGGCAGCAGTTACAGCAACAGCTGCCGCCAACCGCGCATTTGAAATACGCGGGCGCCGTGGTGCCGGGGGATGGGCTCGTGGCCCAGGCGTCTTATTTGCAGTTGCGCTATGGTGCACTGCAATCGTCTATCGAAATTGAGTTTGGGGTGTGAGATGGCAGAACAGGCGTGTCCGCTATGTATGGCGGAAAATGAACAGGTGTTGTGGCGTGATGATATCTGTCGTGTGATTTTGGTGAATGAGGTGGGGTATCCGGGTTTTTGTCGCGTAATACTCAATCGTCATGTGGCGGAAATGACGGATCTCGCGGCTGGCGAGCGGATGCATGTGATGCAGGTGGTATTTGCGGTGGAGGCGGTGTTGCGTCAGGTATTGTCGCCGGACAAGATTAATCTGGCATCGCTGGGTAATTATGTGCCGCACCTGCATTGGCATGTCATTCCGCGCTTTAGGAGCGATCCGCATTTTCCAGAGTCTGTATGGGGAAAAGTACAGCGAGTTTCTGAATCTATTGATGAAAATCGAAGTCAGCAAATATCAGCAAACATTGCTCAGGCGTTGAAACAAGCAGGAATTGAACGATCTAGCATTTAATATGTAGCACATATTTTGTTGTAAATAACTTTGATCACTGTCCGTTGATGACTGTAGGTTTTATTAGCCATAAAACCATTAAGTCCATGGAGGGGTAGAAGCTCCTGCAGATGTAGAGGGTGGTGATTGAATGAAAAGTTTGATTGTCGAATCATCAAGGGTTTTTGCGGGCATGTTCTCAGCAATGATTCAACAAGGGGGGATGGATGTTGAATTAGCGGCTTCCGGGCAGCAGGCCTTGGATATGCTCGTCAAGAAACACTTTGATTTTGTCTGTACCTCCATGGTGTTAAAAGACACTGATGGCGTGGCGCTTGCACATGCAATCCGCGAGCGTGGGCTAATTGAGGATCGGCCGCTGGTGATGGTGACCAGCAGCGAAGACAGGGCCCTGTTGGCGGGGGCAATCTCTTCCGGCGTAACCGAGGTGTTTCGCAAAGACAATCTGGAATTGTTGCGGGAGTATGTATCGCAGTTTGTCATGTTGCATGGCAGGGCAGAAAAGCTGTCAGGCAAGGTGTTGTATGTAGAGGATACATTGTCTGTTGCGGAAAAGACCAAGGCCTTGCTGAGATCGGCGGGGCTGCAAGTGACGCACTTTGTA
Source organism: Proteobacteria bacterium UBA5122 (assembly GCA_002415485.1). Taxonomy (GTDB): domain Bacteria; phylum Pseudomonadota; class Gammaproteobacteria; order Tenderiales; family Tenderiaceae; genus UBA5122. The sequence goes on from DHYU01000061.1 coordinate 9,449, forward strand.
ACCGCCGAAGAGGCGTTGACGAGCTTTCATGACGAGGCCTATGACCTGGTGTTGACCGACTTGATGTTGGCCGGTGACATGAGTGGCAACGCCCTGTTGCGCCATGTGCGTGCAACCGAGGGCAGTAAGGGGCGAGTGCCAACCTTGGTGATGACGGGGTTCGATGACAGTGCGCGCAAGATTGAGTTGTTACGTTCGGGTGCCAGCGACTACATTCCTAAACCTTATATCGATGAAGAGCTCCTGGTGCGGGTCGCCAATCATTTGACCAATAAGCGCCTGGTGGATCGAATTGAATCTCAGCAAAAGCGCATGCATGAGCTGGCGATGAAGGATCAGCTAACCGGTTTGTACAATCGTCATTATTTGATGGAAGCGGCGAACGCCAAGTTATCTGAGGCGGCGCGGCATAAATTTGCATGTGCCTTGGTCATCGTCGATGCCGATAAATTTAAATCGATTAATGATACCCATGGGCATCAGGCCGGTGATGTTGTGCTGCAGGAGCTGGGGGGGGTGTTGAAAGATGCCTGTCGCAAGGAGGATATTGCGGCCCGTTTCGGCGGTGAAGAGTTTGTATTGTTGTTGTCGCACTGTACAGCCGAAGATGCCTGCGCCAAGGCCGATCGGATACGCCGTAAGATTGCCGAACTGATGCCAGCTGGATTAAAGGTGACGGCCAGTTTTGGTGTGGCCGCATTGGAGGCAGGGGAGCGGGCCGAGTTCTCGGAGCTGTTCAAGGTTGCCGATGAGGCGGTGTATCAGGCCAAAGAGCGTGGCCGCAATCAGGTTGTGTTGGGACAAGCGGTGCAAACCAGTTTTTTGAATGCCGTCGGTTAACAGTTGAATGTATGGCGCGTACAATGGCGCCATGAGTGAGCAATATAAAAAACATGAAGGTAAGGGTGAGGTGCATCAGGGCAGTGCCCGCACCGCGCCGTATCCCGTCAGTCGTTTGGGCGCGAGTGTCGACCTGGTTGATCTGGCGCAACAGATTTCCTCCGCCGATAGCCACATCAATACCCGTGTCAGTGCCAAGTTGCAAGTGATCGCCGAGCAGATTCGGCTATTGCAGCAAGAGGCACAGGCGGCGCTGGAAGATGCACAGCGTGATCAGGCCCTGCATCGTGCGCAATGTAACTTCAAACGTATCCCTGGCCGTATCTATCACCTGTATGAACGGATGGATGGCAGCACATATTTTTCGATGCTGGGGCCGAAAGATTGGGGCGGTAAACCGCCGCATCAGTTTGCCGGCAGTTTTCGACTGGAAAATGACATGTCATGGACGGCCGAGGCGGACCTCGATCAGCCAGATGACAGCCGCGAACTGGTGCGGCGTCTGTTGTTGCAGCGTGACCTGTAATCAATCACGTTTGGGTTTGAACTGTACCACCTTCTTTAGCGGCGAAAGATTCACTTCGTCGATCACCGTGCCCGGCCGGGCTGTCAAAATCATCTTCACTGCTTCAGCAACATCATTTGCCTGAATGGCATTGCTGCTGTCATCGCCGGGGCGGAAGTTCAGTTCATCAAAGAAGGGTGTGTCGACCATGCCGGGGTTGATGATGGAGACGGCGACGCCCTGTTTGCTGCTCTCCTCACGCAAGGCCTGCGCAAAACCGCGCAGCGCAAATTTGCTGGCGCAGTAGATGCTGCCCTTTTGTGCGCCTGCCAATGCGGCCTCCGAACCGATGAAGATGATGTTACTGTGCGCCTTTTGTTTTAACTGTGGCATGAAGGCCTTGCAGACAAAGGCATGGCTGGTGAAGTTCAGATCCATCAATTTGTAGATCTGTTTGTAGCTGAATTCTTCGAGCGAGCCAAACTGGCCGCGGCCGGCGCAATTGATCAGCGCATCGATCTCTGGGTGTTGTTTGGCCAGGGCATCGAGTTGTGCGGGTAGCGCCTTGATGTCGCCGAGGTCCATTTCTATCGCACTGAAGCGATGTGGATCGTAGGCGCATTGGCTGAAGTCTCGGCCGATGCCGATCACGCGATGGCCCTCGGCCAATAACAATTCAGTGATGGCGCGACCGATGCCGGAGCTGGCGCCGGAGATCAAGACGGTTCTATGTTCACTCATATGGATTCTTCCGTGCAGGCAAACAGTTTTTCTTTGGGCATGTGTGTCAGGAGTTCCTGTTTGCAGAAGCTTAACATGCGTTGTTCGATCTCGGCCGGGTAGGCCACCATCGTGTTGGTGTCGGTCAACGGCGCGGCAAACATCTTTTCGTCTGGATAGAGGCGCACCATGTTGCGAAAGAATGTGTGGGGCATGCGAAAGCTGCCGAGGCTGACCGAGTGAAGTCGCTCTAGGTCGATGTGTGCAAATACCTGGCGAAAGAAATCGGCATACAGCGTTTGATAGTTGTGGCAATAGATCACCGGGTCAAAGCGCAGGCCGATCTTCCAACCCGCCTGTTGCAGTTTGCCGAGGGCATCCAGCCGTTTGGAGAGTGATGGTGCCTTGTGTTCCAGCGCCTGCGCCACACTGTCGGGCGACAGGCTGAAGGCGACGACACAATTGTCGATCGTGGGGCGATCAAGCAGGGCGCGGATCTGTGTGCTTTTGGTGCGCAGTTCGAGTATGGCATTGGGGTGTCTGGCGAAGGTATCGAGTGCGTGCGCGGCAAAGCCGGTGACGGGTTCCAGTGCCAGGCTGTCGCAGTCGTAGCCGGAGAAGAAATACGCAGGTTCTTTGTGTTGCTGCGCTGTCTCAATGATCGCTCGGTCGAAGTCTTCGTAGTTGACGAACAACACATAGTTGGCCGAACGATACATGCCTTGCAGGAAACAGTAACGGCAGTCGTAGAGGCAGTTCAGCATGTGCGAAAAATAATAATTATGCTGGCCGCCGATGTTGTAACTCAGTGGTGCCGGGAGCACGAAGTTTTTGAACTTGCTGGCGAGGATCAACGCGGGCTTTTGTTTTTGCAGGCGGAAGTTTTGCGCGGCGGGATTAAAGACCTCGCTATAGCGTTCACAATCGATGCGTCGTGCCTTGGGATAACGTGCACAGATCTCGCGGGTGCGTGGATGATCGGCGACGGCGGCCTCGATGTAGAGGGTGTCGATCATCAAAAATAACTCTCGATCTCGTCGATCTGCTGTTGCAAGAGTGGTAACACCTGGCGGCTATGGCGCTGCGCTAGCAGGGCATCGTTGAATGGCGAACACGCCGGGGCGAGCGCCTGCCAGCGTTGCAGCAGTCGTTTTAGTTGATGTTGTTGGCTGGTGCTGAAATGCCACTGTGCCAGGAAGCGCGCCATGTGTTCGGGTGTGGCAAACATCTCCTGTTGCGTGGTCAGTAGCTGGCGCAGTTGTTGGATGATGTGATCGATTGCATCGAGTTGCTGTTCGATCAGTTCTTGGCCGAGCGCTGCATCGACGCTTTGGCACGGGTTGTGGCAATCATCCGACACGACCTTAAGGCATTGCACCAGCTCGCCACTGTTAAACCGGCTCGCGCTGGCGTAGAAGCCGCTGGCCTCCATGTCATAGAGCATGTGTTCGGCGCCGCCGTTGGCCTGTGGCTGATCGACCGTGGTCAGGGCGCAGCGTAATGTGGGGCTATTGATAACGTGTGGTGGATACCAGCGCTGGCCGCTGCTGTGGTCGGTGATCTTGTCGATCAGTGCCGACTCACCGATCGTCATCGATGTGCCGCCTGCAAGGCCGATGTTGAGCCAGGCGTGGTTGTTGTCATCGGCGATGAAGGTGGTGGCGGCCGCGGCGGCCAGTTTGCCCTTGCCGCTGACGATCAGTTGCAGGTCATCGCGCTGGTAGAGGCGAAAACCACCGGCGGTTGCGCGGCCGTTCAAACCATAGTGGTTGATCAGTGGTTTGGCCTCGGCCTGTAGGGCGACGATTAGATTGATCATGCGTCTTCCTTCAGGCCTCTGTTTCAGTCTGCCAGCGTTGCAGCAGTGCTTCGTATTCAGTGATGATCTCGGTGCGGCCGCGTTTGCGTGCGCCGTTGAGATAGATGCTGGCCTTTTTCAACATCACTTGGCGGGCAGCCTCTAAGTCTTCGTGCCTGAGGGTGTCACTGCTGAGCAGGCGCTCCAGCGCACGGATGCGAAAGCGGTCCATGCCCCAAAAGCGTGCTGATAGTTGATCGGCGTGGCCGCCGTATTTGGTGATAAGTGCCTGGTCGATGTAGAGCACGGGTTCGCGGGCGGTCAGGCGCAACCACAGGTCGTAGTCTTCACAGGCGGGCAGGTCTTCGTCGAAGTAGCCGATGTCGTCGAAGACGCTGCGGTGGATCATGGTTGTCGATGGCGAGATGACGCACATCGGCAGGCAGTGCTGAAAGATCCAGCCACCTTGTTTGCCGTGTTTTTGCATCTGTTTGATCTGTTCGCCATTACGGAGCCAGATCTCATCGCTGTGGATCAGTCGATGCGCGGGTGCGGCGGCGAGGGCCTCGAGCTGGCATTGCAGTTTGTTGGGGTGCCACTCGTCGTCGGAGTCGAGCAGTGCAATCCAGTTGCCAGTGGCCTGTTCGATGCCGCGATTGCGTGCGGCGCTGACGCCCTGGTTTGTTTGTTGGATCACGCGCACCTGTGGGTAGTGTTGGGCGAGCAGGTCAGGGGTGTCATCATCGGAGCCGTCGTCGATGACGATGATCTCCTCGGCGCTGCGGGTTTGTGCCAGCACCGAGTCGAGCGCGCGCGGCAGCGTGTGGGCGCGGTTGTGGCTGGGGATGATGACGCTGATGCGGGGATTCAAATCGGACATGGCGGCCATTCTAGCAGCCATGTCCGGATTGGTGTGGCTTATGCCAGGGCGCGCCTGATGTCGGCGGCGCGTGCCTCGAGTTGTTGCAGGTGCGGGTTGAGATCGTCAGTATTGGCAGCGTTTTGCAGTAGCGCGATCATGGCCCGTGTTTCGTGGCAGTGTTGTTCGATCAGCGGGGCGACCTGCGGTTGGCACAGCAGCGGGATCAGTTGGCCGTTGTCGTGATAGGTGTGGATGCATTGATCCAGGGCCTCGGCGCATTGCTCGCGTTGTTCGGCCGTTTTCGGCTGACTGAGCAGTTGATGGCAGTGTTCGATCTCGCTGCTCAGTGCGTCGTGCAGCGTGGCATTGAGCAGTTGTCGTGACTGCTGTTGTCGACGTTTGGCGCGTTTGTGATCGATCAGCCAGCAGGTGGCGCCGGAGGCGATCAGTTTGCCGATCAGGCCGGTGAGTATGGGTTCCATGGGGGGTACCTCGTGTCTGCAAAGTAAACTTCAGCATTGCTGCCATCTGATTCAGTTGGGTATCGGCTGGTGGTAGTGGGAATGCAGGGGCGGTGGTTTAAAATTTTGTTAATTTGATTGGTTTTGAGTTTAGAAGGTAGGTGATGGAAATGAAGGTGTTTGATCAGCAGATGCTCGATGAGCTGGTGCAGAAGGCGCAGGCCTCTCCGCGCCGACGGGCCAATCTGAATGTACATGCGGACCTGCATGAGCCGGTACAGCGTCTGTTTATTGCGATTGAGCCGCAAAGTTATGTGCAGCCGCATCGCCACCCGGAGGCGGAGAAGTGGGAGTTCTTTTGGTTGGTGCGGGGCCGTATCGCCGCGTTGTTTTTCGATGAGAGTGGTGAGGTGCAGCGGCGTGTGGCNNAGTTGGATCTCGCCGGGCCGGTGTTTGGCTTTGAGGTGCCGCCGAATACCTGGCATACGGTGATTGCACTGGAGCCGGGCTCGATCTTCATGGAGGTCAAGCAGGGGCCGTACACGCAGTTGTCGGATAAGGACTTTGCCGCGTGGGCGCCGAAGGAAGGCGAGGCGGGTTGTGAGGCGGCGTGGCAATGGTTCTGCCGGGCGCAGGCCGGGGATCGACTGCCGGTGTGTTGATGCCGACGCCCGCGATCCCTTTACAGGCCTTGCATGATCTTCTGTTGCAGCGCATGGGGCTGCGCGTCAGTGTGTTGCGGCTGGATCTGACGCATCCCCTGATCTCCGGCAATAAGTGGTTCAAGCTCAAACACAATCTGCAGCAGGCGCGGGCAGCAGGGCATGATGTGTTACTGAGCTTTGGCGGCACCTATTCCAATCACATCCATGCCTTGGCGGCGGCCGGACAGGCGTTTGGCTTTCGCACGATCGGCGTGATCCGTGGTGAGCGCCCGCCGCAGCTGAGCGCGACGCTGCGCTTTGCCGAGGCGCAGGGCATGCAGCTGCACTTTGTGTCGCGTGAGCAGTATCGCCAGAAAAACAGCCCTGAGCTGCGGGCAGAACTCGCGGCCTTGTACGGCGAGGCGTATTGGTTGCCCGAGGGCGGCAGCAATGCATTGGCGGTGGAGGGCTGTGCCGAGATCGCCGCGTTGATCCCTGCAGACGTCGATGTTGTGGCCTGTGCCTGTGGTACGGGCGGCACCTTGGCCGGGCTGGCGAGTGGTCTGGCCGGGCGCGCCGAGGTGTTGGGGGTGGCGGTGTTGAAGGGCGCGGATTTTCTCCATGACGAGGTGCGGCGGTTGTTGGCGGCAGCGAACCGGCCCGATCCACAAAACTGGCGCTTGTTGTTGGATGCGCACTGGGGCGGCTATGGCCGTGCGCCTGAGGCCTTGCTGGCATTTATCCGCCAGTTTGAGCAGCAACACGGGTTGCCACTGGAGCAGGTCTATACCGGTAAGTTGTTTGCCGCAGTGTGGCGCCTGATCGAGGACGGGCAGTTTGCCCCTGGCCGTCACGTGATGCTGATCCATAGCGGTGGTCTGCAGGGGCGGTTGCCGGAGTTATCGCCGGGCTTGTCTTAGTCGTTTTGGTCAGGCGGCATGATCTCGTCAAACTCGTGAAACCAGCTGAACTCGTCGCTGGTGCGGGCCGGGGCCTGGCTGTCGGGTTTGCAGGCGGCGAGCAGGTGGCGGATGCCAAAATCGCGGGCCGAGCGCAGTGCGTGCAGGTTGTCGTCGACCAGCAGGCTGGTGTGCGGTGTGTAGCTGCAATGGCTTTGCAGTTCGCGCCAGAAGCTGACGTCTTCCTTGGGCAGGCCCAGGTCGTGGGCCGAGATGATCTGATCCAGATGCTGGTCGAGCCGCGTGTGCTCGAGCTTGAGGCCGAGGCTGCGCGGATGGGCATTGGTGACGAGGATGCAGCGTTTGCCCTGGCGGCGTAGGCGGGCCAGAAATTCGAGGGCGCCGTCTTTGATCGCAATCAGATGTGTGACCTCTTGTTTGAGCTCGACGGTGTCGAGGCCCAGTTCCCGATCCCAGAAATCGAGGCAATACCAATTGAGGGTGCCTTCGTGTTTTTTGAAGATGGGGTCGAGCAGTTGTTTGGCCGTGTCGAGGTCGAGGCCGCGGCTGAGGGCGTAGCGCTGTGGTAGCAGCACGCGCCAGAAGTGGCTGTCGAAATGCAGGTCGAGCAGGGTGCCGTCCATGTCGAGCAGAACGGTCTCTATGTGGTTCCAGTCTGGCATAAGTTTTTGAAATGATTGGGTTGTTAAGAAAGCCATGCTGGCTGTGTGTCTGGCGGTATAATACTGCACCAATTATGTCGACGAAACCTCAAATCCTGTCCATCGAATCCATCGCCCGCACGCGGCTGTTCCATGTTGAACGTATGGGGCTGCGCTTTAGCAATGGCGTGGAGGTGGAGTATGAACGCCTGCGTTCGGGCTCGGCCGGTGCGGTGTTGGTGGTTCCGATGCAGGATGCCGATACCGTGTTGTTGATCCGCGAATATCAGGCCGGGCGTGAGGCCTATGAGCTGGCCCTGCCCAAGGGGCGGATCGAGAAGGATGAGGCGGTGCTGGATGCCGCCAATCGTGAGTTGATGGAAGAGGTGGGCTTTGGTGCGCGTCGCTTGCAGCATTTCAAATCGGTCAGTCTGGCCCCCGGGTCAATGACACACATGACGCACATGGTATTGGCGCAGGATCTCTATCCACAGCGTTGTGAGGGCGATGAGCCGGAGCCGCTGGAGGTGGTGCCGTGGTCGCTGAGTCAGCTGGATCAGTTGCTGCAGCGGGATGACTTTACCGAAGGTCGCAGTATCGCCGCCTTGTTCATGGTGCGCGACCTGCTGGCGCGGCAGAGGGCGGCATGCTGACCCAGTCGCGTTATCTGGAGCTGCTGCGGGCCTGTCGTGCGATTGCGAGCGATGCCGGGGCCTTGATCATGGATGTCTATCAGCGGGGGTATAAGGTTGAGCAGAAACCGGATCAGACCCTGGTCACGGAGGCCGATTACGCGGCCGATGCGCTGATTTGTGACCGCCTGCTGCAGTTGGTGGCGGGCTGGCCGGTGGTGTCGGAAGAGGGGCGGCTGGTCGATTACGATCAGCGGCGGCAGTGGCCACGTTATTGGCTGGTCGACCCGCTCGACGGCACCAAGCAGTTTGTCGATCGTACCGGCGAGTTCACGGTCAATATCGCGCTGATTGAATACCACCGCCCGGTGTTGGGGGTGGTCTACGCGCCGGTGTCGGGCCATTGTTATTACGCGGCGCTGGGCTGTGGCGCCTATAAACAGGTGCCGGATCAAATGGCGACGCGTATCCATACACGCGCTTGGGATGGCGGCGAGATCGTGATTGCCGGCAGCCGTGGCCGCCACGGGCCGCGCTTTCAGGAGTTTGTCGCCCAGTTTCCCCAGCAACAGATGATCTGCTGCGGCAGTTCGCTGAAGTCGTGTCTGATCGCCGAAGGCGCGGCCGATGTCTATCTGCGGATGGGGCCGACCTCGGAGTGGGATACGGCCGCCGCCCAGTGCATCCTTGAGGAGGCCGGCGGCGGTCTGACCGATACCGAGCTGCGGCCGTTGCGCTACAACCTCAAGCCTGAGTTGCTGAACCCCCATTTCATTGCCTTTGGCGACCGTACACACGATTGGTCGCGCTACATCCCTCGTCCGTAGTCATGTCGGGATTGCCGAATACATCCGTTGCCGTGGCCGCGGCCAGTCCTGAATGTAGATCGCAGGCTGAGGCGTTGTCAGAGCGCCTCAGCCTGCCGCTGCTAGACGATCCTGCACAGAGTGAGCTGGTGCTGTGGCAGGGCGCAGAGCGCCTGGAGCTGCGCCAGAGCGGGCCGCAGGTGCCGGGGCCGGTGTTTGTCGATTTTGTCGAAGGCGCGCTGGGCCATCGTCGTCGCTTTGGCGGTGGTCGTGGGCAGCTGGTGGCCAAGGCGGTGGGCATCAAGCCGGGACGTATCCCGACGGTGGTCGATGCCACGGCTGGTCTCGGGCGCGATGCCTTTGTGCTGGCACAGCTCGGCTGTGAGGTGCGCATGGTGGAGCGCTCGCCGGTGATTGCGGCGCTGTTGGCCGATGGTATGCAGCGCGGCATGCAGGTGCCGGAGGTGGCCGAGGTGCTGGCGCGGATGGCGTTGCAACAGGCGGATGCCAGTCGTTATCTGCGTGAGCTGCCCGCCGAGCAGCAGCCGGATGTGGTCTACGTAGACCCGATGCACCCGGAGCGGACCAAGGCGGCGCAGGTCAAAAAAGAGATGGTGCTGTTCCGGCGGCTGGTCGGCGGCGATGAGGACGATGCGGAGCTGCTGGCGGCGGCGCTGGCGGCGGCGCGGCGGCGGGTGGTGGTCAAACGACCGCGCAAGGCAGCGGCGATTGCCGGCCCCAAACCCAGTCTGGTGATGGATGGCAAGAGCACCCGCTACGATATTTATCTGATCAACAAGGATTCAGCGGCATGAGTGATGGCATGAGTGATGAAGTAACGATGTTAAGTGCACGCCTGGAAGAAATGGAGATGCGCATGACCTATCAGGAGGCGACGCTGGAGGCGCTGAACGAGGTAGTGATCAAACTGCAGGACCGGCTCGATGTGGCGGTGGGCGAGATTCAGCGCATGAAACAGCAGATGGCAACGGGGGCAGAGTTTGTGCGGCCGATGTCGGAAGAGACACCGCCACCGCACTATTGATCCTGGATCGAGTTCCAAACTCCAGGAAAAAACACACGTCCGTGTGCAAGGGCGGGGTGTTGATCAATTAAACAATAAGGTCATGCGGCAGCCCATGTCGCCATGACCTGGCTCTGGCTCGGGGCCGCACAGAGGGCGATTGCCCGTCATGGCCTTGTTGGGGCAGATCTTGTTGCCGAAGATGACGTGATGGGCGTCGAGTTCGATGATGCGAAATTCACTATCGGCATTGCGTTTCAGCAATAACAATAATTGGTTGATCTGGCTGCGAGTGAGGTACTGCACCTTGTAGACGTTATGCCGACCTGTATCACCAAGATAGAGGCGCGCCATGTCACTGTGATAGCGACAGCCGAGAATCTCCGCCAGATAACGTGAGACCTGTGTCAGGGCTTGGCATTGACCCACGCTATGCTCTGGGAATGAGGGAATACCGATGGCCAAACTATCGACGGAAATATTAGCGATGGTGACTGCGTGCATGGGAACCTCCATTGGCAACTTCGTAAAACTTTGTGACGTAAAACATCATCGTCGCAGTGTTTATAGCGGGAGGGATGTTGGGCGCCGGATGGCGTGCGCTACGTAATTTGAGGGGGAAGTTCTAGGTAGTTTTACTGAGACTGGGCGTAAAGTGAGAACGACTACACATTAATTACAGGTTTTTGTCGGCTTGAAATCATTCCATGACCAGATGTTGTCCGGGTGGCAGGGGTCGTAATAGGCCTCCCAGTTGGTCGAGTCGTGGTCAAACCCCGTGATGTTGGGGGCATAGGTATAGGTGCCATAGGCGCCATCGAAGTTTGGGTCGCCTGGTGTGAAGATGTATTGTCCGGCATCGGCCTTCTGATGCACGCCAGCACCGCCGCCGAGGCCTCCATCGGGGGAGGCCATGGTCCAGTTGCCAATGCCTTGATATTCCGGGTTGCTTTGATTGAAGGTCAGCGTGTTGACGATCCGCAGGTTGCGGTTGTCGTAACTGCTGTAGTTGTGGGCCGTCATGTCGATCTCAACCGTGCTGACCATGTTCGGATCGGTGATGACCTGGCTGATCAGCGGTTTGTTATTAAAGCTGGCCTTGACGAATTCCTGTTCGATTTCCCCAACCTTCAAGCGTTGTCGCATGATGACCTTGCGTGGATTGCCTGAGCCGTTACCGGCGATGATTTTGCCATTGGGCAGATTGGTGCCCAAGTTCTGGTAGCCCGCCTTGTCGACATCTTTCAGTGGTGACATGCCGTTGCCAGGCACGGTTCGGACGCCGATGACCATCCAGCGATCCATGATCGCAGTGCCGGGGTCTGGTGTGTATGAACTACCGCCCGAGGATGAGTGCCAGGGCTCGGTGGTGCTGAACATGAGCGGTGTATTCGCCGCCCATTGCCACAAGATGGGGCTGGGATTCGGGTTACGATTATCGTAATGGAAGCGCATGTTGCTGCTAAACGGAATGTAATATTCCTGCACGAAGTCCGTGGTCGAGTCGCCGACGATGACGTGGTAATAATCCTGCCCACCATAAGAGACGATTTGGGGGCCCTGCCAATGTTCCGCCGAACTCCACCAGGCATGTTGCGTCAGAAACTTGGATGTTGAGTAGGTTTCATAGGAGTGGCTGATTTTATTCACAATCGCCGTATCCATAATGCATGCAGGCATGTGCCCGACGGAACCGGCGGGTTGGTCCAATGGCGTAAAGTTGAGGGTAAATTCGGGCGGGGCGGCGAACGTTGGCGGCCCGCTCTGTGGTGGGCGCGGGATACCGCTGCTGCACTCCAGAGCTATAGCGGTTGCGGATATCAGGGGGGTCCCCAATATCGAAATCGCAAAGGTGGCGAGGGCAGTCCGCTTCATTTGGCTGCAGAGCTCCTAGTATCTAAGGCTTTGTTGTGCAAAGAGAAAAGGCTTGCTCCCCCGAATTCAAGCCCTTCCTGTCGGGGCATTATAACAAGATCTTTAGCTGCACCGAAGCTGAATGCTGTGAGATGGCGTTCTTAGGCGGAGAGAGATGGGAGCTGGCGGCTGAGTTGGTAGAGGCTGCTGGCGTGCATCTTGCGCAAGATGTTGGCGCGGTGGGTTTCGATGGTGCGGGGGCTGAGTGTCAGTTTTTCCGACACATCCTGGTTGCTCAGGCCGCTGAGCAGCAGATTGAGAATCTGGCGTTCGCGGCGGGTGAGACAGGCGAGGCGGGCATCCTGACGTTCCTGTGTGCGCTGCTGCTGACGTTGTGATGCGTCTTGGGCGAAGGCCTCATGCACTGCGCTGATCAGCTCGGCATTGGACACGGGTTTTTCGAGAAAGTCGACGGCGCCATTCTTGAGTGCCTGTTTGGTGATGGCAATATCGCCATGTGCAGACATGAGTACCATCGGGATCTGTACATTGCGCTGGTTTAGCGCGGCTTGCAGCTCCATGCCGGTCATGCCGGGCATGACGACATCACTGACGACACAGCCGGATCGATGGGTTTCGTAGGTATTGAGGAATTCCTGTGCCGATGCAAATTCCTCGACCTGTATGCCTTCGCTCATCAATACCCGGCGCAGGCCGCGCCGGATATCCTCGTGGTCGTCGATTAAAAATACGGCGGGTTTGGTCGTGACCTGTGTTTGCTCGTCCATAGCTGTGATCCGTTGATAAGGCTGGTGTGGCGCAGAGCATGATGCGCCTTATCCAGATCGACAGCCGTGGACAGAATTAAACCATGGCTTTTAATTGGAATTGCCATCGCCTGGGAGCGCGGCCGCGATACCCTGCAGTTTCTGCAAGGCGGGCAAACCGAACAGGCGGAAGCCGCGCAGTGCCTCGGGTGGGTGGCCGGCGACGGCGACGATGGGGGCCTTGCCGGCCTTGCCCATGATCAGCGGCCGGCCGGATTTCATCGGTACGCCATCGACCAGCAGTTCGCCAACCTCGCTGATGAGGTCGGAGATAAAGTCACGGCCACCAACGGCGGTGCCGCCGCTGATGACGATCATGTCGCTGTCGCGAAGTGCCTGTTTGACCTCTGTGACAAATGCGTCGAAGTCATCGCCCATGATGCCGGCCTCAATTGGTTTGCCACCGCAGGCGCGCACGGCGGCCGCCAGCATCGGGCTGTTGCAGTCGCGGATCTTGCCGGGGGTCAGGGTGGCGGTGTGCGGGATGACCTCATCGCCCGAGGCGAAGATCGTGACGCGTGGTTTGCGACAGACGCTGACGCTGTCGAGGCCGAGGCTGGCCAGCGTGCCGATGTGGCTGGCATCGAGCACGGTGCCGGCGCTGATGATGGTGCTGCCTTGTTGAATATCGCAGCCTCGATCTTCGATGAAAAAGCGCGGTGGGAACGGGCGGCTGATCGTGAAGCGGTCGCCATCGCGTTTGGCCTCCCACATGCGGACGATGGCGACGTCGCCATCGGGGATGATGCTGCCGGTTTGGGTCTCGACGGCCTGGCCGTTGCTGAATGCTGGGCATTTGGCATCGCCAGGGGCGACGGCGTCGACGATCTGGAAGCTGACGGGTGTTTCTTCGCTGGCACCACGCGTGTCGGCGGCATGGACGACAAAACCTTCGACGATGGCGCGGTGGTAGGGCGGCGAGTCTTCGGTGGCGACGAGGTCGCTGTGCAGGGTGCGGCCGAGGGCGTTATCCAGCGATATCTCTTTCGCAGGCATGATCTGTGTCGGCAGGGCATCGACAAACAGTTGTTGGGCGCTGATCAGCGGTGATACGTCGTTCATAGGGGGTCCTGTTTTTATTCTGTGTCGGATTGTCTATTTGCAGATGCCGACCGAGCCCGAGCGGCAGCGGCGGCGGTTGTTCCAGGTGGTGAAGTCGAGTACGGCATCACTGAACTCGGTGGCAGTTAGATCGGCTTCGACCAGTGTGGCCTTGGTCAGATTGCTTTGGCTGAGATCGGCCGAGACCAGCTGTGCGCGTTTGAAACTGGCGCGTTCGAGCTGGGCGCCGCGCAGATTGGTTTGCTCCAGGTTGGCGCGCTCGAAGTCGGCCTTGAATAATTCGCTGTGGCTCATGTTGGCGCCGCTAAGGTCGGCCAGTTCAAAGCTGGTTTCGTTGAGGCGGCTTTGGCTGAGGTCGCTGCCGATCAGTTTGGCGTCGTAGAAACGTGCCTTGTCCATGTGCACATCATTGAGTTTGGCGCCGTGTAACAGGGCGCGATCAAAGCTGGCACCGTTGGCGAGGCTGGCGCTGAAATCGGCCTGTTGCAGGTGCGCGGCGACGAAGTGGCTGTCGATCAGATTGGCCTTGCGTAGCGTGGCCTGTTGCAGGTTGGCGCGGTCAAAGTAGGCGCCGCGCAGGTTGGCCTGATCGAGATTGGCACCTTCCAGATTGGCCTCATCGAAGATGGCGCCGCGTAGATCGGCACCGCTCAGGTCGACTCCGGCCTTGTTGCAGCCCTGCCAGTTGACCTTGGGGGCGGGTGGATCATCGCAGGCGGCCTGCAGGCCGCCGCTGATGAAGAGTAAGGCGAGTGCGCCGAGGGTGTATAGATGTCGTCCAATCATGATGTGTGCGTAGTCCTTAAGTAGGCATCATGGTAGCAGACTCTGTCAGTCGTGGTTCAGTTCCGAATCATGTACCAGTTCGGCCCACATGTCGTGCTCGTCGGCATCGACGATGACGGCATCGACCATGTCACCGGGCAACAGGCCTGCGGCGTTTTCGAGAAAGACCTGGCCGTCGATCTCGGGTGCATCGGCATAACTACGACCGACGGCCTGTTCGCCGTCGCTCTCGTCGATGTGGATCTGCATCGTGGCGCCGATGCGTTGCTGCAACTTGGCGGCGCTGATCTCGGCCTGGACCTGCATGAAACGCTCGAGGCGTTCCTGTTTGACCTCTTCCGGAACGTGGTCGGGCAGCGCGTTGGCGGTGGCGCCTTCCACATCGGAGTAGGCGAAGGCGCCGACGCGATCGAGTTGCGCCTCTTGCATGAAGTCGAGCAGTTGTTCGAAGTCGTCTTCGGTCTCACCGGGAAAGCCGACGATGAAGGTGCTGCGCAGGACCAGGTCGGGGCACTCCTGACGCCAGCGCTGGATGCGCTCCAGCGTGCCGTCGATGTTGCCGGGGCGCTTCATGCTGCGCAGGATCTTGGGGCTGGCGTGCTGCAAGGGCATGTCGAGGTAGGGCAAGATGCGGCCCTCGGCCATCAAGGGGATGACCTCGTCGACATGCGGATAGGGATAGACGTAGTGCAGACGCACCCAGACATCGAGGCCGCCGAGGGCGTTGGCCAGTTCGGTCATGCGCGTCTTCAGCGGGCGGCCGTTCCAGAAGTCGGTGCGGTATTTCAGATCGACACCGTAGGCGCTGGTGTCTTGTGAGATGACCAGCAGCTCGCGTGTGCCGGATTCGACCAGGGCCTCGGCCTCGCGCATGACCTCGCCAATCGGACGGCTGACCAGGTCGCCGCGCAGGGCGGGGATGATGCAGAAGCTGCAGCGGTGGTTACAGCCTTCCGAGATCTTCAGATAGGCGTAGTGTTCGGGGGTCAGCTTGAGGCCGTGGTCGGGCACCTGGATCTTCGGCTGATCGGCGCTGCGCGGCAGGTGTTTGTGCACGGCGTTGATGACGGCGTCCTTGGCGTGCGGGCCGGTGACAGCGAGCACGTTGGGGTGGGTTTTTTGCACGATGTCGCCCTTGGCGCCGAGGCAGCCGGTGACGATGACCTTGCCGTTCTCGGCTAGTGCCTCGCCGATGGCCTCGAGTGATTCCTCGACGGCGGCATCGATGAAGCCGCAGGTATTGACCACCACCAGGTCCGCACCCTCGTAATCGGGGGCGATGTCGTAACCTTCTGAGCGAAGCTGGGTAATGATGTTTTCGGAATCGACCAGGGCCTTGGGGCAGCCGAGGCTGACAAAACCGACCTTGCGTGATGTGTGGGACATGGTGAGTGCTGCCTATTTAACTCAATGCGGGATGTAAGGCGCGTATTCTATCACGCGGCCGCGATGGTATTTCAGTGCTGTGTGAGTGCATCAGCGCTGCGCGAAGTGCGCAGTGAGATGGAGTCTTAGGGCAGGGTGAGGCTGATGCGGCAGCCGCCATTGGTGTTGGCAACACTCATATGGCCGGCGGTGTCACCGTGTTTGTGGGTCTGCGCGGCGATGTGGGCAAAATACAGGCTCAACATCTGCGGCGAACGTGGGCCGATCGCGCCGAGCTTGGTATAGGCGTTGAGTGCGGTCAGCGCCTCTCGCGGCAGTTGGCCGTCGCAGTTGAGATTGATGGTCAGCTGGTCGTGATTGATGAAGGCCTGCACCACCATCTGTTTGTCGCAGTACTGCGACATGGTGTGGATCAGTGAGTTCATGGTTGTCACGATCAGTGCGCGGTCGAAGAACCACGACAGTTCATCATCGCAATCCAGAAAGATGTCCTGCCCCAGTTGGTTGAGCACGCTGCTGTTTTCATAGACCGCCTGCTCCAGACAATCGAAGACATCATAGTCATTGATGTTCGGTGCGAAGGTGCCGGTCTCTACCTGCTGCAGAATCAGCATTTGGTTGAACTGATGACTCAGGCGCAGGCCTTCGTACTGCAACTGACGTAGTTGATTCTGTGTGTATTCGTCATCCTGCGGGCTGCATTCGCTCACGGTGTGGGCTGCGCCCAGCACGTTATTGAGCGCATCGCGCATGTGGTTGATCGATTGTTGGTACAGCGTGCTGGGGGCGTGGTGATGGTGATGATCGTGGTGATCGTCGCCGATTTTTTGAGGTTTGGCGGACAGAGGTCCCTGAATCGTTTGTGGATTGTGCATGTTTAGAACTGAATTATTGTTGTCGAACGATTAGCCTCGCATCCCTCCTGCGGCCCAATCGGCAATTTGATGTGCGAAGGATATACCTATTCCCAGGGGGATGGAAGCGCTGTTTGACTGCGCCCGGTTTGGCGGTAGGATAGGGTTATCTATATGTTGTCGGGATTCTTTACAGTTTTGATCTGGGACAGTCTCGGGTGGATGTGTGATTTTTGTATGTAGTTGATTTTATTGTGTGTTGTGATTATGGCCTGGTACTTGCATTTGGTAGGGCAGGTTAGATAAAACTCATGACTATGGATAGTCTGGGTACATAAATTTTTGAATCGGTATGGTTCGTAGGCTTAAGTTTTGAGGACCCGACATGAATATGTTGCGTGTTGTAGCAGTAGCTTTATCAATGGCGGTGGTTGCCCCGGTGCAAGCCGCTTTTTTGGGTGATTATGACTATTCCAAGTGGAATGCTTCCCTTTCTTATAACGGCAATGCGCCCGTCGAATTTGGTGGGGAAACCTGCGTTAGCCTTAACTGTACTTCCGGTAACGGTGATTTGATATATACCGCACCGCCTTCCGGAGTGGTTTTGGAGAATGCCACCGATGGTATTTCTCCTGGAGCGCGCGGTTTGCAGCTGTTCTCGTTTACCGCTGAGTTTGACACCCTGATTGGTTTTGATTGGTTATATGAATCTGATGGAAGTGATGACGGCTTTTTTAGTCGCTTTGGTTACTCCATCGATGACATTTTTGTGGGCTTGGCTTCTTACGACGGAGAAGAGGTGTTTTTGGTGCTGGCGAGTGGTTCAGTGAGCGGCCTTCTGGTGTCAGCGGGTCAAACCTTTGCTTTCTTGTTGGAAGCCAATGGTCGTGAAGAAGCGACAGTGACCATTTCAAACTTCACAGCAACACGCGCACAGGACTCATCTGTGCCGCCAAACTCGGTACCAGCGCCAGCCACCTTGGCCCTGTTGGGCTTGGGCTTGATGGGCATGGCTTACGGCCAGCGCCGTCGTGTTCGGTAATAAATGATATTTGGGCGCATCATGCCCCAGATCAAAAAGGCTCCTGCGGGGGCCTTTTTTGTTTTTAGGGTTTGCTTCGAGTTCGGATAGAACGCGCCTGGTTTAATGGATGTTGTCGGGCTGCTGTCGTGTGATCTGGTTTGTGTCTGGACTGACGGTTGGCAGGCGCAGGATGAAGTGGGTGTATTGCCCCGCGACTGAGCGGCAATCGATGTCGCCGTTCATGCACAGCAGGCTGTCACGACAGAAGGCCAGGCCCAGTCCTGTCCCTTGCCCGTTCGGGCGGTAGGAGAAGTAATCGTCAAAGATGCGCGGGAGGATGTCTTCCGCGATGCCACAGCCGTTGTCTCTGAAATGCAGATAATTGAAGTGTTGTCCTGTTTCCAGCGTGATATTGATTTCACTATCGTCTTTGTCGAGCGCTGCATCGGCATTGCTCAGCAGATTAAAAATGACGTGCCGCATGAGCTGTGGTGAGCCGTGGACCTGGAAGTCCTGATCGCAGTGTAATTGTACGAGCGTTTTTAGTTGTGGCCAGCTGGGATGGCTTTGCAAGGCGCTCTGAACGCATTGGTGAATCGAAAAGGAATGGGCGCCGTGACAAAGGTTGGAGCTGTGTTGCTGTTTACTGTAATCGAGCAGGCTATCGATTAATTGATTGAGATCGCGGATGTTGCGTTCAATGCTATATGGCGCTTGTCGCAAGGCCTCAAGCTGTGAGCGGGATAAGGGGCTAGACGGTGAGGTGGTGTGTGTCTCGATCAACATGGGTAGGTAGCGGCCAATGCCCTGACTGGCACTGCGAATGCTGAGCAATGGTGTGCGAAGTTCGTGGGCAATGTGGCTGAGTTTACGTAGTGGATGTGGTCGCGTGCGTGTGGGCTGAGGTGAGGGCGCCTTGCGCAGCGTGTTTGTGTGTGTGGTCGCTGTAAGTTGGGCGCGCACTCGTCTAAGTGAAGGGTAGTTCGAGAGCTGTTGGATATGCGCGGGGCCTTGGTATAACAGTATGTTGTGGGCCTCGATGCGGACCTGTTGCAGTGTGCTATTGGTGGATAGAGTGGCGCGTGGATTATAGAGTTCAAATTCGATTTGCGTGTCGTGATGATGGATAAGGGCGCCGCGAAATTGTGCGCCTAGCTCGTCCTGAAACGAAATCAATAGATTGTCGTGCGCCATGCGCAAGCTCCTGCGTCTGGGTGGTTAGCTGCGCATTATAAGCCCTCATGAACGCTGATGGCTTAATACAAATGTGACGGCATCTGCGACGGCATTTCGTACCTGTGAGTCGATCAGTTTGCGTTCGGCCGGTGATTGATAGAAGGCGAGATAAACATTGTGCGATACGTAATGGGGGGTGAGGTTGTTCAGGGCAACGCAGGCGATGTCCTCAAGTAGGTTTTCGTTCAAGTTAGGCTGTTGCTCGATTACGCTGCGGTTGATCTCTTCGAATACCAGTTGTTCCAGGTAGTTATGCACATTTTCAAAGGCCATTTGGGTTGTCTCCCCTGTGGTGATCGTAAAACTGTATCGGTATGCCGCGCGGTTTCGTCAACTCGAACGGATGGAGTGAGGTGCGTGTGTTGACTATAAACCATCCACGAGGGTGTACAACAGTGATCACGGGTGTGTTGTGCGAGGTATGTCTTCCCCCCAACTTGGCTATACTAAACGCCATTCAAAACTACAGGGAGTGTTGTTGTGATTGAGATAATTCCCAATTGGCATCCGTTTTTTGTCCATTTTACGGTGGCATTGCTGCTGGTGTCGGTGGTGTTGTATCTGGTGGGGTGGTTGGCCAAATGTGAGCAGGCGACCTTGGTTGCGCGTTGGAATCTGTGGCTGGGTGCCGGGGTGAGCTTGGTCACGCTGGCGGCGGGGTTTCAGGCCTTTAACACGGTGGCGCATGATACACCCTCACATCTGGCGATGATCGAACATCGCAATCTGGCCTTGATCACCGCTGTGCTGCTGTTGCTATGGTGCGCCTGGTCGGTGGTGTTGCACAAAAAGGCCAAGGCAGTCGGCGGTGCATTTGTGGTGTTGGCCTTGTTGGTTGGCGCTATGGTAATGAGCACGGCCTGGCACGGGGCTGAGTTGGTGTATCGCCATGGTTTGGGGGTGATGTCGCTGCCTGATGCCGATGCCCATGATCACGCGGGCCACGATCATGGTGGGCATGCGCATGGAGATGCCGGGCATGGGCATGGTGATATTGGTGGCCATGATCATGGGGATGACGGTCATCATGGGCATGATGATCTGTCTGCAGAGGAGCCCATGATGGATGAGATGCAGATTAACGATGCAGTGGAGAGTCGACCGGCAGCGGTCAGCGATCATCACCACGGCGATGACCATGCGCACAGTCACGATCATGACCACAAGCACTAAACCCATATGGATGGCGGCGGCGCTGATGGCGCTGGCGGCCTGCGATGCGCCGCAGCAGCTGACTTCAGAGGAGGTGGTCCCTCGTTTTCATGATCCGCAGCAGGTCGCGATGGGGGCGCAGGTCTATCAGCGGCATTGTGCGACATGTCATGGTGCGCAGGCGGAAGGTGCGCCCGATTGGCGTTATCGCGATGAAGAAGGCATGTTTCCACCGCCGCCATTAAACGGCAGTGGCCATGCCTGGCATCATCCGCGTGCGTGGCTAAAAGAGATGATCTTGAACGGCAGTCCGCCAGGGCAGGGGCGGATGCCGGCATGGCAAGGCAAGCTATCGGTCGAGGAGACTGAGGCGGTGATCGAGTGGTTCATGTCGCAGTGGCCGGAACCGGCCTATGTCGCCTGGTATAAGATGCAGCATCGCTGAGGGAGTGGAAAAAGGGGAGAGGGGATGAAGCAAGAGTCGTGGCTGGAGAGTCTGTTGACCATTGGCGAGGGGGAGTTGCCGTGGGGGTTGTTTCTGATGGCGGGGCTGGTCTTTGTTTTGATTTTGATCTTTAGAACATTGACCAAGTAGCAGCGTTGTTGATGAAGGATGAGGGGCTGACGCATCGGGTTTGAGGCTGAGGATTGAACGGCGTATATTGAAAAGGCGACATCAGCGATGCGAGGTGATGATGAGCGACAAGACCGTAGACCTAAACGGCGAGCAATTGGGGATAGATGCCTTGTTGGCCCGTTATCGGGCGTTGGAGCATGACTACAACTCACTCAAGCGGGCAGATGCCACGCGGCGCCTCAAGCGGCAGAGCGAAGATCAGCTCAAGCCCTTTCAGGCAGAGCTGATCCGTCTGCAGAGTTATCTGGAAGAACAAAACAAACGCATGATCATTTTGTTCGAGGGACGTGATGCAGCGGGTAAGGGCGGCACGATCCGCCGCGTGACGCGCTATATGAACGAAAAGCACTATCGTATCGTTGCGCTCGGCAAGCCTACCGAAGAGCAGCGCACGCAGTGGTATTACCAGAAATATATCTCTCAGTTTCCACGTGGCGGCGAGATCGTGTTATTTGATCGCAGCTGGTATAACCGCGCCATGGTCGAGCGGGTGTTCGGATTTTGTACGGAAGACGAATACGAGAATTTTATGAATGGTGTGGCCGGGTTTGAGCGTGACCTGGTGCGCCACGGTACGATTCTGCTGAAGCTCTATTTCAGCGTCACCAAGGAAGAGCAGGCGCGCCGTTTCGAACGACGTCGAACGGATCCGCTACGGCAATGGAAGTTGAGTGAGGTGGATCTGCAGGCGCAGGATCGTTGGGACGAGTTCACCGATGTGAAATACGAGATGTTAAAACGCACCAACACCATTGAGTGCCCGTGGACGGTGATCCGTTCCAACGACAAGGATGCGGCGCGGCTCAATGCGATCAAGGTAATCTTGAACTCGGTCAAATATGAACATGTGAATAATCAATTGGACTATATGCCCGATCCGACTGTGGTGGTGTCGGGTGCACGTGAACTGGAGTTGATGAATGTACAAAAGATTGAAAGCGGCGCCTTTAAGGCTTAAGGCAGGTGTAGTGGCACTGGGGTTGGTGACCGCCGTGCCCGTGGTGCAGGCCGGGGAAGACTGGTTTCTGATGGGACGCAATGGTCAGTGTATGGAGATGGGGACCTTGTTTGCCAAGATGCCTGATCTGGCCCAGGTCAAAACCCCGCAGCAATACATCGCGATCATGGAGGCCAAGGGCAATCAGATGGAGAGCAGCGTCAGCAGCGATGCCAAAGGCAAAACGTATCGTGTGCGTGTCCCCGCCAAGGGGTTAACGCTGACCTTTGTCGAGCCAGGGGTGTGCCCGCTGTAATCGGTGGCGTTGGGTGCGCGTGAAATTTGGGGCAGGGGACTGCCCCTTTTTCTTTTATGCGGATTCAAAGTGTCTTTTGATGTTGTAAAAAAAACGAGGGAGGAATTGCTCCGCCCTCGTGTGGTCGATCATCCCTTCGTTGATTAGATGCCTACACAGTGTTCACCGATCGCAGGCAAGGTGACACAGGCTTTAGGTGCGGGGTTGAACAACAGGCGTCCACCCAGTACATCCTGACATGCTCCGTTTGGACAATAGCCTGCAGCGATGTGGCCACCAGCGCCTCTGTGGCTTAGGTTGATCGTGATGTCGCCGCGCACATCGGCGAGTTCTGGCAGCGCTTTAATAGTCTCTTGTGCGGCAGTCAGTGCCAGGGTTGCTGTGTCTCTGGCGACGAACAGGGCAGATACGCGAGGGTCCATGTCGATGGGGGTGTGAATGGCCGCTTGACGGACGCCTTCCAGTGTTTGGCGTGCGAACCATAAGGCGCCTTGTGCAACACCGCGAGCGGTGTGCAGGCTACCTATTTGGGTATATGCCCAGGCAATAGCCCCACTGCGCCATGCGGCCTCAGCAGAAAAGCTTGCCCAACATCCAAGTGATTGCCACCAGGAACAGCTACTGGCCCAGCGACGCTTTTGCTCAATCATGTGTCTGTGGTGATTGATAACATTGTGTTGGTGTTGGATCTGGGTGTTGAGCGAGTTGATCTTGGCAATCTCTTTGTCGATGTCTTGCTGTGCTCTGCTTATGTTCTGTGCATCACGGTTGCGTTCAGCTTGCACAATGTTGCGTTGTTTTTGGATTTCGTTATTGACACGATTCACCTCGTTCTGCGCCTTTCTCAGCTCTATCAGACTGGCGTCATTGAGCACGGACAGTGGAATGATGAGTGCGGTGTGCCCTTGCAGTAGAAAACCGCTGTTGGTGATTTCACCGGCGACAGCAATCTTGCTGATAGGCGTATTGTAATCGATGGCTAGGAAGGCGCCTTGTGACGAGAGGCGGACTTCTCCCTTGTTGATGATGCCAATACCACCGGCAGTGACGTTCATATTGCCACGCAGGGTGAGTTCAAAATCAGCCGCGTTGTGGAAAGGCACGTAGACATCGACCTCTACCGCGTTGGTGAAATTCACGAAGGGGAGTGTTGGTCCATGTGCAGATGTGCCTGTTAAACGAAAGCCGTTGGCATCGATTTGCATGCTGCCGTTGATGTTGCTGAGGTCGCCAATGTTGATGCCGGTCAGTGTTTGAATGGCTTGAAAATCGAGCGCATAACTACCTGCGATACGCAGGTGTGATTGATCGTTTACCTGTACGTATCCGCGACTGGTTTCCAGGCCAAACATGCCGGACACTTGCAGCGTTTGTTGGCCGGGGCTGAATGGCATGCCTTCGAAGAGTTCCCATTGACCGGCTTCCATGTTGCCGGACAGGAAGATTGTCAGCGGTGCATCGCCCGCTGTGGTGGAGGTGGTGATGCCAAGGCTGGCATCGCCGAGGTCCAGTGTGGCCTGGAGTGGGCCAAAGATGGATAAGCCGAGAGAAATACCGCCATTACCCCCCAGTTTGGTATCCGGTGGCAGGGTTTCGAGTTGACCACTGCTGATGGCCTCGACGATTTTATTGATCTGGGTACCTGGGGTTTGTGTGACCAAGGAGCCATCCAGTTCCAGTAGTATCGGAGGGATAGGGATGATGCCGTCGATGACGACGTTGCCATTAAATTCGGTGTAGCTCTGCCCCAGCGCCAAGGGTGATTGTGCAGCGAAAGGAATCTGTCCCTGATAGGAGTAACCCATGCCCCAGTCTTGGCTGTTGTCTTCGCTTTCGTCATCGCTGATTTCTATACCAACGCCAGGGCTGACGGGGGTGAAGCCTGCATATACATAGGGATCGTTGGCATTAAAAACGACGGTGACGCCACCATCGACACCTGCGCCTAAACTAATGTCACCGCTCTCCACTTCTTCGCCAAAGGCAGACTGGGTGCTCATGAATAGGTATTTAACATCATCCTGTGTGTGACCGCCGAGGGCGCCGATGTGTCGGCCAAGGTCGTAGCCGAGGTTGGTCATGACTGTTTCTTGGCTGTTGATTAGGTTGCCAGGGGCGCCAGGAATCTTGCCCAAGTTGCCGAGTGGCAGAATGGCTTGCAGTTCTGCCAATGGAACGGCGGCCTTGCCGTTGATGGTGTTGAGTTGGTTGTGCTGAAAGGTGACTCTGATATCAACACTGCTGAGCCGGGTGTCCGCACTGGCCAATGGATTTGCCAATGACGGTGACGGTAGCGGGATGAAGGCCTGGTTTTTGATCACAAAGGAATGTGTGCCTTCTATCTCGATATCTGATTGTTTAGCCTTCAATACAACTTTGCCATTTGCGTCTTTGATTTCGCAGATGGTGTCGGCCGATGAATGGGC
>DHYU01000085.1 GCA_002415485.1 Proteobacteria bacterium UBA5122
TGGACATGGGCATCGTCAACGCCGCGCAACTGGCCGTGTATGACGACCTGCCCGCCGAGCTGCGCGAGCGCGTCGAAGACGTGGTACTGAACCGCCGCCCCGACGCCACCGACCGCCTGCTTGAAATCGCCGACCAATATCGCGGCGACGGCACCCAGGCCAAGAAGGAAGACCAGGAGTGGCGCAGCTGGCCGGTGGCCAAGCGTATCGAACACGCGATGGTCAAGGGCATCGACACCTACATCGTCGAAGACACCGAAGAGGCGCGCCAGGGCGTCGAGCGTCCGCTGCACGTGATCGAAGGGCCGTTGATGGACGGCATGGGTGTGGTCGGCGACCTGTTCGGCGCGGGCAAGATGTTCCTGCCACAGGTCGTCAAATCTGCGCGCGTCATGAAGAAGGCTGTCGCCCACCTGATTCCATTCATCGAGGCCGAAAAGGCCGATGGCGCCTCCGAGAGCAACGGCAAGATCCTGATGGCGACCGTAAAGGGCGACGTGCATGACATCGGCAAAAACATTGTCGGCGTCGTGCTGCAATGCAATAACTTTGAGGTGTTCGACATCGGCGTCATGGTGCCGACACAGACCATCCTCGAGGCGGCGCAAAAGCACAAGGTCGATGTAATTGGCCTGTCTGGCCTGATCACGCCCTCGCTCGAAGAGATGACGCACATCGCCAAAGAGATGCAGCGCCTTGGCATGAACATCCCGATCATGATCGGCGGCGCCACCACCTCCAAGGCACACACGGCGGTCAAGATCGCCCCCCACTACGACAACCCGATCGTGTGGGTGAAGGATGCGTCGCGTGCCGTCGGTGTCGCGCAAAGCCTGATCTCGAAAGACCTGCGTACCAAATTCGTTGCCGACCTGAACGCCGATTACGAGGCCGTGCGCGAACGCCACGCTGCGCGTCAAAAAGACACCAAGTGGCTGACACTGGAACAGGCGCGCAATAACAAGATTCAAATCGATTGGGCGAATTACCAAGCCCCCAAACCCCAGTTCACCGGCACCAAGGTGTTCGATGATTATTCACTGGCCGAGATCGCGCCGTACATCGATTGGACGCCGTTCTTCCACAGCTGGGAGCTGAAGGGTTCGTATCCAAACATCTTCGACGACGCAGAGAAAGGCGAAGAGGCGAAGAAGCTGTTTGCCGACGCACAAAAGATGCTCAAACAAATCATCAGCGAAAAGTGGCTGCAGGCCAGGGCCGTGATCGGCCTGTATCCGGCCAACAGTGTGGGTGACGACATCGAGGTCTACAGCGGTGAATCGCGCAGCACCTTGCTGACCACCTTCCACAACCTGCGTCAGCAGCAGGAGAAGGCCGCCGGCAAACCCAATCGCTGCCTGAGCGATTTCATCGCGCCCAAAGGCCAGGATGATTACATCGGCGCCTTCGCCGTCACCACCGGTGAGGGCATCGATGCCAAGGTCGCCGAGTTTGAAGCACAGCATGACGACTACAGCGCCATCATGCTCAAGGCGCTGGCCGATCGTCTGGCCGAGGCCTTTGCCGAATTGATGCACCTGCGCGTACGACAGGAGTTCTGGGGCTATGAGACACCCAACTGCTCAGAGCACGGCAATGGCAACGGCTGCGCCAAACCCAAACTGGCGAAACCCGATACCGAAACACTGAATTATCTGATCAGTGAAAAATACCGCGGCATCCGCCCGGCGGCCGGTTATCCGGCATCACCCGATCACACCGAAAAGGATTTGATCTGGGAGATCATGGATGTCAAAGCCAACACCGGCATCTGGCTGACCGAGGCCAAGGCCATGGTGCCGACTGCTGCGGTCAGTGGCATCTACTTTGCGCATCCTGAATCCAGCTACTTTGCCGTCGGCAAGATCAACCGCGAACAGGTTGAAGACTATGCCAAACGCAAGGGCATGACGATGGAAGAGGCCGAATACTGGCTGGCGCCGAACTTGGGGTATGAGCCGTAAGCCAACACACACCCAACACACCCCCAATGGCATGAAGAACAAGTTTCATGCCATTGGCTGGGATGGCATCGCCATGCTGCTGCTATCCAATCTCTTGATCGTATTCAGCCTTGGCACATCGATTTTTTATCTACTGATGAAGGTGGTGATGACCGCACAGCGCTCACCCGCTAATACCCGGGGCGAGATCCTCATCGTTCCTGGCATGCAGCTCGTCGCCAATCAACCCAATCAGGAATTCATTCGTCGATTGAGCAAGGCCAGCCAGATATCTACACCAAACAAAACACCGAAGATATTAATCCTGGGAGGATTGACCGGCGGCAATACCATTTCAGAGGCCCAGGCAGGCAGGCGTTATCTGGAACAACAGGGCTTCGACACCACGCAGATTTTCCTGGAAGAAAAATCCAACAACACGCTGGAGAACTTTCGCTTCTCCAAACAACTGCTCCCCGTCAATGAGCAATACCCCATCATTGTCAGCAGTCGTTATCACCTTGCCCGTTGCAGCACCATGGCCAAACACGTGGGCATTGCGCACACCCTGTGTGGCGCAGAAGACAGCCTATCGCTCACGCCACGCAACATACTGCTGTTGCTGAAAGAGGCATACCATTTACATTGGTATCACAGCGGGCGTTACTGGGCTACGCTAACACGCAATCAAAAAATGCTGGCGCGCTTGAGATAAAACCGCTTACTCCAGGTAATGTCCTTCGATCTCGAGCAATAACTCTTCGCGGCAGATATCACCCCACACCACGACAAGATTCTGGTAGGCATCACCAAGCACGACCTGAAGACGTTGCATGATCATTTCCGCATGCTCAGGATGCCGAATGTAGACGCGCAAGTTATTCAAGTCATGCAGCCCCTGACAACGAACCCCAAACTGTGACTGCGCCTGCTCGATCACTACCCGAACATTGCGCAAGGTCTCGTCGAGCTGCGCCATCGGATCACCGACATGCACACTCTTGTGCCCGACAATGCTTGCCGTGCCGGAGATATACAGATGCTGACTCTTGCCCCAGCTCTTATACAAGGCCCGCGAAAAACTCGGGCTCTTGGGACCATACTGTTTTGGATAATGAAAGGCGCTGACCTGACGCGGATTCTCAACCTGCTTGCCTGCCTGACGCGCGGCAAAGAAATAGATCACCAAACCCTCTGCATGTGACCCCAGGGCCGAGGCCGCCGGCAACAGCGATTCGGTAAAATACCATTCATCCAGCGCATCATGACGCCCCAGGCAAAACGAGCGATAGCGCTCAAGGCCATCCTGCTCTTCATTGATGCGTGGAAAAAAATTCCACATCCGCGTCAACGCAGGAAAACCGGTCTCCTCCAATACATTGTGGATAGACTGATAGGCCTGGCGGGTCATCTCCGACAACGACGCATCCTGCCCTTCATCAAGCTTGATAACACCAAAGAAGAACGTGTCGCTATGCACATATTCGATGGCCTCAAACCGCCCCCGCGTCAATGACTCACCACTGCGCCACACCTCAAGCACAGGCTCCGCCAGAGGCCTGAGACCAACATCGACCAGCAGCACATCCCCAACCGTGACGCCAGTGCGCTCGCCATGGCGCACAATCGCAAACACCTTGGGGTCATCGATTAAACGGGAAAATTCGGCCTCAGGATGGAGACTTAGCTGATACGGACTACTCATTGAGACACGCCGCAACGGGGCTGATTAGATGATCGAGATAATGACTTCATGATAGACTCGGCGCGTATTTCAGGTGCTGTTCACCCCTAGCGGTGGCAAAAAACTATATCAAAGCGAGTAGCCTCATGCCAGACAATCCCTCACGCTACACCCTGCCTCCGCACCCGGTCCTGAAGGGCTATTATGATGACGAGGGTGGCCGCAAGAAACGGGTTAAACAATTATTCAACTCCACGGCCAGCCACTACGACTGGATCAATTCCGTCATGAGCTTCGGCACCGGCGAGCGTTACCGCCTCGAGGCCCTGGAGCGGGCGGGCCTGAAAAGCGGCGATGCCGTACTCGATATCGGCTGTGGCACAGGCGTCCTGGCCCGTCATGAAATGGATGTCGTCGGTGAAAACGGCTTTGTCCTCGGCGTCGACCCCAGCGAAGGCATGTTGCAACAAGCCGTCGCCCGCGGCGTGTCTCGCGTGGCTATGGGGCGCGGTGAAAAACTGCCACTGCAGAATGAACGCTTCGACTTTCTGAGCATGGGATATGCTCTGCGCCATGTGGCAGATCTGAGCGAGGCATTCTCTGAATATTTTCGAGTACTCAAGCCAGGCGGCACCGTACTGCTATTGGAGATCGCCCCGCCAAAATCTCGCCTGGGCTACCACCTGATCAAGCTCTACATGAAACACATTATTCCGCTCATCACCCGCATTGGTACCCGCGACAAGAACGCGCAGGTATTGATGTCCTACTACTGGGACACCGTCGAACAATGCGTACCACCTCATCTGATTCTGGAGGCGCTGGAATCCGTCGGCTTTGAAAAGGTCGAGCGCAAAGTATTGTTTGGTATTTTCGGTGAATATACCGCCAAGCGCCCCGCACCAACCAAGCCGTAGGAGAAGTATATTGATGTCCCCGTTAGAACAAGAAGTCGCACAGCTGATTATCGATGCCGTTAATCTGGAAGATGTATCAGTCGATGACATTGAAGCCGAAGCCGCATTATTCCGTGACGGACTGGGCCTCGACTCGATTGATGCGCTCGAAATCTCGCTTGCCGTGTCGCAACGCTACGGCTTTCAAATCAAGGCTGATGATGAAAACAACCAACACATCTTTGCCTCGCTGCGCGCCTTGAGCCAACACATCGCAGCCAACCGTACAAAATAACCATACCGCTGCCAAATACTATGCCGGGATACATCACCATCATCACGCTTTGCTACCCCTTGATGGTGCATCTCGGCATCTACAGCGGTCATTTGGCGCTAGCACTCTATGCACTGTGTGGGCTGCTGATCGCACCCGCACTTTTTCAGCTCGCCAGCCGACGACACATAAATCACAGCGCAGGCATCGCCTTGCTGGCATCACTACTGCTGTTACTCTGCAGCGAATCATACGGCGTCTACATCGTACAGGCCCACCCGATCATCATGTTCAGCCTGATGCTGCTGTTATTCGGCAGCTCACTGGCACCGAATGAAACACCACTGATCAACCGATTTGCGATCCTGATACGCGGTGAGGTCTCGGATGAAGTGCTCGACTATGGCCGCAAGGCCACCATCGCCTGGAGCCTGTTTTTTGCGATCATGCTCGGCACCAGTATTTACCTGTCTCTTTATGCCTCACTCGAGGCCTGGTCCTGGTTTGCCAATGTCGTCAGTTATCTATTGACTGGCGCGATGTTTGTCTGTGAATTTGCCGTACGTCGCCATTGCCTAAAAGATCACGTCGATTACAGCTTCACCGAGTTTATGCGCAGCCTGGCGCAGATCGATTACCGACGCGTCGTCAAAGGTTGGCGGCGGACATGAGCCACTGGCTCTACGACAACAAACTAAACCTCGATCGCACCAGCTTTAACGGTCTGGTACAGGCATGGGCAGACCATCTACCCGACTTGCCGTACATGATGCTGCTGGCCGAGCAACGCCATCACTTCATCCTCGGTTTTGTGGCGGCCCAACTGCGGGGACAAACCGTGCTGCTGCCCTCCAATCGCAGCGCAGGTGCCCTGACTGAGGTCGCCGCCGATTACCCCGACTGTTACAGCCTGGGCGAGGCAGCGAATACTATCGATGGCATCCAGACCATTCATTGCGCACAACTGCCAACACATGCCTCAACACTTGCGCAATTGCCCCCTATCAGCGACACACATACCGCCGCCCTGGTCTTTACCTCAGGCAGCACGGGCAAACCGCAGGCCAACCCCAAGCCGTGGCACAGCCTCGTCACCGGCGCCCACCTGGCGCAGCAGCGCTTTGGTTTTAGCAGCGAACACAGCATTGTCGCCACCGTACCGCCCCAACACATGTACGGCCTGGAAACCACCGTCATGGTGCCGCTGATCAGCGGCGCACGCATCCATGCCGGACGCCCGTTCTTCCCTGCCGACATCGCCAATGCATTGGCCAACAGCGAAGGCCAGCGGGTGTTGATCACCACACCCATCCATTTGCGCGCCTGTGTCGCGGCTGGATTGGAGTGGCCTCAGCTTGAACAGATCATCTGCGCCACCGCCCCCCTGCCAGCGGAGTTATTGACTGCGGCAGAACAATGTCTTCGTGCGCCGATACGCGAGATCTATGGCTGCACCGAGGCAGGTTCGCTCGCCTCGCGCCAACCTGCCACCAGCCTCGACTGGCAACTCTATGACAGCTTCAGCATTCGCCAACAGCACGACGACGCCATCATTGATGCACCGCATCTCGACGCCCCCGTCACGTTAAGCGATGTCATTGATGTGATTGATGAGCACAGCTTCCGGCTCAAGGGACGCAAATCTGATCTACTCAATATTGCAGGCAAACGCGCCTCGCTCAGCGACCTCAATCTCAAGCTCAATGCGCTGGAGGGGATTGAAGACGCCGTCATCTTCATGCCCGACGATGACACCCAAAACACGCGGGCACGACTGGCGGCATTCGTCGTTGCCCCTGGCATGACAGCAACACAGATCCAGACCGCACTGAGCCAGCAGATCGATGCGGCCTTTTTACCGCGACCACTCTATCTAGTCGAAAGGCTGCCGCGCAATGAAACCGGCAAACTGCCACGTCAGGCCTTGCTCGACTTATTGACCCAACGTGGCAAAGACACGCAACCCGCAACAGACGCATGACATACGAAACCGACATCACATTTGCCGCCGACCACGCCAGCCTGGCCGGACACTTTCCAGGACAACCGGTCGTCGCCGGCGTCCTCATCCTCGATCAGGTCCGGCTCGCACTCCAACAATGGCAGCCCACGGCCAAGATCGTCGCCGTCTCTCAAGTGAAATTCGCATCACCACTGTTACCTGAACAAACGCTGCGTATCTCTTTGGAGTTGCAGCAGCAGAAATGCCGCTTTCACTGCGACCATCAACACCGCCGCATCGCCCAAGGCGAATTCACGCTGGCACACACATGAGTCGCGCCTGGTTTCAACAACAGGAGCGCAGCTCCGAATTCTGGCTCAAACTGATCCGCTGGATAGCGCTCAACCTCGGTCGCCCGGCCGCACGACTACTGCTGGTCCCGATCACGCTGTATTTTCTGATCTTCAGCATCCACTGTCGTCGTGCGTCAAAACAATATCTCGCCAAAGTGCTCGAACGACCACCGACACTGGCCGACCAGTTCCGTCATTTTCATTGTTTCGCAGCCACCATCCTTGATCGCGTCTATCTGCTCACCGGCCGCGAACACCTGCTCGACGTCAAGATCCACAACGCCGAGACCCTGCTCGAAAAGGTCGACGCCAAGACCGGCTGCATCCTGATCGGCGGCCACCTCGGCAGCTTTGAAGTCCTGCGCGCACTGGCCGTGCACCGCGCCCACTTTCCACTCAAGGTCCTGATGTACGCCAATCACAACGAGATGGTGACGCAGGTGCTCAACGTACTCAGTCCCGATGTCGCCAAGACCGTCATCCCACTCGGTCAAACCGANNGTACTCAACGTGCTCAGCCCCGATGTTGCCAAGACCGTGATCCCCTTGGGCCAGACCGATACCCTGCTGCGCGTCAAAGAAAGCCTCGACCAAGGCGAATTGATCGGCATGCTCGGCGATCGTGTCGCCGAGAGTGATAAAACACTTCGCTGTGATGTATTTGGCGACACGGCTCAATTGCCCAAAGGACCAATGCTGCTCGCCGTCACCCTCAACGTGCCCGTCATCTTTTTCTGTGGCCTGTATCGCGGCGGCAACCGTTACGACATCCACTTTGAACTGCTGACCGAGGCCCCCAACTGCACGCGCAAAGAACGCGAAGAACGGATCCAGGCCCTGACCGAACACTACAGCCAGCGTCTGCAGTACTATGCCCGACAAGCACCTTACAACTGGTTTAACTTTTATGATTACTGGGCTTCGTAATTTTGTCCTGCCCCTGCTCCTGCTGTTACCCGGCTGGGCACACGCCGAGCCACTGCTCGACGCCGTCTTCAAACAGCTGGCACAGGGCGACAACCACAGCGTCAACTATCGCGAACACAAATATCTGGCGATGCTCGACCTGCCGCTGACCCAGGAAGGCCACATGCAATGGCAACCACCGGCCACCCTGATCCGCCAGCAGACCCGGCCGAGCCCACAGACCTTCACCATTGATCACGACCAGATCACCGTCGACAACAACGGCCAGCGGCAACAATTACCACTGCAACAGCTACCGCCACTACGCGCCTTTGCCGATGCCATGCGCGCAGTGATCACCGGCGATGCCTCCACGCTCAAACCCCACTTTGACATACAGGCCAGCGGCAACATCAACCACTGGCAACTGGCGCTCACGCCGCGCGATAAAACGCTGCAGCGTTTTATCAACCGCCTGGAATTCAAGGGTGAGCTCACACGCATCACCGAGATCCTGAGCTTCGAGACCAGCGGTGATCGCAGCGAGATGACACTGACGCCCCGTTGATATGCACACACCTTGCCGCATCTTTCTGCTCTGGGCCGTCATCCTCGTGCTGGCCATCGGCCAACTGCTGTTTAACACCCGCCTGCAGACCGACATGCAGGCCTTCATGCCCGAGCAAAGCGGCCAAACCCACAGCACCGTCCTCTCGCTGATCAAACAGGCCTCCAGCGCCCGCCTGTGGCTGATCGCAATTGAAGGCGGTGACGCCGACAGCCTCGCCGACAGCGCACAGCAATTGGCGCAACAGATGCGCACCAGCGGTGATTTCCGCCAGGTCTTCAGCGGCCCATCCGCCAGCGATGCCGACACCGAGGCCCTGATCGCCCAATACCGCTATCTGCTCGACCCACGCATCGACGACCAATACTTCAGCCACGCTGCCTTGCAGCAACAACTGCGGCTTCGGCTCGACGAATTGCGCTCGCCACTGTCCAGCCTCACCGGTCCATGGCTCGCCCAGGACCCCACCGGCGCCCTGATGCATTGGCTGAATCGCCATCAACCCCAACAGACCTCACTCGTCGTGCATCATGACAGCTGGCTCAACGGCGAGCGCAGCCGGGCACTGATCATGGCCGTCAGCCATGCCGATGGCATCGACCTCGACGCACAGCAGCAGGTCCTGCAGCGGCTGCAACAGGCCTTCGCCGACAGCCGCGCCGATACCCAACTGCGACTGATCACCAGCGGCGCCCCCGCCATCGGCCTGCAGATCCGCGACACCGTGCGCAGCGAGGCGCAACGCCTGTCCTTCATCGCCACCCTCTTCATGCTGGCACTGATGGCCTGGGTCTTCCGTCGCCCGGCCAAGATTGCGATGACCGCCCTCCCCCTGGCCGCCGCGGTAATCGTTGCCGCCGCCAGCGTATCGCTGCTGTTTGGCCAGCTGCACGCCATCACCCTCGCCTTTGGCATCACCGTGCTCGGCGTCGCCCTCGACTACCCGATCCACCTGCTGAGCCATCAACGTGCACGCGAATCGCTCACCGCCACCATGCAGCGCATCTGGCCCACGCTGCGCCTGGGCGTGCTCAGCACCCTGCTCGGCTACAGCGCAATGGCACTCACCGATTTCTCGGGGCTGGCCCAACTCGGCGTCTTTTCCATCGCCGGCCTGCTCACCGCAGCACTGATCACCCGCACCCTGCTGCCCCACATGCCCTGTCTGCCCGACCAACCCCGCGCCTTCCTCGCCACCGCCCGCGCACTGCAGCAACCGCGCTCGAAGAGCATGACCCTGTTCGCGATCATGGCCATCGTCAGCGCCGCCCTGTTGCTGCAACAACAGCCGCAGATCTGGTCCAACAACATCAGCGAACTCAGCCCCATGCCCGCGGCGCTCGCGCAGCAGGACCGCGAGCTGCGCCAATCGCTGGCCGGGGCCGATGCCCGCTATCTCATCGCCAGCCATGGCGACAGCCTCGAACAGGTCCTGCAACGCCAGGAACAACTCATGCCGCTGCTCGATGCCGCAGTCGCCGCTGGCGAACTGAGTGGCTACACGCTGGCCGCCCAATGGCTGCCCAGCCAACAAAGCCAGCTATCACGACAGGCCTTATTGCCGGACGCCGAGCAGCTGCGCCCGGCCCTGCAACAGGCCGCGACCGATCTACCCTTCCGCTCCGAACGCTTTGAGCCCTTTATCGAGGCCGTTGCACACAGCCGCCAACTCGCACCGCTGACCCTGGCCTCGCTGGCCAACACCCCACTGGCCGGACAGCTCGACGCCCTGCTGATGACCCACGACCACGGCCACAGCGGCCTGGTGCAGCTGACGCCTCCGCTCTCGCCGCAGGCGCTACAGGCCCGCATCAGCGCCGCCGCGCTGCCCGACATCGAACTGATCGATGCCCAACAACACAGCAGCGCCATGATCGCTCACTTTCGTGACGAGGCCTTGGCGCGCATCGGCTGGGCCTGCCTGTTGATCCTCGCCGCCCTGTGGTGGGGCCTGCGCCGACTACCCCAGGTCGCCGCCGTGGTGCTGCCGGTCGTCGGTGCCGTCGTCATCGCCGCGGCCGTCGCCCTGCTGTTCGGCCCCAGCCTGACGCTGTTCAACCTCGTCGCACTGATGCTGGTGGCCGGCATCGGCCTCGACTACAGCCTGTTTTTCAACCGCCACCATGAACCGCAACACCACGAAACCTCACAGGCGCTGCTCATTTGCGGTGTATCAACGGCAGCGGTATTTGCTATCCTAGCGACCTCAGCGATTCCGGTCCTCCATTCCATCGGCCTGACTGTGTTTGCCGGCGTCATCGCGGCCTTTGTCCTGGCCTGGATATTTGCCCGCCCCCGTCGCGATTGAGCTGAAAATCCAACCATTAGCCTGACAAAAAATTACTGGATGACCCGCCCACTTAAAATCAGCGCCCTCACGATTAGCTCCGCACTCGGACGCGGCATGGCCGCCCAACGCGACGCCCTGCAGCAACAACGCAGTGGCCTGCGCCGCTGTGACTTTGATGGCGTCGAGCTCGAAACCTGGATCGGCCGCGTCGACGGCCTCGAAGACGAGGCCCTGCCCGACGCGCTGGCCACCTACGACTGCCGCAACAACCGCCTCGCCCACCTGGGGCTGGCGCAGGATGGGTTTCGCTGTGATGTCGAGGCCGCCGTCGCCCGTTATGGCGCGACCCGCATCGGCGTCTTCCTCGGTACCTCGACCTCGGGCGTGCAACAGACCGAACAGGCCTATGCCCAGCGCAGCGATAGCGGCGCGCTGCCCGACAGCTTCATCTATCGCACCACACAGAACACCTTTTCGGTGGCCGACTTCACCCGCCACAGCCTCGGCCTCAAAGGCCCGGCCCAGGTCATCTCCACCGCCTGCTCGTCCAGCGCCAAGGTCTTTGCCACCGCCCAGCGCCACATGCAGGCCGGGCTGTGTGATGCGGCCATCGTCGGCGGCGTCGACAGCCTGTGCCAAATGACGCTCTACGGCTTCAACTCGCTGCAACTGGTCTCCAGCCGCCGCTGTCGCCCGGCCGACGCCACACGCGACGGCATCAACATTGGCGAGGCCGCCGGCTTTGCACTGCTGGAATGGAGTGACGACGCGCACGACCTGCGCCTGCTGGGCTACGGCGAGAGCAGCGATGCCTATCACATGTCGACCCCGCACCCCGAGGGTGACGGTGCCCTCGCCGCCATGCAGCAGGCCCTGTTACGCGCCGGACTCAGCCACAGCGACATCGACTACATCAACCTGCACGGCACAGCGACGCCCGCCAATGACCGCTCCGAAGACCGCGCCGTGCACCGCCTGTTCGGCGCAGACACACCGTGCTCGTCGACCAAGGGTTACACCGGCCACACCCTAGGTGCCGCCGGCATCGTCGAGATCGGTTTTGCCGCGCTGGCCATCGAGCACGGCTTCATGCCCGGCAGCCTCAATACCGAGACCATTGATCCGGAACTGCAGGCCCAGGTCATCCTGCAACCACGCCAGGCGCAGCTACGGACCGTGATGAGCAATTCCTTCGGCTTCGGCGGCAGCAATGCCTGCCTGATCATCGGGAGGGCGTCATGATCAAATTCGGCATTGGCGCCATCGCCACCCTCGGCCCCGGCATCGAAAACTGGGCGCAGCTACAGGCCATGCTCAACGGCGAACAGCCCTTTGACCTGGCCGCACCGCTGCCCAAACTGGCGCCCAGCCTGCTGCCCGCCAACGAGCGCCGGCGCACCACCACGCTGATCAAACTGGCCCTGCAATGCGGCGCCGATGCGCTCGCCCAACGCCCCGAGCAGCTCGAACGCTGCGCCACGGTCTTTGCCAGCTCCGGCGGCGACCTGGAGATCGTCGATCGCATCCTCAGCGCACTGCAGCTGGAGGGTAAACCGGTATCGCCGATCCACTTTCATAACTCTGTCCACAACGCCCCGGCGGGCTATTGGTCGATCGCCGCCGCCAGTCGCGCCGCCTCGACCAGCCTGTCGGCCTACGACAGCAGTTTTGGCGCCGGCTTATTGGAGGCCGCAACCCAGGTGCTGACGGAACAGCAGCCGGTATTGCTGGTGGCCTACGACCTGCCCGCCCCCGAGGCCCTGCATCGCTTCCGGCCGCTGAGCGCCCCCTTCGCGGTGGCGCTGCTGTTGCAGCCTGCTGGCAGTGGCAGTGACCAGGGCATGGCCGAGCTGACGCTGGAGCTCGCTGATCCGGCCAGCACACCGATGCCCACCGCTATCTCAGATCCGGCACTGGAAGCGCTGCGCAGCGGCAATCCCGCCGCCCGCGCCCTGCCCCTGCTTGCGCTGCTGGCCAAACAGGGCCACGGCAAGGTCGCACTGCCCTACCTCGATGGCGCCCTGCAGATCGAGATCCACACGTGCTGATCGCGCACGACGAGCTGGCGAGCCTGATCCCCCACAGCGGCGACATGTGCCTGCTCGATGGCGTGCTGGCCTGGGATCAGGACACGATCACCTGTCAGGCCATCAGCCATCGCTCGGCGCACAACCCATTGCGCTGCGCCCAGGGCCTCGCCAGCCTGCACGCGATTGAATACGGCGCCCAGGCCGTCGCCGTGCATGGTGGTCTGCTGGCGCGCGCCGCGGGCCACCGTCTGCCACCGGGTTTTCTCGCCGCCGCCCGCAACGTCAAACTACATCGCGACTGGCTGCACGATATCGAGGCCCCGCTGACCGTCGAGGCGCAGCGCCTGATGGCCGATGGCGGCAGTTTTATCTATCAATTCACCGTCAGCAGCCAGGGCGAGACACTGGTCTCCGGACGCACCACGGTCATGGCGGCCCCAGCCACTGAAGGAGCAGCCTCATGAAGCGCGCCCTCGTCACCGGCGGCAGCGGCGATATCGGCGCCGCCATCTGCCAACGCCTGGCCGCAGATGGCCTGCACGTCATCGTCCACGCCGCCAGCCGTCCCGAGCGGGCAGAGGCGATCGCGCAGGGCATTCGTGACACCGGCGGCTCTGCCAGCAGCGTTTGCTTCGATATCACCGACGGTGAGACCACCCGTCAGCAGCTCGAACAACTGTTGCAGGATGGCCCGATCCAGGTGCTGGTCAGCAATGCCGGCATCCATCAGGATGCACCGCTGGCGGGCATGACGCCGCAACAATGGCATCAGGTCATCGATGTCTCGCTGCATGGCTTTTACAACGTCTGCCAACCGCTGCTGCTGCCGATGATGGGCACACGCTGGGGCCGCGTCATTGCCCTGTCGTCTGTCGCCGGCGTGATGGGTAATCGCGGTCAGGCCAACTACGCCGCGGCCAAGGCCGGTCTGCACGGCGCGATCAAATCGCTATCGCAGGAATTGGCCTCGCGCAAGATCACCGCCAACGTGGTCGCACCCGGCATCATCGCCGGCCACATGACCGAGGCCGTGTTCGACAAGACCACCATCAAACAACTGGTGCCCGCCGCACGCGCCGGGCAACCGCAAGAGGTCGCCGACCTGGTAGCGTTTCTGGCCTCGGATCGTGCCAGCTATATCACCGGCCAGATCATCAACATCAACGGAGGCATGGCCTGATGCAGGTTGTGGTACTGATTCCCGCCTATAACGAGGCACGCACCATCGCCGATGTCGCCGCCCGCGTACTGGCGCAGGGCCTGCCGCTGGTCGTGGTGGATGATGCGTCCAGCGATGACACCGCCGCCTGCCTGCAAGGCCTGGATGTCACCGTGCTGCGCAACGAACACAACCTGGGCAAGGGTGGCAGCCTGTGGCGCGGCATGCAGTACGCGCAGGAACTGGGCGCCGATGCGATCATCACCCTCGATGGCGATGGCCAGCACCGCCCGGAAGACATCCCGACCGTACTCGCCGCTGCCGCCCAGCACCCCAACACCATCATCATCGCCGCGCGCAAACTCAATACCGAGCAGGCGCCCAAGGCACGCAAGGCCGCCAACAAAATTGCAGATTTCTGGATCTCATGGGCGGCGGGCTATCCGATCAGCGACTCACAATCGGGCTTTCGCCTCTACCCAAGTTCGCTGATTCGTAATCTCCAGATCAAGACCGATGGCGATCGTGGCTTTGTGTTTGAAAGCGAGATACTGATCCGCGCCGTGACGCAAAAGGTCTACAGTCAGGCCATCGCCATCCCCAGCATCTATCAAAAGGGGGCCCGCCCCAGCCACTTTCGGCCGGTGCGCGACATCGTCAACATCACATTGATGGTCGCCGCCCACCTGATTCGCCACGGTCTGGCACCGATCAGATTGCTGCGTTCGTTGAAACTAATGCCCGATCCCAGACGCTAAAGCCGGTCACCCGTCAGCAGGGAAAACAGGCCATGCGCCGGGCCGTTAAAAAAACGGCTGTTTAATTCGCTGATCGAAAATACCAGCTCAGACGGCACCTCGATCAGCACCGAGCTTTCGCCACCGCGCATAGTGACACCCGCCAGATCGATGCGGCTGCGCGATACCGTCAACGCCACATCACCTTCGATCACCCCCCCCGTGATCAACACGTCTGAACCGACGATATGGGTACGCCCCAGATCGCTGTTCTCGATCTCGACCCGCGATTCATGAATCCTCAACTCACGGATCGATGAATTGACGATGCGTACGTGGGAGCAATTGGCGATCTCCAGCAACTCAAAGTCACCCTCAAATTCCATCGTCTCACGAAACTGACAGACCGCCCGCCAATCATCCAGCCCCTTGCGTGGTTTGTGTCTACGCAGTTGACTCTGCTGTTTAAACACCTCCACATCCGTCTCAATAAATGTCTGCAGTGACTGATTGAATTGTGCAACATGACTCGTCATCGGTACATGACCTGCCGCATCAATCACCTCTAGCTGGGCATAGGGCAGACGCGCGACGAGTGCCTCACCCGTGCGCAGCGGTGCCACCTTGTCGCCCCGCAACCACAACAACTGCACCGGCACCTCGACCATCGACGCATACGGCGCAAAATTGTTGTAGATCAAACGATATCCGGCGATAAGCGCAGGCTCATACCCCTCACCGGCCATCTTCAGCGGCGCACGAGGATCACGCCCCCCCTCGACACGCCCCATCCACTCACCGGTCAAGCGACCGAAAAAGTCGCCCCAGGCATCGCCAAAGAAACGACTCACCCAGCTCCGCGCCACTGTCTTGCTATAGGCAATCTTGTGCAACATCCCCGCGACATTGGCGGCAAAAACCCGATCAACGCTATCCACATGCTGCGCCGCAAACTGCAGTCCAAT
Organism: Proteobacteria bacterium UBA5122; assembly: GCA_002415485.1. Classification (GTDB taxonomy): domain Bacteria; phylum Pseudomonadota; class Gammaproteobacteria; order Tenderiales; family Tenderiaceae; genus UBA5122. The sequence goes on from DHYU01000085.1 coordinate 15,748, forward strand.
CACCGCTCCCATCGAATGCCCAACCACGATCACCGGCTGTTCGATATATGTCTGGTGCAGGAAATGAATATATCTGACGTAGTTATCCGGTGAATAATCGGCCGCCTCGTTTGAAGAGGCGCCAAACCCTGGCAGGTCGACCAAAAAGATATTGTAGTGCGCAGAGAACACGGGCACCTGTTCGCGCCAGTCGTCCAGCGCATTGCCACTCAGGCCATGGATCAGCAGCAGTGTTTTTCGATCTGCCTGAACAGCATTGCGATAAAAACAGGCGCGATGTCCAAATACAGGCTCCTCCACGCATTGCTGCACCAACCCCAGCGCATGCCCGGGTTGCTCGGCCTGTATCGAAAATGAAACCAACGACAATAGAAATAAAAACGCCCAGGCAGAGCCCAGGCGTCTAGTACATAACTTCGGCATTCGCATTGAGATCAGCACTACATCAATGCGCACATGTGGCACAACCTACAACAGACCGGTCTGAGCCTGAATCGCATTTTCCAAACGCTGAATCCAACCATTGTAGTTGCTGTGAATATTAGTACCGTCATAATTCAGATTAATACTGTCTTTATAATTGATACTAAACGAATCGGCATCATAGGTAATTTCTGTCACGGCACGATGATCTCTCACCTGCAAAACGGCAAGGATCTTACCTTCACCTTCTCGCTTCACATTCCAACCCAAAGAGGTTGCTGCGCTTACGATCGCCCGTTCCACCTGCTGCATGCTAGGTGTTGAATCACCATAAGTCATAATCGCAGTATCATCAACGTTGTAAACCAAACCAGAGCGGCAGCCCACGATGAGCGACAACGCCAACGCAGGCAGGGCCAATTTCAATGCAGTCTTATTCATAAACCACTATCTCCTTAATATTGCTTCCATACATTTCAGAACAACAATCACACACTTTACAATGCCGATCAGTATATCCAAACTCATGCCATGAGAACGCTAGCCATAATATTTTTATTTGCGCCTGCTCAGGCTGCTCCACCATTCAAAGCCACTCCCAGGGGCCAGCCCAGCACCCCCTACATAAGCCCCCCCCAGGCGATACACAAAACAACACGTGCCTGGAACAATTACGACTATTATGACGGAGCGGCGCTCTACGGCATCGACATCCCCGCCAGCTTCATCGCCGATACCCTCATCCTCCCCTACGATCTTTATCAGTATTTACGTCGCCCAGCCCCTCCCCAGCCACCGTTTGCCCCTTAACGCACAAGACTGGAGAAGCGCCCCCTAAAACCGATAAAATAGGGACGTTTACTGACAATTCAGAGATCAACACCTTGACCACATCCAACCCTTCGTTCGATGTCACCATCATTGGCGGCGGTATTTCCGGCAGCGCACTACTATTCATGCTCAGCCGTTATACCGACCTCAAGCGCATCGCCCTGATCGAAAAGCTGCCGCACATCGCTGCCCTGAATTCGCATGGCCGCAACAACAGCCAGACCCTGCACTGCGGCGACATCGAGACCAATTACACGCTGGAGAAGGCGCTGCAGGTGCAGGGTTCGGCGCAGATGCTGGTCAACTATGCCGCTCATTTTGATCGCAGCAATGAGCTGCTGCATAAATACCCGAAGATGGTGCTCGGGGTGGGCCCACAGGAATGCGCCGCGCTGCGTGAGCGGTTCAAGATCTTCAGCCCGCACTACAATGGCATGCAGTTGCTCGAAGCCGCCGACCTGGAGCGCGAAGAACCGGCATTGATGCGCGGCCGGCAGGAAGAGGTGGTTGCCCTCGGCGTGCTGAACGACTACAGCGCAGTCAATTTTCAGAAGGTGGCCGAATCCTTTGTCTCCCAGGCCCGCACGCAACACGCCTGCGAGACCGAGATCATGCTCGGCACCAGTGTCAGCCGCATTGAGCAACGCGGCGACGGCTTTCGCGTCAACACCGACAAGGGCGTGCTCAATTCACGCTTTGTCGTCGTCTCCGCCGGTGCCCACAGCCTGCTGTTCGCACAGAAGATGGGCTACGGCCACGAATACGCCTGCCTGCCGGTGGCGGGGAGTTTTTATTACATCCCGAACCTGCTGCGCGGCAAGGTCTACACGGTACAAAACGACAAGCTGCCGTTTGCTGCGATCCACGGCGACCCCGACCTGCTGGTACCGGACAAGACCCGCCTCGGCCCAACCGCGCTGGTGCTGCCGATGCTGGAGCGTTACCAGCCGTCGACCATCCCCGATTTCTTCAAGGTCTTCAGCTTCGACAAGGGTGTATTGAAGACCATGGGCGGCCTGCTCAAGGTCAGCGATGTGCGCAACTACATGCTGAAAAACATCCTGTTCGAAATACCCGTCATCCGCCGTCGCCTGTTCCTCAAGGATGCGCGCAAGATCATCCCCGAGCTACAGCTGGATCAACTGGAGTTCGCCAAACGGGTCGGCGGCATCCGCCCGGTGATGATCGACAAGGCCAATGCCAAGCTGCATCTGGGCGAGGCCAAGATCAATCCCGGCAACGGCATCATCTTCAACATGACGCCCTCACCCGGCGCCACCAGCTGCCTGTTCAATGCCGATAAAGACATGCGCATCGTCGCCGAGCGCCTGGGCTGCCAGATCGACGAGGCCCGCATCAACGAAGAACTGAAGACCGCCGGATGAGTGATCCCAAGGCCGGGGCGGTGGTTGTGGTCGGCGCCAGCCACAAACCCGAACGCTATTCACACCGCGCCATGCAAATGCTGCTCGCGGCGGGCTACACGACGATCCCGGTCCACCCGGCCTACGATGAACTGCTGGGACTGCCGGTGGTGCATCACATCCGCGACATCCAGCAGGCCGTCGACACCGTCACGCTCTACATCAATGCCGCGGGCAGCAGTGCGATCATCCAAGACCTGATCGCCCTGCGGCCGAAACGGGTGATCTTCAATCCCGGCAGCGAGAATCCCTTGCTGGAAAGGGCACTGGATGAGGCCGCCATCGCATACGAAAAGGCCTGTACGCTGGTGCTACTGCGTACAGGCCAATTCTAAGACTGCTGAAATATTGAAACGAAGCTTAGGCGCTGGTTTCCACCCAGCCAGCGGCACGCTTGATCGCCGCCACCTGCGACACGGCATAGGCCACCGCCACAAACGACACAAACGACACCACCGCACAGAGGGTGGCATTGCTGGCATTGCCCGCATTGAGGTGCTGCATCGCAAAGATGCCAAACAGGAAACCGACAAAACCCATGGCCCCCATCAGCAAGACATGATTCGAGGCGTCGATATACGAGACCTTGCCTTCCTTCAGAGAGTGCACCGCCAGCGGCCTCATGCCACCGTCCTCAACCGGCCCGGAGACAATCACCTCATCGCCATCGCTCGCGTGTCGCTCCAGATCGCGGTGCAGCACCAGCTTCTTCTCACCGCCGAGCATACACTCAAACTTACCGCCCTTATCCAGCGCCTTGCGCGCAGAGATTTGGCCCCGCCAGATTTCCATCGCCATCTGTGTTTCTCTCCCCAATGTTTTATTTATTGTGTATCTGCCGGGCTATGACCATGCCAGCGACACTTAATTCCCAGCATTGTACCTGACGATCGGTCTCTATTGGGAACCTGCGCCGCCGACGCTAGTCCAAGCGACGATGCACAAGCCAAATGAATCAAGTAGAATCCCAGGCCATTATTTGCCCAACAGGGCGCAGCGCCAGGAATAACAAGGACCTATCATGAAAGAATTACTCCGCTTCGCCGGTTACACAACCATCACCGTGATCATGATCTTCATCCTGATCGAGGTTGCCCAATCCGGCGTGTCTGGCGGCACCCTCGCCCTCTGGTCGATCATCATCGTGGTCGTGCTGCCCGTCATCCTCGCCATCTGGGCCGACAAACGCTCACGACGCAAAAAGGCCGAAAGCGGCGCCGAATAAACGCTCTGCCTAAAAACACAAAAGGCCCCGTCGAAAACGGGGCCTTTTGCTTTATGACGCTGAGACCGGCTTAGTGTGCCTTGATATTGCCACCCAGCACACGGTTATCACCTGAGTTCAGACCAGCATGTGGACCATCGATGATTTGCAGATGGAAACGATCCTGTGCCTTCTTGCCATTACCACCGTCAGTGGCACTGACGCGGCAGATGTTCATCACACGCTCGTTGTCTGCACCTGGATCGCGCACGGTACAGGTTGAGACGAACTCGACACCCACACCGTCAGCTGCGGGGACGATCTCAGTCAGATTTGCCTTGATCTTAACTTGCAGTGGGCTGCCTTTTTGGCTCGCCAGCGCGTAGTTCAGGTTCACATCGATGCCTTGCTTCTTGGCAATGATATTGAAACCGAAGTTGCCGCTGGCCACAGTACCGCCACCCGTCATCTTGTTGAAGTTCATTGCTGGAACCGGGGCAGTGATATCACAGGCATCACCCGCGCCATCGCCGTCCTGGTCAATCTGATCAGGATTGGCCACGGTCACGCAGTTATCCAGGCTGTCAGACACACCGTCGCCATCCTCATCAGCAGGACGTGATTTAAAACTGGCCGCCTTCAGGAATACATTCGAGTCGTAGAAAAAGTCACCTGCGTCGGCGATCACCAGCTTCATGTGATGCACTTGGCCAGGCACAACATTGGCCTCGGCCGACAACACGACCGTCAGACCGTCCATGCCGGTATACAGATGGCCACCGCCATCCCACACGCTGTTATTGATGTAGTACTGAGGATTACTGGCATTGAAACCGTAAGGATTGCCACCATTCACATTATTGATCGTGACCGGCACATCGCTGCCAGGCACCAGCGCGATGTTTTTGCCATCCATATAAAAACCAAATACATCGTTGTACTGGCTGTTCACCCACTCGTTATATTCCTCAGAGGCGAACACGTATTGGAACGACACCGTATCGGCATCGGCAACGAAATCAAACTCCAGCACAGTCGCATCATAGGTTTGATAGCCATTGACCAGACCATCCAGATCAGTGTCACCGGCCTGAAAGTGTGGCCAACCAGAATATTCACTGACGTTGGCGCCTTCGACAAATCCAATATTTCCAGTAGACAGAATCACTCCTGAATCGAAACCAATCACCGACTCCGCGTTGCCAAAGGTCCCCATCGCACCCATGCCACCCCGGACCGACACGTTGCTCACCACGACACCTTCGCCCAACAACTTGGCGACCAACTCTTCTGCAGAAGAGACTGGTTGTGTGGAGATTTGAGCCTGCGCCATCGGCAGACCCGCTAAAACCAAAGATACTGCTACACCCATACGCTTGATTGCTGACTGATATGTCATTTTTATTCACCCCTGTTGGTAACCGTTCGACCCCGAAGGGCACTGGCTTTGCGTCACCACGTTGCCGTGGCTTTGCCTTTTTCTATTGAGCACTGCTCAACACTCTGGGGGTGTTATTGGTCGCAGACGATCATTTCTTCGTGACCTGGATCACACTCCTGATCGCCCGCCAAACATTTAACAAATTGTTAACAAATTCCATCCTTTTTTAGGGCATAGACCCTATCCAGCGTACTGTTTTGGCCAAATATCTGGCTGAGCGCAGCGGCCAACTGTGCCCCACCTCCGGATATTCGACCTGCGCGCCGTGAAACCGCGCCGCCAGTGCCTCGCTGCGCCGGCGCATGAACGGGGTCTCTTGCTGACCGATCAGGTGCAGACTGGGGATCGCGAACGCCTCCGGCAGCTGCGCCACATAACGCGGATCGGCCGGCAGCGCGCCGCCGGCAAACATCGCCCACCGAAACGCCTGCGGCTGCGCCATCAGCAAGGCGGTCACCATCACCGTGCCCTGGCTCCAGCCGATCAGCCCCGCAAACGGCCCCTCCGTCTCGATCAGCTGTTGCAGCAGGGCCTCGCTCTGCTCGATGAATTGATAATGCGGCGGTGTCGACTCCGTCGCCCGATACCAGGCCCAGTTCAGCCCAGGCCCCACACGCTCCGGCGGCAGCTCGGCACCGATACGCGCCCACACCCGGCGCACCTCGTCCTCCGGGCAGGGCACCGGCGCCTGCGGACACACCAGTTGATAGGACTCGCCCAGGGCCGCCTGCAGCGGCACCAGCCAGCGCTGCATCCAGGCCTGATTCATCGAATAGCCATGCAGACAGAGGATCTTGTACGGAGACGTTGGCGACATGTTCATTCCAGTATAATAACCGGCCACACCCAAGCCAGCAGCCTCATGAAGATCATCCTCGCCCCGATGGAAGGGGTCATCGACCACCACATGCGCGACATCCTCACCGCCGTCGGCGGTTTTGATACCTGCGTCACCGAGTTCCTGCGTGTGGTCGACCGCCGCCTGCCCAAACGCGTCTTTTATCGGCTGTGCCCCGAGTTGACCAATGGAGGCCACACCGCCCACGGCGTGCCGGTGATCCTGCAACTGCTCGGCGGCGTGCCGGAGGCCATGGCGGTCAACGCGGCCCGCGCCGCTGAGCTCGGCACACCCGGCATCGACATCAACTTCGGCTGCCCGTCACGCTTCGTCAATCGCAAGGCGGGCGGCGCCATCCTGCTGAAGGAACCACAGCGCGTCGAGGCCATCGTCCGCGCCGTGCGTGAGGCCGTACCATCGCACATCCCGGTCTCGGCCAAGATCCGCCTCGGCTACGACTCCACCGACCTGGCGCTCGACAACGCCCACGCCGTCGAGGCCGGCGGCGCCGGATTCATCACCGTCCACGCCCGCACCAAGGCCGAGGGCTACCGCCCCCCCGCCCACTGGCACTGGCTGGCGCGCATCCGCGAGGCGCTGACGATCCCCGTCATCGCCAATGGCGATATCAACAGCGTCGACGATTACCTGCGCTGCCGTGACATCAGCGGCTGCGACGACATCATGCTCGGTCGCGGCGCCATCGCCAGCCCCAACCTCGCCGCGCAGATCAAGCAAAATCAGACGCAACACATGCACTGGCCCCAGGTCGCACAGCTGATCCACGATCTCGCCGGGCGCATGGCGCAACAACCGGAGATCCGTGAACGATACATCCTCGGCCGCGTCAAACAGTGGACCGCGATGATCCGCCGCCAACACCCCGCCGCCGGCGACTGGTTTGGCGAGATCCGCCAGATCAAAGACTATACGCAGCTGATGCAGGCCCTTGAGCTACAGGCTCATGGCAGCACCGCCTCGCTGACACAACCGGGCTAGGTTAACCAGACTGGCTTAACCGGGGGCGCAATTGTATAGTGGTGCCGAACACGCATTCACCTACAGGTTTTAGTATGAACAAGATCATCGCACTCTTTGCCACCCTGCTCTTCATCAGCGCCAGCGCCCATGCCGGCATGGAAGTCATCACCCCCGATGGCAAACGCGCCCTGTTAAAAGATGACGGCACCTGGATCTACGTCGACGCCCTCAGCGATGGCGAGCAAAAGGCACGCTTTGCCTATCTCACCGTCGAGAACGAACGCGCCCACGGACGCAATTGCACCTATGGCCTGCGCCTGCAAAACGACCTCACCACCGAGATCAAAGACATCGTGCTGTTCTTTGCCGCCCATAACCACGAAGGGGTGATGTACGAAACCGCCACCCGTGGTTTTCAACGCATCAAACCGACCAACTCGCAATACAAAGAGATCATGTTTCGCGACATCAGCTGTGATGACATTCAATACATCCGCGTCCACGGTGGCGACCGCTGCGAGATCGGCGACCTGAATAAATTCTCTGCTGAAAAGGGCACCTGCCTCGAACAGGTCTATGTGGAAAGCAGTGACCTGATCAATATCTTCAAGCGCTATCACGAAGAAGAGCCCAAAGAAGAAAATGAAGAAGGCAGCGCAGGCGAAGAAGGGAATTACGAAGATCAATTCATCGATGACGGTTTGGATGGTTCGCTGGGCAGTGAAAACTCGGATCTGATGTAAGCCTCCATGCTTAAGCGCGTCGCCAGCGGACTCATTGCAGGCCTGTTCGTATTCTCCAGCGCTACCAACGCGCAAGGCTTTAACGTAGACATCATCAGCGACGGACTGGAACACCCCTGGTCCGTCGCTTTTTTATCTGAACACAAAATCCTCGTCACAGAACGCCCCGGCCGCCTGCGCCTGATCGAAAACGGCAAGCTGCACCCACAGGCCATTCAAGGCCTGCCGGATATCGCCGCCGTCGGCCAAGGCGGCCTGCTGGATGTCGTACTGCATCCCAACTACCAAGACAACGGCTGGATCTATTTCAGCTACGCCGCAAAAGACAGCGCAGGCCAAGGCACCGCCGTCGCCCGCGCCAAACTCGACGGCCTGCAGCTACGCAATCTCGAAGTGCTGTTCTCAATGCCCTACAAGACCAGCAGTGGCCATCACTTCGGTTCACGCCTCACCTTCGACAAACAGGGTTATCTCTATTTCAGCATCGGCGATCGAGGCGACCCTGAACGCGCGCAATCACTCAGCGATCATGCCGGCAGCATCATCCGCCTGCACGACGACGGCCGCATCCCTGCCGACAACCCGTTTGTTGGTGTCACCAGCCTGAAAGGCGAGATCTACAGCTACGGCCATCGCAACCCACAAGGCATGGCCTTAAACCCCACGACGGGTGAGATCTGGATACACGAACACGGCCCGCAAGGTGGCGACGAGATCAACCGCATCCAGGGCGGCAAAAATTATGGCTGGCCCACCATCACCTATGGCCGCAACTACGTGCTCGGTACCAAGATCGGCGAAGGCACGCACAAAGAAGGTTTGGAACAACCCCTGCTGCAATGGACGCCCTCCATCGCTCCCTCCGGCATGGTCTTTTATCAGGGCGATGCCTTCCCGCAATGGCAGGGCCAATTGTTCATCGGCGCATTGAAATATCAAATGCTGGTCAGACTCAGCGTCGATGGTGAACAAGTCATCGAACAGGAACGTCTGCTGGAAAAAGAATACGGCCGCATCCGCGACGTGCGCGTCGGCCCCGATGATTATCTATATCTGCTCACCGATGACGACAATGGCAAACTGCTGCGTTTAACACCACGTTAAATGTCCACCGTCATTCAAAGCTTCAACGCCATTTATCAACGCGATGCCACGCGCCTGATTTTAGGCTCCATGCCCGGCCAGGCATCACTCGATGCCAACCAATACTACGCCCATCCACGCAATGCCTTCTGGCCCATCATCGAAGCACTCTACGCAAAGCAACACACACTCGACTACACCGCCCGCTGCCAGTTATTACGCGATCATCAAATCGCGTTATGGGACGTACTGCAGGCCTGCATCCGCCCCGGCAGTCTCGACACCAGCATCGACAAACACAGCATCGTCACCAACGACTTCGCAACACTGCTCCACCACTGCCCACACATCCACACCATCCACTTCAACGGCAGCAAGGCCGAACAGTTATTCGTAAAACACGTATCGCCCACACTCGCCACCACACACCCACACATCAACCTACAACGCCTACCCTCCACCAGCCCAGCGCATGCAGCGATGGGGTTTGAAAAGAAATTGATGGTGTGGCGAGAGGCGTTGATACACACACCTTAAACAATCATCACGTCAAAACAACACGCCCTAACGCCACCTTCCTTTTATAGCAAAATCTGAAAATCTAAGATGGCAGGTAAAGACGATGAATCACATCCAGCTGAATTGGATGAGGTTTTTTATCTACCGCAAAACAGGCGTTCACCAACACTACCAATTGTGGTAGAAACGAAATACGGGGGATGCACGGACATCATCCGCATTTAATTTCTGACATTGTCCGTCTACTGACTGTTAACTTTCTGGAGAAGAAATGAGTCTGAACGCAGCATTGAAATTGCTGATTGAAGAATACCCGAAGGCAGCCTTACTGCCGTTCAAAGGGAATGAAGTAGCGGAATTTATAAGAAAAGAAATCCCCGAGTACGTATCTGAAATAACAGGTAAGAATGATAGATATCTAGTCGAGGGTAGCCCTGGAAAAGGGAATTGGGCTTACGTTCCGTGGGTCGCAGTATTAGATAGATTTATTACAGAAACAGTTCAAGACGGTTACTACGTTGTATATCTTGTCAAAGAAGATTTCAGTGGAATCTATTTGTCACTAAATCAAGGTGTAACAACAGTACAAAATCAATATGGTTCAGGGGCAAAAGATGCCCTTAGAGTAAGGGCAAGCGATTATCTGGCCCGTTTAGGAAATTCAGTAGGTGGATATATCAAAGGCCCAATAGATTTGGCCGTAACCCAAAAATCTAAACTCGGTCCTTTGTATGAAGTAGGTTCAGTTTGCTCTTTATTTTATAGCGCAGAGAATATACCAAATGATGAGGTTCTTAAAAATGACTTACTAAATATTTTAGATGTTTATCTTATCCTCACGAGCAAAGAAAACCAGTTGTTTAATTCAAATGAATTAGAAGATGATGAAGCTGGTTTGGAATATGAAAATCTAAAGAAAGTTAGAACCCATAAAAGAATAGAGCGAAACAAAAAACTCGCAGAGAAGGTAAAAAAGCTGCAAGGCTACACATGCGAAGCATGTGGGTTTAATTTTGAAAAAGAGTATGGCGAAATTGGCAAAGGTTTTATTGAGGCGCACCACTTGACCCCAATTCATAAGCTAGAGGGCGATAAAGTGGCTTTAGATCCAGTAAAAGACTTTTCTGTTTTGTGTGCCAACTGCCACCGAATGATTCATAAGTCTGAGTTTGTATCAGAAGTTAATGAATTTCGAGCAAAATACATTGTTAAAAAAAGCTAACAAGACACTATAGCCAGCCCGTAGTATGTTTGTTGATAATGAATTGGTGCAATGCACGTTCGTTTATTGCACCCTACATCAAGCAAACGGTGGCAGGTCTTGCCCTTTGCACGCCCCCCGCAAGCTGGCTGTGGTTAAGGATGGAATGTTCCCGCAATCCTGCATTAAACGATCAGACACCTCAACTAGCCTACGCAACACCACCCTCAAGCTGATTGCGCAACGCGGCCTTGCGTGCCTCGCCAATCGCATGCCAATGCATATCCAGCAATGCACCTTCTAACGAATAGAGGTAATAACACAGCGGCAGGGTTTCATTTGGGTATGTTTGTTTGAGCATACGATGGGCGGCAACGGCGCCGACACATCTGAGTTCGTCCTCGGAAAAGATGCCGACTTCATTCAAGCGTGCAGCCAGTTTTTTACCGATATTCTGCAGCTCTGTCAGTTTACGATTCGACACAACCATTCAAATCACACTTAACTGTCTGCGGGTTTGATCTGCAGCCAGAACGTGACTGGGCCATCATTGATCAGCGCCACCTTCATGTCTGCACCAAAACGACCGCTGGCGACACACTCATGACTAATCTGCGCCTGATGCAATAGATAATCAAACATCTGTTTGCCGTGTTCGGGTGGTGCCGCGCTGGAGAAGCTGGGGCGCATGCCTTTGCGGGTGTCGGCGGGCAAGGTGAACTGTGGCACGAGCAATAAACCACCTTGCACATCTTTAAGGCTGAGATTCATCTTGTCGTTTTCATCGGCAAATACACGGTACCCCAGCAGGCGCTGCAACAAGCGGTCTGCCTCGTTCGTGCTATCGCCCTTTTCAACACCGACCAACACCATCAGGCCTTGATCGATACGGCCGACGATCTCACCATCGACGGTGACACTCGCCTCGCTCACACGCTGTAATAATCCGATCACGACTACCTACCCTTTCTTATCGCTGCCTGACTCTAAACAAACTCAATATACCGCTCGGTTGGGGCATCAACCATCCATGCCGATCATACAAAAACAAAAAGCCCCCGATGTCGGGGGCTTCTTTTTTACAACTCAAGCGCTGTAGCTTATTTGCCAGAGCGCTTGCGATCATTTTCCGACAGCAGTTTTTTGCGCAGACGGATATGGTTTGGCGTGACTTCTACCAACTCGTCGTCATCGATAAACTCCAGCGCCTGCTCCAGGCTGTGTCTGATCGGCGGCGTCAGGGTCAACGCCTCGTCGGTACCCGCAGCACGGATGTTGGTCAGTTGTTTTGCCTTCAGCGGGTTGACCACCAGATCGTTGTCACGCGAGTGAATACCGATGATCATGCCTTCGTATACCTCGGCACCGTGACCGAGGAACAGACGACCACGATCCTGCAGGTTGAACAGTGCGTAGGCCAGGGCCTTGCCGGCGCCGTTGGAGATCAATACGCCGTTCTTACGTTGACCATACTCGCCCTCTTTCATTGGGCCGTAATGATCGAAGACGCTGAACAACAGGCCTGAACCTTGGGTTGCGGTCAGGAACTCGGTACGGAAGCCGATCAAACCACGCGATGGAATGATGAAGTCGATACGCACGCGGCCGTTGCCGTCGGGCATCATGTTGTTCATCACCGCGCCACGCTCACCCAGACGCTCCATCACTGAGCCTTGATGTTGATCTTCAACATCGACGGTCAGTTGCTCGTAGGGCTCGTGGGTTTCGCCATCGACTTCACGCAAGATAACTTCCGGACGTGATACACCCAGCTCAAAGCCTTCGCGGCGCATGTTTTCAATCAGTACCGACAAGTGCAATTCACCACGGCCTGAGACGCGGAATTTATCTGGATCTTCGGTATCGGCAACGCGCAGCGCAACGTTGTGGATCAACTCTTTTTCCAGACGCTCGCGGATGTTGCGCGAGGTGACATATTTGCCATCTTTACCGGCGAAGGGTGAGTTGTTTACCTGGAAGGTCATGCTCACGGTGGGCTCATCGACTGATAACGGTGCCAGGGCCTCAACGGCGTTTGGATCACACAGGGTGTCAGAGATGTTGATGCCTTCGATGCCGGTGAAACAGACGATGTCGCCTGCCTGCGCCTCTTCAATCTCAACGCGCTCCAGGCCCATGAAGCCGAGCAGTTGCAGCACGCGACCATTGCGACGCTTGCCCTTCTTGTCTACCACCACGACTTGGGTGTTGGGTTTGATCTTGCCGCGCATGATGCGGCCGATGCCGATGACACCAACGTAGCTGTTGTAGTCGAGTTGTGAGACCTGCATTTGGAAGGCGTCTTCCGGCTCAACTTGTGGCGGATGAACCTTGTCGATAACGGTTTGGAACAGATAGGTCATATCGCCGCTGCGCACTGAATCATCAGCACCGGCAAAGCCATTCAGACCAGAGGCATAGATAACCGGGAAGTCGAGCTGCTCATCGGTAGCGCCCAAGCGCACGAACAGGTCGAAGGTTTGATCCAGAACCCAGTCAGCGCGCGCGCTGGGGCGGTCGATCTTGTTGATGACAACGATGGGCTTGAGGCCACGTTGCAGTGCCTTCTCGGTCACGAAGCGGGTTTGCGGCATCGGGCCGTCAACCGCATCGACCAACAGCAGTACTGAGTCAACCATCGACAAAACGCGCTCAACCTCGCCACCGAAGTCGGCATGGCCGGGGGTGTCGACGATGTTGATGCGGTATTGACCCCATTTGATCGCCGTCGGCTTGGCAAGGATGGTAATCCCGCGCTCACGCTCCTGGTCGTTGGAGTCCATCGCGCGCTCTTCAAGCTGAGTGCGCTCATCCAGCGTGTCAGACTGCTTCAACAACTGGTCAACAAGGGTGGTCTTGCCATGGTCAACGTGGGCGATGATGGCAATATTACGAAGATTCTCGATCACAAAAGGGGCCTCAATAGATTCTACTAACGCCGGGGCGGCAAAAATAAAGTGCGCAATTATACCTGAAAGGCCAGACCGCCGAAGGAATTTATCACTGAATAATCAGCAAGCCTGGGTAAGACATGTCATGAAAGATTCACATATCCTTCATAAAACCCGTCGCATAGTGGGTTGACGATAAGACTCGCAAATAAACAAGGAAACCAATATGGCCTTTTACATCCAGCAACTGGCGGACCTGTCCGCCGCCTTAGTCACTGAAAAGGGTGCAGTTTTGGGCATGTTCCCGGATCTGGAACGGGCGATTGAGGCCTGCCGGGACTGGTACAAACTGGCCGAAATCCGTGTGATTTACCACACCCCGATCTGCCTCGATGCCGGCAGTTCCACCTGCGCCGTCGGCTAAAGCGCGCTCAACTCCTCCAAACGCCAGCGAGCGCGGGCCGTAATCTGTAGTGGCTCACCCTCGCCCGCCAGCAAGCGCTGGCAACCCGCATACGCGATCATCGCACCATTATCGGTACAAAACTGCGGTTGTGGGTAGAACAATTCCATGCCCTGATCCGCCGCCAGCTTCGCCATCTTTTGCCGCAACGAACGGTTGGCACTGACGCCACCGGCCAACACCAGCCGCCGCAGTCCGGTCTGCTCAAGGGCGCGACGGCACTTGATGACCATGGTGTCGACCACCGCCTCTTCGAAGGCACAGGCGATGTCGGCCTTGGTCTGCTCGTCATCGCCGTTTTGCTGCAAGGTGGTCAGGGCAAAGGTCTTGAGGCCACTGAAGCTGAACTCCAGCCCCGGCCGGTTGGTCATCGGCCGTGGAAAACGAAAGCGCTGCGGATTGCCCTGCTGCGCCAGCCGCGAGATCTGCGGCCCGCCCGGATAGCCCAGCTTCAACAGCTTGGCGGTTTTATCGAAGGCCTCACCGGCGGCATCGTCCACCGACTCGCCCAGGATCTGGTACCGGCCAATGCCGTCCACCCGCACCAACATCGTATGCCCCCCCGATACCAACAAGGCGACGAACGGAAACTCTGGCCGCTGCGCCTCCAGCATCGGCGCCAGCAGGTGCCCTTCCATATGGTGCACACCGATCGCGGGGATGCCCAGGCTCCAGGCCAGACTGCGGCCTATCGTCGCGCCGACCAGCAAGGCGCCGATCAAGCCCGGACCGGCGGTATAGGCTATGCCGTCGAGCTGCTCGCGGCGGGTATTTGCGTCCTGCAGGGCCTGCTCAATCAGCGGCAGGGTCTTACGCACATGGTCACGCGAGGCCAACTCGGGCACCACGCCACCGTACTCCTGATGCAAGGCGATCTGACTGTACAGGGTGTGACTGAGCAGCCCCTGTTCGCTGTCATAGACGGCGATCCCGGTTTCGTCACATGAGCTTTCGATGGCCAATACACGCATGGCGGGCGGAGTCCTTCTTTGGTTCACACTGGATGTGCGCAAAGTGTAACAGGCCATGCCCGTGAAATGTTTTTTCACAGCAAATCTGGCCACTCACAGCGGGTGCGCTATAATCCCGGGCTATTCTAAGGAAGGCGACGGAAAAGACATGATTCAAGTCAAAGACCTCTGCAAGACCTTTTCCTCAGGCACCAAGGCCATCGACCATCTGTCGCTGGAAGTGCGCGAGGGCGAAATTCTGGCGCTGCTTGGCCCCAATGGCGCAGGCAAGACCACCACCATCCGCGTACTCTCAACGCTTAGCGGCTTTGATGACGGCGAGGTAATTGTCGCTGGTCATAACGTCGATATCGCCCCTGATCTGGTCCGCCGCTCCATCGGCCTGGTCGCACAACAAACCGGCGTCGATTATTTCCTCAGCGGCCGCGAGAATCTGCTGGTACAGGGCCAGATGTATCGCATGAAAAAGGCCGAGATCGAATCACGGATCGAAGAGCTGGCCAAATATTTCGGCCTCGAACATGCACTCGACAATCAGGTGATGACCTATTCCGGCGGCATGCGCCGCAAGCTCGACATCGCCACCGCGCTGATCCACAAACCCAAACTGCTGTTTCTCGACGAACCCACGCTCGGCCTCGACATCAAGAGCCGCCAAAACCTGTGGCAGTACATTCGCAAGCTCAATCGCGAAGAGGGACTGACCATCCTCCTCACCACGCACTACCTGGAAGAGGCCGACAAACTGAGCCATCGTGTGGCAATCATCAATCAGGGCAAGATCCAGGTCGTCGATGCGCCGGACGCGCTGAAGAACGCCATTCACGGCGACGCGGTGATCCTCAACTTTGTCGAACAAGGCCCCGAGGTGGGGGAGTTCACCTACGCCATGCACGAAGACCCTGACGTCAAAGAGGTGCTATGGCAAAACGATAAACTCTATCTCTACGTCGACAACGGCGGCCAGGCCGTGCCGAAGTTTGTCGCGCTCGCTGCACGCCAAGGCCTGACCATCGACACGCTGTCACTGGCACGCCCGAGCCTGGACGATGTCTTCCTCAAATACACCGGCACCACGTTTGACGACACCAAAGAGGACGAAGGCGAAGAGTGGTGGCACCAATGGGCCGGCAAAGGCGGCGGCAGCGGCAAGTGGGCCAAGAACTGGCAACAGTGGCAGGACCAGCTCGAAGAGGGCGGTGACACCGACGCACAGCAGGACTGGAGCAAACAGTGGCAGAAGTGGCAACAAAACGACGGCAGCGATAACAGTAGCGCCGACGCCAGCCAAGGCAATCCGTGGTGGCAGCCTTCAGCTGACGATTCTGCCTCTGCCGATTCAGATAAAAAGGCCTGGCCCGGTCGCTGGCCGCAAGACGGCGAAGAATCCGACTGGACCAAACGCCGTGACGAAGGCATCGCCGCCGCCAAACAACGCTTTGCCGAGGCAGGGCAGGAATGGCCGCAGGAGTGGCAACAGTCGGACAAGAAAGACGACCACACATCCAGTGAATCAGACACCAACGCGACTGATCACAAAAACAAACCATAGCGCTGTCGATCACACAGCCTTAGCGAACAATCGAGGGAACGCCCGTGCTTGCAGATACCTGGCACCTATTTATGAAGTATACGCGCATCACCATGCGCATGCCGATGTGGACCTTGTTCACACTGATCCAACCCCTGCTGTGGCTGTTGATCTTCACCCAGTTGTTTAAAAACTTCGTCACCATCCCCGGCATGGAAGGCAGCTACGTCGATTTCTTTTTGCCCGGCGTACTGGTCATGACCGCCTTGTTTGGCTCGTCCTGGTCGGGCGTCAGCCTGTTGCGTGAGATCAATGCCGGCAGTGTCGACAAGATGCTGGTCTCGCCCGTCTCGCGTGTGGCGATAGTATTGAGCCGTGTCTTGCACTCGGCGGCGCAAGTGGTGCTGCAGACCATCATTATCCTGATCGTCGCATGGGCTATTGGCGCCACCATCAACCTCGACCCCATCAGCTTGTTCCTCGCCATGTTCAGCATCTTCTTGCTGGGCGTCGCGCTGGCAGCGCTATCCAATGGTTTTGCCATCATCCTGCAACGTGAAGAACCGCTGGTGATGATCGGCAACCTGATGACGCTGCCACTGATGTTTTTGTCAACCGCAATGGTCCCCAAGGCATTCATGCCCGGCTGGATAGAAACCGTCTCCATCATCAACCCGATCACCTACGCCGTTGAATCAGTCCGCGCGGTATTGATAAGCACCGATGGCTTGGGCGCCTATGGCTTCAATACAGCGATCGTATTTATATTCGCCGCCATCGCATTGACTTGGGCGGTGAGTGCATTTAACGGCCTGCGCGATTAGCCACTCTTCTAAATCCTGAAATAAAAAAGGCGACCCCTTGGTCGCCTTTTTTATAATCTTACCTGAATCCCCATATTGATGGAATGCCCATCTGAGTCACCCAACGAACCACTCTGATAGGCAACACGGGCATCCTCACCCTCGATCAGCTGAATCTCGTCCAACACAAAACCAACCTCAAGATTGGACTCTTGCATGAAATAACTATATCCACCATAGAAACTGAAACGATTATCAAATCGATAATTCGCCCCCATACCAAAGGACATATTCCAGTTGCGGCGAAACATCTGAAATGACGTAGACGAGTCACGGTTCTGATATAGCGTCACACCTACAGCACCATTGAAAAATACCGACGTTTTGGAGGTTAACAATTTATCCAGACGCCCCGTCAACCCATGGGAAACATAGGCATAATCATTCCCCAAAGACTGGCGATTATTATTCACAGTCAGGGAATACCCAAGCGAGGATGGCAAATCATAAAAGGTCTGTTGTCGCGTGACATTAACCGAATATGTATCCGCATCAAAGAATGGATTTTGTTCTGACAAAAAGTCCCGCGTAGAAACCTGAACCGAATACGAGACACCCTCATCTCCTGCCCAAGAAAGGCCATAAAAAACATTCTGAGAACGCGTGACACTTTGGTCCTCTCGTAACACGCCATAGCGAGAGGAGCGGGAAAAACCGACACTATGACTCAAGTCAAACAAACTATATTGCAGCGTTGGTGTTACACCAATATTCATGAAGTCATGCTGACCAACGTGATAGGTTGAATATCCTGGCGCAAGCACTACTGAGGTACGGAAGTATTCATTGATCTTGTAGTTATAAACAACATTCGCCCCTGTACTCGAGCTATATTCGAAACTATCTGCCCGAACCTGCGTATCTGCCGACAGCCCATAACTAAAACTATATGTAAAGCCGTTAATTCGCTGCTGCAAACGCTTCATTCTATCGAGCGCAAAATCCTTCGCTCTATCTCGAATCCCCTCAACCAGGCTCGCTTTTTTATATTGAAGTATTGCCTCTTCTTCCTTCTCGGCACGTTCATAAGACATCGCCAAATTTATACGAGCCTCTATGTCATCGGGATACATCTCCATGACATTTAAATATCGCTCTATTGAAACTTCAACATTACCTCGCTGTGCAGCGACTTGTGCCAAACCTACCATTGCATCACGGTCATTTTCTTTCCTAGCCAATATCTGGCTATAGGCTTCCTCCGCCGCATCCCATTCAGCATCAGCCATACTGGCTTGTGCCTGCAACTTCAATAAACGCAACTCAACTTCATCGAACAACTCACCCTGATCCAGACTAACCAAGGCCTTCTTGTAATCTGCGATTGCTTCTTTATGCTGCCTACGCTGCTCATATAGATCACCACGCAGTTTATATGCTTCACCAAGCTCCGGATCTAGCTCAATAGCTCGCGCCAAAGCCTCCATCGCTTCTGCAACAGCACCACTAGCCAAATAAGACTCAGACAATTTTAAATAACTATGGGGATTGGATGAATCAATCTCAACTTCATGCTCCATCGATTGCAAAGCGACATTGCTCTGCCGAATAGCAGCAATTCGTTCATCGCCTAATTCCTGCTGTAGCCTGAACATTGTTGCATTAACCGCATTGGCAAAAGGTGATGACTGGGCAGCGGCCCCAATCATATCCAAACTTTGCAAACCCTTATTGAACATCCCCCTCACTAGATATGTAATTGCCAACCGATACCTCGCCTCAATATCCAGGGGATTAACCCGCAACACTCTATTCAGCAACGCCTCTGCTTCTTCCGGCTTCTTCTCTTCAATACGAACATTCGCGATTCCAGTCAAGGCAATCGTGTTATTCGGCTCCATCGCCAAGGCTTCTGTGAATTGCTGTTCAGCGAGAACCAAATCGCCTTTTTGTTGATATTTTCGCCCTCGCGCCAAGAGCAGCTTCAGCTGCGCCTGCGTTGCCAAAGAGGCTCGCGAAATCATTTTTGTTACACGCTCATACGCCTCTTCTGCTTCTTCATACATCCCTTTAAGATCATAGATATTGCCAAGATAATATCGATACGATGGATTACGTGGAATCTTCCGAATCAGCTCGGTGTAAATTGCTTCTGCTTCATCAAGACGCTGAACAAGGATAAAGAATGATGCAACGACATGCATAACCCCAGGATCTTCTGGATAATTTGCCATAAGCGCACCTGCGGTTGCAGACACATCAGCATACTCGCCAATCTGTGGGAAACGCCGCACCTTGATTAGATCCATCTGCTTTCTGATTTCACCGTACATTGGATGCTCTGGGTGAACCATGCTGAGGATCTGTTGATATTGAACAAGCGCCTCATCATAGGCCCGGGTTTCACCCAATGCCTTAGCAAAGGCCATCCTAGGCAGCGGCTGGTCCGGTGACAACTCTATACTTCTATTAACAAAACCAAAGCCCCTTTGATAATCGCCGCTTTGGAAGCTGAGTATTGCCAAATGATAAAAGGCCTCAGCCTGACGATCATCCATGCGCACAACCTGCAAAAATACCTGTGCAGCTTCAGACATATTGCCAGCACCAAGCAAGTCTCGGCCCTTTTGCATAAGCTGCCCGACTTCATTTACCGAGGCAGAGGCTGGGGCCAACACTTGGGCCTGAACATCTAAATTGATTATTCCGACAGCAACACCAATATACGCCGCCACCAGACAGGCTTTGAAACGTGCTGCCTTATGTGGCGCTGTCATCAAAAATGAAGCCCAAATCGAAATAAAGCCTTCCAACCATCAAAACTGAGCTTCATATCATCATAATCATCTGCATCAGTTGCCCCAGCATTTAATGACTGCAAGCTACCATTTGGACCAACACGCTGAGGTGACCATACAGTCAGGTTATCCGTTACCAAAAAGCTTACCTCTGAGGAGGCATCTCTTAATTTCATACGGCGCAATCCAATAAGATAAGATGCTTCAAACCCCATAGACATCCAATCTCGGAAATAATATTCAAACCCGATTCCGGGTTGCACAGCCAGCAAACCCGTTGCTTGAGACTTGAGGATTAGTGTTTTATCCACCCCCTCAGCAGGACCTGTTAAAAAACTAAACGTAATATCTTCTCTATAGTCGATATCAAACAACTCATTCAATGTCGCTCGATAATAAACACTATATGTATCACGCCGCACGATCGTGCTGCGCAACCCAAAATAAAACTCATTATAGGAAATACGAGCAAGACGTTCATTGAAGACCTCAGCAGTTTCACCCTGCACCGCAAACTCACCATACGCATGCGCCCGGCTTGTGGCCTCCCAGGTACTTAAACCCAGGATCAATTTTGTTTCTGCGCTATAAAACATACCCAACTCAAAGCCAGCATTCATTGAAGGCTCAAGATCAGGCAATGGATTGTTGAAGCTCAGAATACGACGCTCGCCATCCCCTCCGGTCAACAGAATATTGGCCGCACCTATGATTGGTGACTTGAATTCTTGCTCACTTAATGCCTCGAGCGATGGATCATGCAGACCCGCAAAGAACTCTACACTTAATGTTTTATATTTTTCTTCTGCTGACGCACCACCACAGACACCAATAACGGTCAGCCCAAGCAATACACGCAACACTGATCTTACAACGTCATAGTGCCGCATTAGGATTTACACCCGATACTTTCAATGGAGAGCGCACAAGAAGACTAAGCAATGGCAATACTACAAGCGCGATCAAGCAGCTTAGTAGCATATAGATAACGACAAAAATTCCCAATTTTGCATGCGGAGGGAACTCAGACAACAGCAACACAGAGAATCCCGCAACCACTACTACAGCGTTTATCACGATCGCCCGTCCGACATTCGCCATGCTTGAGATAATTGCAGTCCGCACACATGACTCCTGCTTTAAAGCTGCTATAAAATGAAATGTGTAATGCACAGCGTAATCGACACCAACACCGATTGCCAATCCAGCAGCTAACGCAGTTGACACATCCAATGGAACCGACAACCAACCCGCGCCACCAGCAACAAAAACAGTTGCAAGCGTTACGGGCAACACAATCATTAATGAAACAGCAACTCGGCGGAAGATCAATAACGCCAATATTAGAATTGCAATCTTTGAGAATAGAATCGCCGCCCCCTGGCTCTGTATTAGCAAGTCGGCCCATACATACGAATTATTTCCAGAGCCGGCATAATTTACACTAACCAACTCATCCTCAAATATCAGCCTCGCCTGCTCATCGATACTGTCGATTATAGTTCGCAGAACAGCCGTCTGATCCGTTCGAATAATTACTGACAGATTTGCTGTTTTGTACCCATAATCAATAACCTCATCCAATAATTCTGGCTGACCTGATATGGAGTATAAATACAAATAACCTGCCACTTCAGCATCCGTGGCGGGCAAAATATTGTATGCCTCGTCATCTGAATGCAAAACCTTATTCATTGACGAGATATAGTCAACTATTGACAACGTACTTCCGACACCACTCAATGTATCGGCATACTCCTGCAACTTACCAAGCTTCTTTAACAGGGCTTGTGACTTGAACGCACCATGGTTTTCAGCCTCTACTACCACATTTAATACTGTTGCCCCACTCATATGGGTATTCAATATTTCGGTCGCTTGTGAGACCTCGCTTTCTTTCTTGAAATCACTCATCCAGCTTGAGTTGACCGTCACCGAAGTCGCCCCCCATGCACCAATCAACAGCAAACCTGTTATTGCCATCGTTGACGCCACCGGCCAAGCAAGCAAACCTGAGCCAAGCCTTGCTAAGACATATGACAATTTGTCTTGCGCTTCATATACCCTCAATGCTCGTCGCTTTGCCAAATAACCACCCACCTTAGGCTTCATAATTGTCAACAGCGCGCCCGCCAATGCTACGGTAAGCAACCAGCTTATTAGCACTCCTATCAGGGTAAAAATACCAAACACTTTGAATGGTGGCATTTCTGCAAATAGTAGCGCCAAAAATCCGATGCCGGTGGTAACTGTTGTGATTAGCAAAGGAGGTCCCAATGTGGTTAGCGTCTGGTACACGACATTTGCCGACTCTGGCTGCTCACTTTCCAGTACATTCGTATAGTATCGATTCAACAAATGCACCGAATCCGCAATTCCTACCGCCACCAACACTACAGGTAACATTGTTGATATCGTATACATTGGAACATCAAACGCAGCCATCACCCCCAATGTCCAGATCACGGATAAACTCATAACAATAAGCGGTATAAAAACTCCTCGGCCCGTTTTGAATATCACGAGAAGGATGACGGCCATAACCCCCGCCAGCATCGGCAACATTGTTTTTATATCAGATATAGCATTCAACCCCGACGTAACTTCTATCGCCGGCCGCCCTGCGATTAACAACTCATCGCCATTTGTTATGCTTACATCACTTTCACCCCAATTCCCGTCATTTCTTTTCGAAATTTCAGGTTGTGACTCCTCATTGCTCCACGTTTCTGATCCACCACCCCACCACTGACGCCAATTATCCCCGCCTTGACCCTGCTCTTGCTGTATAAGTGCACGTATTTGCCAATAAGCCTGATATCTTGCTACCGCCCCCTCCTTGACCTTTGCGCGGATCACTGTAACTTTTTCATCTGCCGACACCACATTACCAATCAAGATATCTGAATTTTTTACAACTGCACGTCTCAGATTCTCTAGGTCTTCCATTGTCGCAGGAGGCTTAGGCATAACTCTTTCTGTGACAAGCTCCGTATCATTGCCACTAAAGACCGTAGCCGTCGACAGAGATACAACATCTAAGTCTCGATTAGCTACAATAGGGTCCAATTTAGAAATTTTCGCCGTTAACCTTTCAACCCTTTCCAATGTTTCCGGGTTATATATACCGCTATCATTTTTTATCACGACTATCAGCGCATCTCTCACGCCAAATAGTTCTTCAATCTTTTCATCATATTTAATTGCAGGATGACCACTCGGCATGTACACCCGCGCATCGGTTTCCCATCGAAGATTATTTAGATTGAAAAACATCCATACACTGACCAGCACAATGATCAGCAATATTGACTTCGGGTAGGTGACAACTAATTTATAGAAGTGCTTCATTGTGTCTTCTTATTAGAAAGAGTATTTAAACTCTACAAACACTCTGTCGTTGTCGTAGAAGTTACCTAAGAACTGTGCACGCTGAATATTCACATCAAATTGCTGACCTTGAACCAACCCACTGCTTGATCCAAAATCGGATGTAGAGCCCTCTAAAAAATCCGC
Organism: Proteobacteria bacterium UBA5122; assembly: GCA_002415485.1. Lineage (GTDB taxonomy): Bacteria > Pseudomonadota > Gammaproteobacteria > Tenderiales > Tenderiaceae > UBA5122. The sequence continues at coordinate 39,409 of DHYU01000085.1, forward strand.
CCCCACTGCAAATTGAAAGTTATTCGTAATTTGGAATATTGCCTTTGGCTTAATATATGTTTCTTTAAGGTCTACCAGATGCAGATATAGCATTTGCACAACCATCGAGTACTGCGGAAACTCTCGCCTAATAAAGACGCTAAGTGATGTATCGACTTCGTCCTGTATTATCGTTTCGTCGTAGTCCAGTATCACCCACTGGGCAATACCATTCGCCACATCCCAACTCGCTAACACATACTCTATTCCAGCCCCCCAACGTATATGATCCCGCTGCGTCACACCACTTGTATCAACGAATCCATCGCCGTTTTTATCCGCCGTATTTGACAATCCAAAGTACTTATCTTCGACATAGGCAAATTCTGCTTTAAATACCACATCTCCGATTTGTCGTACGGCAGTTCCTCCATACATTGATATTCTTGTGTATGCCGGATTAAATACTGGATCAACCGTACCATCCACACGAATAGTTCTAAATAACACAGGGAAGTCATCCCATGTATAGAAATAACTGAGTGTGAATTCGGTATTGAACAAGTCAAACGACCAACGCGCACCGTATTCCGTGTTATACAAATTCCATGATTCTGGATATCGCGTACCTGGTGACTCCTCCTGAAGTTGCCACTCAGATCCTTTAGGCGCCGGCTTATGAAATTGTAATTCTGGAATGATTACAAACTGCAGATCTCCCAATGGCGAATAATAGTCTAGTTTTGCAGACCATAGAGCCATTCGATAATCTAGTAAATCAAGCAGAATGAGCTCTCTGAAATTCATGGGATTGATCTCATCTACCACCCGTACCCCTTCGAGAACTCCCCAGATGATGTATTGCTTGCCGAGCCTCAAATCCCAGCTTGATGCATAGTAGTCTAGATATAATTCTCTGATGTCTGCCACTGGAGAATCTTTCTCCTGCGGCAAATTAACAATGAACTGGAGAGGCTCGCCTTCATTTCTCTCCAAGCGTGCAGCAATAGTCTCGTAATTAAAAATATCGTAGGCGAGATCGTAGTATGCCCAACTAGTGAAATTTACCGCTGCAGATTCCCCTAAATCAGTTTGTAGATTCAGGTAAACAATATTTCTGATTTTAGTTATAGATCGTGGCTCACGAATCCTGTAGGCAGTTTCGTTTTTTAAATAGCCACTATAATTTATCCCCGACAACCAATCCCAGCCTTCCTCTGATGAATCAGACTGTATCGCCAAGTCATAGAATTCATCATCTGTCGCCGAAGACGCCTCATTCCATTCTTGAGCGCCCGTCAACACAGGGAGAATCAGCATCACTGCTGCTAGGTAGCTCCTTGCTGCTAATTTCACAAGCCCCGCCGCTCATATCTTACTGCTGCAAATTGCGCATAATAACACAGGCTCCCGCCCCCCCACTCCCAAGGTCGCACTTTCGCCTGCTGCCATCGGAGCATTACACCCACTGCAATTAATACCTCTATTTAAGCGGATGCTCTCCCACCCTAGCACATCATGATACTTTGTATTTGCTACCGCCTTCTCTTCGACAGCACCAGCCATCGACGCACCAGCTCGACTCTCTTCTGGGAAAGCATCCATCAATATATTTCTTATCAAAATAGACACAGGGATTCCTTGTTCTTTTGCTCTCCTTAAAACCCTATCCCTCAACTCTTTTGGTACACGTGCTCCTAAGTATTCTTCTTTTCTTTTCATCGCAACAGAGATCGCACGTTGCCTCGCACTTTCATATCGATCCATCCAGCCTCACCTCTCTTCTCTTCTAAAAATGCATGCTAGCTAGAAGTGTGAGACATTGTTATACAAGCGTCAAACGTTATTATTCTCTATAGCCCCTACGCAATTCGCGCTCGGTAAACAATCGATCAGAAAGATTCACATTAAACTCAACATCGTATACCTTAAATATCGATGAATGCCCCGTTTGGATATTTCGAACGGTAACCACATCCCACGCCCATGCCCCTGACACCGCCTGCCAACTTAATTCCTGAACTTTCAATAAATCTTCGCTCTTATCATAAAACTCAGTTTTTACCCGATGACAGTCTGCCCAACTTTGCCCTTTTTTATACCAAGAGCGCCGCTTTGAATATAGCTTCGGCTCTGCTACGGGCCTGCTATCTACTACGAAAAACTCATCCGTTATTAAATCTGATACCAATTCATGTTGATCTGCACTTATAGATCGATCATCTATATCACCATAACTCAAATCCGACCCCAGAAAACTATCCCCTGGATCTCGAACTGACACACGCCGGATTTTTTTCATCGAAGGTAGATATAACCACTGGTCAGGCGCCTTACCACTATTTGCCTTATATCCCCAGCGCAGAAAACCCGTCCCCTCTCCTTCTGGAGGAAAGACTGTATACAACACCATCTTATCGAACAGCTCTCCCTCATTCGAACTGTCTTTCCATAGACGCCGATAAATACTCTTTTTCTCTGCGTTTGCCGCATTAATCAAAGATATTTCCAGCATAGACCGCTGATCTTGACCTGGCGATTTATAATCGCACAAACGCACTATTTCATCAGCCTCCTGCCCTATTACACCTTCAACCTCCGCCGCAACAGAACCATTTAGCGCAACTAAAAGCACCAGCCCTAATTTCAAAGCAATTGCATTCTTCGCACAAAACACGATTCGCTTCCTACATTTCCATTTGATATGTCATAAACGCAAAAGAGGGGCCTAAGCCCCTCTTTTTTCCACCTAGCCTAGCTTAGTACCAGCTTGGATCGGTAGGACGCAGCTTCGGATTGGCTTCGTTCCACACATCGCGCTGATTAACAGGAGTCCAGATCGAATTTTGCCAGTATGTAGGATTGATATGCGTTTGTGACAAGCTAAACGCAGAGACCAAATCATAACCAGCCGTACTCACGTTATCATAACCTTCATATACAAAGGTTTGACCCAAAGTAGACTTCATTGTCTGACCTACCCAAGTAGCCTTGATGTCCTGACCACTAGTCCAGGCCATAGTATTACTAGTACTAAAGCTACTGTTGTTCGGAATATGGACGTTTGACGCTGTATTATTCATTGTGCCTTTCAGCTCAATAAATACGAAGTCTTGGTAATCGGTCTTTTTACCTGCTTGACCGAGGTCACCCCAGGTACCCGCCAAGCCAACACGACTGGTAATCAAGATACCTTGGTTTGCTTGAGACTTTTCTTGAGCCAACCAGAAGTCGGTACGGAAACCTTCGTTCTTGGTATCGTAGATACCTTGATACAACTTCAGGTCGGTACCAGTATTTTTAGCCGCCCAACCGGTGCTCAACTCAGTTTCATTCTTAAACCAGCGCTCGCTATTCGGATTAGTAGAAGTAACCGATTGCAGCTCTTTGATGCTTTGTTTATCTGCAATACCATCCAAGTTACCGGCGCGCACAAAGCTTTCATCATAGAAAGTCAGGTTCGCTGGGGCGCCTTCATCGGCTGCTGCAATAACTCGACCCATACCAGAATCTGTAATGATGGTTTGGAAATAGATGTTACCGTTTTTGTCTGTAATCTGGCGCTGGAAGAAACCATCACCAGTCAATGCGTCACCACAGGTCCATCCACCTGCAGTATCACATCCAACGCCATTGATTTTTACAGATCCGTTATCCACAGCCTGACTCGCAGTCCATGAACCGAAACCCAACATTGGCGCAGCAGCGTGTGCCATACCAGATAGCAACAATGCAACTGAACCTACAGATGTTGCTGCTTTAAATACCTTATTCATCAGCTAAGCCTCCTAAAAACCGTTTCACCTGAGGATGCCGCCCATCCTCCCAGAACTAACCACAAAACAACAAACCTTTCTCGCTATAACCCAGCCCCAGAAGAGCTTGACTGACAGTGAGCATTACCCAGCAATCTATAACGCCACAATCATAAAGTCAATAGACTTGATCCTCACAATTAGGCTATCGGCCCACCAAATTCCAGACTTTAGCAAGGGCTTTGCACCCTTCCCCAACCCTATCTCCCAATGCCCGGAAAATTCATGAAAATCAAATTATTCTGAACACTTCCATAATCGATACACGAAACCGACGCGGTATCTATCGTCAATCGTCGATACTCTGCCAAGGGCAACCCTAAAGCATCGCAGACCATTGCCCGGATCGGTCCAACATGACTAACCACCACCACCGTCTGCCCCCGATACTCTTCAATCCAACTCTCAAGTCTGGGCCGAATCCGTGCCAACACATCAAACATGGACTCCCCCCCTTCAGGCGCATACTCGGCTTGACGAGACTTCCAATCATCAAAGCCATCCGGGTAACGTTCTTTTATCTGATCAAAAAACAACCCATCCCACACACCAAACCTCCGCTCACGCAAGACCGGCTCCTCTTTCACATCGAGCCCACGGTGGTGAGAAGCTATTTCTTGCGCGGTCCTCAAGGTTCGCGCACTCGGACTGGCATATATTGCCGCCAGTTCATAGTTAGCGAGCGCCGCAGCCGCCTGCTTAGCCTGGTCCAGGCCTATAACATTCAATTCAGGATCTTCTGCGCCATCACAGTAGATGCGATCTATCGGAAAATCTGTCTGCCCGTGCCGCACATACAACACACGAGTCACACACTCCTTATCCCTCACGCCACAAACCTCTAGCTCAATTATCCGCGCGCGCAGGAGCTACAACATCGTTCACTTCCGCTTTAGGATCACGAGTATTATGCTCAACCCAACGCTTCTCTCCAGCCGGCGTTGTCTCGCGCTTCCAAAACGGTGCACGCTCTTTTAAGTAATTGATTATGAAACGACAAGCATCAAATGCTTCGGCGCGATGTGCAGACCATACTGCCACCAACACAATTGGCTCACTCGGATACATATCGCCATAGCGATGCACGACGAGACTATCCATCACATCCCAACGCTGCTCAGCCTCGGCACAGACTTGTTCGATATGCTTTTCGGTCATGCCAGGATAATGGTCCAGAGACATCGCAACCACATCCTGACCATCATTAAAGTCACGCATGGTGCCAACAAAGGTCACTACGCCGCCATGCTTGCCCTTCTCAAGGGTTTGCTCGTAACGGCGAACCTCTTCATACGGATCAAATGCTTCTGCCTGAACAACGACCTTCATATCAACCTCCGGTAACTGGAGGGAAGAAGGCCAGCTCGTCACCATCCTTCAACGCGGCAGATGCATCGGTGTATTCCATATTGACCGCAATCAACGTACTCGCTGGCATTGCCTGGCCATTAGAAACCCGGGCCCACACATCAGCCACCGTTGCACCATCACTCACCGCCACGACTTCTTCATCACGCCCCATGCGGTCGCGCATACTGGCAAAAAAACGTACTTTTATATTCATCGCAGACTCTTACCATCAATTACCATCGCGACGCCAAGTCCCTGACTTGCCACCCGATTTTGCCATCAAACCGACACCATCAATCACCATCCCACGATCAACGGCCTTACACATATCATATATCGTCAACAAGGCAACCTGGACCGCTGTCAGCGCCTCCATCTCCACCCCTGTCTGGCCTTTACAGCGCACAACCGCCTGACAATAAACAGCATTTTTTTCAGGCTCAGGAGTCAATTCCAGCTCTACATTTGTAATCAAAATCGGGTGGCACAATGGAATCAGCTCGGGCGTTTTCTTCGCCCCCATAATTCCGGCAACGCGCGCAATACCCAGCACATCCCCTTTCTTATGATTCCCCTCCATGATCTTGGCCAGGGTCTCTGGATTCATATAAATCCGCCCCTCGGTCACCGCCTCACGTACCGTCTCAGCCTTATCACCGACGTCAACCATATGCGCCTCACCAGACGCATTAAAATGGGTCAATTCACTCATTGACGTTTCTCGCTTTCAAAAATCATAGAAAATAAAAAGGCGCTCTGATTTAAGCCAAAGCGCCTCATTCCGGACAATCTAGCCGCCGATTTGAGTCATGCTAACACGCCCAATATCCTTCACATCAATCTGGTGCGTTGCTGAAGCCTTCTTCGCCTCAAACCCGTCTTTTTCTTTTTCCCCAAAAGCCCTGCGGAATAGCTGTTCAATATCGCTATCCGAACAATCATCGCGCAACATTTGGCGCAATGAATACTCCTTATCGGAATACAAACAGTTACGAATACTGCCATCGGCAGTCAGGCGAATACGCGAGCAGTTACCGCACAAGCTCCGAGTAAATGCTGGAATGACCGCGATTTTGCCTATATGCCCTGGCGCCTGAAACACATGATGCTCAGTACGAGTACCTGGTGCAGGCTGAATCCCAGGATAGAACTCCTGAATTTGATTCACCAAGCTCTCTGCGCTCGCAAAATGCACGCCTGTCTCCCAGATCTGGTGTGCATCAAACGGCATAAACTCGATAAAGCGGACCGTTAACTTGTTGTTTCGCGCCAACTCGGTAAAGTCATGCAACTCAACCTCATTAAAACCGCGCATCAACACCACATTAATCTTAACGCGAGGAAATCCAGTATCCAGCGCCAGCTGAATACTCTCTTTGACCTTTTCCATGCCTTCGCGACGCGTGATGCGAACAAATTTCTCGGAATCAAGCGTGTCCAGACTGATATTGACCCCAGTCAAACCAGCCTTCAATAGGCGGTCGGCATAGCGATCAAACAGCAGCCCGTTGGTCGTCATATGGACAGACTTAATACCAGGGGTGCTTGCCGCCCCCTCAACAAGCTCTACAATATCCTTGCGCACCAGCGGCTCACCGCCAGTAAAACGAACCTTCTTGACCCCCATCCGAGCCAATACCTTGATTACCCGAAGAATCTCCTCTTTGTGGAGGATCTTCTCCCGTCCCTGGAAGTCAACACCTTCTTCGGGCATACAATAGGTGCATCGCAGGTTACATTTTTCTGTCACTGCGATACGTACATAGTCAAAAGTGCGGCCGAAATTATCTTGGAGTGGCGGCAAAAGATCCTGCGCAGCAGGCGCCTCTATATCTGTTTTTTGTGATGAATTATCCAAGAAATCACCCTGCTTAAAATCCATAATGAAACGGCTGACAGCCCCTCATGCATTGCAACCATACACTTAAGTCGAGGCACATCGGTCTTCTTTCCGCTGCCGCAACACCTTCGTATCCATACGACGCTCACCAAGGCCCGCTCCCCTCTGGACCTCGTCGGAATCAGGAGCGCTATATTCAAACACAAAAACCTACGCGACACCAATCCGGAAATTTCCCAGAGATACAGAGGGTATATCGACCCGTCTGAACTACAACTTAATCCACAGACCCTGCCTCAAGTTGACATCCGGACACACATTGAGACAAAGTTGCCGACCCTCGACAGACAAACTCCAAGCACGATGACATCAAACCATACAGAACAAACAAACACTTGGCGTACGCTTCCACCATTACAGACAGCGCGCTCGCACGCCCCTGTGGCCAGCTATAAAAACAAACTCTATGTGTTCGGTGGTGGCGGCCCCAGCTTCAAAAGCATGAATTCCACCGTCTGCTACGATCCAGCCACACAAGCCTGGACCGAGCGCACCCCCATGCCCACCCTCCGCTCCGGTGCAGTCACGGCAGTGCTGGGAGACAAGATTTACGTCATGGGCGGCGGCTTCCGCAAAGAGGGGGGCACTTTCGACTTTTTAACCGCCGTCGACATCTACCACCCCGAGAGCGACAGCTGGACCCAAGGCCCGAATCTGCTGCAACGCCACGACTACCCCGCCGTCGCTGTGCTTGATGGCAAGATCTACGTCATGGGCGGCCACCACCCGGACGCCACCCAAGGCGGCCCCAAGACCGACCCCGGCTTCAACTTCTGTGAGCGGCTGGACCCGGCAAAAGGCGTGTGGGAACAAATCGCCGACCTGCCCACCCCACGTTTCGCACTCTCTGCCGATGTCATCGACGGTAAAATCCTCGTCTCCGGCGGCGTCGCCTTCCGCCCCGAGGGCTTCAACAATTTCACCGTCATTGAAATCTTTGACCCTGCCACTGGCGCCTGGAGCAGCAGCGAAGAATTCCAGCTGCCCTGGCCCGCCGCCGGCCACGGCACCGCCATCGTCAACGACCAGCTCTACGTCTTTGGTGGCTACAGCGATGACGACATCCATCCACGCACCCATCGTTATTCGTTCCAAAACAAACAATGGGCCGCCTGCGGCAGCATGCCCGCCCCCACGGCCGCCATGGGCGTCGCCGTCTGCAATGGCAAAATCTACAGCATCGGCGGCTGGGCCGATGATGGTCGCACCCCAATAGATAAGGTCTATGAGTTCCACACTAACTGACAGCGAGGTGGCGCGCTATAGCCGCCACCTGCTGCTACCCGAAATCGACTTCGAAGGCCAAACCAGGCTCAAGAACGCCCGCATCGCCATCGTCGGTGCGGGCGGCCTGGGCTGCCCGGCCGCGCTCTATTTGGCCAGCAGCGGCTGCGGCCACCTCACCATCATCGATGACGACCAAATCGATCTCGGCAACCTGCAACGTCAAATCGCCTATCGCAGCGACCAGATCGGCCACAGCAAGGCCACAACGCTTTGCAAAAGCCTGCATACACTCAACCCAGAGATCCACTGCGAAAGCATCAGTAAACGTTTATATATAGAAGAACTTAAAAACATCTGCCGCGACCATGACCTGATACTCGACTGCAGCGACAACTTCGATACCCGCTTTGCCATCAACCAGGCCTGCGTCACCACCCAGACTCCGCTTGTCAGTGGCGCCGCCATCCGCTTTCACGGCCAGGTAAGCTGCTACGACCCACGCACCGACACCAGCCCCTGCTACGCCTGCCTCTACCGCGAACAGGCCGACGAGGCCGAACAAAGCTGTAGCGACCGAGGCATCTTCGCCCCGCTGACCGGCATCGTTGGCAGCATCCAGGCCGCAGAGGCACTGAAACTGATCATCGGCAGCGGCGAACCCCTCGTCGGCCGCCTGTTGCAGATCGACGCCCTGACCATGAACATCCGCAGCAGCCGCATCCCTCGCGACCCCAGCTGCCCGATTTGCGCCTCGCGCAAAAATAGCTAAGCAAAGCCTTTGCTTTTGCCGAAACATTCGCTTAGAATGCACCGCTTTCATTTTACCGCCCGTCTTTCGGGAGTCGTACCATAAACAAGGAAACAAACACTTATGCCAAGTGTACGCGTTAAAGAAAACGAGCCCTTTGAAGTAGCCCTGCGCCGCTTCAAGCGCACTTGTGAAAAAGCAGGCGTTCTGTCTGAAATCCGCCGTCGTGAGTTTTACGAAAAGCCCACCTCTGTGCGCAAGCGCCAGGCTGCTGCCGCTGTCAAGCGTCAGATGAAGAAGACCATGCGCGAACTGACTCAGCGCAAACGTCTCTACTAAGCAGTACGACCCGCACCGGGAGGGTCCGCCCTCCCGTCGCCCATCCGAGCTAATTCAGCATGTCTGCACTCAAAGATCGCATCTCAGATGACATGAAGGCCGCCATGCGCGCCAAGGAAAAAGATCGTTTAACCACGATCCGCATGTTGCTGGCTGCCATCAAGCAGAAGGAAGTGGACGAACGCGTCGAAATCGACGACAACGCAGTGCTGGCCGTCATCGAAAAGATGGTCAAACAACGTCGTGACGCCATCAAGCAATACGAAGACGCCGGTCGCACCGAACTTGCCGACAAGGAAAAAGACGAGATCATTGTGCTGCAGGAATACATGCCTGCACAGATGAGCGATGACGAAATCAGCACCCTGATCGACGAGGCCATCGCCGCCGTCGACGCCCAAGGCCCACAAGACATGGGCAAACTGATGGGCTACGTCAAACCCAAGGCCCAGGGTCGCGCCGACATGGGCAAGGTCAGCCAACTGATCAAGGCCAAACTGGCTCAGTAATCCCATTTCCCAAGACTGGGAAAATCACAATCCGCCCGCTACACTGACGGCCCGATATATATTAGTGACAGCAATGGCCGGCCGCATCCCACAAGACTTCATCGACAATGTCCTCAGTCGCATCGACATCGTCGACATCATCGACAGCCGCGTGCCATTACGCAAGGCCGGGCGCGACTTCCAGGCCTGCTGCCCGTTTCATAACGAAAAATCACCGTCTTTCACCGTCAGCCAAACCAAACAGTTCTACCACTGCTTCGGCTGCGGCGCCCATGGCACCGCCATCAGCTTCCTGATGGAATTCGACCGCATGGAATTCCGCGACGCCATCGAGGAGCTCGCCAAACAGGCCGGACTGGAGCTGCCCAAGACCGACGATAACGCACCACAACAAAAGACCGACAACAGCCTCTACGACCTGATGCAACAGGCCGCCCAGTTTTATCGCCAGCAACTGCGCCTACACCCACAGGCCATCGACTACCTCAAACAACGCGGCCTCAGCGGTGAAATCGCCGCCGACTTCGGCATTGGCTTCGCCCCCCCGGGCTGGGACAGCCTCGGCCAGGCCTTGGCACAAAACAACTCGCGCAAGACCGAACAACTGGTCACCAACGGCATGCTGATCCGTAACGACCAGGGCCGCTGCTACGACCGCTTTCGCAACCGCATCATGTTCCCGATCCGCGATCGCCGCGGCCGCGTCATCGCCTTCGGCGGCCGCGTCATCGACCCCGAGGACAAACCCAAGTATCTCAACTCGCCCGAATCACCACTGTTTCACAAAGGGCGAGAACTCTACGGCCTGTTCGAGGCCCGCCAGGCCGCACGCCACATCGAGCGCCTGCTCGTCGTCGAAGGCTACATGGACGTCGTCGCACTGGCACAGCATGGCATCCGCAATGCCGTCGCCACCCTCGGCACCGCCCTCACCTCCGACCACCTGCAGCCACTCTTCCGCACCACACAAGAGGTCGTCTTCTGCTTTGACGGCGACCGCGCCGGCCGCGACGCCGCCTGGAAGGCACTCGACATCGTCCTGCCCGAGATCCAGGACGGCCGCCAGGCGCGCTTCATGTTCCTGCCCGACGGCGAAGACCCCGACACCCTGGTACGCAAGATCGGCCACGAGGCCTTTGACCAACTCGTGCGCCAGGCCAAACCGCTGTCCAGCTTCCTGCTCGAAGGCCTATCACAACAGGTCGACATGAGCAGCATCGACGGCCGCAGCCGTCTCGGCGAACTGGCGCGCACCAAACTCAGCCGCGTGCAAAACCAAATCTATCGCCACATGCTGATTGGCGAACTGGCCAACCACATCCGCATCGACCGCAACGACCTGATGACACTGCTCGGCGAAAAATCCACCACCCAGGCCACGCTCAGCCCCAGCCCCGGCAAACGCGAACCGCGCAAACTGTCTCTGGTGCGCACCGCGATCACCCTACTCCTCAATCAACCCCAGCTCGCCCAAACCGCCGGCGACCCACAGCGCCTGCGCCAGATCGCGGAACCGGGCATCAACATCCTGGTCGAACTGCTTGAAATATTGCAGCAGCAGCCCAATCTCAGTTGCGGCGCCATCCTCGAAAAATGGCGGCAACGCCCGGAGGGCGCACACCTGGGCAAATTGGCACGCACCCCTTGCCACATCCCGGCAGATGGCCTCGGCCAGGAGTTCAGCGACACCCTACGCAGCCTCGAAAAACTGCGCCTGGAGCAGGAGTACAGCGAACTACTACGCAAGAGCCAAGCCGGCGGTGGCCTGGACGACCACGAAAAAACTCGACTGCGCGCATTATTGGCCGAAAAAGGCAGACTGGGCCGTTAAAACACCACCGCCCAACCAGTACTGGAGCAACGAACGGCGACAACAGATGCATTTAAGTGTGGTACAATGGCGGGCTAACTTTTTGCCGGCCCGTCCGTTGTTTGTGACTGAAAGGTCAAACCAAATAGCCAAGACTTAGGATTATATGAACCGCGAACAGCAAGAATCTCAGATCAAACTTTTGATCGCCCGAGGTAAAGAGCAGGGTTACCTCACCTACCGTGAAGTAAACGACCACTTGCCTGATGAAATCGTCGATCCGGAACAGATCGAAGACATCGTCAACATGATCAATGACATGGGCATCCCCGTGCATGAGATCGCGCCCGATGCCGACTCACTCATCCTGTCTGACAACGCCGTCACGGACGAAGATGCCGCCGAAGAGGCCGCCGCCACACTGGCCACCGTCGACAGCGAATTTGGTCGCACCACCGACCCCGTGCGTATGTACATGCGCGAAATGGGCACCGTCGAGCTACTGACCCGCGAAGGCGAAATCAAGATCGCCAAACGCATCGAAGATGGCCTCAACCAGGTCAACAACGCCCTCGGCCACTACACCGACAGCATCACCACACTGCTCACCGAATATGACAAAGTCGGCAGCGGCGAGACACGTCTGGCCGATATCGTGCGCGGCTTCGTTGACCCCAACGAGAGCGACGACCTGCCGATCCCCAGCGCGCCTCAGGCGTCTGCACCCGCCAAAGACGTCGATGATGACGATGATGACTCCGGCGACGACAACAGCGCCGGCGACAATGGCCCAGACCCGGTCGAAACCGCCGAGCGCATGAAGAAACTGGCTGCGCTCTACAAAAAGCACAACACCACCCTGGAAAAAGAGGGCTACCACAGCCAGCGCTGCGCCGAACTGCGCGAAGAAATGGCCACCGCCTTCTGCGAATTCAAACTGGCGCCACAGTTCAACGACCAACTCGTACGCAACCTGCGCGACGTGATCAACGAGATCCGCAGCCACGAGCGCGTGATCATGGACATCTGCGTCAACGAAGCACACATGCCACGCAAAGAGTTCATCACCTCATTCCCAGACAACGAAACCAACCTGGAATGGTTTGAAAAGCAACTCAAATGCAAAGAGTCTTACGCCAAGATCCTGCAAGAGCACAAAGACGAAATCCGCCGCGCGCAAGAAGCCTTGGTCGACCTGCAAGACCACACCGGCCTCTCGATCTCGTCCATCAAAGACATCAACCGCAAGATCTCCATCGGCGAAGCCAAGGCACGTCGCGCCAAGAAAGAAATGGTTGAGGCCAACCTGCGTCTGGTTATCTCGATCGCCAAGAAATACACCNNCGGCCTGATGAAGGCCGTCGACAAATTCGAATACCGTCGTGGTTACAAGTTCTCAACCTACGCCACCTGGTGGATTCGTCAGGCCATCACCCGTTCGATTGCCGACCAAGCGCGTACCATTCGTATCCCCGTGCACATGATTGAGACCATCAACAAACTCAATCGCATCTCACGCCAAATGCTGCAAGAGATGGGCCGCGAAGCCACGCCTGAAGAACTGGCCGAGCGCATGGAAATGCCGGAAGACAAGATCCGCAAAGTCCTCAAGATCGCCAAAGAACCCATCTCGATGGAAACACCGATTGGCGACGACGAAGACTCACACCTCGGCGACTTCATCGAAGACACCAACGTCATGGCACCGCCAGAATCTGCCACCATGGAAGGCCTGCGCGAAGCCACCACCGATGTCCTCGAAAGCCTCACCGCACGTGAAGCCAAGGTCCTGCGCATGCGCTTCGGCATCGACATGAACACCGATCACACACTGGAAGAAGTCGGCAAACAATTCGACGTCACCCGTGAGCGTATCCGTCAGATCGAGGCCAAGGCCCTGCGCAAACTGCGCCATCCGTCTCGCTCCGAGACCCTGCGCAGCTTCCTGCAAGACTAAAGCTCCACACAAAAAACCCCGCCAGGCCCACACCTGAGCGGGGTTTTATTTTGGCTGGCCATGCGCAAACACCATCGCTATACTAGCCACCTTCCAAATAAGGGCCTATAGCTCAGTTGGTTAGAGCAGTGGACTCATAATCCATTGGTCGAGTGTTCGAGTCACTCTGGGCCCACCATTATTCCTAGGTTTGAGAGGCTTTAGCCTCTCAAGCTTTTCCGAAAACAGCCGCTTTTTCCGAAATAATTACATCAGCGGTTGTATGCGTTCCACCTTCCTTCTATAGTGTTTTGCGGTTATTCCAACGCTAGAGTGTGCCAGAAACCTAGATGCCCCCTCAAGCGTTTCGTGATCGCTACTCGCCTTAGCTCGTATGTCATGGTCTGTGAACGACTCACTTACCACGCCTGCATCAACGGCCTTTTTCATCAATCGAGAGAATATTGAACACCAACCATCAAGGGTATATGGACCACCCGTTCTGGTATGCAGCAAGTAATCACTTTCTACACGCGCTCTTTCAACTATTCCGTTTTCGTTTATTTTCTCGCGCCCACACGCTTCAATTAGGTTTCTTGTCGCTTGCCCCAACTTAGATGACCAATCAATCATTACCTCCTTTGGAGGCTTCCCCGCTCTTCGCGTTTTATTAATTTTTAGGCATATACCCTCAGTAGTGAAACTCGATTTCTTGAGACTTCGAATATCATTTCCTCGCAGGCCAGTCAGATATTTGAAATCCATATACGCTGCCACCACAGGATTTCTACCCGCCACAAACTCACGGAAAGCCAAGTACTCATCATTAGTTACATATCTAGTTCTCGGAGACTCTGGATTTCTCTCGACACCCAACACAGGATTATCCTCAACGACACCCCAGCGCTGAGCTTTTTTGAATATCGCCGATAGCAGAGCCACCTCTCGATTCACACCAACAGGCGCTCCAGTCTCAGTTCGCCAATCTATGTATCCATAAATATCAACCTTGGTCACTTGGGACGGATGCATTTGTCCAAACACGTGCTTCAGCAGATTGCATCTTCTGATCTCCGGCTTCTGCCCAGATTCCGATTTGGCCGGGGTAACCTCCAACAAATATCGATCGATGAGCTGCGCCATTGTGTGAATATCTCGCTTCAAATCAATCTCAGCGCTATCCATCAGATCCTTATAGCGAGAAAACATCTCCATGTAAGTCTTACCCAATGGCAACGACTTTTTCCCGTTAAATCTCTCTAGAAGAACCCCCTTCGGCTCTAAGTAAAACCTGCCAGATCTACGCATAACATAAGGTGGCAAACAGCTATTTTCTACTGATCTAATACGTGGCATTTTATTCTTCTTCCTTTTTGTTAATGTACTTAAACATAGGTTTCGCCTTGGCTTTGGTCGCCCGCTCTTTTTTCTCACTCAGTCTCTTTTGAATCGTTTCACGAAGAACAACAGGCCTATTCCCTTTCGCAACTTCAAACGGGATACCAACCACACTTAAGTGAGTGATTTGTTTTTTATATTGCGAATACCCTGTGTAATCCTTCAGTTCACTATGCGAAAGAAATAAGCTGTTCTCTTCCATCTAAATAACTCCTATTCACAGAAAGCAAAAACACAATTAATCAGTCACCCAAACACTCACAAGCTCATTCACTTAATAGTGCTTAAGCACTCTCGTTCGCGTGCTTATAACAACCTTCGGACACACGAACCCATTACCAGCAAGGCAACAAAAATCTATTTGGGAACCATCAAGAAAGGAGAAAAAAGCGTTTCTTAGCCAATACAAAACCCTATGGCTGATGTACAGCCACATAAGTAAAACACATTAAAAACTTGTTGCTTAATTTTGTATTGTCAGTAGAATTGAATCATCCTTTGTACACACGCATCTTTTCTCTACTTGGCAAAATGTTTTTCTAGCACAAAAACAAATAGCCACCTTGAATCACCCAAAACAACTAGTCATATACGGCATGACTGTCTAACTTCTATTATCCACACAAGCAAAAAAACGCAAACCCTGCGACCGATATTTTTTCCAAAAATTTCTACTTTTTTTCAAAAAAAGTATTTTTTATTCACTCAAACCTATAACCAAGACAATACTCACAGACTCAATTACTTATTGTTTCATCGTGACAATTTATCGCTCGCCAGTTGCTTACGATTGTTCCGTCAATATAAACCTTTGTTCCCGACTCAATGACACATCAGAACAATCACACACTCCTCAAAACCCAAAACTTTCATACTCATCACTTAATCGCTCATTAATTCAAATGAATAAGTGAGTATTTGAAAAAATATTAACACCCCTCCCTTTCAACCCCATTCTACAAACATCACCGAAAAGGGGCTATTTCTCGAAGACAAAAAACCACCGTTTTCTAAACACCCAAATTCGAAACATGAAATTGCGTTAACAAAGGCACTTGCATGTAAAGAAACCCGTGAAAAAATCTATGTACACAAAACGCATATTTTTTGACGGAGAAAAAGATGATTATTGGCTACGCGCGAGTATCGACTTCAGAACAAGACACATCACTTCAACTTGATGCACTTAATTCATCTGGTTGTGAACGCATTTACCAGGAAAGCAAATCCGGAAGAACAAAAGAACGACCAGAACTCACCAGATGCATCGACGCATTGAGGGAAGGAGACACTATCATTGTTTGGCGACTAGATAGGCTAGGCCGCAGTCTCAAAGATCTTGTTGAAATAATTGCCGGTCTCGAAGAACGAAACATCGGTTTCAGATCATTAAACGAAGCCATAGACACCACCAACGCGGGCGGAAAGCTGATATTCCATATTTTCGCTGCGCTAGCAGAATTCGAAAGATCACTAATCCAGGAGCGAACCAAAGCAGGTTTAGCAGCAGCAAGGGCCAGAGGCCGCAGAGGCGGCCGGCCTCGAAAACTAACCAGTGATCAGATCAGAAAAGCCAAGGCTATGCTTTCAGATCCGGAGATGACTAAAACTGAAGTAGCAAAACACTTCGGCGTTAGTCGTGTGACACTAAACTCAGCACTCAGTTGAGTAACCGAGTAACGATTCAGTTAAATAATTACTCAATTCTTGGAAAACTCTTGCACCATTGCACTGATACTACGGCCAAGCTCAATTGCATCATGAGGTATAAGCAAGTACCGCCACGATTTTGTGTGTGTCGTATCAGCATGCTGGTTTGCGAAACCACACCAGCGGATAGCTGCCTTGGCCTTTTGTTGAACTTCGTCACTCTCAACTTCGGTAGCTCGCTTAGGCTCAATCATTAAAAACTGATCCTTGGTCTCAACCACAAAGTCAGGCTCGTAATTCTGACCATTCAAATATTCGATACGAAACTGCCCTGGTGCCGGCTTCATCCATTTGAGTACATCGTCGTCAGACTCGAGGATCTGAGCCAAGCGCCACTCGCCATCCACTGAGTCGAATTTCTGGTAGGGGTAGCAACACCTGGCAAACCCCTTGAACACCATCTGCTTGATCCGGCTCTTATTCGCTACGGGAGCCCGAAAGTCCCTGGGGGATTCCCCAGCTGCGGCCTTGAAGGTCGCAGGCCTTAGAATCTCAAACCCCTGAGTGACCTTGCCAATGTAATCGGTGGGCGTCATCCAGCTATTTTCCTTCATCTGCGCCCAAATAAAATCGCGGATCTGTTTTTGCCAATAGACTAATACGTTCTCAACCTTCTCTCGGTCTTTATCGAGGTAATTCTTGATTCTGGTCACCACCTGAAATGCCAAGCCGTACAGCAGGTCGGCATGCTCATCATAATCGATGGCATCAATCTCCATCAGACTACGGACTATGTAGTCTTCTAACCGCTGCTCTTTGGCATGCTGAGCATCCCACTGAATTCGAGCGACCTTGTTGTCTTCCAGGTGCTGCAACAGGATCTCTTGAGAAACCGGCTGAAAATTGATCTTATCCAACCCGGTCAGATCAAACTGTTTGAAGCCGTAGTTCACTTCGCGAGTCGGCAGTACGGTGATCTGGGGAATATCGATCGTCAGCTCCACCAAGCGCTCAGTCACGCTGTGAACAATCTCTGACACCTTCTCATCAGTCAGGGCATTTTCCAGCTCCATACCTGGCAGCTTGCTTTGAGTGGGAATGTTCTCACGCACCACTTTCTGTACGCGCTCAATCACTTTACCGCGCACTACCTCATCCTGAAGCTGCTTGGACGAGGTCAGGCGTGCCGCTTCCTCTTGCACTACCTTAAGCGTAATCTCTGCCACCTGGGCCTGCTCTTTGCTCAGTGGCTGGGCCTTGTAGCTACCCGTATCGTCAGCAATGACCTGATCGTTTTGCGTAGCGGCCTGACCTGTGGTCATCATCACTGCCAGGGATGGTGTAGTAATAATCTGCGGACGGTTCTCCGGGATACCGGAATCGTCGTCACTATCACCGATGTAAACCGTTTTGCGAATGATCGACTCCTCATCATTGGCGCGGTCGATAATCTCCTGATAGCGGTCATGAGCGATGATACTCAGACGATCGACCGCCTCCACACCCGTGCGTTTGCCATACGGCAAGCGCAAACCACGACCAATGGTCTGTTCAGTGAGAATCTCCGAAGCCGAGGCTCTTAGCGGCACGATGGTATAGAGATTGGTGACATCCCACCCCTCTTTCAGCTTGTTGACATGGATAACAATCTCGGTGTCCTTATCATGCTCCACCGCCAGCAAACGCTGCATCGCTTCGTCGGACTCCTCACCGGTTTGGTTAGAGTGGACCTCGATCACCTTGCCTTTGTAACGCCCATCAAACAGCGATTCACACACGGCATGGAGCTGAGCGGCATGCTGGGTATCCTGGGCCACCACCAGCATGAAGGGCTTCACTGATTTTTTGCCAGTATTGCGGGCATAGGTTTCCAGTTCTACCTTTACATACTCGTGATGGTGAATACCGTCCTCCAGTTTGATCCTCTCTAACTGATCCGCACTATAGTCACTGGCACGAAAGTCGCGGCGCGTTGCCACAGCCGGGATCTTCACATAACCATCTTCAAGCGCACGGGCCAGCGGATAATGGAACACAATATTGCTGAAATCCTTTGGCCGGGCCCCCACTGTCTTCGGGGTGGCGGTCAGCTCGACCCCCAACACCGGCTTCAGGTCATTAATCGCCTTAGCCCCGGCACTGGCGTAGTAGCGGTGGGCCTCATCCATAAACACCACCAGATCGGGCAATTCCGCCAGATAATTGAAATAGGAGTTGCCAATGCACTCCTGCAAGCGACGCACCTTGGCGGTATTGGACTTAGCCGCACCTTTTTTATTTTCTTTGGCGTTAATCTTGGAAATGTTGAAGATATTGATATGCGGCGCTGTTTCGTAAGCGAAAGCATCCTGAGTCAGAGTCTGAGGTACCGCATAATCCAGACGTACCCCGCGGCCATCTTCGTAGTCTTCCCCGGTAATCACCACTGGTGGGGTTTGAGCTAATTCAGGAATGCCGGCAAACACATATTTGGTCGAGCCCAGGGTGAAGTCCTGTTTTAGCTTTTCATAGATGGTGAGATTGGGTGCCAGTACAAAGAAGTGACTGCTGCGGCCAGTGAGATAGAGCCACGCAATCATGGCACCCATCAAACGGGTTTTTCCCACCCCGGTAGCCAAGGCGAAACAAAACGAAGGAAACTCACGCTCAAAACCCTTCACCGTTGGATACTGCTGTTGGGCTACTGACAACCAACGATTCAAATCGGGGTCTTTGGTCAGTTCGAGCTGCTCAAGAATATCGACCAGAATATCCAGCGAATCCCGCTGCGGATCACGTAGCGAAAGGCGGGCACTAAGTTGATTGGCAATCTTTTGTCCACTGTCCATCATGGCGGCGTCCTTTATTCTTCTTCTGCTTCGCCGATCTCCAGCGACTCATCTTCCTCTTCATACTCCCAGTCCTCTTCCTCATCATCGCCGAGCACGTTGAGGGTGAAGCTGTAGTCGTCATGGTCCCACTGGCACTTTTTCAGCACTGCCTGGGGAATCTTTTTCAAAGTAAGATTGGAAAAATCGCCATCGGCCATGAAGGCCTTGCAACAGATCATCAGGGTACGCTCGGAGCCCACTTCATCACTGATCTTACGCAACTGATCATGACTGAGGCTACCGGTAGTGGTGTAGATAAAGTCGGTCTCGGTGCTATGGCC
The DNA here is from genome assembly GCA_002415485.1 of Proteobacteria bacterium UBA5122. Classification (GTDB taxonomy): domain Bacteria; phylum Pseudomonadota; class Gammaproteobacteria; order Tenderiales; family Tenderiaceae; genus UBA5122. The sequence goes on from DHYU01000085.1 coordinate 59,221, forward strand.
ATGCATCCAGAAGTGCTTGGCACTGGGGGCATAGGTGTAGCCCATGTGCTTACACATCGCCTCAGCCAACATCTCTGGATTGTAATCCTTATTGATGATCCAGTTACCCCAGCCATCCCGTTTCAACAGTGATGGTGCCAGGCGCAGATAGCGGAAACCGCCGCCGCCCCGCCAGTTGACCGCTTTGCTGATGCCGCCCTGATCCTCACCATCAATCACCTTTTTCAAGCGTGGCACGATGTGAGTGTGGCAGTGCTCGCCCAGCTCCACCATGATCCAGCGGCGGCCCATTTTATGGGCTGTAGCACCTGTTGTTCCTGACCCCCCAAAAGAATCTAAAACAATATCTCCAGGGCTTGTGGAAATATCGATTATTCGCTTGAGAAGCTGCTCTGGCTTCTTTCCTCTTGGAAATTTAACTCCACCCTCATTCGCGATATCTGCTTTAGGAATGTCTTCATGCCTCCAAAAATTGGTCAAATTAGTGTACTTAACAATCTTTCCTTCTTTTAGATCTGCGGTATCTTTCAACCAAGAAAAGAGTTCCGCATTAAAGTAAAACAACTCGATCTCTTGGCCGTCATATTTGCCCCTACTAGGGGTATAAACTACTGAGTACAACTTTGATTTATCCATTTGCGACACAAGGTCTTTTTGGAAAGAGTTCTCCTTTTGAATCTGGTTTGTTCTAAATAAAGTTTCAAAATTGGCTGCTAGTTCAGTATCAATTTCTTGTTTTCGTTTTTCATAATTGCGTAATGACACAGTTCCTATTTCATGGTCTTCATATTCATACACGCGCACAGGCAACCCATTAGACTTTGACGTGAACTCCCTAACTATTTTTTTGTTTCCAGCATGTTTGAGATATTTGTTGTAGCGTTTGATGGTCTTTAAATCGATTTCATTCGCATTTTTTACGTCATGCGGGTTTAGTTGCTCTTTGCGGTAGCAAAGAATATGTTCTGATGTGTCAACGATAAATCCTCCTTGCCCTATCCCTGCTGCAGAAGAACGCTCATAGGAGATGTGAGAGACAAACTTGTCTCTTCCAAATACCTCGTCCAATATAACTTTTAAGTAATGAACTTCAGAATCATCAAGGTGCACCCAAAGGAGACCATCATCTTTTAAAAGGCGATGCAGAATATCCAACCTCTGTCTCATTAGGCTTAGCCATAACGAATGTTCAAGGCCATCGTCATAGTATTCAAATGCCTGCCCCGTATTAAACGGCGGATCGATATAGACACACTTCACCTCCCCCGCATACTGCTGTTCCAGCGCCTTGAGGGCCAGCAGGTTATCGCCATGGATTAGCAGATTATCGTTAAAGGGCTGAGGGGTGTCAGCTGCTTCGGCAAACAGGTCGCCCACCACCGCCTTGGGGGCCTCGGCGTGGTACGAGAGGCTTTTCTCCTCCAGCAGGATACGCGGCTCCAGCCGCGGCCGCTTGCGCTTACCGATCCAGGTGAGTTCGAGTTTCTGTTTTTTGCTGCTCATTGTGCTCTCTTTACTACAAATGCTTGTTAAAACGCTGGCTCACTCGGCTTCTGGCCGCCAATCTTCGTCATTTAGGCGTTTGATACGAGACCCAAACACTCGACGGTAGGACTCCATCTCTCTCAGCATCCATTCTTGTATGGAGGCCCAGGTAGACTGATCTGCCAAATCGATTTCTATGCGTGTACGAATAAAGGCGTATTTAAGATCCGGCCGCGCTTCCCAACTTAACTCGTAGCCTAGTTCTTTCTCGATTTCGTCTTTGCGCTCACGCAACAAATGGAACCAAGCAGGATGTTCCCGGTTATTGGTCTCGAGACTAACAATGGCCTCATTTTTATTAACGATCACAATCAAGTTGGCACCGGCCCTTCCCATGCCGTAACCCATCCAGTTACAAGGATAGGGCTTAGGTGGCTTGATCGATGTTTTGCGATTTGAAAGATACTCACCAAATGAGGTCCAATAATCGACTTGGAGCTGTTGTCCAGGACGATTCTTGTGCCGAGAGGCATCAACAGCCTCTTTCATGGTTTTGGCCCAGTCATTGGGTTTTACTGCCAGGTTAAACTTAGGTGCCGGCTTGGAATCTCCAATGCACCAGAGCTCAATCTCCAGGCCAAAGAAATGGATCTCTTCATCGGTGATGCGATTTAGCCAGTCCAACGCCGCCCGGTGCTCCTCTGTGAAACGCTCCACCACCCAGACCAATGCCACCGCATTCAGACCGGCAGCATAGGTCAATAATTGGCCCAGATGGGTATGGTCGGTGCGCTCCAATTGGTTCTCTATCAACACCAAGCTGTTATCGCGCACATTCTTGCAAAGAATGTCGGCCCGGAAAGGCCCAACATTGGCCTCTTGCTCCTGAACCTCTAATTCCATACCAATGGCATCACCCAACAAAGTGATATTCTCTTCGTCAGCCAACCAGGGCGTAAAGTGAGTATCCTCACGTTGCCAGTACTTTCTTAAATCAACCTTTTCAAGCCGCCCAAAGCTGCTCATTCCTTTTTCCCCCATATGACGGTCATTATCCTCGCGGAGGCAATTGCTCAATCGTCGTTAACCACCGGTCGAAGTGTGGACACTGCCTGCGAATTTCATCCAATCCGATATCCCCGGCAATGAGCGGCCCGTGCAATGTCTTTTGGTACTGGGGCATAACCGCCAAAATACGTTTGGAGGGAGCTGTTTGGGGGCTATCATTGATATGCTCCGGAGACTCAACACCATCACGTACCTGCTGTAACGTCTCGACTGCTCTAGAAGAGCGATCCACCCAGTCGGAAAATTTATCAGGCTGACAAAAGAGTAATGCCTCGTATTCGTGCACCAGCAGATTAGGAATGAAATTCGGTTGATTGATACTCGCAGCCAATAGTTGCTCAAGATACGTGGCTTTTTGTTCAGCTGAGCCTTGAGCAGGAAAGGTCTGCGAGGCTTTACCAGGAAAATCGTTTGGCAGACCGTAGAGATCGATCATGCTGGTGACATAAGCGCTGCTATCGTGTTTGCACAGTCTCTCTAGTTGGTGTTTTACTTTTCCGTAGCTGACGACTCCGCCCTTATGGCCTGGGCTGGTTTGGAAAATGATCGGCTCCAGGAAGATTTGTTGGCGCGCATAGTGGGGCGCCAATATATCGCGCACAAAGGTCTCTTCAGTTTGGCCTTCACAGAACACATAGATTCGTATCATTTACCCGGTCTCCCACCGAGCAGATTTTTCTTCCACAACTCACCAAGGCTGTAGTCATCCAACCACTCTTTTAGATCAGCCGTGCTTAGTCGCTTAAATGTGGAGGCGCCTTGTTCTTTATCAACGACTATCAGGTCCTCAGCCTCAAACTCATTTACCAACTCTACCGACTGTGTAGAGATGATCAGCTGATGCTGGATAGCTGCTGATTTCATTAAGGAACCGAGTACCGATATAGCATAGGGATGTAAACCTAGTTCCGGCTCATCAATGAGAATAGCACTGGGCATAAATTCTTCTGGTTGCAAAAGCACTGTGGCCAGGCAAATAAAACGCAAGGTTCCGTCTGAAAGCTCATTGGCTTTAAAGGGCACATCCTGGTTTAGCTCAGTCCACTCCAGTTGAATCTTATCTGTATTGTCCAGCGAGGGGCGCAAGTGGAAATCACCAAAAAATGGGGCGACCAGGCGAATTGTTTTGACGATACGCTGGTAGTGGCTTGGGTGATGCTGTTGCAAGCGATAAATAAACGCCCCTAGGTTTGCAGCATCTTCACGGAGGTAGTTGTTATCGTTAATGCCGTGAATCTGTTTAACCCGTGCGCTGTCGCTGGTGTCATGAAAGTGGTACACACGCCAGTTGCGCATGGCAGGCACTACAAAATTATAAATTTGGGTTCTTGTCTTCTGGCTCTCAACATAGGTTTCAAAATGTCCTGACGTTGGTCGCCAATCACCGTGCGCATTCCACCATAAGGCCTCACGGGTAAAAATCATACGATTATCCTGAGTCGCGGCCAGATGGCATTTATAGCCGTTATTGCCAAAGTAGAGTTCTACTTCCATCTGCTCGGTGGTCTTGCGACCAAAGTGCAATAGAGCATCCGGCCCACCAGCAGTACCGACAGCCAATTGTAATTTTTCGTCCAGAAGTTTGGCGATGAGCTTGAACAAGCCGATAAAATTTGATTTACCAGCCCCATTGGCACCAATTAAAACGTTTAGTGCACCAAGTTTTAGGTCGCACTCTCGAATAGATTTATAGCCTTTAATAATAAGGCTATTCAGGTGATCACTACTTGTTACTGGCTTAATCATGGGCCGCTCCCGGGGCTCCAGCTGCGTAGATAGTTAATTGCAGCTCTTCACCCACAAGTTGATATCCTGGCCTTTTGCCGGAGAGATCTTCCGATTCACGGACAATCAGCGGCACCCCTTCCCCGCGCTTATCCATCATCATGGCCCGATCCACTTGATCATGGGCAACACTACAACGAGCCAACAAAGTTGCTATCAACTGATTACGAGTCGCCTGCCTCAGCTCCAAATCATCGACTTCCAGGGTATTCACTAACGCGCCAGGTGACGCGATGACCAGCCGGTCAGCAAACATGTGAAGACGGATCTTACTGCCATGAATTGCGTAATCCCTATGGGCGACGGCATTTACCAAGGCCTCAAACAGCGCCTTGAGGCTGTACTGGGGGATGTCCTTGCGACCAATTGTTTTGGTGGCGGCGGTTTTCATGTTGCGTTCAATAAAGGCCAACGCCTGTATCACCTGCTGATCCAGGGGGCCGGTAATGTCCTGTGCATCGAGTTGATTGTCAGCATCCCGATCCTGGCCGCTATAGCACACAGCCTGAATGTACGCGCCAGGCAACCACTGTTCTGGATTAACTGTTGCCATCAACACACCAGCTACACTAAGCCGCGTGTTGTCGTCTTCATCCTGGGTTAATAGTTTGAGTTTACGCAGCTGGAGGGCTGCCGGCTGATCACCACGTAGAAAGCGCTGGGAAAGCGCCGGATCGAGATCCGTCTCATCTGTTCGCGGCACGGGTTGCTCGTCAAACCAGATCATGCGAGCCTGGCTGCGTTGCATCATCAAGCGTGCCAGATAGTCCGGCTTCATCTCCCGAGCAGACTCATTAACTCGATGGTAATAACGACCACTAGCGGTATGCACAAACAGGCTCTTATCCACCTGAATGTAAATCACAGGCCGCTGAACTCCTTGCTGGTCTGGTAGTTCCACAATTCGAGTATAAACATTAAGTTGTGGGGCAATGGAATCTTGGCACGCCCCAGTAATCCGTTGCTGCACCAAGTCAATCTTATCTACTGGAATACCGAGCACTTCACGGGTCTTATCATGTACCCCCAGAACAATGCACCCGCCTTTCGTATTCGCGAATGCTGCCAACTCTATGGCGAGGTCTTTTTGTTCAGGACCATCCACCTTCTTGCCTTTAAAGGTAACCTGCTTAAACTCATAGCCCGAGTCTTCTCCCAGGCGAACCTGATATAGCAGCTCCTTAACCAGGCGTTCTCTATCCATCATTGGCTATCCCCTTAATTCCCAGCGCAGAGTAAAGAGGCGTTCACGCCTGTCCGTCATCGCAAGGTTTTCGTCTATATCATCCAACAGGCGATCCTCTTCGACCTCTATTTTTTTCTTCTCTTCGTGGTAGTTGAGCATTGCATTATCCCGTTCTCGCTCCAACTGCTTGAGCGCCCGCTGGGCATCACGTTTTTCCGCCAGCGTGGCCAATTGGCGTATTGCCTTGCGCTGCTCTTTAATCTCCTGGTCGAGCTGCTTAATTCTAATATCCAGCGCCAGTCTTCGGTCTTCAGCCCAACGATCCAATTTATCCGTTTCTTCGGTGTAATAACGATCGAGGTCTTGATCGACACGTGCTTTGACTTGCTGCCCCTGCTCATCAAGCAAGCCAGCAAGAATCGCTTCATGCCGCAATACAGCACTTCCGACCTGCTGGGCAGGCTGTAGCAGAAGTCGGTCCACGCTTTCAACAGGCAGGCTCTCCCCTGCATCGGTAACCGCAGCTAAGAGTAGGTACTCCATAGTTTGGTTTTTCATTGAGTAAATGAGTTTTTCTACAACCAACTCTCCACTCTGCCCAACCAAGTTGAGTAGATCTGAATACTGGCCATCACCTAACGGCTGGTAGGTGAACAGCATCTCAATTGGCTCGGCATTGCCCAACGCTATAAGCTGCTGCTCGCACTGTTCTATAAGCTCAGCGCCAAAACCTTCATGAGGACGAAAAAACTGTGCATCGGTATCATCGGCTGTGCGCCAGTCCACATCATAGGTTTGTCCATTGTGGACAAACCGGTTGTGATTGAATTGAGCGTTTGGTAGCGCCATACGAGCAAGGTGTAGCAATCGATCCTGATAGTCGCTCAATTGCTGTTTGGTTTTTTCTCTCGTGACATTCAGCTGTCTAATTACCGTGGCATCGAGCTTTTCGAATAAGGACTTACGAGTTTCCTTGGTTCTCGCCTCAATCTCGTCTTTGAGTTCCTCCTGTAAGCGGTTGAACTCCATCTCAATCTGTTTGTCATCACGGCACTTTTGGTAGATATCCAAAATGCGGCGTTCAATATCCACCCCTGACTCAATGGAACCAAGGATCTCATCTGAGGCGCCAAATACCCCCTCAAACAGATTGAATTTCTGGCTAAGCAACTCAAAGACCCGCTCATCGGCCCGATTGCCTTTGTTTATGAAGTTAACCACGACCACATCATTCTTTTGCCCATAGCGATGGACACGACCAATACGCTGCTCAACCCTCTGAGGGTTCCAAGGCAAGTCATAGTTAATAAGCAAAGAACAAAATTGCAGGTTGATACCTTCAGCACCCGCTTCAGTACAGATCATTAAAGTGGCGTCATTACGAAACTTGTCCACTAATGCGGCCTTCATGTCTGCCGTTTTGGAGCTAGAAACCCGTGAAGAGCCACGGTGGCGTTCCATCCACTCACTATAGACCTGCTTAGAAGTCGGATCATTATTGCTACCATTGAGCAGTACAATTTGACCTTCGTAGCCATTCCTGGACAGCTCATCAAATAGCCACGCCTGAGTTCTTACCGACTCGGTAAAGACGACGGCTTTGCGTTGCCCCCCCAGACGCTCAGTCATATCAAAAGCACGACCCAGGACTCGCAGAAGGGCATCCCCTTTAGCATTGCGGGTAATGCTTGTCGCTAATGCCTTGAAATCTTTTAACTGATTTATTTCATCTTTGAGCCTTTCTGTCAGCGGAACGGAAACGTCCTCATCCTCAAAAGACTCTTCATCCATTAAGTCGTCTAACGCACCAAATTCCTCTTCGAGCTCTCCAAGTAAAGGAAGTTGTTTTTCGAGACGATTAATCATAGTCTCCAACGTGCCTTGAATAGCAAAGCTGGATGACGCCAAGATCTTCCGAATAACGAGCACAACCAAGTGACGCGCCTCTGGTTTTATGGCCAACGAGTCACCTTGCAGGTACTTAGAAAAACTTTGATAGAGTTCCAACTCATCATCTGACGGACTGAAATCTTCCGTCATCGAGTAACGCTTGGTGAAATTGATGCCACCTTCCAGTTGTACCTGGCGGCGCAAGGTACGATGACACACCTTGGTTAATCGCGAGCGCAGCAGAGCAAACTCGGCTTCATCGAGTTTGGGCTTGCAGTAACGAGTCCGGAATGAATTTAGATCACCAAAGAAATGGGGATCAATCACCGAGACGAGGCCGTATAGCTCCTGTAAGTTGTTTTGTAACGGTGTTGCAGAGAGCAGAATTTTTTTGCAATTCAGCAGAGCATCATTGAGTTTTTTGGCAGTCTTAGCACCATCTTTTTTGTAGATATTGCGTAGCTTGTGAGCCTCATCAAACACCACGAGATCCCATGGGATCAATGCCAACTCAGCGTCTTTTCGCGATGCAAATTCATAGGAGCAGATTACGACAGCCTGCTCACTAAAAGCGATTTCCACATCAAAGGGATTACCAGCACCTTCTTTTCTGGCCTGATTGAAGTTCCTAGCCTCCAGAATGAGCGTGGGGAGCGAGAACTTTTCCTCCAACTCCTGGCTCCATTGCTTACGCAGGGTCGCGGGGACAATCAGCAGCAACTTCCGGCGATGCTCGGCCCACTTCTGCCCCAACACCAAGCTGGCCTCGATGGTCTTACCCAGTCCCACTTCGTCAGCGAGAATTACCCCTTGAGAAAGAGGGGATTCAAGCGCAAATAGGGCTGCTTCAATCTGGTGGGGGTTCATATCCACCTTGGCGCTGGCAATAGTTTGCTTGAGGGACTCGTCAGCTTTCCCTTCGAGCGATAGCCAGTGCGCCAGATAGGCCGATTGATATGCGGTATAACTACTCAAGCGTGGGGCTCCTTGAGCGTCGTTTGCAGGGGGTTATACGCCTTATCCTGCCCCACCTTCTCCAGAAACTCTCCCACCGCCTGCCGGACAACCCATGCAACCGACAAACCACTGGCGTCAGCCAGCGTCTGAAGCTGTTTGTATTGATCCTGGGGCAGAGAAACTGTGGTTCGTACAGATTTCATTGTTTCACCTATGTGCATCACCTTGCATCATTGTACATATAGCCCCCTCCAGTTTCACCTACCGCCATAAAACAATTACACAACTGAGTAACTTTTCTATTCCTCGATTACTCGCTTATTGCCAGCTCATCCCCCTAGTCCTGACGACGAGCAGCGGCATCGAAGCCAGATTCGATCTTGCGGGTGCGCTGTGCGATCACCTGCTGGATAGCTGTAGTGACCTCGCGAGCCTGCTGTGTTTGTTCAAACTGCTGCGCGAACACGGGCGCCTCTTCCTGCAAGGTACGACTCACTTTTTTCAGGGTCTGCTTGACCAATTTAAAACCGATGCCGCAGTCGGCGGCTAGTTTCTCCCAACTGCGGGCGATGATCCATTGGGGCCTATCTTCGCCACCGATCTTCATGGCGGGGCGTTCGCTCAGACCGGGGTAGATGGCGGTGCTCATCAGGTCGTAAAACGGAGCGAGCCTGGGGCCTAGCTGGGTAAGTAGCAGCGAGACATTTTTACCGTGGGCGTCTGCATTGCCAATAAGGTAGTTGAACACCACCCAGTTGAGCAGTTGCAGCTGGTCGGCGGCAGGCTGGATGCTGTATTTTTTTATTAAGTCAAAGCAGTCGGCCAGGCTGGGGCCACCCTCTTTTTCGTATTTGGTTTCGGGCAGGATGCCAAGGGCCTGGCAGAAGTCTTCCTGGTGCAGGCGATAGAGATTGCCGGCGCTGTCGCGCTCACGATCGTAACGACCGACCAGGTAGAGCCACTGCCCCTGATTTTCGATCAGGGTCACTTTGGGCACATTGAGTCCGACGGCCTGAGCGAGCCGCATGCAGTAGGCTTCATTGAAGATGCTGTTGGGGTATTCGCGTATTGCCGGTTTGAGGATATGACTGCTGGGGCTAGCACCGCGGGGCAGGCTGATAGTCTGGCCATCGAAGTAGACCGGCAGTTTGTTCTGCACCCCGGCCAGTGACAGGCGCATCTCCCCTTCCCCTGCCAACATGGGGCGGCGTGGCAGTTGTTCGATGAGGTCGTGCAGGACCTGTTTATCCAGGGCCTGATAATCACCATCAGTGACCGGCTCTGCCTCTTCGGGAAAAAGACTGACAGCTCCGGCACATTCACCACCAATGGCCTCCAGCAGGCCATAGTCGTTGGTTTCCGATATGCCCAGCTTGCGAGCGATGGCCTCGCGCAGTTGGGCCTCGGGCAACAGGTTGCTGAAGAATGGCCGAGCACTGTCATCGATGTAAGGCTCGGCACGTAACGGCAGGGCCAGGGAGAGCGGCACAGCACCAGGACGAGTAAGCCAGGCGGCATCGTATTGAAAGATGAAACGGCGCCGGTCATCCAATTGCAAAGTGCCGAGTTTCTCGTTGTTGAGATAGACGGTGAGGGCCATTAGTCACCCTCTGCCATACGCGGGCCGCTGCTTTGCCAACCTCGAGGTTGCAGACTCAGCTCCAGACCGAGGCTTTGAATCACAGCCAACACCTTGCCCAGCTCGGCGGTAGGTTTGCCGTTTTCCAGCTCAGAAAGAAAACGCACGCCAACACCACACAGAGCGGCAAACTCCGCCTGGGTAGCCCCCTGCGCCTTACGGGTGGCGCGTATGATGTTGCCAATGTCCTGAGCGGACAATATTTTCCCGTACGGTATGTTTTTGCTTTGTACTGTCATTCCACAGCTCTAATTTGCCCGATCGGTAAAATATTAGTCCCTATGTACTGTTATGGCAACGTAATTATCCCTTACGGGAAAACCTTTCTCTTCATTCAGCCCCATTCTCCCCAAACTTGCATTTTCAAAATCGGTGATAGCGTGATTGATGATCATTTTGAAAAGCGAGGGTGGCGATGAAAAAAATTTCCGCAATATTGATGGAGCTAGAGTTGTTGTCCGGCACTGGCACAGCACCGATGAGTGATAAGCGCCAACCTGGAAAGAAACCTACTGGAGAAACGCCAGCCCATCCTTTGGATCGAGGCCCAGGGCTTTGCAGTAAAGAGTGTACTCAAACACATCCAGCCTGCGCTCCCTGGTTTCCACCTTCTGAACAAAAGAATGAGGCTCGCCCAGGCGAGTTGCCAGATCGCGCATGCTCAAGCCCTGGCCTTCCCGGGCCTGTTTCAGCCAGTTGACCAGGCTTGCATATTTTGGGGATGCGATAGCCTTTTGCATTGTACCGATTATTGGTACGCTCGGCCCATGTACCCAAAATCGGTACAGAAATAAGCTGTTTGAAAACAAGAAAGTTACGGGGGTATAGAAATGCGTAGATTTTTTATTTTTGGGGCCCTGCTCGGCCTACTAAGCGGCTGCATGACGGCACCGGTGAAATATGACAACCAGGCCTCTTACGCCATGAATGTGGCCAGAGCAGCCAATATCGATAGCGATCTCAACGACACTGATGTGCCACAGGAGATCATGGCCGACTTCAGCGATTCGGCAGCCTATGGCTTCGCCTATGCGGCATCCGGCTACAACGCACCGGTGAAAGGCTTTAGCCCCAACTCGGCGGCGGCAATGAACTTCGCGTCATGGCTGTTAACGCCAGAGTCCAAGTCAGCTCGCAACTACCTGATTGTCTGGATGCCGGAGGAGCAAGCCGACGGCGACCCAACCAATCACTTGGCAGAGATCTTATTGGAGGCCTCCACCAAGGCAGCCACAGAGCTTGGGTATGGCACAGAGAACTTCGTTATCGAAGCCAAAGGCCCCAACCCCAAGCTGGTAGGTGCAACGCTACTCAAGAACGACGGTGAGCTCTGCACCTCCAAAGAGAAGCCCGATGTCTGCTGGATTTCGTTTGGAGTGGAGAAACCTCGACATATTACGCACACCCCGGAACTCGTCGAGTTTGAAGGGAACAGCTATTTCTTCGACCCCTCCAAAGCATTTCGCAGCTACTTCATGTTCCCCAAGGAGAACCATGGGCTGGATGAGCTGGAGTTACTACTCAAGATCAGCCAGTACACACCTGAGTGGGTCTATTTCTACGCCGCGCCAGGGCAGATTCGGGTCGGCAAGGAGCAACCGATCAAGATCCCGCTGGTCATCCACCAAGGCAAAGCTCACTACTTTGTAAAACCTGTAGATGATCAGCCCGTAGCCAACCTGGAGAGCCGCGGGCAATGAGGTTCAAAATACAGTTACTCCCGCTGGTTTTGCTGTTGTCCGCATGCAATCCCGCTGAAGAGGGTGAGAACTCGGGCGACATAAACCCTGAGGGGATTGTGGTAGGTAAATCCTACAACCTAACTATCACCGAGCATGAGGAGAAAACCAAGTATTACTCTCTGCCCGTGGCAGGCAACAGCGCTTATTCGATTGACGTGATGAACGATCTGGCTAGCTCCAACACCATCAGCGTGCAACTGATGGCCGATGGTTTTGAACGGGAGGTACTTAGCGAAGGACGGATGGTTGCGTTTGATTATGCCCCAAGCCAAACCGGAGAACTGTTGATCAAGGTTACCGGATCGTCTCGGGCCTTCTTCCGTTACCACATTACAGCATACCCCAGCGTGGACGATGGCCTGGAGCAGGATGATGCTTCATTTGAGCCGAACAATTCGCGCTATGTGGCCTACCCGATTGTCAACGGCGCTCAATACCACTCAACGATCGATATGGGCGACGACTTCGATTTGTATGCCCTGGATGTGGTAAGTGGTGACACCATCACCCTATGGGCCTCCAATGACATTGCCAGCACCAGCCTTTTACGCGCCCAACTGTTCGACCAGGAAGGACTGCCTTTGACCCAGGAGCTATCTTTTTCCCACACCACCGACCTTAATACCCAGGTAGTGGCCGACTACACCGGCCGGGTATACGTGAAATTCACAGGGACATCGCCAGGCACACCTCATCGCTACGATTTCAGCTTAACCCTATCAACCAACTAAAAGGCTTACTCAAATACTCACCGAAGGGGTCGTATGAAAAAATTATTGCTATGGATTTTATTACTCTTCGGCCTACCGGCGCTGATCGGAATCAAAGCTGCCATTGCAGTTTTGTTCTTAGGATTGGCCTTGGCATTGTGCCTCTGGATCAATCGTAAGGCCCGTGGCAAATGTAAGGTCACATCAAAGAAACGAGAACGCCTTGTCATAAATTATTGGGGAGAGTTCGTTGAACCCAAAGATCTACACGACATCGCTGAAATTCCGCATGACCCCAGACGATCGATTGACTGGTAACACAGCATATTTTTCCCAGACAACCCACTTTCCAGGATAACTATCTAACCTAGGAAAACACTTTCCTAAACTAGAAGTAAAGGCGTTTTTCCAGGAAAACTTTTTCTAGACTAGATATAGTTTAGAAGGAACATAACCCCGGAAACACCTGCAAATCACCTGCTCCAAACAATACTATTTTTGACTATATATCTAACCTAGAATTATTTTTTTCAGCACACTCCATAAGAGCCCTTAATAGCGACTATATAATCTAGTTTAGAATTTATTTCCCTAGGCTATAGGAACAAGGAATATTTATGCTCTACCTGATGCTTGGATTATTGTTAGCCGTTGCCACCATACTCGGCGCGTTGATTTTATGGGTCGAGAAGCAAGACAGTAATTCCCTAACAGGCCTTACCATCAAAACAAACAACGCTAAGAAATGACCTTGTCGCCTCCTTACTTTCTTCAGGATCTGGATGGCAATATCCGATTCACGCCTTTTGGTGTCCAGGAGCTACGTCAGTACTTTGCCAAGGCAGGCATTAATATTACTGATATCAAAACTTACGATGATTACCTGGCGGCTAGAGATAGAGCATCACCGTACTTCATGGCGTGGCTGAAAGATCGCGCCAAGCAATGGCCCGAACACTCAGAGTATCAATTACTCAAAAACACGCTCTTTGGTGACATAACGAAAAGGGGCTCACAAGAGCCCCAGGATGGCAGTTAGATTCTGAACGCGGCAGTTATTTTGGGAGTGTCTTCATGGCTAAAAGTATCTTTCTTATCTCCTTAAGCTTTGATGCCTGCACCCTCAGCCTGGCGTAGTGCTCCTCGGTCATCACCGCCAACTCACCCTCAAGCCTACCGGCAAACTTACGCAGCTGTGACGGACTATAGCCAGTCTTTCTGGCGGGATTGATCGGCTTCCACTTTGTTTTGTATTTTGTGGGTGTACGCAGATGAAAGCGTGAGCGAATTGAATCTCCTGATCGCTCTACATAACTCCCTAGATTGCTACAATCTTCGCCAAATTCACGCAATGAGCGCTTGCCGTCGAAAAAATTGTCGCAATGAATCTTTATCTCCAAATATGTCTTATCATGGGCCAGTTCCAATAACTCATCAATTTTCAGCATGAGCTCCTCGGTTATTCTTCTAACCTCGTCTGGATGTAGGCCTCTCCGCTCCTCAGGTGATCCCTCGGCAAGACAAAACGCCACGCCATCCTCTTTCAAGTCATGTTTCACGATTCAGCATCTCCATCTTGAGATACCGGCTTTCGATCACATACATAATCTGCCACCAGCTGATTGACCACTGCGGTAATGCTCGTATCCTCATGGATCACCTTCAGTTGCAGCTTCTTGTAGATACTGACCGGCACATCGCAATTGAGCCGTTTGGTGTCGCCTCGTAACAATTCGTCTTTGATAGCAAAAAGATCCTGGTTTTCTTCACGGTTTGCTTTTTGCTGCACCGCTTCGGTTAATTTACCCATTGCATAATCTCCTTGATGATGGAATGAATTTCGTGCTGTGCCTTGGTGTCGTCGGTATCGAATACCGTGCGGCCTTCAGAGGCGCTGGTGGCATAGGCAATACGCTGACTGGTGAGTGATTGAAAGACGCCCAATGAGTAATGACTCAAAGCCTCAAAAACGTCTTTGCTCAATCGAGTATTTTGGATTGCCCGGCTAACGACGAAGGAAGCCTGTAACTTGCCATCAGTGACTTCCTGACGAGCGCGTATCAGGTCCACGAGGTCCGCTGTCGCCCATATGTCGTAGGGAGAGGGTTGAACCGGGATCAGCACCGCGTGAGAGGCCTTAATCGCCGCTGCGGCCATCTCCCTCAGCTGAGGCGCACCATCGACGATGACCACGTCATAGTCCTTGCCTACAGTGACAAGATCTTTGGCTAGCGTTGGACGGTCCAGGCCGATGACGGGCACCGGATTGTTATCCCACGCAGCCCGCCAGTCTCTGGCACTGCCCTGGGGATCGGTATCTACAAGCAACACCTTGCCCCCTTCACGAAACAAGCCAATCGCTACATTGGTCGCCAACGTGGTTTTGCCTGAGCCACCTTTTTGGTTGAGCACTGAGATCACTACGCTCATAAGGCCAGCCCCTGAGATGTCCGACCAAAGAATCGCCACTCATCCGCCAACTGTTTGAAGCGAGCCTCTCCCTGCTCCAACAACTGGTGAGGTTCTTTCATCAACATACCCCGGCCCTTCATGGCGGTAATGACATGCTGAAAGTAATCGGCATCCAGGGTGCAGCAGATATCCGCCAGATCGACCTGCCACGAATCACCGTCGTACAGGCTTAACAACACAGTGGCCGCACATCGAGCGCCACCACAATCGGTCATCGCCAGCTGATAAAGCGCCAACACAGCCTGCCGATATTCTTCAGTCGTCACCTTGAGCTTCTGCAATTGGGCATCGTGCTCGAGGAAGTATTGCTCCAGTAACATTGCTTGTGCTTCTGATCCCATAATTTCTCTCCTTTCTACGATGAATCACTGGGTTGAGCCGTTACCCCATTGGGTAATTACTCAAACATTTCCGTTACTTCTCTCCGCTATGCGGCCAGCCCCTGGCTGGCGCAGCCATTCCCCTAGCTCGTCGATGGCCTAAAAGGCATTTCCATCGATTCGCTATGCATCGGCCTGCCAAGTGGCATTACAGCCAGCCGGTACTGTCACCTGTGATCGATATGGTCCAAGGCCAGGCTGGTAACGGTCCCGACTCATTACGGGCGCTCCGCACTCTCTCAATCACGTTTGGTGGCCCCGCGCTCCGGCTACCGTCAGGGCCCTATCTCCCTCCGGCACGATCCCACGCGATCCCCTGGGCATCCTCTGTCAGCTCGAACCCACTCGCCTGCCAAGCCAATGAGCCGTGCTCCCGGTTGTTACGCCGGGGGGGACGTGTTTAAGCAGCAAGCCCAGCGAGACAGTGAAGACTTCATGGCGCGACCCATTCCACCTTCAAGGACGTGCAAACCTGCTACCGAGCCCGGCACGCAGGATTGCTTTCGCTTTCTCCGGGCCGAGCACGGCCCCTGAGCTGCTTGCGAATTTTTTTCGCGAGGACTACCATTAGCCCTACGAATAGAAATTCACTCACTCAGTGAGCCGGACCCCACCTGCTGCTTCAGTCGCCAAACATCAGCCAGCTCGTGGGGTTTTCTTTGCGCGGTTTTTCCGAAAAAGCGCCAGAAATGGCGTTGCAGAAACGAAAAAAGCCGCGAATATCGCGGCTTTTTCGGAACAGCTATTTAACCTATCTTATTGAAATAATTAGTCTTATCAGACGTAGAGCAAGCCCCTCATAATCCATTGGTCGAAGGTTCAAGTCCTTCTGGGCCCACCAATAAAATCAAAGGGTTGCGCTCAAAAGCAACCCCCTTCATCCCTCCAGCTTTTCCGGTGTAGACACCTGAACACATAAAAAACATGCACTCAAATGATTGAATACACAAAGGCCAACATTCCATTCACCGCGATAATCAAGCGTATATTTGGCGATGGCCATGGAAAATATAAGAATACGAATTAAATTTTCCTATTTCTTTCCATAAACGCCCAAGGTGAGCCGAGTTTCTTTTTGAGAGTCTCGGCTCTCTGCTTTTGTTAATAGGTGTTATTAGCAACAAAGATACAGAGTGGTTAGCGAATTTCATACGTGCGATTATGCTTCGCTAATAGCATCTGAATTTGACCAAGATTACGAGCCCCACTCCGGATGGAGAAACGTGTCACAAAATCAATTATCGCCCCTGCAACACCACAAAACAAAAATGCACAGGCCATCATCATGACCTGTGCCCATAAGCCCCCCGGTGACACAAGATTAACTAATGCACTCCCACCACTGCACTCGGATCAACCTCATACATCCCCGGCAATGAATGCGCGATACCCTTATGACAATCGATACACGTCATGCCCACCGACAAACCTTTGTCATGTTGATCCACTGCCCGACGCTCCTGACTCATATAATCCATCGACTGAAAGTCATGACAGTTACGGCACTCGCGAGAATCCGTTGCCTTCATTGATCGCCACACATTCTGCGCCAGCTCCAGGCGCTTGGCCTCGAATTTCTCAGGCGTATCGATTGTCCCCATGGCCTTGTGAAATAATTCATTAGAGGCCTGTACCTTTCTCACCACCTTATGCACCCACTCTTTGGGCACATGGCAATCCGGACAGGTCGCCCTCACGCCACTGCGATTGGTGTAGTGGATGGTATTGGTGTACTCGGCGTAGACGTTTTCTTTCATTTCGTGACAGGAGATACAAAATTTTTCTGTATTCGTCATCTCCATCGCGGTATTAAAGCCCCCCCAGAAGATCACACCGATCACCATCCCGACAACCAACACCGTTCTAACGGTGTAGCATATTCTGGGCTGTGTGATATTTCGCCAATGATAGAGAAAGAATCCTTCCTTCTCGCGATTTTTAATATGTTCACTCATGTTTGATCGCTCATGTTAACCACTTGGTACCTCGACTATCGATCCAGTAGTTTGATGGGCTTGAAATCATTGCCCACGATCGGATCAACCTGCATTTGCGGCACATGACATTGCAAACAGAAATAACGACGCCCCGCGACATTGGCGCTCTCGCTGCCATCGTGTTCCAGGAAGTGACTCTGTCCCACTTTGGTCGCACCGGATGCCTTATAGTTTGACCAGCTATGACAGGTCAGGCATTTATTGAACTTCTTGTTAATGACATAACGATCAACCCGGTGCGGAATTAGCGGTGGCTGCTGAACATAGTCGCGCGCGATGGGTTCATCATCATGCCGCCACTTATCCAGTTTCGGTGGCACCGAGTCATCCGCGATCTCCACGCCACCACGCAAGGACTGCACGCCTTCCGCGGCATTCACAAACGGTGACAGCAACACGCCGAGCAACATCACCGTCAATAATGAAAACACTTTTTGCATCATAGTCTCATCCCTTCGCATTCTTTGGCCTTATGCCTTGACCACTTTGACGGCGCATTTCTTGTAATCCGTCTCTTTGGAAAGCGGATCTGTCGCATCCAAGGTCAATTTATTCACCAAACGATTCTCATCAAACCACGGCACAAAGATCAGGCCTTCTGGCGGACGATTGCGGCCACGCGTCTCCACCAGCGCGGTAATTTCTCCACGACGGCTGATGATCTTGGCCACCAGGCCACGCCGCAGCCCACGTCGCTCGGCATCGGCTGGATGCATGTACAACATCGCCTGCGGCACTGCACGATGCAGCTCGGGCACACGTCGTGTCATAGAACCTGAATGCCAGTGCTCCAACACACGACCGGTGCTCAACCAGAGGTCATATTCCTCGTCGGGTGATTCAGCAGGCGGCTCATAGGGTGCAAAGATGATCTTGGCCTTGCCATCCTTGTGGCCATAAAACTCAACGCCCTGTCCTGCGGCAACATACTGGTCATATCCTTCGCGGTAACGCCACTGTGTTTCCTTGCCATTGATCACAGGCCAGCGTTTACCGGTGACCTTGTGGTATTCGTCGAACGCATCCAGCTCATGGCCTTTCTTTAAGCCACCAACATTGAAACGGCGATACTCTTCGAACAGACCTTTCTGCAGATAGAAACCAAAGTATTCCATCTCATCGTTGGCGTGTTCGTTGCCATGCCCATCGATGATCTTCTGCTTCGGAAATTTGTTGACCTCACCATTGGCGTACAACACCTCATACAGCGTTTTGCCTTTCAGCTCCGGCTTCTTGGCAATCAACTCCTCTGGCCACACCTCTTCCACCTTGAAGCGTTTGGCAAACTCCACCAACTGCCACAAATCGGATTTCGACTCACCCGGCGCACTGACCTGTTGACGCCAGAATTGTGTTCTACGTTCGGCGTTACCGTAGGCGCCTTCCTTTTCCACCCACATGGCCGTCGGCAAGATCAAGTCCGCTGCCACGGCCGTCACGGTAGGATACGGATCAGAGACAACAATGAAGTTCTCCGGATTACGATAGGCGGGCAACACCTCTTCATTGATGTTGGCTGCGGCCTGCACGTTGTTGTTACACATCACCCAGTAGGCATTGAGTTCGCCATCCTTCAACTTGCGGTTCTGTAGTACCGCGTGATATCCGGGTTTGTCAGGGATCGTGCCTTCCGGCAATTGCCAAACACGTTCTGCAAAGTCGCGGTGTTCTTTATTGGTGACTTCCAGATCAGCAGGCAGGCGATGAGAAAATGTCCCCACCTCTCGCGCAGTACCACAGGCCGATGGCTGCCCCGTTAATGAGAACGGACTATTGCCCGGCTCGGAGATCTTGCCCGTCAGCAGATGCACGTTGTAGAGCAATCCATTAACCCACACCCCACGGGTATGCTGGTTAAAGCCCATCGTCCAGAACGACGTGATCTTCTTTTTCGGATCTGCATACAGCTTGGCGAGCTTAAGCAGGTTTTCCTTCGGCACACCACTCATCTCTGCGGTGTAGTCCAGCGTATATATCTCGAGTGACTTGGCGTATTCATCAAAACTGATTGGCGTCAGCTTGCCTACACCTGCATTCTCTGCCGCCTGCTCCAGCGCATGCTCCGGACGCAAGCCATAACCGATATCCGTCGCCGTCTTGGTGAAGTTGACGTGCTTATCGATAAAGCCCTTGTCATAGGCCTTGTTCTGAATAATGTAGTTGGCGATGTAGTTCAGGATCACCAGATCGGTCTGTGGCTTAAAGATAATGCCATTGTCTGCCAACTCAAATGAACGATGCTCAAAGGTCGACAATACATGCACTTCGGCATCCGGCTTGTTGAGGCGGGTCTCGGTCAGGCGCATCCACAAGATCGGATGCATCTCCGCCATGTTAGAGCCCCACAACACAAAGGCATCTGCCGCTTCCAAATCATCGTAACAACCCATCGGCTCATCGGAACCAAAGGCGCGCATAAAGGCACCGACTGCTGAGGCCATACAATGACGCGCGTTTGGATCAATGTTGTTCGAACGAAAACCGGCCTTAAACAATTTGGCTGCGGCATAACCTTCCCACACGGTCCATTGACCGGAGCCGAACATGCCGACCGCACTCGGGCCTTTGGTCTTGATCGCAGCCTTCCATTTCTCCGCCATCACATCGAAGGCCTGGTCCCAAGATACGGGCGTGAATTCACCGTTCTTATCGTATTTGCCGTCGGTCATGCGTAACAGTGGTGTCTTCAGGCGGTCTTTGCCGTACAGAATCTTGGCCAGGAAGTAACCCTTCACACAACTCAAACCACGGTTCACCGGCGCCTGCGGATCACCTTGCGTGGCGACGATACGTCCATCTTTGGTGCCAACCAGCACCCCACAGCCTGTGCCACAAAATCGGCAAGGCGCCTTGTCCCAGTGGATGTCATCGTTGTGTTTCTCCAGTGCGGAGGCCACACCTGGAATACTGACGCCCGCGGCGGCTGCCGTCGCGGCGATGGCGTTTAACTTTATAAAATCCCGTCTGTCCATGCTCATTCTGAAAACTCCTGCGACTCACATGCCTGTTCAAAATTGTGGTAAACCATCGCCGCCGACAACACACCCTTCAGGTGATGCATCGCCATCACCACATCGGCAACGCTCTCACGGCTGTCGCCCTCAACGGTGACGACCATACGTCCCTTGTCACTGATGGCGTGGACCTCGACACCAGTCAATGCAAGCAACTGCTGTTCAACTAATCCATTTTGTTGTGGCAATGCGTCGACAACGACACCTGCGATATTCATGATTCATTTTCCTCTGGCAAATTATCCTGGGAAGAGATTGGCTTGAGTGTGATCGCATGCACGGGACAAGGCTGGTAACACGCCCCACACCCTGTACACAGCGTTTGGTCGATCTGCGGAACGGCGACCGCCCCTGCTTGATGCTGCATGGTAATCGCACGTGCATCACACTGCTCTTTACAGCTCAGGCATACCACCCCTTGATAGGTGAGACATCCCGCACCAAGCTGTGCCTTAACTGCCCAAGGAGGTGTTTCGTGGCCTGGATCAGATAGCGCACCATCTGCGCACTGCTCGACACATTTACGGCAAAACGTACACTCGCCCAAGGCAAAGTTTATTTCGGGAAAACCGCCCCGGCCTTTAACGATAATTTTTTCAGGACAAGCGCGGATACATTGATGGCAACGACTGCATCGTTCGGTGAATAGGTCTTCGCCCAAGGCCCACGGCGGACGAATAATATTCTCCTTTCCGCGAACATCCCCACGCAGCAACTGCATTCGAGTAATCACCCGAGACTCCATTGCAAGACCTACATATACACACAATAGCACTACGCGTAGCGAGGTTAACAGCGCTATTTGTCGTGACCAACTTTCGGGGTGATTTATCGGGAATAAATTAAGGTTTTGTTACACACAAAGCGGCGGCATATTATCATTAAAAATATTTTTATAATGGAAAGAATATATACGCCTGGCATCTAACATCCGGTCGTCAAACGCAATCGTCTAAAACACACATCCACCGTCAACATCAATTGTTGTAATGCCTCGGCGGCGGCCTTGCCTTCACGGCTGGCGCGAAACAGATGTGGTGTCATCAACAACAGATCGGCCAGCAAGGCCTGATCCAAACTCGGCGTCTGATAACGCAGCGCCTGTGTCTCAACTAAGTCAAACCCACATGCCGTAGCTCTCTCAATACTCGGCGGTGCGGATTTACGCACCTCGGGATAAATCACCTCACGCAGCTGCAGCAGATGATCCTCCGCCGCATCGACCAGGATCACCTGCCCACCAGGGCGCAACACCTTGGCAAAGGCGGCGTAATCGGGAAAACCAAACATCACCACAATCACATCCACACAAGCTGCCTGCAGCGGCGGCGCCTTGTTGCTGGCAACCAGCCAATGAACGTGTTTGTTGCGACGCGCAGCGGCCATGATCGCCGGCTTTGATATGTCTAACCCAAAGACCTGCACATCCGCATCCAATTCTGCGTACAGACGTTGCAGGTAATAGCCTTCACCACAGCCGGCATCCAGCACCACCTGCGGCCGCAGCGGTGCGACCATCGCATTCAACTGCTCTGAGATCGACTGATAAATACCCGCATCGAGAAACCGCCCCCGTGCGGCGATCATCTCCGCACTGTCGCCCGGCTCGCGCGAACGTTTATGTTGTACCGGCAACAGGTTGACGTAGCCCTGACGCGCGACATCAAAACTATGTCGCTGCGGACAGACCAAACTACTGCCGTGTGCCTGCAACGACTCGCCGCAGAGCGGACAGATCAATAACGATGGATTCAACAACGATCGACGCCTACTTAACCCAGATCGTCTTTTGATTCATGAATTCCATCATGCCGTGGCGCCCGAGCTCACGACCGTAACCGGAGTTTTTAATCCCGCCAAAGGGCAGCCGCGGATCACTCTTGACCAGACCATTTACAAACACCGCACCGCTATCGACTTGTCGTGCGACTGCCTCGCCACGCGTACTGTCTTGCGTCCACACACTGCCACCCAGACCAAACGGTGAATCGTTGGCAATGCGGATCGCATCCGCCTCATCGCGGGCGCGGATCACAATCGCTACCGGCCCGAACAATTCATCACGATAGGCCAGCATGCCGGGCTCGACCCGGTCCAGGATCGAGGCCTGATAGAAGGCGCCGTCACCCGGCACACAGCCGGTTACTGCGACCGCACCCTGTTCAATGCTGGTCAGCACCTGTTGATGCAGTTCGTCGCGCAGATCGACACGCGCCATCGGTGCCAGCGTCGTCCCGCTCGCCATCGGGTCACCCACCTGCAGCACCTCAACCGCGGCCTTGAACTTGGCCAAAAAGGCCTCGGCGATACCATCAACCACGATAAAGCGCTTGGCGGCGATACAGGTCTGCCCCGCATTCATAAAACGCGAGGTCACCGCCTGCGCCACCGCCCAGTCGAGGTCGGCATCGTCGAGCACGATGAACGGATCAGAGCCACCCAGCTCCAGCACGGTCTTTTTCAGACATTGGCCGGCGGTCGCCGCCACCTGACGCCCGGCGCCTTCAGAACCGGTCAACGTCACCGCGTGGATGCGCGGATCTTCGATCACCGCCTGCACCTGCGCGGCGCGGATCATCAGGCTGCGAAACACGCCCTCCGGCAGGCAGGCCTCACGCACCACCGACTCCAGCGCCAGCGCGCACAGCGGCACGTTGGACGCATGTTTGAGCACCCCGGTATTGCCCGCCACCAGCGCCGGCGCCAAAAAGCGCATCACCTGCCACATCGGGTAATTCCACGGCATCACCGCCAGCACCGTGCCCAGCGGCTGGTGCGCGACCAGGCTGCGACCGGCATCACTGGCGATGAGCTCATCGGCGACAAAGGCCGCGCCATGGTCGGCGTAAAAGTCACAGACGACGGCGCACTTCTCCACCTCGGCCTCGGCCTCGCGCAGCAGCTTGCCCATCTCACGCGTGATCGTCTCGGCCAGCTCGCGTTTGCGGCGGCGGATCACCTCGCCGATGCGGCGCACCTGGGCGCAACGCTCAGCCACGGGTGTCGCCGCCCACACGGGGGTGATCGCCGCCACCTGCGCCAGCGCCGCGTCGAGCGCGGCCGAGTCCCAGGCCGGAGTTTGATGAAAGCACTCACCGCTATACGGGTTAATTGATGAAAACCCCATGTCACACCTCGTTTGAATTCAATATCTTGCACCCAGTATAGCCTGCCGTAGGGAAAAACTTGACCAATGCCGCAGCGAACGGGACAATTTCGCATCTTTTTTCAGAATCACATTGTTTTGAAGGATTTACAGACTATGGCTCCCAAGACGATTTGCGTCCTCGGCGGCACCGGCTTTGTCGGTCATCACCTCGTATCCCAACTGACCCAGAAGGGTTACAACGTCCGTGTTCCGTCGCGTAATCGTGAACGTGTGCGCAGCCTGCTGGTGCTGCCACAGGTCGAAGTCATCGACTGCAACATCTTTGACGAAAACGCGCTCAAGGGGCTGCTGACCGGCTGCGACGCCGTCATCAACCTGGTCGCCATCCTCAATGAACACAAACGCGGCGACTTCAAAAAGGTCCACGTCGAGCTGCCCGCCATTTTGAGCAAGGCCTGCTATGCCAGCGGTGTCCACCGCGTACTGCACATGAGCGCACTCAACGCCGATGCCAAAAAGGGCAGCAGCGGCTACCTGCGCAGCAAGGGCGAAGGCGAAGATGCCATTCATAACAACGACGGCCTCAACGTCACCAGCTTCCGCCCATCGGCCATCTTCGGCCCCGATGACCACCTGTTCACCTTCTTCGCCAACATGCTGAGCGTACTGCCCGGCATCGCCGTGCCTTGTGGCGACGCACTGCTGGCGCCGGTCTATGTTGGTGATGTGGTTGAGGCGATGATCAAGTCGATCAACAACTCCGACACCTACGGCCAACGCTACGACCTGTGCGGCCCCGAGGTCTACACCATGTACGAGCTGGTGCGCTACACCGCCGACCTGGTCAAACCCAAGGCCAAGATCTATTCACTGAGCGATGGCATGTCGGCCTTTAAGGGCCGCATCCTCGGCATGCTGCCAGGCAAGCTGTTCACCTATGACAACTACCTGAGCCTGCAAACCCCGGCCACCAGCGACAAACCGTTCCCGGAGATCTTCGGCATCACACCGCGCACGATCGAAAGCGCCGTCCCTTATTACGCCGGCCGCGCCGGCATCCGTGGCCGCTACGATGTGATCCGTCAAACCGCCGCCCGCGATCCAGACTAACCGACAGTGAAGATCTACCAGGTCGGAGGTGCGGTCAGAGATGCGCTGCTCGGCCTGGTCGTCAAAGACCGGGACTGGGTAGTGGTCGGAGCCACGCCCGAACAGATGCAGGCCCAGGGTTTTAAACCCGTCGGCAAGGACTTCCCGGTCTTTCTGCACCCACAGAGTGGCGAGGAATACGCCCTCGCCCGCACCGAACGCAAGACCGCCCCCGGCTACACCGGCTTCGCCTTCCACGCCGCGCCCGATGTGAGCCTCGAAGACGACCTGATCCGCCGCGACCTGACCATCAACGCGATGGCGCAGGATGCCGACGGCCACCTCATCGATCCCTACGGCGGCCAGCAGGATTTGCAGCAACGCATCCTGCGCCACGTGTCACCTGCATTTACTGAAGACCCGGTGCGCATCCTGCGACTGGCC
This sequence comes from Proteobacteria bacterium UBA5122, assembly GCA_002415485.1. GTDB lineage: Bacteria > Pseudomonadota > Gammaproteobacteria > Tenderiales > Tenderiaceae > UBA5122. The sequence goes on from DHYU01000085.1 coordinate 84,188, forward strand.
CGTTTCTACGCCCGCTTTGCACCACTCGGTTTCCGCATCGCCGACGAGACGCTGCAACTGATGCGCGACATGGTCGCCGCCGGTGAGGTCGACGCACTGGTGCCGGAGCGGGTCTGGGCCGAGACCCAACGCGCACTGGCCGAAGACGCCGCCGATGGCTTCTTCGAGACCCTACGCGCCTGTGGCGCACTGGCCAAGCTGATGCCTGAATTGGATGCGTTGTGGGGCGTACCGCAGCCGGAACAGCATCACCCCGAGATCGATACCGGCGTGCACACGATGATGGTGCTGCAACAGGCCTGCCGCCTCAGTCCGGAGCCGCGCGTGCGCTTCGCCGCGCTGCTGCATGACCTCGGCAAGGGTGCGACCCCCAAAGAGGAATGGCCACGCCACATCGCCCACGAGGCGCGTGGCCTGCCATTGATCCAGGCCCTGTGCGACCGCCTGCGTGCGCCCAACGACTTCCGCGAATTGGCGCTACTGGCGGGCAAATATCACACCCATTGCCACCGCGCCGCCGAGCTGCGCGCCAGCACGCTGCTGGAGACGCTGCACGGACTCGACGCCTTTCGTCGCCCCGAACGCTTTGAGGAATTTCTGCTCGCCTGCATCGCCGACAGCCGTGGCCGCACCGGCCACGAAGACCGCGACTACCCGCAGGCCGATATCTTCCGCCAGGCGCTGGCCGCCGCCCTCGGCATCGACGCCGCCGCCATCGCCGCCCAGGGCCTGCGCGGGCCGGAGATCGCCAACACCCTCAAACAGCAGCGCATCGCCGCCATCGCCCACAAAATTGGCAAAGCGGCGACATAAATTTTTTCGTGAATACATAAACGCGCGGGCAAACAATCACTTAACCGCGCCACAGCCCGTCACAGCCGCCTATTGGCATCCTTTAAAATCAATCAGTTACCAATCCTAAGCCACCAAATCAACATTCGCCCAGGGCTTGACCCACGTTTCGAAGCTGTGAGAGCCTGAATCTTCGCCCCCTGAGAAAGGCCCGTCGAACGACCGCAGTCCCTGGGTGCCGGACCTCATCAGGTGACGACATAAACAACCTTATCCCGAACCCACAGGAGGACAGGTATGTACGGTGTGCGTCATTATCTCCACGAAGATTTCCCCGAACTCGATGGCACGCTTGCCACGCTCAAATCCAGCAACCCACAGTTCGCTCAACTGGTCAGCGAATACGATCAAACCGACAAGCGCATCTACGGCATCGAGATCAGCAGCCGCCCGGTGGCGGATCATTACGTGGACGGTTTAAAACGCAAACGCTTGCTGCTGAAAGACAGGATCTACCGGCTCCTGACCCGCCACCGCGGGTGAATCCTGGTAACGAAGTAACTGCTCGCTTCTTCTGCTGACTTTATGCGCCCTTCGGGGCGCTTTTTTTTGAACAATTTTTTTGAACGGTGATGAGGGGATTGGGCAAGCAACAACGCATTAACAGGTAAGAGCGGTTGCGGCGAGACACTTCGGCCATACCTCCCCCGATTCCCGGCCTGCTTGCCCTTGGCAACCGCTTTTACCCTTCTGCATTTAAGCGCCCTCACAGGGCGCTTTTTTTTCGCCCAAATTTTTTCAGCGGACATGAGGGGATTCGCGTAGCAGTGACGCATTAACTCACAAGGACCACCCACCAGCCAACGCAAGGAGCACTGATCATGAGCAAACTAGACACCACCGACATCGCCTACATCGCCGGCGCACTGGCACTGATTGTTGTTTCAATCCCGGGGATCTTGCTGCTCGGCGTATCGGTTCCGACCTAAGCCATGCGGGCCTAGCGGGCCAATCCGATGCGCTCCATGAGATAACAGAGACAGTCCTGGCGGATCACACGCAGATCACGGGTCAGCATCGAAGGCATAACAGACTTGGTGAGCCGGATCTCACCGGCTTCGTAACTGAAGAAACGTGTACTAAGATCCTCGCCTTGCTCGCCCGTGCATTGCAGACGCGCACCGGCGCCCTGCACATAACCAAAGCAGGTGCCTGCGGGCAGCTCACTGAAGTTAAAACGATCGATGTCCGGCAACAAGACCAGATCATGGCCCTGCTCAAATCCGTAACTGGTCCCCTCCGGTATCTGCACCACCGCCACGGTGTGAAACAGATCGATATCGTGTGCCGCGACCGGATGCACGGGGATCTCGGTCAGGCGTAAACAGGCATCCACATATTCAAAGGCGTGTTCAACCCCATGCGCCTGACCTGGCTGACCACACTCCAGCGTCACCGCCGGACACAGCATTGAAAACGCGCGCGACTGCACACCCTCGGGTTTTGTGAAGTAGACCACCGTGCGCCCAAACATCGACGCCAATTGCAGAAACGGCGCATCGAGACGATTGACGCAGGCGTAATGCGGATTCAAACCGGTGTTGTTATGGATATCGATGCTGGCAAACACCTGGCGCTGCTGCATCTGCGCCAGCACGGACTGCATCATCTGCGACTCGGCGCACGCAGCATCATCCACCCACACCCGGTTATAGTCGGGCTGACCATCGAGGCGCCGCAAACCTTCCGCCGCCGCAGACACATTGCCGACAAGGATCGACAGACTGCGCGGCAATTTTTTATCGCTGTAATGCCGCAATAACTGCTGGATCGCCAGCAGGCCAGTCGGCTCATTGCCGTGCAACAGCACCGACACAAACAACGGCTCCGCCACACGCCCCGGCAGATGCATCAAGGTCGGTCCGCCCAACAAGGCAAGCAGATCCTTGGCCTCGCAATCAAGAAATCCTGCGGGTATTTGTTCCATCACCCTCAACATTCACACCCCCTCACAATGACCATTCGTGCACGGGTGCACCACTGTTTTGACGTTCATGATAGGCCAACGTCAGGGCCGACATATCATGCCCGTGGCGCGCCACATAATCGCGCTGCCAATTGGCACCATTGCGCTTGTTACGCAGACGCCCTTCGATCACGCCTAGATAATTATCGATATCGCATGCATCCACATCGAGCAATCGCAGGCCTTCGCGCGCCATCGGCAACAACTGCTGCAACAGCAGCGCATAGACCGACACACGTTTGCCATCGAGCCACATCACCTGTGCCGCCAGGCCATGTTTGGCGGCGCTGTAAAAATTACTGCGCGCATGTTCAAAGCTCAGCGCCGCCTCGGGCGCGGCATCACTCTGACTCATCGCCTCGACCAGCCCATAGAAAAATGCCGCGTTGGCAATCGCATCGATCACACTCGGCCCGGCGGGCACCACACGATGCTCGATACGCAGATGCGGCCGACCGTGTTCATCGAAACCGATCAGCGGCCGGTTCCAGCGCCAGATCGTGCCGTTGTGCAGCGACAAATGCGACATTGCCTCCGCCGGCGCATCATCCACCGCCGGCAACAAAATCGGATAACGCTCCAGATTGCGCTCAAAACACTCAAACAACGACTGCTGCACATAACTACAGCCAAAGCCGACGCGCCCGACCTCGCAGCCATTGTCATCGGTAAAACCACCCGCTGCGACGGCCTGTTCAAACACCGGGATACGCGTCTCATCCCACAAGTCACTGCCAAACAGATACGGTGAATTGGCGCTGATCGCCACCATCGGTGCCGACAGGATATGCGCTGCGTTATAGGCCCGCGCCGAACGCTCGGGTGAGGTTTGATAATGGATTTGAAAGGAGGTCGCCGCCGACTCCAGCATCACATCGAGATGATAGGTGCGCAGGTGTTCGCGGCCTTCGATATTCAGATGCAGGGGCCGCCCCTCGCGCAAGCGCAACACTTGTTCGTTCAGCGCGCGAAAGCGTTTGACCTCCGACATGTTGGCCAGACTCAAGTCCGCCTCGGCCAGACTGGGCAGAATACCGATCATCATCAGTTCGCTGTCCAGCGTCTGCGCCAATGATCGACACGCCTGCCAGTTGTCGTGCAACTCCTGATGCATCTGTGACAACACCGCACCACTCAGTGAGCGCGGCGTGGTATTGAGTTCGAGATTGAACTTGGACAACTCCGACACCATCGGCAAGCCCAGCGACTCCGACCTCGCCAAATACGCTGCATTTTCCGGCACCGGTTGCCCCAGGCGATTGACCAGCCACAACTCCAGCTCAAAACCTGCAACCCGGCCCTTGTCCTGAAACTGCTCGGTGGCAAACCATTCCGCCAACAACTGCGTTTCACGTGTCAGGCGCTGCTCAAAGGCCTGAAAATCCTTGTGCCGAAAATGGCTGTTGTCGATTTCCTTGCCCATAACCCGCCTGGCTATCGCCTCAACCAGTCATCCAGCGCCTGCAAACGCTTTGGCGTACCGATATCGAACCAGTGCCCCTGATACAACTGCCCACTGACGCGCCCGGCCGCCATCGCCTGACGCAACAACGGCGCCAATGGAAAGGCCCCTGCCTGACATGTCTTGAACAACGCGGGACTGAGCACACTGATGCCGCTGAACGTATAACGGTCGCTGTCTTGTGCATCGAGCACGAGGCCATCACGCAAAACGAAATCACCGCCAGGATGTTGTGGGGGATTGTTGACCAAGACGAGGTGGGCGTCTTTCTCAGGCAACAGGCACAGCGAGGAAAAATCAAAGTCGGTCCAGACATCGCCATTGACGACGATGAACGGCGCATCGCCCAACAGCGGCAATGCATTGAAGATGCCGCCGCCCGTCTCCAGCGCACGCCCGTGTTCATCCGAATATTTGATGCGCACACAGTAACGCGCGCCGTCCAGCAACGCGGCCTCGATCTGGTCACCCAGATGGGCATGATTGATCACCAGCTCGGTAACGCCGGCACGCTGCAAGGCCTCGATATGGTATTCGATCAAACGCTTGCCACCCGCCTCGAGCAAGGGTTTAGGGGTATGGTCGGTCAGCGGCCGCATACGCTCACCACGGCCTGCCGCTAGGATCATTGCTTTCATCATGAGATTGATTGTAAACGCTCAGCGCGAGCGCACAACAGAGAATAAAACCGGATTACACACCTTCGGCCTTGGGGGCGCGATGCAACAACTGACTCACGGCCTCAGCGGGCGCACGCTGGTGATAGATCACCTGGTAGACCTGCTCGGTGATCGGCATTTCAATGCCCAGCTCCGCTGCCACCGTCATCACCTCTTGCGCGGCATGCATGCCTTCGACCACATACTTCACCTCTTCACAGGCAGCGGCCACCGTTTTGCCACGCCCCAAGGCCAGACCAAAACGTCGGTTGCGCGATTGATCATCGGTACAGGTCAAGACTAGGTCACCCAAACCCGCCAGCCCCATCAGGGTTTCACGCCGCGCACCCAACGCTACACCAAAGTGCATGATCTCGTTCAAACCACGGGTGATCAGTGCTGCCCGCGCATTGGCACCAAAGCCAAGGCCATCACTGATACCGGCGGCGATGGCCAGGATATTCTTGACCGCACCACCGACCTCTACCCCGATCACATCATCGGTGCTGTAGGCGCGAAAACGGTCATTGTGAAAATACATTGCCAAAGCCTCAGCCAGGGCCATATCGCGACTGGCGATCGTCACTGCCGTCGGCATCCCCAGCGCCACCTCGCGGGCAAAGGTTGGTCCCGAGACCACGGCTGCGGGCACCGTCGCCCCCAGCACCTCATCGACCACGGTGTGCAGCAAACGATGGCTATCTGCATCAAAGCCCTTGGTCGCCCACATCACACGCATATCGGCACGAAGCAGTGGCTGCAATTGTTGCAGCGTGGCGCGAAAGGCCTTGCTCGGCACACAGACCAACACATCCATCGCTGCAGCAACCGCCGCATCGAGATCGGAACTAAACTTCAGTGAAGGTGGCAGCTCAACGCCCGGTAAATACGCGGCATTGATACGATGCGCCTGCAGATCAGCAATGGTATTGGCATTGCGCGCCCATAACGTAGTGGGCACGCCATTGCGGGCCAGGAGCACGGCCAAGGCCGTGCCCCAAGCCCCCGCGCCGACCACAACGGTCGGCCTGGATTGCGGGGTTTCGCTCATCGCGATGAGGACGTGAATCGAGGCTTAGTGAGTGACTTCGGCAGAAGCCTTCTCTGCCTGTGCTTGTTTTTGCTGTTGCAGATGCTGTGCATAGAGCGCATCAAAATTGACTGGCGCCAACAACAACTGCGGGAAACCACCGCGCGCTACCAGATCAGAGACCGCTTCACGCGCATACGGGAACAGGATGTTCGGACAAAAACTGCCGAGCAGATGCCCCATCTGCGCCTGATCGTACCCTTGCGCCTGAAAGATGCCCGCCTGTTGCACTTCCACCAGATAGGCAACCTTATCCCCCTGCTTGGCGGTAACAGTCAAACCCAACACCACTTCATGAATGCCATCCTGGTTCAGTGCCTTGCCAGAATTATTGATCTGCACATTCACATCGGGCGCCCACTCAGTCTGGGCAAAGATCGCTGGAGAGTTCGGCGTTTCGAAGGAGATATCCTTGGTGTAGATTTTTTGGATACCAAATACACCCTGCGCTTGTTGCTGGGCCTTTTCGTTATTGTCTGACATAAACGTTTTAACCTTCCAAATTCAATTAACGACTGACGGGCAGATCGGCGCTGGTCCAGGCCATCATGCCACCCTTCAGTTTGTAGATGGATTTAAATCCCTGCCGCTGCAGAATACTGCCAGCCTTGGCGGAACGCTGACCGCTACGGCAATACACAATCAACGGCTTGTCTCGATACTGCTCCAAGGTGTCCAACTTGCTGTCCAGTAAACCAAGCGGAATATGCACCGCATTGATGACATGACCTTCGCTGAACTCCTTGTCATCACGCACATCAACAACCACGGCATCGTCATGATTGATCATGCGCACCGCCTCGCCAGGGGCGATCTCGGTGAATCCAAGTAACTTCTGTTTGAACTCATTCATCACAATCATGATGATGATGGCAAACAGTGCCGACATCATGATCGGATGATTAAAGGTAAATTCAAAAAACTGCCCCATAACCCGAGCCTACAACCCTTTCTATCGAAATAAACCGTTTAAATACTAACGCAGGAATATGTTATTGCTGTGAACAAAATACATCACGCATCATGCAAATCAATTTCAATGTCCCAGGATCTCCCACCCGATAAAAGACGCGATTGGCGTCTTTGCGCGAAGCGAGGATATCCTTGTCGCGTAGAATCGCTAAATGCTGCGACACATTGCTTTGCGATGTTCCCACCTGATCAACGATATCTTGCACGCTGATCTCCTGATCACCCAACACACACAGAATTTTCAACCGTATCGGGTGAGACATCGCCTTCAGCGAACGTGCCGCCTTATCGATATCCTCATCCCGAGTGATGAGTTCATCTTCATTATTTTCGTATACGACCATCCTACCCTTCATCTCCATAAATGGGCCTCCGATATCCGCACCCGCCTCATCCTTGAGTCGGTCAAACCACGACCAATCATCAACCGGTTTTAGTTTGAAGAGAAACATTATACAATAATGCCTATTCAAGCAGTAAGTTTTTAGAAATCCGCACTTCCCGGACTCCCCCTGCGCTGCATTTATGCCCGAACGCCACCCCGGTAGGCGCCGGCTTGAATCTACGGGGCTCATCCGGCCTGTGGGCAAACTCCGCAATCAGACCTTGACACCGATGCCAAATAAAATTCGACCCATCACACTGCTCATCCTCGACGGCTGGGGCCACACAGAGTGCACCGACCACAACGCCATTCACCATGCCCAGACACCGATTTGGGACAAATTGTGGCAACAGTATCCGCACACTTACCTGAGCTGCTCTGGTTCTGAGGTCGGCCTGCCGTCCGATCAGATGGGCAACTCTGAGGTCGGCCACCTCAATCTGGGCGCCGGCCGCGTGGTCTATCAGGAATTCACCCGCATCAGCCGTGCGATCAAGACCGGCTCCTTCTTCAGCAACAGCACGCTGACCAATGCCGTAGACCAGGCCATCAGTGATGGCAAGGCAATCCACATCATGGGCCTGCTGTCACCGGGTGGCGTCCACAGCCACGAAGAACACATCCAGGCCTTTGCCAAACTGGCCGCTGACCGTGGCGCCAAAGAGATCTATCTGCACGCCTTCCTCGACGGCCGCGACACAGCACCCAAGAGCGCGGCCGATTCGATCACGGCAATGGAAAACGTGTTTGCCGAACTGGGCAGTGGCCGCATCGTCTCGGTCATCGGCCGTTATTACGCCATGGATCGCGACCACCGCTGGCCTCGTATCCAGGCTGCCTACGACCTGATCCCCCAGGGCAAAGGAGCCTTCCATGCCGACACCGCCATGGCCGCGCTGGAAATGGCCTATGCCCGCAACGAAACCGACGAATTCGTGCAAAGCACCTCCGTGGGTGACAGCATCAAGGTCAATGATGGCGACACCATCATCTTCATGAACTATCGCTCAGACCGCGCCCGCCAAATCAGCCGCGCCTTCACCGACGAAATGTTTGATGGCTTTGAGCGCGCCTATACCCCCAAGCTCGGCACCTTCGTCAGCCTCACCGAATATCAAAAGGGCCTGTCGATCCCGGTGGCCTTCCCCGCTGAAAAATTGAGCAATGGTTTTGGCGAATACATCTCCAGCCTCGGCCTGCGCCAACTGCGCATCGCCGAAACCGAGAAATACGCCCACGTCACCTTTTTCTTCAACGGCGGCGAAGAACACCCCTTCGACGGTGAAGATCGCATCCTGGTCAGCTCACCCGATGTCGCCACCTACGACCTGCAGCCAGAGATGAGCGCACCGGAAGTCACCGACAAGCTGGTCGAGGCCATCGAGAGCGGCAAATACGACGCCATCATCTGCAACTTCGCCAACCCGGACATGGTCGGCCATACCGGCAACTTCGATGCCGCCGTCAAGGCCATCGAGACCATTGATGTCTGCCTCGGCCGCATCATTGATGCGCTGCAAAAGGTCGGTGGCGAGGCACTGATCACCGCCGACCACGGCAATGCCGAACGCATGGTCGACCCGACCAGCGGCCAACCACATACCGCCCACACCCACAACAAAGTACCGTTCATCTACGTCGGCCGCGACGCTGCCCCTCACTGTACCAACTGCAGTCTGGCCGATGTCGCCCCCACCATGTTGACACTGATGGACCTACCCATCCCACCCAACATGACCGGCCACGCGGTTATGCAACTGAAGGACTAAGCCCATGGGCTTGCCCTGCCTTGCGCGGCAAGCCCATAATCAGGACTCGGACCAACGTCGTCACGGATCCCCAACCTTGTATAGCAACCTATCCCAATCCTGGCGTCGCCGTATCTTTCTATGCTGTCTCGGGCTCTGCCTACCGCTGCACAGCCATGCCGAATCCACCCAGCAACAACTCAACCAGGTACAAAGCCAGATCGGCGAACTGCGCCAGGATTTGGCACAGGACCGACAACAACACAGCCACCTGCAGACCGAACTCAAATCGCTGGAGCAAAACATCAGCGAGCTGCGACGCAAACTGCGCGAACTGAACACTGAACGCAGCCGCCATCAACAACAACAAAAAGACCTGGATCGCCAGGTCCTCAACCTCAACACCAAACTCACCCAGCTCAAACAGCAACTGGCGCAACACCTGCGTACCAGCTACAGCACTGGTCAACACCAAGCGTTAAAACTATTGCTCAACCAGGACAACCCGGCAGAACTGGGGCGCACACTGACCTATTACCGCTATCTGACCGAGGCACAACTCAACACCGTCGCTGCCACCGAGCAGACCCGCGCCGAACTCGGCCAGGCTGCCGACAAACTGCAGCACACCCAACAGCAACTGCAGACCGTCGAAGATGAAGTCCGCCAGCAACAACAGGCACTGCAGGCACAACGCAACGAACGCAAACAGGTCATCAGCCAGCTCAACGCCGACATCAAGGACAAAGATCAGCAACTGGCAAAACTCCAGGCCGATGAAAAACACCTGTTGCAACTGATGGAAGAGATCCGCCGCCGACCCGGTCGCTACATCCCGGACGGCGTCAGCCTCGGCAAACTGCAGGGCAAACTCGCCTGGCCCGCCAAGGGCAAGATCAGCCACCGCTTCGGCAGCCCACGCTTGCAGGGCAAACGCAAATGGCAGGGCGTGATGATCGACGCCAAGCTCGGCAGCGACGTCAACAGCATCGCCGCCGGCAAGGTCGTCTTCGCCGACTGGATCCGCGGCTACGGCCTGATGCTGATTGTCGATCACGGCCACGACTACATGAGCGTCTACGCCCACAACGAAAGTCTGTACAAAAAAACCGGTGATCTCGTCGCCGCCGGCGAGATCATTGCCAGCGTCGGCAACAGCGGCGGCCAACACGATGACGGCCTCTATTTTGAGCTACGCCACAAAGGCAGCCCTATCGATCCTGCCAAATGGTGCCGATAACCCCCAAACGATGACGTAATCACATGATTTACAAATGTTTGGCTTGTAACGTGGCTGGATTTACCAGTATCCTGCATCACCATTCAGACCGTTATTTCTCCATATAAAAATACCCGGACGGAGCCGCAGCATGAAATTTTCTTTCCGCAACATTTCCCTCGTTACCATGGGTGCCATCCTCGGCGTCGGCATCACCATCGGCCATGGTGTGATGGCCGAACGCGATGCGGGCGACACACCGCTGCCGCTGGAAGAAATGCGCGCCTTCACCGAGATCTTCGGCAAGATCAAATCCGACTATGTCGAAGCCACCGATGACAAGGAACTGCTGGAAAACGCCATTCGCGGCATGCTCAGCGGCCTCGACCCACACTCGGCCTACCTGTCGCCAGAAGGCTATAAAGAACTGCAAGTCGGCACCAGCGGCGAATTTGGCGGCCTCGGCATCGAAGTCGGCATGGAAGACGGCTTCGTCAAGGTCGTATCACCAATCGACGACACCCCGGCACAAAAGGCCGGCATGCAGGCCGGCGACCTGATCATCCGCCTCGACGATAAAGCAGTCAAAGGCATGACCCTCAACGAGGCCGTCAAACTGATGCGCGGCAAACCCGGCACCGACATCGTGCTCACCGTCGTCCGCGACGGCACCGATGCGCCGTTCAAGGTCACCATCACCCGCGCCGTGATCAAGGTCAACAGCATCAAAAAACGCATGCTGGAACCCGGCTTTGGCTACATCCGCATCACCCAATTCCAAAGCAACACCGGCGAGAACCTGGTCGAAGAGATCAGCAAGCTGAAGAAGGAAGCCGATGGCGAACTCAAGGGCCTGATCCTCGACCTGCGTAACAACCCCGGTGGCGTGCTCAATGCCGCCGTGGCCGTGTCTGACGCCTTCCTCGAAGAAGGCCTGATCGTCTACACCGAAGGCCGCATCAACGATTCGCAAATGCGCTTCAAGGCCACCCCGACCGACATCATCAAGGGCAAACCACTGGTGGTGCTGGTCAACGAGGGCTCCGCCTCTGCATCTGAAATCGTCGCCGGCGCACTGCAGGATCACAAACGCGCCATCATCCTCGGCGCCCCGACCTTCGGCAAAGGTTCAGTCCAGACCGTCATCCCCATCGCCAAGGGTGCCGCACTCAAGCTGACCACCGCGCGTTATTACACACCGTCCGGCCGTTCCATCCAGGCCGAAGGTATCGTGCCCGACATCGAACTGGAGAAACTCAAGATCTCCGCCGTCGACACCACTGCCTTTGATCCAATCAAAGAGGCCGACCTGTCACGCCACCTCGAAAATGGCGAAGAAAACCCAGAGGCCAGCGGTAAAGATGCCTCCAAAGATAAGGCCAAAGACGAACCCAGCCTCGCCGAAAGAGACTATCAGCTCTATGAGGCACTCAACCTGATCAAAGGGCTGCATATCCTGCAGCGCTAACCGATGAGATATCGTCGCCATCCCGCCCCCTCCTCCGCCCCGCGGAGTGTGGGCAGGTGGCTGCTTATCACTGCCTGCCTACTCCTAAGTCATAGTCTGCACGCAGCCAGCCCACGCATCAGCATTATCCTCGATGACATGGGCGACCACTGGCAAAGCGGCCAGCGTGCGCTGCAACTACCCGGCGCCATCACCTACGCCTTCATGCCACAAACGGCCCATGCCGAGACCATGGCCCGCCAGGCCCACGCGCAACAAAAAGAGGTCATGATCCACATGCCGATGGAGGCCATGACCGGTAATCCGCTCGGCCCCAGCGGACTGACACTCGACATGAATCGCGAACAATTCATGCAGGTACTGCGCGATAATCTCGCCGCCGTACCCCATGCTCAAGGCATCAACAACCACATGGGCAGCCTGCTCACCCGCCACCCCGGCCATATGCGCTGGTTGATGGAAGGGCTACAACAATACGCTGCAGACTATTACTTCATCGATAGCCGCACCACCCATCTCACCGTCGCCAATCAACTGGCCCTGGAGAACAACATCCCAAGCCTGCAACGCGATGTGTTTCTCGATGACGACCCCAGCCTCCGCGCGATCAATTATCAACTCAGACGCCTGCTGACCAAGGCCAAACAAACCGGTCAGGCCATTGCGATTGGCCACCCCTACGACACCACACTGCAGGCTTTGGAACAATGGCTGCCGACCCTGGCCCAGCACGGCATTGAGCTGGTCCCGGTCAGCCAACTGTTTCGCCCAGCGCCGTCGCCCCCCGTCATCCGCCAAGCCGATACCGAATCAGACAATACCCTGGTCCTAGCCTCACCACCGAGCGGTGAAGAAACACAGGCAACAACCCCCACTAAATCGGCGTTGAACCCCCTATAAGCACCCATTAGAATGGAACATCGCGATTGGTACCGACACGGATGACAGGTATCCCGCCACCACAACGCACAAGATCAAGCAGGCATGATGGACTCAGGCACGCTCTACACCATTGGACACAGCAATCGCAGCCTGGACGAGCTGTTCCGCATCCTGGCCGGGCAAGGCATCAAACGCCTGGTCGACATCCGCAGTCTGCCACATTCGCAGCGCAACCCCAGTTTCGACAAGCGCCTGCTGCAACTCGCCTGTGACGAAGTAGGCATCAGCTACTTCTGGCTCGGCAAAGAACTGGGCGGCCTGCGCCACTCACGCAACGACTCCCCCCACAGCGCCCTCACCCGCACCGGCTTTCGTGGATATGCCGACTACATGAACAGCTCCAGCTACAACGCAGGCATCCAGCAACTCTGCGCCATTGCCCGCCCCGCACGCAGCGTCATCATGTGCGCCGAAAAAGACCCCACCCAATGCCACCGCAGCCTGATCGCCGATCACCTGACCTTAAATGGCTGGCGCATACTGCATCTGCTCGACGCCCACAGCAGCTGCGGCCACTGCCTGCACCCCAAGGCCCGCGTTCAAGAAAATAGCAAGTTGCCGATATACGACCTTCTAGATGAAGAACAACTCAGCCTCGGCCTATAAAACCAGGCAATCAATACAGGGAGAAACACCAACGTGGCCAGTGTACTTGTGCCCCTCGCCCAGGACTGCGAAGAACTCGAAGCCGTCACCATCATCGACATCCTGCGCCGCGCCCAGATCAACGTCACCAGCGCCGGTCTCGAACACGACCTAGGTCCGGTACGCGCCAGCCGCTGCACCGTACTCATCCCCGACACCACACTCGATAAGGCCCTGCAAATGGATTACGACATGATCGTCCTACCCGGCGGTTTGCCAGGGGCCGATCACCTGATGAATGACGCACGCATCATTCAGTACGTGCAACAGATGGTCGCCGCCGGCAAATATGCCTGCGCCATCTGCGCCGCACCACGGGTACTGGCGCGTGCGGGCGTGCTCGAAGGCAAACGCGCTACCAGCTACCCCGGCACCCTCGACAAGTTGAACATCCCCGGCATGCAGTATTGTGAAGACGCCGTTGTCCGCGACGGCAACATCATCACCTCACGCGGCCCCGGCACCGCGATGGAATTTGCATTGACGCTGGTAGAAGTGCTGGGAGGCAGCAAACTGCGGACACAAGTGGAAGGGCCGTTGTTGCGCGCATAACATCCCGCTTTGCACGCCCCTCCTTCATCCAGTAAAGTCCGCACTATCAATACATTCAGAATTCAAGGATACAGTTCAAAATGCCCGACACCTGGCAGGCGACCAAAACCTTTCTCGATAGCTTTAGCGTTAACAACTGCTCCCAACTCGAAGCAGACTATCTATATCAATTATCGCTAGGGACGAAAGGGATTGGAGAAATCGTAGAGGTCGGCACTAACGTCGGCAAATCAACCATCGCGCTTTCCTTTGCACAAAAAGAAAAAGGGGGCCGCCCCATCAACAGTGTCGACATCTTTCAACACCCAGACATCATCGGCAATCTGCAAACAGCAGGCGTCACTGACTATGTGATATGCCACGTTGGCAGCAGCTCTCACGTCTCACGCCAATGGCACCAACCCATCGAACTATTATGGTTGGACGGTGATCACTGCCAACATGGCACCGCCACCGATATAAAATGCTGGTCCAAACACGTGACCATTGGCGGAAAAATCGCACTACATGATTATCCAGGACACATGGGCAGCAACGAAATTGCACGCGCAGTACAAAAGCTGCTGTTTGCCCAACCTCGTCACTGGCGGTTAGTTGCTGATCGGGAGGCACACAGCATCATCGTGTTTGAAAAGCTGGACCCAGCCCACACACCCCCCAAACTGAAAGGCTGGGCTTACTGGTGCGGACGCAACCTGCGCTCAATGGTATTCACTCACTTCCCGCGCTTATCAAAGACCATCGTGGCAAAACTCAAATCGTGATACGGTGACTACACCGTCTGCCGCAACAGATCCCCAGCCGTCAACCAGTCGCAGAGGCGCCCCACCGCCAACCGGCTCGGCGTCAGCTCTGCCAACGCTTTCTGTTGTTGCTCTGGTTTGAACAAACGAAACTGGCCGCGCTGAGTGGCGGCAAAGGCATCACGCGCTTCAAACAAGGCGATCACCGCCGCGTAATCCTCCGGCGCCTGATTGCGGAAGATCTCGCCAATACTGGCCTTGACCAGACCCACACTGAGCATGCGCATCCCCAGCGCCGCCTCACAGGCCATGCACAACTCAATCACCGCCCGCCGCCGTTCGCCCAGCGCAATGGATGTCTCGGCCGAGGCCAACAGCTGCTGCGCCAGCGCCGCATCCAGGCGGCCGTTGACATAGGCCGACAACCAGGCCGGAAAACGCTCCAGCAGTGCTTCGACCACCACTTCACCGTCGGCAAAGGGCTCGCCACTGGCGATATGGGCGTCATATTCCATGATGGCCTGCAACAACGAGGTACGGGATTTAAACTTCAGAAACACGGCCAGTCGCTCGGCGATATCCAGCGCCGTCTCTTGATACAGCGCCAGCCGCTCAGCCAGCTCGTCAGATTCTATCGATAACTCTTCGCGGCGGAAGATCGTCAGCTGCAGCTGCGAACACAGGTAATACCACTCGCCGTCATGGCGCTGCCTGATCCGCCCCATACCCGACTTGAGCTGCAACAAGGCCTCGCCACGCCATTGGTCGATACAGATATCCACCGGCAGCTTATGCGCCGGATCACCCTTGACCAACACGGGCTTGGGTAGCCGCACCTGATAGGTTTCAAATAACCACATAACGAAATCAGTTTAGCCCTTGTTTTGCACTTTCCCTAACTTTGCAAAAACACTGCCAACTCTGGAGATTAATCGCGGCGCTCCGGCCCCGGCCAATTAAATATGAGAATAATCAACGCCATACCACCCAATAACCAGGTCAGAAACGGCGCATCGCCGACCATCGACGGCGCATAACCATCCAACCCTAGGATCACGGCGGCAGAGACCATCAGCCCTGCTGCGGTGATAGCGGCAATACTGCGCCGGTTGGCGCGCCGCACCTCGCGCCGCATCCGCGCCAGCTCGTCCGACTTCCACTCCAGCTGCAGGCGGCCATTCTGCGCCTGCTGCGCCAGGTCGTGGATGATGTTCGGCAGCTGCGGCAACTGCTCCGCCCAGCGTGGCAGGTCACGGCGCAGGTTCTTGATCAAGGCGCGCATGCCGAGCTGCTCGCTCATCCAGCGCTCAAGGAAGGGTTTGGCCGTCTGCCACAGATCGAGGTCGGGATAGAGCTGACGCCCCAGGCCTTCGATATTGAGCAGGGTCTTCTGCAGCAGCACCAGCTGCGGCTGGATCTCCATGTCGAAACGACGCGCGGTCTGGAACAGGCGCAGCAGCAGATGGCCGAAAGAAATATCCTTCAACGGCCGCTCGAAGATCGGCTCACAGACCGTGCGAATCGCCGACTCAAACTCATCGACCCGCGTGCCCGCCGGCACCCACTCCGACTCCACGTGCAGCTCGGCGACACGGCGGTAGTCACGATTGAAGAAGGCGAGGAAGTTCTCGGCCAGATAACGCTGATCGGCCGGGCTGAGCGTGCCCATGATGCCGAAGTCCACCGCCAGATACTGACCCTCGGGCGAGACAAAGATATTGCCCGGGTGCATGTCGGCATGGAAAAAGTTGTGGCTGAAGACCTGCGTAAAAAAGATCTCAACGCCACGCTCGGAGAGCAGCTTCAGATCGACACCCTGCTCACGCAGACGCGACACATCACCCACCGGCGTACCGTGGATGCGCTCCATCACCATCACATCGCGGCGGCAGTGCGGCCAATAGACCTCGGGCACATACAGCAGCTTTGAATCGAGAAAGTTGCGGCGCAACTGCGAGGCATTGGCCGCCTCGCGCATCAGGTCCAGCTCGTCGAGGATGGTCTTTTCGTATTCACGCACCACTTCCACCGGCCGCAACCGCCGCGCCTCACGCGAATAACGCTCGGCCAGCTCGGCGACAATCCGCAGCAGGTTCACATCGCGCTGGATGATCCGGCGGATGCCCGGCCGCACCACCTTGACCACCACATCGGTGCCATCGAGCAGGCGCGCCGCATGTACCTGCGCAATCGAGGCCGAGGCCAGCGGTTTTTCATTGAACTCGGCAAAGACCTCGTCCAACACACTGTTGTAGGACTTTTCGATGATGGCGCGGGCGTGATGCCCCGGAAACGGCGGCACCCGATCCTGCAGGCGCGCCAGCTCATCGGCGATGTCGTCGGGCAGCAGGTCGCGACGCGTCGACAGGATCTGACCGAACTTGACGAACAGCGGCCCCAGCTCCTCCAGCGCGCAGCGGATGCGCTCGCCACGCGGCGCCGAGGTATCGCGGAACCAGCGCGGCGGCCACAGGTAGAGCAGAAAACGGAACGGGCGGAACAGGTGCGTGGCGAACACCACCTCATCGAGGCCGTGTTTGACCAGGATCCAATTGATAAACAATAAACGGGCGGCGTCGCCGGGACGGATCATGAAGACTCCCGCGCGCTCAACAGGCGCTTGATCCGGGCCTCCAGGCGATCGACATCGCTGCGGATCGTGTCGACCTTATCCAGAAAAGCCGCCAGCTCCGGCTGCGGCACCAGGTCGCGGCTCTCTTCCTGAAAATATTCGGTCACGTCACGGGCCAGCGTACTGGCGGCATTCGTCCCCCACTTGTGCGCGCCGCGCACAAAGTTGCCGATCTGGTGGGCCAGCACGTCGCCGCAGAGGCGCGACAACTGCTCCTCCCAGTCGATGTCGAGGCCGTCGATGATCGACTGCACCTCGCGCCCGAGGTGGGCGTCGCCATCAAAGCGCACGCCGTCGCCGAGCAGGCCTTTCTTTTGCCCCAGCTTGGGACCGATACCCATCATCGCCAGGCTGACCGGGCCGCCGCTGATGCGCACATCCGGCTCGCCGTCGAACACCGACTGCACGCGCAGCGAGTCGTGACAGGGCACCAGATAGAAACGCAGACCGAGGCCGTTCAGCTCGATCGCCACCACCTTGCCCTCCAGCGCCGTCACCCGCGCCAGGCTCTCCGGATCAAGTTTGAGGCACTGGTTGAGCACCTTCTCCAGCGCATTGACCGCGACCAGGTTCAGCATCAGAACTTGTACCCGCGATGCAGCGCGACGATGCCGCCGGTCATGTTGTGGTAGTCGCAACGCTCAAAACCGGCCGCCTGCATCATCGCCTTCAGCGTCTGCTGGTCGGGATGCATGCGGATCGACTCGGCCAGGTAACGATAGCTGGCCTCATCGTCGGCAATCAGCTTGCCCATGAAGGGCAGCAGCTTGAACGAATAGGCGTCGTAGACCGGCTTCAGCCCCGGCGCCACCGGCTTGGAGAATTCCAGCACCAGCAGGCGGCCGCCCGGCTTGAGCACACGATAGATCGAGGCCAGCGCCTTGTCCTTGTCGGTGACGTTGCGCAGACCAAAGGCGATGGTGACGCAGTCGAAATAATTGTCGGCGAACGGCAGGCTCTCGGCGTTGGCCAGCGAAAAATTGATGTTGCCGACCACACCCTTGTCGGCGAGGCGCGCGCGGCCACGGCTGAGCATGGCGTAGTTGATGTCGGACGACACCACCTGCCCCTTGGGGCCGACGCGACGCGCCAGTTGCGCCGCCAGATCACCGGTGCCCGAGGCCAGATCCAGCGCCTTGTCGCCGGGACGCAGGCCGGTCATCTCGATGGTGTATTTCTTCCACAGGCGGTGGATGCCCATCGACATCACGTCGTTCATCACGTCGTATTTGTCGGCGACCGAATCAAAGACCTCACGCACCTTGCCGGCCTTCTCGCCGACCGGCACCTGCTGATAGCCGAAGTGGGTGGTGTTGTGTGACTGCTCAGACATGACTACTCGGCCTCCGCCGCCAACTGTGAGTGGGTATGACCCGCCGCCTTGAGCCGCGCCAGATAGCCCTGCCACAACTCGTCTTTGTTTTGACCATATTTATAGAGCAAACCCCAATCATAGATGCCGGTATTATGACCATCATCAAAAAAGAGTTTGATCGCGTAGGTGCCGACCGGCTCGATGGCGACGATATTGACGCCTTCCTTGCCGACCTGCAACACCTCCTGGCCCACGCCATGGCCCCGCACCTCGGCCGACGGTGAGTGCACGCGCAGGAACTCGCAGCTCAATTCAAAGTGTGCGCCGTCCTCAAAGGTCAGTGCCAGCAGGCGCGACTTCTGATGCAGGCGGATATCGGTCGGTTTGATGTAATAACTCATGCGCGCACCTAGAGGATGTAGCGGGTCAGATCTTCGTCCCGCACCAGCTCGCCGAGCTGACTGTCGACATAGGCCGCATCGATAACCAGTTCGTTACCGGCACGATCCGGTGCATCGAACGACAAGGACTCCAACAGGCGCTCCATCACCGTGTGCAGGCGGCGCGCGCCGATGTTCTCGGTGCGCTCGTTGACCTGCCACGCGACCTCGGCCAGACGTGCAATGCCGTCTTCAGCAAACGAGATATTCAGACCCTCGGTCGCCAACAGCGCCTTGTACTGTACCGTCAGCGCCGCGTTGGGTTCGGTCAGGATGCGGACGAAGTCCTCGGCCACCAGCGCATCCAGCTCGACTCGGATAGGCAGACGGCCCTGCAGCTCAGGCACCAGGTCCGACGGCTTGGCCAGATGGAAGGCGCCGGAGGCGATGAACNNAAGACGATGCCGTTCTGCTCGGCATTGCGGATGGCCTTGGTCTTGATGTCTTCCTCGTTGACCAGCTTGGCCGCCTCCTCATCCACCAGCACCTTGAAGGCGTCCTTGATCGGCAGCTTGCGCGTCTGCGTGCGACCGCCACCGATGTTCTGGAACAGCCCCTGCAACTGACTGGTCACATCCTCCATGCCGGGCGGCGCCATGATCTCCACGCCCGGAGCCGCGGCGCTGACCTCGACCTCGATCTCACGATCATCGAGGCTGCCCTCGCGCAGCTTCTTGCGGAACACCTGCCGCGTCGACGAATTCTTTTCCTGCGGCTCATTGCCAAAGCTGCCGCGCGCCGGCGGCAACAGGATATCGAGGATGCGCTCTTCGGCCGCCTCTTCGGCGCGGAAACGCACGCCGTGTTTGGCCTGCTCGCGCGTCATCTTCAGCGACACATCCACCAGGTCGCGGACGATCGATTCCACATCACGGCCGACATAACCGACCTCGGTAAACTTGGTCGCCTCGACCTTGATGAACGGCGCATTGGCCAGCTTGGCCAGACGACGCGCGATCTCGGTCTTGCCGAC